>CAZWGS010000022.1:13499-51471 GCA_964633315.1 uncultured bacterium | reverse complement strand
GACCAGAGCTTTCAATTACTGTAGGAATCATGATTGGCAAATCCTGTCTGACTTTTTTTAGATTGTAGCGATTTGCGGTGTTGTTGTGGATTGGGTAACTTGGTCGGAAATCAGCCCATATTTGGTAGGGTTGACGATGGGAATAAAGTCTCTCTTGCAGCCAGATTTGGTTCAGCCTTGAGTTATCACCCATGTTGAAAGTCTTGGCTTCGCTGACTTTGAGCAAGCTGGAGTAAAAAAATTAAGATAGTTTTCTCACCATGTTTTTTTCAAGACGAAATTGACGAGGAACATAAGGATCCGGCATCAAGGAAACAAAGCGACTAATATTTTTTTCACTATTAGAAGCCACAAATTCATAGAAATTTGCACTATTCCAAATCAAATATACGTGTTTAAAATGATGTTTTAAAGCATCAGACATAATCTCGAAATCAATCTGACCACTATTGGACATATTTTTTAAAAAAATTTCTTTCTTCAAGGACAGATCTTCTTCTGAAAAGTAGAGAGACTTAAACTCTTCATCCTTTATTTTTTCGAATTTTTGATATTCTAAAATATTTTTGTGCTTTAGCTTCTCCAGACAAATGAACAATCCATCCTCTTTTAGTAGCCTACATAAATACTTAATTTGCTCTCGTCGATTCGGACCATAGAAAGCAAAAACAATAGGTTCAAATATAAAATCAAATCCACCTTGATAAATCGATAACTCAGGTTGAGAAGCAAAAAAATCTGGTGTTACATCACAGAAAATTCCATTGTAAAACTTTGAATATTCAGGATTATAAGAACGATAAAATATCTGTGTATTTTCCGAGTTGGGAGAGTCTGTAAATGTTCTAATTAAGCCATTAGAATATTGTGCTATCGTTCGTTCTTGGGCACCATCTAAACTGCCCAAACCATAGAAAGTAAAATAATCATTTTCAGTCTTGGCAAGGGATTGAGCTAATCGAATACAGCCTATTGCTGTCCGACAACATTCTTCAAGGAGAAACGGCACACTGGCAACAAAATGCTCAAACATAGGTCCCATATTTTTGCAGAATAGACGATGGTATTTCGATAACTCTGCATCTTGGGCAAGAAACTCTTTAGAGGCTTCTATAGTTTTTCTCGGAACCTGAGATTCCCCTGCGGATATTTGCATAAAGTGTTTAAGTAGAGTCTTTATCATTGGAGAATTTGCACAACTCTCACAATATTTTTGGTAGGCTTCATCATTCATGTTCATTGACCCTAAAAAAAAGTACAAACACTCAACAAATGTGGTTATCCTTGAGAGTAAGGTTTGAAAAAAAACGCCGTTTACTGCGTAACAATAAACCAATTAACAGTAGTAGGACGTAACACGTTTACCATTTTCATTTACGTTAGCTAAAGATGATTAATACAGGTATAAAGTGACGCGGAAAACCATGTGTAGCAGAAATTTTTGAAATTGGGATTACGTCCCTACATAAATTTCTGTGCCATAATCGCAATTGCCTGGGGTAAAATTCTATGTTCCTGTATTTGAATGCGAGCATGTAAACTATCGAGAGTATCGCCCGTAAGTACAGGAACAGCCGCCTGGAGTAAAATAGGACCACTATCCACCTCTAAACTGAGTAGATGGACAGTGCAACCTGTTATCTTTACCTTAGCTGCAAGGGCTTGCTCAATGGCACGTACACCTTTAAAACTAGGTAAAAGGCTGGGGTGAATATTAAGAATGCGTTCCGGAAAAGCATTAATTAATACCTCAGTCACAATCCGCATCCAACCAGCCATAATAACCAAATCTACCTTATGGCTACGCAAAACCTCCACAATCGCTTGGTCTAAATCCTGACGACGCTTATAATTACGATGATTGAGGAGAACTGTAGGAATGTCCCATTTTTGTGCCCTAGCAGCAACCTTAGCATCGGGATTATTGTAAATTAGAACAGGAATTTCCGCCTTCAAGCTTCCCTCTTGAATCGCTTGAACAATAGCGGCAAAATTAGTACCACTACCGGAAGCCATAATTCCCAGCTTAATTGGTTGCTTAAGTTGGAGTTGTGCTGGCGAAAGGAGAGGAGAAACTAAACTTTGGTGATTAGACTCTAGATTTTGGCTGGAGATTTGCATACTCTGGATAGCAAGCGATCAAAGAGCAAGGAAAATTGCCCATGTCCACACAATATAGTAAATCGTGGCTAGATCAAGATACCATTACTGCTTGGATTTTTTTAACTCCGGCTCTAATTTTGCTGGGAATTTTTCTCTTTTTTCCCATTGCTTATTTATTTGGACTTAGCTTCACCACTGGTAGTTTATCGGCAACAGGCGCACAGTGGGTCGGTGGACGCAATTATTTACGTTTGCTAGTAGACCCCGATTTTTGGCACATTATGGGTAATACAGCCTACTTTACCCTCGCCACAGTAATTCCCGCCATCATTATTCCCCTAGGTTTAGCAGTCTTACTCAATCAATCCCTTGCTTTCCGAGGATTGCTGCGCACCGCCTATTTTTTACCTTCAATTACTTCTATGGTGGCTGTGGGCTTGGGTTTTCGTTGGTTATTTCAAAGCCAAGGACCTGTAAATAGCTGGCTCATCGCTGTTGGCATAGATCCAATTCCCTGGCTCAACAGTACCACATGGGCAATGCCAGTGCTAATTTTGCTCAGTATTTGGAAACAACTTGGTTTTAATCTGGTAGTATTTATAGCGGGTTTACAAGCGATTCCAATCTCACTTTACGAAGCAGCAGAATTAGATGGAGCCAACGATTGGCAACAATTTTGGCATATTACCCTACCTGGATTGCGACCAACTGTAATTTTTGCCAGCGTCACCACTGCGATTTTTACCCTAGGCAGTTTCGAGCAAGTATATATTATCACTGGAGGAGGTCCTCTGAACTCCACCAATTTGCTGGTATATTACATTTACCAAGAAGCCTTTGCTCGCTTCGATTTCGGCTATGCAGCAGCAGCAGCAATGGTGTTACTAGTAATCGCTTTAGCTTTGGTTTATTTGCAGTTAAAAACCACTTCTACTGGAGATTAGGTTGCTAGGCATAACTAAATTTACCATCAGACCTCACCCCCGTCCCCTCTCCTCGCAGGAGAGGGGTGCCGTAGGCGGGGAGAGGTTTTATATTTAATTTGGTTTAATGTAGCGCGTAGTTTCGGTAGATGTGGTCAAGTAAGATTTTACGCCCCTACAATAGTTTACTTCTTCCCCTGCATCCCCTGCTCCCCCTGCATCCCCTGCTTCTCCTACTCCCCCAGCTAATATCTTTCCATCTCTTCCTCAGATCGCAAAATCCTCCTCTCACCAGCATCCTGATAGGCGACTGCTTGCAAACGGGAGTAGAAATGAGAAGTTTCTGGAAAGGGGGTAAATTGGTTAATCGCTGGTTGAATTGATTCCGTTTGAGGCGCTTCTAGAATCGCGATAGATTCAGGGTAAATATCTTCCTCAATATCTTCGAGAGTATTTTCCAGATTTGAATTCAAATCCCGTGGTAAATTGCGACAAATTAAGCGCTCAAAATCATGGTTGAATTGATAAGAAGCTTTGCTGCGCCTCGTCCAAAAATTAAGGATTTGCTCTATAGAAACTGCCTTATAACGTCCCCTATAGAGAGCCTCAATTACCGCCAGACGTACCCAATCAGCTCGATAATTCTCTAACCAATGAGCCAGTAAGTCAATAGCGCTATATCCCCTAAGATCGAAGCCATAGTGACTAAGTAGCTCTAGGGTTTGGGCAACGATAGAATCAATAGTCTGGGTTGTCATCAAAACTAGGGCAGCTCAATCTCCGATCCATTTAACGTAAGATTAGCAAGCTCTGGGGAAAGTTGAAACCCATACTTGCGATAATTCTACTTTAGCCTTAATCATCTTCTACCTTAAGGTTGATGGCAATTTTTTAATTTCTCATGAAAAAATGTGTCGAGCATAGGGTAGAATGGCAAAGGATTAAAGAGTCCTGGGGGCGAGACACACCACCCGAAACCCGATAAGGCTGTTGCGGAAGTCGGGATTATATTTTGCGCGGATAGCAGAACGACAGTATACAGGATTATTTAGCCAAGAACCACCGCTCAGCAGACGATAATGACTATTATTATCAGCTAACCAAGCACGATCATCTCCAGGTGCAACTTTGTAATTTTCATTCCAATGATCAGCACACCACTCCCAAACGTTACCATGCATATCAAATAGTCCGAAGGCATTGGCTACACTAAAATTATCAACAGGAGTTGTTTCTCTTCGATAAATACCTTTTGGTTCATCAGCATAGGTATAGTTGCCATTATAGTTAGCTAAATCAGTAGTAACTGTCTCACCAAAATGAAATGGTGTTGTTGTACCCGCGCGACAAGCGTATTCCCATTCAGTCTCACCAGGTAACCGATACTGTTGTCTTGTGGCTTGGGAGAGTCTTTGACAAAACTCCACTGCATCGTACCAGGAAACACATTGTACAGGTCGATTATCTCCTTTAAAACGGGAAGGAGTTGATTTTAAATCGCGCTCACTTTTTGGTAATGCAGTTACTCTTTTCCATTGCGCTTGAGTTACAGGATATTTACCCATAAAAAAGGAAGTAACGCTAACTTGATGCTGGGGTTTTTCGAATCTAAACCAATCTCTTTTATATTTTTGATACAGCCTTTCAATTTCTTTATCATCTGTTCCCATGAGAAAAGTTCCTCCAGGAATCGCTACCATTTCCAGTTTTACGCCTTCGCCTAATTCTTCTGCGAAAAACTGTGCTTGTCCTTGATAGCGGGATTTTTCTTTTCCTTGCTTATCTACAGTGACGACATCAAAGGAAAAAGAAGGTAAAATAAGCATTCCAGATGGAACAGACCAAATCTTAGCTAGCGCCTCAATAGAAATCGCCAATCCCCTCGCACCATTGTCCTCCAAATGAGTCACGATTCCCAACACATAACCAGTTGACTCACAGAAAACAGGCGCACCACTGTAGCCTGGTTTAAGCTGTCCCTTAGTTAACTTTAAATCCCAAGCATGAACTCTTTCTCCCCTAGATTCAATTTTGCTAGAGTCATTCAGCTTACCCTCAACTTGTCTCAAACGGCGGACTTTGTTAGTCCCAAAAAGATAATAGCCAAAAGTATTAAAAATATCTCCCTTTTGCGCTGAAGTACTGAGTTTTAATATAGGCTTATCTGGCAATCCTGCAACTTTTAAAACAGCCAAATCAAAGCCATCTTTCTCACCTAAAGCAACCATTTCAGCAGGAATTCCAGCCGCTAAAACCTTGTCTTTTCCACCCACATCCTCCACCACATGGGCGCAAGTTAAAACGTAAGTAGACTTATTATCGCGATGAATGACAAAACCAGTGCCAATATTTTTTGAATTGCGAGACTCTGTATCAGCACTGGAAATCAAAACAACAGCATTTTCTAAATCGCTCATTCCGTCATTTGCTTGGGTTTCAAAACTAATTTAACCTTGAGATTAGCATTTGCTTTGGCTTTAGTAATATATAAATTACCTTCACCTTCAAAACTGAAACCCAATTCCACTTCTGCTTGCTCAACTTGCATTTCCTGATTCAATTCTTGCCATACATCAGCAATTGGTTTGCTCACACTGAGTAAGATAGGTTTAATCTGTTCAAAGGTGGTGGAGACACTCCTGACAACGCCGCTAGAAATGGGTTGCGCCTCGTCTTCTGCAACTTCCGCTTCAATTAAAATTCCGTTTTCCAGTTCAATTAATCTCGTAGCCATAATCTCCTTATTGCGATGGGATTTTCCCCTTTTTTATGAGAATACAACGTTAGTTTGAGGAAATACGGAAAAATTCTCTGAAAAAAGCTTTTAATTATCCCTTTGCTTATTCCACATGGAATTTCACCTTACCCCCATCCCCTCTCCTAATAGGAGAGGGGTGCCGTAGGCGGGGAGAGGTTCTATTATTGATTGATATACCGAATTACTTGGTAGGACGTAAAATTTTACGTCCCTACATTTAAAAATTAGAATCAAACTCATCCAAAGAAAACTCTGGTAAATCCGCAGGAACCACTTTGCGATCTACACTAGCTTTACGACTTTCTCTTTGGGTTTGAATATCAATCGCAATCGCTTCAAAACGAATTTCTAAACTTCCCAGAGGTACTGTTACCTGAGTTAATGTTTCTAATTCTCCTTCTCGGTTCATGGTAAATTCTACTAAGGCACGTGGTCCATCGAGCAAATAGCGAGTTTGACGGTCTTGTACCCAAATTTTGACGTAAACTGAATTGGGACAAGGCGGTAATTTGACCCTTACCACTACAGGTTTACCCGCCGTTAATTCCCCTTCTGTCACCTTGAGAATGGGTGTTGGTACTTCCCTCTGTAATTCCTCTTGAGACAAGTTTGAAGAGTCTAGGGGTTCCACTCCTGGTGGATATGGTAACCCGGAGGTATCGAGGTGGGGAATTTGCGATTCGAGGAGAGGAATTTCTTCGTCTTCGATGACAATTTCTTGATTTGACCAATCTGGCGTAGATTTGAGAGTAGCAAGGTCTGGTAATGGTTCGCTATCTTCTGCTATTGGTTCTTGAATTTGGGTATTAGGCTCTTGGATTACTGTTTGCTCGCTATTCCTATCTTCCAACAGAGATTGGGACAATTCGCGATTGTGTGCCAAACTAACCAAGCGTGACCAAAAATAGCTTTCGAGATTTAAACTTTGAAAAGCTACATCTATTTCATCAGTAACTTTTTCCCCTTCTGTATCGCTAGTTTGTCCTTGCCAAGGTTCAATTGTTTCTTGGGTAGTTGCTTCTAGAGTCGAGGTTGGTGTAGCTTCTGTTTCGTCTTCGACTACATATTCTGTTTCTGGAGTTTCGATGATTTCTGCTTCAATTTCTAGGAAATCATCTTCTAAATCTAAATCGAAATTATTTTCTTCTGATACTTCTGCTTCTGTTACTACTTCTGGCTCTGGAGGAGTATTATCAGTGAAGTGTGGTAATTCTGGTGGTTTAGTAAATGTTGGTTTACTTGGTAGTGGAGAGCGTTTTATAACTGGAGGTAATACTACACTCGATGTTGGTTCTGATTGATGGCTGGTTTTTGGTTGATTGGCTAAATCGAGTAAGTCTAGATTTAAGGGAACAGATGGTTTTGGTGATACGATTTCGGGGATTATGGTTTCGTAGCTATCCAAATCCACCGTTGCAAGTAACTGACTTACCTCCGCAGTGATGCTAAAAGCTATGGTGGCGAAAGTAATCGAGCTGTCTTCCGTTTCTAGGATCGCTTCTCCTAAAATTAGGGTAGCACTGCAAGTTGTCGGAATTTCTAGGTTGTGGCTGAAATTAACAGGTAAATTAGAAGCAGCTACAGATTGCTTTTTTTCTACTACAATATCTGAGGTTTGAGGATGGCGCAGTTGATAGCGTATCTGACCATTGAAACCAATATTACCTACACTCTCATCGCTATCATTGGATGTAATACATCCGGAAATAACAATCGGTTGTCCTAGATTCCAAACAAAGGTTTCCTTTTCTAAGGTAAAGCCGACATTTTCGGTAATGGAAGTGGTTGGAGTAACTAATTCCTCAGAAGTATCAGCATCGGAAATTACTTCTGGCGATTCAGCAGTTGCTTCAGTTTCATCTACTTCTATTTCCGTTTCTACAGTTTGAGAAACTAACTCCCCAGGCGAATCCGCACCTAAAATTAACTCGTTTGGTTTTGGCGTTGGGATAGAATCAGGAGGTTCTGCGATCGCATCACAACCTATAATTAATTGTTCTACTTCTTGTGTTTCCGTCGACGCATCAGCATCTGCAATTACATCTGGCGATTGCTCAATTATTTCAACAACAGGATTTACTTCATTCTCTTCGCTGCTAATATTTTCTGTTGACGCGTCAGAATCTGCGATTACATCTGGCGATTGCTCAATTATTTCAACAACAGGATCTATTACATACTCTTCGCTACTAATATTTTCTGTTGACGCATCAGCATCTAAAATTACATCTGGCGATTGCTCAATTATTTCAACAACAGGATCTATTACATCTTCATCACTGCTAATATTTTCTGTTGACGTATCAGCATCTGCGATTACATCTGGCGATTGCTCAATTATTTCAACAACAGGATTTACTTCATTCTCTTCACTGCTAATATTTTCTGTTGACGCATCAGCATCTGCAATTACATCTGGCGATTGCTCAATTATTTCAACAACAGGATTTACTAAATTCTCTTCACTGCTAATATTTTCTGTTGTTGTCTCTGCATCTGCAATTACATCTGGCGATTGGTCAACTATTTCAACAACAGGATTTACTTCATTCTCTTCACTGCTAATACTTTCTGTTGTTGTCTCTGCATCTGAAATTACATCTGGCGATTCAGCAGTTGCAAAATCTTCCTCTACTTCCGTTTCTATAGCTTTAGTAACTAATTCTCCAGGCGAATCCGCACCTAAAATTAAATCCTCTTGTCTTGTCTCTTCCAAAAACACAGAACTAATTTCTGTAGCGCTATCGCTACCCAAAATAAACTGCGATAACCTCTTCTTTCTCGCCAAACGCTTCTTCTGGCGTAGTTGAGCAGCAATCGCATTGCTATTATTAAGTTGCTTTTGTTTTCGGGGATGATTTTGTTGGCGCGTTGGAATTAACTTCGCATCGCTTGTTGCTTTTTGTTCCGTAGCTGCACTACCTGGTAAAACTTGCAACTGCACCATTTCTTGCCAAGATTCGCCGATAAAATCCGAGAGAATATCTCCGCAGCAGCGAACTTCCCATAAACCAGGTTTAAGGAGGGTAAATGGCATAATAACCATTAAACCTTCCGAATTTGTGGAACGCAGCCGTTTTTGGGAGCGACGCTTCGCCGGGAATTCCCTAGAATCTAGATAGCTGAGGCGTACCTCCACATCCGTTTTCGCACGCGACGTGTGTGCTACCATTCGGTAGTATCCAGCCTCAACTTCTAGTTGCTGCTTTTTGAGCGGTAACCAAGATCTTTCGCCTTTCTTTTGCAGTAGGAATTCCCAATAGCCCATCTTTTCTTGTTACTGGATCATTGGTCAAAGTCAGTAGTCAATCACCACTCACGATAGACAGCATTCTCACACTAAATAATGACAGATAATGTGCCATCAATAACTATTAACTTTGAATTAAAGCATCTATCTTACCGCGAAGTTCACTAGTCATGGTTAATAATTCTGATTGCGGAATCTCAGATTGCTCCTTAGTCGCCATCCATTTAAGCTTCACCACCTGACTTTCAGCCTCTGCATCCCCCAACACCAAACAAGCAACAGCCCTACTGCGATCTGCTCGTTTAAACTGCTTAGCAAAGCCACTACCACTGAGGTCTAACTCTACCACAAAGCCAGCACGACGCAGTTTTTGTGCCAAAATTAACGCCTGTGCTTCCGCCTTCTCTCCCCGGGAAACTAAATAAAAATCCGTTACACTAGGGGCAAATTCCTGAAGTTGTTGCAATAAGATTACCAGACGTTCCAAACCAATTGCCCAACCTACTGCGGGTGTCTGTGTACCACCTAATTGCTCCACTAAACCATCATAGCGACCACCGCCACAAACTGTTGCCTGTGCGCCTAAATCTGTGGATTGAATTTCAAAAGCAGTGTGAGTGTAGTAATCTAAACCGCGCACTAACCTGGGATTAAGCTCATATTTTATATCCAAATCACTCAATAACTGCTGCACCTGCTGCAAATGACCTTGGGATTCGGGGCTCAGATAATCTAAGATACTAGGAGCATCCTGGGCAATTTCTTGAGTACGCTTGTCTTTACTATCGAGAATGCGCAATGGGTTACGTATCAAGCGATCTTGGGAATCAGCATCCAATTCATCTTTGTAGGGTTGTAAATACTCAATCAAAGCTTCTCGATAGCGTTGTCTGTCTTCCCCTCTACCCACAGAATTTAAATTGAGGGTCAGATTTTTTAAACCCAAACTCTGCAACAAATCGCTAGCTAGAGCAATCACTTCCACATCCGCGCGCGGTGCATCACTACCGAGTAACTCCATACCTAGCTGATGAAACTGCCTTTGACGACCTGCTTGGGGACGTTCGTAGCGAAAGGCTGCCCCAGTATACCACAAACGCTGTACTCCACCTTGGGCAGATAAATTATTCTCAATAAAAGCACGTACCACTCCAGCAGTAATTTCTGGTCTTAGGGTCAAAGAGCGATCGCCTCTATCCCTAAAACTATACATCTCCTTACCCACCACATCAGTTGCTTCCCCAATACCTCGTTTAAACAACTCCGTTTGCTCAAAAATGGGTGGACGAATCTCCTGATATAGCGCACGACCAAAAATTTCCCTTGCTCTCGCTTCCACTTGCTGCCAGTAGCTAACCTCCTCTGGCAGAATATCTCTAGTACCTCGTATTGCCTTAATAGTGTTCATGTTGTTGTTGTTGGTTGATTGTTAGTTAAAAGTCAGTAACTTATCCGCTGTATTAGTATCTCGTATTGCCTTAATAGTGTTCATGTTGTTGTTGTTGGTTGATTGTTAGTTAAAAGTCAGTAACTTATCCGTTGTCTTAGTGCCTCGTATTGCCTTAATGGTGTTCATGTTGTTGTTGGTTGATTGTTAGTTAAAAGTCAGTAACTTATCCGCTGTCTTAGCACCTCGTATTGCCTTAATTTCTCCCATTTTGTTAATTTTTGACAGTTAATTGTGGATTGTATCAACGGATGAGTTTTGATGAATAGTTGATTGTGGATTGTTAGTTACAAGTCCACCCCTTATCAAGTAGTATAGCCGTAATACAAATTATTTCAATAATTAATAACTTATCAGTCATTGATTTAGTGTGTGTTCATCAAAATTCAATAGCTTATCAGCTATATTATTCGTTGTCTGACTATTTTCTGTTAATTAATCCAAAGTCAGTATCTCATCCGTTGTCCTGCTCTTTTGCGTTAACTACTCCAGAGTCAGTATCCTATCCGTTGCAAATCTTACGCAACTTCGGGTACTTTGGACAATACTTGAGACTTTTTTTAGCACTCTCTGACACCTTTGTTATTCGGTTAATTTTCTCAAGAGTGCGACACTTGAAAACCTAAGCATCTGCTAATTTGCAAGAGCAGATTCACAATTAATTTGGCACCAACACCTCTTGAGTGGTTAGAGTAAAAACAAGTAGAGTTAAGTGCTAAGAGCTTAAGTGAAGTTATTGAAATTGTTGCAAGAGAAAAACTAGATAAAAAGTAATATCTGTCTAGTTATGGGCAGAAATGATTTAACACTTTTCAAGCAAACTAGAGGTATAATGTAGCGTTTTATAGCTCTAGTTTAATCGCTGGTTGGTGAGCTGAAATCCCACTGCTAAAATTTTCTCGAGGCAAATCTAAAGAACCAAATTTGCGATCAGCAGTAAATATCTGACTATCCTCTACTCAAGATCTTTGCCAGATATTCAAAACTAAAAATTTTCTCGAGGTTGACTGGTATTGAATATTTGATAAGCCATGAAAATTTACGTTTTTTAGGGTAACAAACTTGTTACCCTAATTATCAGGATCAGGAATTATCCTCCTTGCACATACATACCTGATATAGTGCCTTGGAACCAAACGCCACTTGCGCCTAAAATAGTAAGGTCACCTGATGAAGAATCGTAGGAAATTGTTCCTACAGCATAGGAATTATTGAGTTGAAACTTGAAAGACTGACTGGTTTCGCGAATGATTTCGATGCTGGTATCGCCTCCTTGGTAAATGATGTAGAGTGCATCATCCTTATCTGTATAAACAGAAGCTACAAAATCAAAAGCGTAATAAGCTGATCTTCCGGTAAAAGTTCCAGAAAAACTAGTTCCTTTTGCTCCTATGTTGGTAATAACATTAGGGCTTTTGTCGTTACTAGAATGTCCAAATCCACCAACTAAATTTACTTCTCTATCAGCCATTATTTTCCTCCGATTGCTTTTTTACTTCACCAATATAAAAGACTTAATTGTATTTTTTTTCTTATCTTTATAAAAAATTAAGGAAACTAAGGTTAAGGGTTATTTTTAGGCTGAAACTTGACTGCTAGAGGTGCTTTTGGAAAATTTTAATATTGTTTAATTATTTGTCTGACTAATAAATATTGGAGTAACCCATAAGAGTAATTCAATTTATTTTTTTTAATATTGTTATTGGTTATTAGTTATTAGTTATTGGTTATTTGTATTTATCAGTTGTTTTAAAGGATATTCTGACTCTGGAGATGCAGACCATTCCCACATTGAACCAGCATAATTTTTGGCATTAAAACCCAAATCTACCAAAACAGCCGTTAGCCATCCAGAACGAACTCCTCCGGTACAATAGCTAATAATTTCTACCTCTGGTGTAATACCTTTTTCTTGTAACTGGCGCAAAATTTCCTCACGAGATAGCAACCTACCATCAGCAGCCAGCAAATCTTTATAGTGGAGATGAATCGCACCTGGAACATGACCACCACGAACTTCTCCATAGGGTGTTTTTCCTTTATATTCTGGCTCTGAGCGAGAGTCAATAATCACCACATTGTCTTGACCCAGGCGATCTTGTAAATCCTCGCGCGAGAGTTGCCAATCTTGGCGACGCTGCACGACAAAATTACCTCTACTAGCCTCCTGAAATTCTTTTTTCTCTAAGCCTGCTGCTAATAGCGCCTTATAACCACCATCAACTAAAAACACCTGTGAATGTCCCAATGTCCGTAGCATCCAGACGATGCGCCCCTCTTCTCCCCAACCTTTTTTGGGATCGCCTACTACTACCACTGCTCTTTCCTGGTCAATGCCTAATGCCTGCAGCTTAGCTGTCAATAGTGCATCATCTTCCAATAATTTACCTCGATCCCCAGGCTCTGATTGGGAAAATTCCTGCCAACTCACACTCACAGCACCAGGTAACTGACGACAGGGAAAAACCCGACAGTGACGTGCATCGAGTAGGGTTGCTTGCTGATTTACTAGTGCTAATCCTTGGGTTGCACTGACAATCCAATGAGACTCTAGCTCTTGTGGCTGTAAATTATCTTGCCTAAAGCTAGATTGGCTCAGATTCCCTCTCTTGTAAGAATTTTGGGCAAAATAGTGCAACACGACACCACCTGCGAATAGAGAAAGAAATAAGGCAATGCCCGATAGAAGGAGAAATAGTTGACGCTTCACTCTTAGCTACTCGCTAATGGTTAATAATTTATTTTTGCCAGATTTTTTATTCTGTTACATAAGCTCTCAATAAAGTCAAGATAAGCAAATATGCCTATCTGAAAAATTGGTGTTTGGCGAGCTTTACTTACCACTGCACAGGCAGCAGCTCTTGTCTCATAACTCACCAATTGATGGGTGTTTGAAGCTGCTATACTGATTACTTCAGAAAAAATACTTATAAAAAGGGCAATATTAGTATCTATTTAAAACATACCAAATCTCGGTAATCACGTAAAACCGTACTCTTAGCGGTTGAAGTTTCTTAATAAAAATTAAGAAATAAAGTCTTTTCTATAAAAAAATAAAATGTTTAATTTTAAAGGAGCTAAAAATATGTTATTTATGAGACCCGATCTGCCCAGGAATCCTTGATTGTTCTTCTATGATATTCAGGTGGGCGAAACAGCACCTCGTATTGTATTTACCATTAAAGGTTCACACCTTAACCTATAGCAGACCACCTTCCGACCTCGCGCCCACAGATTTAACCAGGAACAGCAACAATCCAGGAAGCGGCATAGGCTAGAAACTTTAAATGGAAATCAATTTAGATCAGTCGTACAGGTGGAAATTAGTAATATTTGCTGTGATTACAGGAGGTCTGAGCAACTCTTGTGAGCCTCTCCAAGCACAAATCATTCCCGATACTACTCTGGGAGAGGAAAACTCCATTGTTCGCTCTAGTGTAGAGATTCAGGGTAGCCTTGCCGACCTAATTGAAGGGGGAGCTTTACGTGATGATAATCTCTTCCACAGCTTTAGGGAATTTAGCGTTGATACAGGTGCTGGAGCTTATTTTGCTAATCCTGAAGGCGTAACTAATATCTTGACCCGCGTTACAGGAGAAAATCCTTCTTTAATCCTCGGTACCTTGGGAGTTACAGGCAATGCCAATCTTTTTTTGCTCAATCCCCAGGGTGTTATTTTTGGAGCCAATGCCCAATTAGACGTTGCTGGTTCCTTCCTTGCTAGCACTGCCGATAGCCTTGTTTTCAGCAACGGTTTTGCCTTCAGTGCCAGTAATCCAGAAGCACCACCATTACTCACAGTGAATATTCCCCTTGGTTTGCAGATTGGTGAGGCACCGGGGGATGTTACTGTTTTGGGAGCAGGTCATAACCTCACCACCAGCAGTAAATCTACTCCTTTTATTCGGGGTATAAATGCTCCAGGATTGCAGCTAGAACCAGGAAATACCCTTTCCCTCGTCGGTGGTAAATTAAGTCTAGAAGGAGGCTTAATCAGTGCCCCAGGAGGGAGAATTGAGTTAGGTAGTGTTAGTTCAGGTTTTGTCGAGATTAACCCCACTGTCTCGGGCTGGACTTTAGATTACTCAGCAGCCACAGCATTCGAGGATATTAGCCTATCGCAACGGGCGCTAGTAGATGCTAGTTTGCTGACTCCCAGCATCGCAACTGGTGGCTCAATACAAGTGCAAGGTAAGAATTTACGCCTTAACGATGGTTCCCTCATTTTGCTACAAAGTCAAGGCACTCAAAGTGGCGGCGATATTATTCTCCATGCCACTGAATCTATGGAGCTAGAAGTGGATGATGGCTCATTAAACACTGCTTCAATTCCCAGCCTTGTGGTTAACGAAACCTTAGGTTTAGAAGATGGGGGTGACATTATTGCAACAGCTGAAAACTTAATCATTGAAGGCGGTTCGGGTTTTTTAACTCGTAGTTTTAGTGGTGGCGCTGGTGGTGATGTCATTGTTAATGTGGATGAGTCTCTTGAGATTGGAGGAGTTTCTCCTGTCAGTGCTAGCTTTATCAGTGGCATTGATTCTTTCTCCTTTGGCACTGGCAATGCTGGAAGTATTGTTCTAGAGACAGAAACACTTACGGCGAAAGGTGGTGGCAATGTTTCCTCCATTACTTTTAGTGAGGGAAACGGCGGCGATGTGAGTGTGATTGCAACCGAAGAGATTGAACTCATTGGTATTGTTCCTGCTACCACTCAACCAAGTGCCTTAGCTGCTTCCACTTTCGGTGTTGGCAAGGCAGGTAATTTAACCGTTGGTACTTCCAGAGTGATCATAGAATCTGGCGGCAGAATTTCTTCTTCTAGCTTTGCTGATGGTGCGGCTGGTAGTGTTACAGTTAACGCCACACAGATGGTAGAGGTGAAGGGAGTTGCTCCTGAATCCGTTGTGAGTAGCAGAATTATATCTAGTACCAATACCGTCTCACCAGAAAATCAATTACTTCTTGGACTACCAGCGATACCCGCAGGCGATTCTGGAGATGTGGTTGTTAATACTCCCAATTTACTCGTCACAGAAGGCGCTCAAGTTAATGTGAGTAATAGTGGTTCAGGTAATCCTGGTACACTGCAAATCAACGCCGATAGCATAATTGTCAGTGACAAAGGTGCCATTATGGCAACCAATACCTCTGGAGTTGGAGGTAATATTGAACTTAATAGTCAGGTTTTAAAGTTAGACGAAGGTTTAATTAACGCTTCAGTGCTAGGTTCAGGCACTGGAGGTAATATTGTTATCCAAGCTAGTGAAATTGTAGAGATTAATGGCAGTGCACAGCCAAATGTAGTCTCCAATATTTTTCAATTTGCCCTTGCAGGTCAACTTAGTTTTTCTGATTTCGATCAAGGTATATTTGCTGTTACTACTGGTACAGGTGCTGCTGGCACAATTGAAATCAATACCAAGTATTTGAACATCACTGACACCGGATTTATCGCCACTTCTACTTTCAGTGATGGGGCAGCGGGAGATATCTTAATTAACGCCTCTGAGGTTTTTAACCTCGATACTTCCGCTGTGGTTACCTCCACCTTTAGTAATGGAGTTGCTGGAGATTTAAATCTCAATACAGGTCAATTCATTGCCGAAGGAGGAGGACAAATTTTAGCTACTACCTTTGCCTCTGGAGATGCAGGAAACATTGATATTTCTGCCTCTCGTGCGATTATACTCACAGGACAATCCGAGAATAGTATCTTTCCCAGTGGCTTACAAGCTGGTTCCCAAAATAATACTACTGGCAGTGGTGGCAACATCAAAATTGCAACTCCCCAACTCACGATTAATGATTTTGCCCAAGCCTCCGTCAGTTCCCTAGGTTCGGGCAATGCAGGTAATATAATTCTGGATTCAGATTTTCTCAACCTAGACCAAGGTAGCATCACCGCCACAAGTCTCTTGGGTCAAGGGGGAAATCTCAACTTAAAAATTAGCAACTCTTTGCAACTGCGTAATGGTAGTTCAATCTCCACTAGGGCGGGAACAGAGGCTACTGGGGGTGGCGATGGTGGGAATGTAAACCTCCAAGCTGATATTGTCACTTTACTCGAAGCCAGTAGCATTACTACCAACGCCTTTACTGGTAATGGCGGTAATATTCAAATTAGTACCCAAGGTTTGTTTGTCTCTGGTGATAGCCAAGTTAGTGCTAGTTCCCAATTTGGTGTTGATGGTGCAGTGCAAATTAACAATCCAGAATTAGCTAATAGTGTAGGACTGATTGAATTACCCAGCGAAGTACGCAATACCAACATCCAAATTAGCACTGGTTGCGCCACCCGTGATCAGAATCGCTTGGTTTTTAAAGGCAAAGGTGGCTTACCCGCCAATCCCACCCAAACCCTGAGAGGACAAACACTGTGGCGAGATCAGCGTACCCCAATTACTCCTACTGCAGCAACAGAAAAACTACCGCCTTCCCACCTCGAAGCCCAAGGATGGATTCGTAATTCCCGTGGACAAATTGAATTGGTGCTTGAGCCTCCTAATTTCCATTCCCAAGCACCATGGCAACCTAACACCGACTGTCGAGGTTTGGCAACATGAGACACAGAAGACTTAAAAGAATCGCCATCCATTTCTGCTGTGGACTAATTGCCACTCTTTTGGTTACCATAGCAGTCCCTGCACTCTCCAACCCTCCTACAACCAGCGAAGCTATTACTCCTGCTTCCCTAATTGAAAAGGGACACCAACAATTGCACCAGGGACAAGCCCAAAGCGCCCTCGAAACCTGGAAACGCGCTGAAAATGCTTACCAAACTATGGGCGATCAATTGGGTGTAATTGGTAGTCAACTCAACCAAGCCCAAGCCTTACAAATCCTTGGTTTTTATGGTAGCGCCCAGAAATTATTGATTCAGTTGCAAGAGCAACTCCATCAGCAACCCCCTTCCTTAGTAAAAGCTAAAGTGGGGCGAAGTTTGGGTGTAGTCTGGCAAGTGAGTGGAGATTGGGAAAGATCGCGTCAGGTATTAGAAGCAAGTCTAGCCATTGCACAGCAACTCAATGAAGACAACGAAGTTGCTGCAATTCTCTTTAGTTTAGGCAATAGTGCTAGAGACTCACAAAATTTCACCCAAGCGAGAAACTATTATCAACAGGCTGCCCAAACTGGAAACAACGTCCAAATTCATCTAGAGGCTCAACTCAACCAACTTAGCTTGGAGATAGAGTTAGGTAATCCACCCCCAGATTCCATAGTAGTGAGTAATTTAGAGCAACAACTGACTCAATTACCACCCTCTCGTAACTCCCTCTACGCCGCCATTAATTTTGCTCACAGCCTGCAAAAATTAGCCTCACTCGGAGAACCAGGCTACCGAACCACAGCCGCCCAAATCCTCGCCTATGCTAGGCTACAAGCGCAAAAATTGGGCGATCCTAAAGGACAAGCCTTAGTCTTAATTGAATTAGGCGATCTCTATTGTCAAAGTAAACAGTTTCAGCAAGCCCTACGCCTCACAGAAATTGCCCTGCAACTAGCCCAAGGCCACAACCTTCCCGATACTGCTGCCCGTGCCGCTTGGCAACAAGGTAAAATTATGCAGGCTACAGAAGATATTCCCGGTGCCATTGCAGCCTACCAATTTGCCTTTAATAATTTAGAGTCTCTACGCAGCGATCTTGTCGCCACCCATAGGGATATCCAGTTTTCCTTTAACCAGGTTAGAGAACCAATTTATCGCCAGTATGCAGCACTACTTCTGGGCTCAAATAAATCAAAAAATCTAACCCAAGCGCGCAAAGTAATCGAAGCCCTCCAATTGGCGGAACTAGACAACTTTTTCCGCGAAGCTTGTCTAGACACCAAGCCTACAAAACTAGAGGAAATCGACCAAAAAGCAGCCGTTATCTACACCGTTACCCTACCAGATCGCCTGGAGGTAATGTTATCTCTTCCCGGAGGCAAAACACAGCATTACGCCACCATCATGCCGCAAAAAGATTTGGAGGCAACCTTCAAAAAAATGCGTCAAGCCCTCCATCCCGCCTTTAATAACCAGGAACGTCTACGCCTCTACCAACAGGGCTACGATTGGCTAATTCGACCTGCACAGGAAGAATTAGAACGCCTTAATATCCAAACCCTAGTCTTTGTTCTCGATAGTTATCTCAGTAATCTTCCCATGTCAGCCCTCCATGATGGCAAACAATATCTAGTAGAAAAATACAGTCTTGCCCTCTCCCAAGGCTTGCAACTGCTTAATCCCCAAGCACTAAAATCATCATCCATTAAAGCCATTACTGCTGGCTTAAGCCAGTCCAGAGAAGGATTTAATGCTCTACCAGAAGTGGAATCGGAACTGCAGCAAATTTCCCAGGAAATACCTACCAAAACCCTTTTAAACCAGGAATTTACCAGCCAAAGTCTCCAGAAAATTATCGACTCTGTCCCTTTTCCGGTAGTTCATTTAGCTACCCACGCTCAGTTTAGCTCTCATGCTGACCAAACTTTTATTTTGACTTGGAACCAACCAATCAAAGTTAAAGACTTAGACCAAATACTGAGTAATCGAGGGCAAAGTAGTCAACCCATTGAATTGCTGGTTCTCAGTGCTTGCCAAACTGCTCAAGGTGACAGTCGAGCTATATTAGGACTAGCAGGAGTTGCATTACGTTCTGGAGCACGCAGTACACTAGCCACTTTGTGGTCTGTAAAAGATAAATCTACTGCTGAACTAATGACAGTATTCTACCAGCAACTTGCTAAACCAGGAGTTAATAAATCACAAGCATTGCGTAGTGCCCAACTCGCTTTGTTGCAGGGGGATTATCCACACCCAGTTTTCTGGTCTCCTTTTGTATTAGTTGGCAATTGGCTATAAGTGCAAAATTGCCATTTTTTTACCGTCGAATTCCTGAATTTAACCATGAGAGTTTATCCTGTAATCCAGGGCTTGAGTTTAATTTATTTGCTTTTTAGTTTCTCTTTACCCGCAGCCGCCGTTTTTTTTGAACCGCCCGGAGATGATGCGCCCAAAGAAGCCACCGGAGGTGCTTCACGCAATCATACCTGTCTGCAACAATTGCCCATTCCCCTACTCCCAGCCAACCATTTAGGTTTAACTCAAGCAAAACGTCCCACAATACTAGTTAATTTACCCCCGGAGCACAACACCCAACAAGCCTTTTTTAGCCTCCAGGATGAGCAAAATAATCACCACTATCAAACTCTAGTTTCCCTACCTCCTGAAGCTGGGATTTTCAAACTCAAGCTACCAAACACAGCCCCAGCACTAGAAGTAGGTAAAAACTATAAATGGTCACTGGTAATCCTGTGCAATGGCTTCCTAGAACCAGATAGTCCCGATATTACAGGGTGGGTGCGTCGCATTAACCCGACACTAGAATCCACTGTAACCTCCCTAGAGAGAATATCCCAATTGGCAGCAGCTGGTATTTGGTATGACACCGTTTCCAGTTTGGCAGACTTGCGACAAGCTGCACCTACCAATCCAATCGTGAGTACCCACTGGCAAGAATTACTAGTCTCGGTGGGACTTGAACAATTAGCTCATCAACCCTTACTGGAAGGGGAGGCGAGGGGGTTAAGTGAGAAGTAATAAGTAATAAGTAATAAGTAATAAGTAACGTCTAATGTGAATTGATCGCCTACGGCGCCTCCTTCGGAGATCGCCAAAACTACTGTTATTAGGTCCATAGTCTGGAAAACCCAATTGTGAACCAAGCTTGAAAGCCTATAGCTATGAGACTCTTCTTTAATTCACATCAGGCGTAAGTAATAAGTTCTATTGGCACTTATTTCTCGAAATTGGTTAAATTTTTGCTTTCATACTAAACTTCTGCCTTTTGCTTTTTCCTTTTAGCTGTTATCAACAACTAATAACCATTTAAAAAAAATCTTCATGGGGCGTGAGTTCAAAAAAATACTACAAAACTGGTATCTAGTCCTAACCATTACTCCCATCGTTGCTACTTTAGTCAGCATCGGTAATATGGCAGGATTATTCCAGTTCTTTGAGTGGTCTACCCTTGACCGTTTTTTTCGCTTGCGTCCTTCTCTGAGTGTAGATCAACGTATTGTCATTGTTACCATTGATGAGTCAGATCTTGAAACTGTGGGTAGTTGGCCAATTCCAGATCGCATTCTGGCTCAATCAATTGAGAAGATCAAGAGTTTACAACCAAGAGTTATTGGTTTAGCCCTCTATCGCGATTTACCCGTAGAGCCAGGCCATCAAGATTTAGTTAAAGTAATGGAAACTACTCCCAATTTGATTGGAGTGAAACGCTCGATTGGCAGTAGGATTAATCCACCACCAGCCTTGAATTTAGAACAGGTAGCCTTAGCCGATATTGTTACTGATGACGATAGCAAGGTTCGACGTAACCTAATTGTAGCTGCAGATGAGAATGGCAACTTAGTTCCCAGTTTGGGTACTAGTTTAAGCCTCCGCTATCTGGAAACAGAACAAATTAAATTAGAGGTAATCAATCAAAACAAACGCTACTATCGCCTAGGAAAAGCCGTGTTTGTACCACTCACAGGTAAGGAATTTGCTTATTTGGGAGTTGATTCTGGGGGCTACCAAATTTTATTAAATTATCGTGGTACAAAAGAAAGTTTTACAACCATTTCCCTCACTGATGTCCTAGCAGGAAAAATTGAACCCGAACAAATTAGCGATCGCATTGTCCTCATTGGTAGCAGCGCTGATAGTCTCAACGAATTTCTCCAAACTCCCTACAGCAGTCAACTCAGCAAGAGTCCTCAGCCCACCGCCCCTGTTATTCTCCATGCCCACATTACTAGCCAAATTTTAAGTGCAGCCCTCGATGGAAGACCTTTATTGAGAATTTGGTCTTGGCGACGTGCAACTGTGTGGTTAATCTGGTGGTCCTTGATTGGGGCAATTTTGAGCTGTCCTCCTCTGCAAAACTCCAACCACAAACAACGCTACCACACTCAATTAATTACCATTACCAAGCTATTACTGGCAATCGCAGGTGTTATTGGTGTTAGTTATGTTGCTTTTATTTTCGGTTTATGGATACCTGTAGTTGCACCGCTGACGGCTTTGATTTTGGCAACTATTTTCATGACCAATGCCCATAAACAATGGCAGCTAAGCCAAGCCAATCAACAACTTCAGGACTATTCTCGTACCCTAGAAATTAAAGTCAAAGAACGAACTCAGCAACTAGAAGCAGCAAAAGTAGCGGCGGATGTGGCTAACCAAGCCAAAAGTGAATTTATTGCCAATATGAGCCATGAATTACGCACTCCCCTCAATGGCATTCTAGGCTACACTCAAATTTTGCAACACTCTGCTAAGCTCTCTAACTGGGAACTAGATGGCGTAAAAATTATTCACCAATGTGGTTCCCATCTACTGACGCTGATCAATGATATTCTAGACCTCTCCAAAATAGAAGCCCGCAAACTAGAACTACAGCCCTACGATTTTCACTTTGCCTCTTTTCTGTTGGGAGTGGTAGAAATGTGTCAGGTGAGGGCGCAGCAAAAAGGCATTTCTTTTTCTTACCAGCCAGATCCTATGCTACCACCAGGTATTCATAGCGATGGCAAAAGGCTGAGACAAGTACTACTTAATTTACTTGGTAATGCAATTAAATTTACTGACCAAGGGCAAGTAACCTTCAGGGTTTCTGTCATCGATAGTCATGACTCCACAGACAGTTACTTAATTCGCTTCCAAGTGCAGGATACGGGAGTGGGCATTAACTCAGAACAACTAGCCAAAATTTTCCTCCCCTTTGAACAAGCCAGCAATTCAGCGACACAGTTAGAAGGAACAGGTTTAGGCTTGGCAATCAGTCATAAAATTGTTGCCCTGATGGATAGCCAGATTCAAGTGACTAGTACCCTGAACAAAGGTAGCAGTTTTTGGTTTGATTTAAGTCTCACCTCTGCGCCAGAATGGAGTGAACAACAACCCCAGCTACCTCGCCACAAAATTATTGGTGTCAAAGGAATTAAACCGAAAATACTGATAGTTGATGACCATAAAGAAAATCGTTCTTGGATTGTAAATTTCCTTAATTCTTTAGGGTTTATATGTCTGGAGGCTTGTAATGGAGAAGAAGGACTACAGCAAACAATAGTGAGCAAGCCAGACTTAATTCTTACTGACCTAATCATGCCCATCATGGATGGTTTTACCATGATTAGTAAGATTCGCAACTTACCTCAAATCGCAGATGTGACAATTATTGTTTCCTCCGCTAGTGTTTTTGGTGCTGATAAAAAGCGTAGTCTCGCTGTTGGAGGTGATGCCTTTTTAGCTAAACCTGTTCACATTGACGAATTGCTTAGTTTGCTACAAAAATATTTGGCACTGGAGTGGTTTTATGAACAAGTAACGCAGACCAAAACCAGGAAACAGCAACACCAGAAGAGTTTATTAGGAAAAAATTATCACTCCCATGTCAAGTTTGCCCCTATCTCAGGGAATACTTTAACTAGTTCTCACTCGTCTTCTATAGATGCTTCATCCCTAATTCCTCCCTCATCACAAAAGCTAGAAAAGCTATTCGATCTAGCTATGAGAGGTAATATTCAAGGAATTGAAAAAATAGCAACACAGCTAGAGCAATCAGATCCAAAATTGATTCCTTTTGCCATGGAACTCAGACAACTAACAGATAGCTTTCAAGTGAAGAAAATTAGGGAGTTTATTAAATCATTTCAGGATAGTAGTTCATGAGTCTTAATCATCTCGAGCGAGCCACAATTCTCATCGTGGATGACAATCCTACCAATTTGAGAGTCCTATCGGAAGTTTTGGGTGATATTGGTTGGGAAGTTTTGATCGCCAATGATGGTGAAAGTGCTATTGACCAAGCTATGTACTCCCCTCCTGATCTAATTTTGCTTGATGTTATGATGCCAGGAGGAATTGATGGTTTTGCTGCCTGTCGTTTCCTGAAAGCGGATCCTAAAACTAAAGAAATTCCTGTAATTTTTATGACTGCTTTAACTGAAACTATTGATAAAGTTCAGGGTCTTTCTTTAGGTGCAGTGGACTATATAACTAAACCTTTTAATAATGCAGAAATGATTGCTCGTGTGCGAGTACATTTGAAATTAAGTGCTTTGACTAAGCAGCTAGAGAATCAAAATCTTTACTTAGAAAAAAGAGTACAAGAACGTACTATTGAACTAGAAGAAGCTAATCAACAACTGCGAAAATTTGAACGGCAATTGCGCCAAAAATTGGCTCAAGAGAAAGAACTCAGCCAACTTAAATCGAGAATTATTACTAATGTTTCCCATGAATATCGCACACCATTAATGACAATTCTATCTAGTGCAGAACTCCTAGAAGCTTATCGCCATCGCTGGGATGAAGAGAAACAACAAAAGCACTTCGAGAGAATTCGCAACACGGTGCTGCATATGACTGAGTTAATTGATGATGTTTTGTTTGTAAATCAAGCTGAATTGGATAAGTTGGAATTCCAACCAAAATATCTTAATCCAGTTAATTTTATTCGGGAATTAATTGAAGAGTTGCGAGTCAGTTTTGATAGTAAATGTGATTTAAAATTTAATAGTGAAGGAAATTACGACAAATCAGTACTAGATGCCAAAATTTTTAGGCAAATAGTTTATAACTTAATTTCTAATGCTATTAAGTATTCCCCTCCAGGTGGTTTGGTTAAAATAAAATTAGTAGGTGAGCTCAATCAATTAAAACTGCAGGTGAGTGACGAAGGTATTGGTATTAGTCTTGAAGATCAAGATTCCATATTCGATTCCTTTAACCGAGGTAGTAATGTAGGTAATATTAAAGGTAGTGGTTTGGGACTGGCAATTGTGAAACAATGTCTCGATATCCACGGAGGTAAAATTGATTTTTACAGTGAGCTAGGCATCGGTAGTAGCTTTACTGTAACTTTGCCCTACAATCAAAATTTAGATGTTGCTTAAAAATTGCCATTCTAGTTGTATTGAATAGGGAATATCAAGGGTAAGATTCTGATTATTTTGCAGAGCAATATGAAGCTGCAAGGGTTGTTTTTGGGGCAAGTAGGGTAGGATAGGCATAAAATTAAACTGACCGACATTAGGAGCAGGTGCTTCTTGTGTAAATACATCTCGAGCAATGAGAATTTCACCCGTAGTCAGAGTTATTTCTAGGGGTTGGGGGTGACGAAATTTTGCAGCTCCAGGAAACGCCACTAGTCTTAGATTATAGGTAGTTACTGGTTCCTCTTGAGCTTTGGGAAACAACACCACTTGCCAAGCACTACCATTTTGATCTTGAATTGAGTGGTGTACATGGTATCGCAAAACTCCTGGACTTTCGTGGTGTTTTCTGAGTAATGCTAATGCTGGCGATGGACTATAGCACCAACAGGTGATAAGTAAAAGTGCAGTTAATAAGTAACTTTTGAGTGTTAAGTTTGGCATCACAAAAAGTGAAAGAGCTTTTATGTATTTAGCTAGCCTGCGAGAAGCCCTGCGCTTTCGGAAAGGAAGCGCTATCCCGTCGCTTTTAAAGTGCAGACGCAGGTAACCCACACAGCACCTCATGATAGCGGGACAAGCCGAGGAATGGAGTTTTTCAAATAGTTGATCGAAAGGTCAGGTGCATGCTAATACCTATATAGCAGGTTATATCAATTTAAGTGCTAACGCCGCCTGCTAACTAAATCAAAATTCAATTCAAAGTCCGGCGCGGTGGGGCATCCCGTGTCGTCAATAAAGCTTACCGTGTATCCGAAGCGATCGCTGGAGTTGGTAAGAAGCCGAGGGGCTGTCTGATGAGGAAACCTCATCGGTTTATATGCCCCGTCACGCTGCAGGGACACTTCAGCGTCGGGAGTATGTCACTTTCTCTTCCTTAAAAGATAATGAGTAATCGAAAATGTCAAGT
The DNA here is from genome assembly GCA_964633315.1 of uncultured bacterium. GTDB lineage: Bacteria > Cyanobacteriota > Cyanobacteriia > Cyanobacteriales > CAWCAG01 > CAZWGS01. The sequence goes on along the minus strand of CAZWGS010000022.1, from coordinate 26,103 downwards.
GGGTGACAAAGTTAAGATAATAGTACTACCTCAATATGTGAAAACAGCTGAACCAATGCCTATGTTACGTCCTCCTAATGTTATTAAATTAGGCGAAGAAGGTACAGTGATAGACACTCGTCCTGGAGGTTATTGGGGAATTCGCTTTGCTAGAGGTACTTTTTTGTTGGAAAGTCAGTATTTTGAGGTGCTAGAAGATTAAGCAATCAGTAGACACTACTTTGTTACTCCTATCAGTGTAAAAGCAGCCCAATTCTTGGGTTGGGGATATTTTTTGATAGTGATTAACATTGCTGCGCGTAAAGCTTGAGCTTGATCACTATGCTGCTGAAGTTGGTGGTAAAATTCTTGCATTAATTCTGAGGTGGGTTCATCAGGGACACGCCATAGAGAAACAATAATACTAGAAGCTCCTGCGGCCAAAATAGAGCGCGATAAACCCACTACTCCATCTCCTGTAATCTCACCTCTACCAGTATCACAGGCACTCAAAACTACTAATTCTGCGTGTAAATTGAGATTGATGATTTCGCTGGCACTCAAAAAACCGCTATCTTGTTTCGTAGGAGCCAGGGCTATTGCACCAGGAATATCACCACCATAGTTGCCCAGTAAACCGTGGGTAGCAAGGTGAATAATACTCGCTTGAGGCATTTGCTCTAGAATAGCTGCTTTCGTGGCACTATCACCTGTTAAGGCTTCTGTATCCAGCATTTGAGCAATATTCAAAGCTTCCACTTCTGCACCAGGCAAACTTTCTAGCTGCACGGGTTTTGCTCCTGGTTGCGTGAGGCTAGGCATTGTCGGATTACCCACAATTAAAGCTCTTTTGTTATTATCTAAAACTTCTCGATTCCTCTGTCTTTGCTGCTCGGATAAAGCCAAAACTTGAATCGCTGGTGCACTAATAATAGTATGTTTTTCAATTAAATACTTGCCCTCGCGATCTTGGAGTGCTGTAAAAGGAACTAGAAATAGTTCGTTTTGAGGTAAAAAGATAACTTTGTGTTCCGGATTTTGGGGTAGTAAATCTGCAATTGGTTCAATTAGTAACTGATAGCCCTGTTGCAAACGACGGTTTTTTATGTTTTTTATCTGTGCAGTTGCTGTCTGTGCAACATCAGCACGAGTGCCACGAACTAAATTTGCGATCGCGCCACCTCTTTGTCTTCCTGTCGCTGCAGCCACACGTGATCTCTCCGCTGCATCGCCCAAAGAATCCTTTTCTTGGCTCAAATCCACCTGACGAAAGTGAATTTGTCCCCTTGGCTGCACAACCCAAATATATAGTGTTCCTCCCTCACCCCGCACTTTACCTTGATGCATTAAGTCTTCAGGCATAATTGCATATTCAACTAAGGTTGCATTTTGCCTGCGAGCAATTTGTTTAATTTGCCTTATCGAAGGAGATTGATTGAGAGAGTTATCTGCTAGTCGCTGGGATACTAAATGAACGAAAGCCCTTGCCCGTCCGCGTTCTGCCATTTCCAAAGCTGCTTCTGGACGTTGCTGGGCAACTAATACCTGTTGCAGCAGATTGTAGGTCATTGCCTGGGTATCAAACAGGGAAATTTGATATTTGTCGTTAAGTTGCTCGCGGAGGATATCTAAAAGTGCGATCGCATCATAGAGTGTGGTTTCTGCTTCTTTAAGCCTACCTGCAGCTAAAAAAACGTGTGCCAGATTATTCAAAGCAAGGGCTTCTTTTCTAGATGCACCAATACTACGGGCAATTTGCAAACTTTGCTGTTGATATTTAATCCCTTGCTCGTAGTTACCCAAACTCTCATAAACTGCTCCCAGATTACTCAAAACAGAAGCTTGCATCAGATAATGCTCTATTTCCTGAGCAACTGCCAAACTCTTTTGATAATATTCCAGGGCTTGTTGCTCATCATGTAGGGCGTGGTAAACATTTCCCAGATTATTGTAGGCGTGTCCTGCTCCTTCTCGGTCACCAATTTCCTGAGCAATCGCTAAACTCTGCTGCTGATGCTCAATAGCCTGTTCATATTCACCTTGATTGGCATAAACTACACCCAAATTGCTCAAAACAATGCCTTCTCGTCGTCTATTGCCTATTGTCCTCACAATTTCTAAGCTAGCTTCGTGTTTAGCAATCGCTTCTTCATAATCTCCCACCTCTGCGTAGGCATTAGCAAGGTTACCCAGAATCGCAGCTTCACCTTTAAGATCGCCAATTTCTTGCTTAATAACTAAAGCCTGATGCAAATAATCCATCGCCTGGACATAGTTTCCCAAAGCACGATGAGCGATGCCTAGATTAGCCAGAGCCGAGCCTTCTCCGTGACGGTTACCTCCAGACTCAAAAGCCTCTGCGGCTGCTTCCCAAGCCTCAATAGCCCCTCGTAGTTGCCCCATTCGATATTGTTCAATTCCTCGCTTGAGTAATTGATTGGCTTCAACTTGCTGGGAAGCAAACACAGGAGTTACCAATCCCCAGCAGGCTAACAGAGAAACCAGAATTCTAGAGTTGCACAGTTGCATAGCTATTAGATTGATAAAGGTTCAGATTGTCACGGAGTAAGCCCAATTCTCTAAATTCGTAGAATTCCTTATCATGGAATCGATATGAGCTTTCCCTGCCTTTTTCTGCTGGAGATTGTGGTGGTAAATTCAGCTCGATTTGCAGAATATTTCCTCCAGGTGAAGGCGTTACCTGTGTCTCGCACTCTTCCTTTTCTTGTGCGGCTTCCTCTGCACAGGTTTCCTCATCTAGCTCAACATCTGTTTCCTGCTCAGATATCGATTCTTCCTGCGATTCAAAGGTTTCGTTTCCGGAGTCGCTATCGTTCATGTCATTGCCAGTATCGCCACCTCCAGTACTACCATTACTGCCTTCAGTATTACCATTACCTCCAGTACCACCACCGCCAGTACCGCCTCCAGTATTACCATTACCGCTTCCAGTGCCACCTCCTCCAGTGTTACCATTACCAACGCCAGTATCGCCGCCTCCAGTACCACCTCCAGTATCTCCACCTCCAGTATCGCCACCTCCAGTATCGCCACCTCCAGTATCGCCACCTCCAGTATCTCCGCCTCCAGTACCGCCTCCTCCAGTATTACCAGGGACAAAAGTGATAGGAATTGAACCACCTAATGAGTCATCCAAAAGCTGATCTTGAAGGCTATCAACTAGCATGGCATTCATTCCTTCAACTAAGAGAATAGCTCCAGCAGTGCCACTAACTCCATCAACAAACATTGATGAGTCGGCATTCAAGACAAAGGTTTCGCCACCATGCTGAATCGAAATAGAGCCGCCAATTTCTCTATTAGATACAATACTTACTGATACGGGTTCACTATCAAATCCACCATCAGCATTCGGTTCTTGTGGGGAAAACTCAAAAGTATCTATTGCTCTAAAAGTACCATCAGCAACAATATTTACTCTACCACCTCCTATAGCTGCTGCAGCGAGGATAAAATCAACTTCGATATTTCCTGACTCAGCTATTAAATCTACATCGCCAGTACCTGTTACAAAACGTCCAGCTCTAATACTACCTGTGGTTGTGTTTAGTTCTACGTTCCCGCCAAAGTCATTAACATCATTAACAGATAGAGATAGAGGTGTTTCCGGGTTTTCAGGAAGCTCTGGTAAAGAAGTTCTGATATCTTCTGTAGTAATGTTTCCCTCAGCCAACAAAGTTACAGATCCACCTTTACTTTCCGCAGGATCGTTCTTGTCATCAACGAAAGTAAGGATATTACCTGTCCTAATCTCCCCTACTGTAGCTTGCAAATTGACTGAACCAGCCTTTCCTTCTTCTACCGAAGTGTCTATATCTCCTGCATTAATATTTACTGAAGTATCTATATCCCCTGCATTGATATTGACTGCTGATATACTTACATCTCCTCCCTGAGTTGCAATTGTCTCATTAGGATTCATGAGGAAAGAACCAATAGTGCTATTAATCCGGACATCTCCTTGATTAGTAGTTATATTCCCAGTGGTAATATTTTCGATTGCAGATAGGATGACAATTCCATTTTCCCCACCAACAGAGGTGTTAATATCTCCTACTTCAATACTTTCTGCATTCAAAATTAGAGCAGGAGTACTAGCCAAAAAGGCGATATCCGGATCTCTGGCGACTACCGTTGTACCTGAATCTATACCTTCAAGAAGGGAGCTGTTTGCTCCTGTGATGGTTATATCACCTCCGGTAATGCTTCCCTGTGCTTCTATCTTGATTGCTACATATTCGTAACTCTCAAAGTTAACATTACCAGCAGCTCTGATAATGCCTTCTGAACCAATATCGGTAAATGCTAAGTTTCCAGCAGAAAAGTCACCTCCACTAGCAAAGCGAGCATTAGCAGTGATTTCTTCATTACTTACTATGTTTAAATCACCGCCACTTTGGAACCATTGATCTATCGCTTCAATATTAACTTCATTGCTTCCTGTAATTGACAGATTACCTTCTGCTTGCACTAGGAAAAAATCATCTGCATCAAAATCTGCAGTTGTATTTATGTTTGCACTGCCTTCTGGTGCTTGGATATCTATATTGGCTCCAGATTGCACAGTTGTATCTTCTAGAGAAATGTCCCCTTGTTGAGAAGTCACAGTCAGATTTCTCGCCGCACTCAAGTGACTATTTTCAGTATTTAAATTCCCCTGGTAGTTTAGTATTAGGTTTCCTCCAGCATCCAAAATACTAGATTGAGCAACAGTCAAATTACTGGACTGATCAACAGTTTCATCAATAGCGACTGTACCATTGGAGTTAATACGTAGATTGTTATCTGCACTCAAATGGCTATCAGAAATAGTTACTGGCTTCTCTTCAGGTACGCGAAGGATTAAGTTATTTCTAGCGCTGAGATTGCTAGAGTCAATTTCTAAGCCACCTTCAGCTCTCAAATATAGGTTTTCTCCAGCATCTAAATTACTCGATTGATTGACGATACCACTAGAGGAATTGAGCTTTAAATTACTACCTGAAGCTAAATCACTAGAATTAATATTTAAGCCACCCTCAGATTCCAAGGATAGATTTTCTCCTGCATTCAAATCACTCGATTGATTGACGATATCGCCATAGGAATTGAGACTTAAATTACCACCTGAATCTAGATTACTAGAATTAATATTTAAGTCACCCTCAGATTCCAAGGATAAATTTTCCCCAGCATTCAAAGTACTGAATTGATTGACGATATCGCCATAGGAATTGAGACTTAAATTACCACCTGAAGCTAGATTGCTTTCTTCAATAGTCAAGTTTCCCACAGCATCTAAAATCAAGTTGTTTCCTGCATTCAGGTTACTTTCTTGACTAACCGTGAGTGTGTCCCCTGTTTCTAACCTCAAATTACTTCCAGCATCGATTTCACTAGATGATATATTGAGGTTTTCTCCTGTATCTAACCTCAAGTTTTCGCCCGAAGTTAAATTACTCGATTGATCGATGTTGATACCACTAGAGGAATTGAGCTTTAAATTACCACCTGAAGTTAGATTGCTTTCTTCAATAGTCAAGTTTCCCACAGCATCTGAAATCAAGTTGTTTTCTGCATTCAGGTTACTTTCTTGATTAATCGCGAGTGTTTCTCCAGCTTCTAAGCTCAAATTTCTTCCTACACTCAGACTACTATCCTCTACCAGCAAATCTAAACCAGATTTAACTGTTAAATTTCTTCGTGCATTCAGGGTGCTTGAGGATATCATTACCTCTTCACCTGAGGAAACATCTAGAGTTAAATTGTCTCCTGCATTTAGGTTGCTACCAGATGGAATAATAACTTCATCTGCGGATTCTAGAGTTAAATTAGCTCCTGCGGAGATAATAATCTGTCCGTTTTCAGCAACAATATTTTGAGTACTAACATCTCCTAGATTCGAGTTAATTTCAACAGTGCCACTTTCATTGTTAATCTCTCCTGTTGTGATATTAACTACTGCTTCAAGAGTAATATTATTACCACGGGCAAAAATCCCACCAGCAGTTATATTACTGCCTGAAATCTGAACATCTCCACCTGGTAAATTGATGAATTGACTTAGATCCATAGCAAAATCGCCGCCATTAATCCCATCAATATTGGCTGCAATCGTCAGTGAATCAGTCATTAGATCCAGTGCAATTCCTTCAGCAATGGTTACGTCGTTATTCGCTTCTATTAAAATATCGCTACTTGCATTTATTGTTGGGGTGAGAAGCAGAAAATCATTAGTTTGTGCAACAAAACTGGCAGTATTTAAAGTTCCTCCAACAACTGCTGTACCTGTTGAAGTTGGAATCACATCACCAGAGGAAACTAATTGCACTGTATTATCAGGATTAACAGCTAAACCAGTCTCTACAACTGTTCCCGTCAGCAAAGCAGGTAAATCTAAAGGTGTGATTGGTAAGATCAATCCACTAGCATCCCTTGGTGGCACAATTTCCAGACTTAATAAGCTATCTGGTTGAGAAATTCTGATTAAGTTTTGTCCAGGAATTGCTGCAATAATTAGAGTTCCATTGTTTGCATTCAGCGTACCTGTATTAACAACATTACCAGCAATTAAGCTTAGATTTCCTGACTCTACATTCAAGTTTCCTGCATTAACAATACTTCCTGGTTGTGCTAAATCAAAGGCAAAACTGGAGGGATTCCCCACTAAATTTTGATAGTTATTGGCACCAAATGCATTGAACCAATTCCCATCTCCAAAACCAATTCCCGTAGCTGTGGTTGCACTAAAGTCACCAGGTACATCAAGAGATGCATTACTACCAAAAACAATTCCCGCCGGATTCATTAAAAACAGGTTGGAATTACCACCAGTAACTTGAATTAAACCATCGATTATCGAAGGATCGCCACCAACTACTCGCCCTAAAATATTGTTTATTTCAGGATTGGAAAGAAAATTAGCAATTTGTTCTGCACTGAGTCCAAATTCTTCAAAACTGTGAAATAAATTCGTACCATCACTAGAAAAGGAACCACCATCAATCACAAAGGTGTTACCGTCAATGGTAATAATTGTGCCTGTACCATCATTAGCAGCTTGAATTGATTGTGCCCAGACTTGCTGAGGAGTCATTGTTAGCACAATAGGTGCAAGCAAAAAAGAAAATTTTTCGAGCTGGAAATTCATAAACTACCTAAAGAAATAGAACCGAGCTCACTAGTTTAATCTTAGTAAATCCTGAAACAAATAGTATTTTTATTAACAAAAATTGCTAATTATTGAGTATTTTAAGCCTTATTCTGGAAAAATCACCTGATAATAGTTTGGGCTTAGCTATGAGGTTGGTAATTTTGTCATCGAGGATATGACAAGATACGATGCTCGGTTACAGCTGTTATGTAACGCTTATTTATTCAGAACCTCCACAAATAATGAGGAAGTTGTTAATATATTTTCACAACTTAATTCTGAAGCCTTTACCTGAAACGACAGATCTGTCACCATGAAAGACGGCGTTCACAATTAAACAAGTTTAGTACCAAAACTATGGCTGATACTTATACTGCTGAAATTCAACACCAGGGCGAGACTCACAAGATTGAAGTTTATTCAGATAAAACTGTACTCGCAGCAGCAGGCGAAGCCGGTTTAGATTTACCGCTTTCATGTACTGCTGGAGTTTGTACCACTTGTGCTGCACAATTGTTAGAAGGAGAGGTCGACCAAACAAATGCAATGGGACTTTCTCCTGATTTGCAAAAGGATGGATATGCTTTGCTGTGTGTTGCTTATCCACGCTCTGATTTAAAGATAGTAACAGAAAAGGAAGAAGCTGTTTACGACAGGCAATTTGGACAGCCTTCCAAGTAATAGGGACGTAGTATATTACGTCCCTAGAAAGTTTTCAATTAGCTCTTGGCTAATTCTAGGATTTGTCGGGTTACCGCCATAGTCTCTTCATAGAGTAAATCCTGACTCCAGCGCTGTAGCTGTCTACCTAGCAAATCCTCCGTTTTTTGGTCAAACATTGGCGTTACTTGCTGGATATAACATGATTGTGCACCTCCACCAGCTTCCATACGCATACATCCTGTAGTTTCGGAACACAATACTGTACAGCAGTCAGCATCTAAATTGGTTGAACTGAGGCGCAAACTAATCAAGTCTCCAGGAACATCTCCCCAATCAGCCACTGGAATCGCTGCTAATTCTGCTTCTATGGTGCGTTGATTTTCTGCGGTGAATTTAACTCGTCTGAGATCGTAATCTCCACCTTCTAAATCATAAGCTACAGGATGCCACTTAAGACGACTTGCTAGCCAGCCAAGGAACATTAGAGCTTGGGATTCGTTACCTTTCTCGTAGTCAATGGTAACCTTATCCACCTCATAAATCTCAGCCCGACGCTCAGGAGGATCAAAGGCTTCTGCGGTTAATTCTTGCCAAGGTGCGATTCTGCGCCAATTTAAATCTGCTACAGGTATACTTTGCTCAATTAGTTGGGCGGTTTGCTGTAAGTCTGCTTCAGGAGCGATGAAACTGCTCGAATCAAGAATTAAATTGTTACTATTGCCTACCAAACGCTTAAATAAGGGATATTCAGGATTTGGTGTGGCTTTCCACCAAACAAACTTGGGTAAATCACCCAGCATTAACTCGGCAATCACGCCACCAATGCGCTCTAAAGCCTCTGCTGTTCCCTTCAGCATAATGTATTCACAACACACTAGGGTGCTTTGATTGCGCTTTTGAATGGGACAGTAGGCTGATACCTGGGCACTAACTCCCACATCTTCACCCACAATCGGACATAGGGTAATAATACGGCAAGGATTGGAAGAGGCAATGGCATCGGCAACTCCCACACCTTGCAAGTCGGGAGAATAGCTAATTGCAGCTGTTCTATTTTCCTCTTCTAGCTGGTTATTGGCTTTGGCTTGGGTAAATTTTTCCTGTAGCTTTTCCAGTAACTCTGGAGTTGATTTTCCAGTTACCTCTAGACCATAGGCCTCCTGGGCTGCTTTAATGGCTGCTAGGGTACGGGGACCAGCAACACCGTCAATAGGTCCAGTATAGAAGCCTAGAGCTGCTAATAGCTGTTGTGTGCCATCGGGTTCATATACTAAAAAGCTGAAGGTGGTTGCTCGCATGGCTGCACCTTCTTCACCACCATAACTTTGCCAAATTTCGCGTAATTCCGCCTCGATGTCTTCAATGGAAACATCTTTGGGCGCTTGTAAGGAAACAATGGGAGCAGATTGAGTAGTAGTCATGTTACATTCCGTGGTTAAGTAACTGTTAACTTTTAGGCTCATCCCATCAACTTTGGTTGTGAGATGAGAGCGTTATAGCGCTACGCGCAAGGCAGGAGGCAGGAGTATACTGTTGTAAACAGGTTTCAAGACTTTAGATGGTCCTAGCCTATATTAGTAGCGCTATATTGGTGATTTTTGATTGGTTGTTGGCGCACCAAAGACAAAGAACAAACAACCAACAACTAATAATTAACTTATAACCTACGCCACTGTCGTCCATCGCGGTTGATCAGAAATTCAGCTTCTGTTGGTTCCCAAGTTCCCGCTTCGTATTGAGGTACACTAGCAGGGTCTGCTGGCGCTTCCCAAGCTGTTAATACGGGTGTTACCACTCGCCAAGCTTCCTCTACCTCATCGGCGCGGGTAAATAGGGTTTGGTCACCAAGCATACAGTCTAGCAGCAAGCGATTGTAGGCATCTGCTGTTGCCATACCGAAAGAGGAACCATAGTCGAAATTCATGTCCACAGTGCGTGTCCGTAGGTCAGGACCGGGCATTTTTGCCTCAAAACGCAGGGAAATGCCTTCATTAGGCTGAATCCGCATGGTGAGAATATTGGGACTGGCTTGTTGAGCCGCAGATTGGAAAATAAGTAGAGGAACTTCCCGAAAATGGATCGAAATTTCGGTAACTTTTTTCGGTAGGCGTTTTCCGGTGCGTAGGTAAAATGGTACTCCCTTCCAGCGCCAGTTATCGATTAACAATTTGAGGGCGACAAAGGTGGGAGTGGTAGATTCAGGATTTACACCCGGCTCTTCGCGGTATCCTGGTACTGGTTTACCTTTCATCCAACCTGGAGAATACTGACCACGTATGGCACAATTGGCTAGATTTTCTGTATCAGCCAGACGCATCGCTTGGAGGACTTTCATCTTTTCGTTGCGAATACTGTCCGCATCTAAAGCATTAGGTGGTTCCATCGCCGTGAGACACAGCAGTTGCATCAGGTGATTCTGCAGCATATCCCGCAACGCCCCAGAATTTTCGTAATAACCAGCCCTCTCTTCTACGCCAACGGTTTCACCCACTGTAATCTGGATATGATCTACAAACTGGCGATTCCACAAAGGTTCAAAGATGGCGTTAGCAAAGCGGAAGACTAGGAGATTTTGTACCGTTTCTTTGCCTAAATAGTGGTCAATGCGATATACCTGGGCTTCTTGACACACCTCTTGTACAGCTCGATTGAGGGATTTAGCTGAACCGAGATCTTTACCAAAAGGCTTTTCAATGACGACACGATTTTTAATTGGATCATCAAGCATTCCCGCACCACCAAGTCCCCGAAGTCCTGGCTTAAAGAATTTGGGAGAAACAGCGAGATAAAAGACGCGATTGCCCCTTGTTCCCCTTTTTCCGTCTAATTCTTCCAGAAATGCCTTGAGTTTCTCATAACTTTCTGGCTGATCCATATTGCCAGAAAAATAGTATAGTCCTGCAGCAAAATCTTCCCACAAATCCTCAGAACCAATACCATCAGAGAATTGCTCAATACCTTCGCGCATTTGTTCGCGGAAGTAATCGTGACTCCAATCGCGACGCGCCACACCAACAACGGTAATTTCTGGCGGTAATCTTCTGTCTTTTTTGAGTTGATAAATAGCAGGTACAAGTTTGCGTTGAGTTAAGTCTCCCGATGCACCGAAAATAGTGAGAATTAGAGGTTCTGGAGTTCTCTCTTGTCGCAGTCCTACGCGGAGGGGATTTTCAAGTATAGTTACCATATTGGGTAATTATCAAATGTTGCAGTGAATAATTTTTAGTTGTTTGCGTTCTCTAATCACACCACAAGCAATGGGCTTCAACTAGCTTGGGTTTTAACTTCTGATTCTCTTCTTAACCAATCTTGAATGAACGATTCCACCAACTCCACATCTTCTTTGCTGCCAATGACTAAAGGTGTGCGAGCATGGAGTTTATCTGGGACTATATCTAAGACTGGTTCCACTCCCGTACTAGCTTTTCCTCCTGCTTGTTCCATTAAAAAGCCCAGAGGAGCAGATTCATATAGTAAACGCAGTTTTCCTTGGGGTTTCTCCTTTGTTCCTGGATAGAGGAAAACACCGCCCTGGAGCAAAATGCGATGAAAATCACCAACTAAAGCACCACTATAGCGAGCAGTATAACCATCATGGCGATGGACATAGCGGATGTATTCCCGAATCGATTCTTCCCATTGCCAGTAGTTACCCTCATTAACGCTGTAAACAGGTCCGTGTTCAGGAACTTTAATATTTTCTTCAGCAAGAATAAACTCACCGAGGCTGGGATCTAGGGTAAAAGAATGCACTCCATTACCTAGGGAATAAACTAGCACTGTGGTGGGACCATAGAGTATATAACCCGCAGCAATTTGCTGGTGTCCATTTTGCATCAAATCCTGAGCTTCATTGTCAACATCAGATCCTACAAGTTGACGAATGGAGAAAATGGAACCCACATTCAAGTTAATATCCACATTGGAGGAACCATCTATGGGGTCATAGAGAAGAGTGTAACGTCCTACGGGACAATTCTCTGGTATGTAGTAGGGGTTTTCCATTTCCTCGGAGGCGAGGCGACACACTAAACCACTTTGCTTGAAGACGGAGATGAAAACGTCATTGGCGTAGACATCCATCTTTTTCACCGATTCCCCTTGCACATTAACCTCTCCGGTAAAGCCTAATGCACCTTCGACTAAACCAGCGCGACTTAACCTGCGAGCGATTAATTTACCTGCTAGGGCGACGCGATTCATAATCGCACTGATATCTTGGGCTTCTGGGGCAAAGCTTCTGAGTTGCTGGAGTACGTGACGTGATAGGGTGGTGCAATCCCGATCCAAGCTATGTTCCTGAAGATTGGGCTGCTCAGTATATCCCATAATTCCCTCTTTGCTGCTTGTGGGGTAAATGTGAGGAAAATTCAAGGCAGATTTTGCCGAGACTATCCTACTTACTATGATATGAAGGCATTTCTGAGCACAGGCAGTAATTTTAGACCAACTTCAGGTTTAGAGTAACCTTTGTAGGGACGTAAAATTTTACGTCCCTACATTTTTTGTCGGAGAGGTTTGATGTATCAGTTACTAAACCTTATCCTCAACACCCTATCAGTTGATCCAATCAAAAATTAGTAATCAACTATCAACCAACAACCAATGAGATAACGGACTAAGTTATTCACTTTCAACCCATCAACCATCAACCATCAACAAATAACCAATAACCAACAACCAACAACCAATGAGACAACGGATAAGTTATTTACTTTCAAACCATCAACCATCAACCAATAACCAATAACCAACAACCAACAACCAATGAGATAACGGACTAAGTTATTCACTTTCAACCCATCAACC
>CAZWGS010000022.1:0-13399 GCA_964633315.1 uncultured bacterium | reverse complement strand
ATCAACCATCAACCAATAACCAATAACCAACAACCAACAACCAATGAGACAACGGATGAGTTATTTACTTTCAACTCACCACACATAACAAATAACCAATAACCAACAACCAACAACGAATAATTTGTAAAATAGTCATCGGCTCTATAAAAAAACACACTATGCGACTGTCTCAGATGCTCTTTGTTACGTTACGGGAAACTCCAGCGGAAGCGGAAATTCCCAGTCACCAACTCCTGCTGCGTGCAGGTTATATTCGTCGCATAGGTAGTGGTTTATATGCCTATCTTCCCTTGATGTTGCGTGTTCTGAATAAAATTTCCCAGATTGTCCGCGAGGAAATGAATGCAACAGGCGCGCAGGAATGTCTTTTACCCCAACTGCAACCCTCGGAATTGTGGCAAGAATCGGGGCGCTGGGACACGTATACTAAGGCTGAGGGTATCATGTTTGCCCTTACTGATAGACAAGATCGCCAATTAGCCCTAGGACCAACTCACGAAGAGGTAATCACCACAATTGGTAAGGAAATGATTCGTTCCTATCGCCAATTACCCCTACATTTATATCAAATCCAGAGTAAATTCCGCGATGAAATTCGCCCGCGTTTTGGCTTGATGCGGGGACGAGAATTTATTATGAAGGATGGCTATTCTTTCCACACCAATGAGGCTAGCTTAAAGCAAACTTATCAGGATATGGATCGCGCTTACCGCAATATGTTCAGTCGCTGTGGTTTAGCATTTCGCGCTGTGGAGGCGGATTCTGGGGCGATTGGTGGTTCTGGTTCCCAGGAGTTTATGATTCTAGCGGATGCGGGGGAAGATGAGGTTCTCTACACCGAGGATGGTAAATATTCAGCTAATGTGGAAAAGGCGACTTCTCTACCACCCGATGCAGCAGTTTCTACATTTAATACATACGAAAAGCTAGATACGCCGGGAACTTCCACTATTGCAACTTTGGCAGAATTCCTCAAGTGTTCACCGACAGTAATTGTCAAAAATGTGCTGTATGAGGCGGTTTATGACAATGGGACTACGGTATTGGTATTAGTTAGTACTCGTGGCGATCAAGATGTTAATGAGGTGAAGTTGCAAAATGAGCTGACTAAATTAGCCAGTCAATATCAAGCCAGCACCTTACTAGCACTGAGAGTACCTGATGAAACAGCACAAAGGCAATGGGCTGCAAAACCCCTACCTTTGGGTTATATTGCGCCAGATTTGAGTGATGACTACATTAAACCCACCAAAAATCTAATTCCCAAGTTCCTTCGTATGGTAGACCAAACCGTCGTGGAGTTAAAGAATTTTGTCACTGGTTCCAATGAATCAGGATTTCACGTTGTTGGTGCAAACTGGGGCGAACAATTCGAGTTACCGAAAATTGTAGTCGATGTGCGCAGTGCCATGGCAGGAGATCGCGCTTTTCACGATCCCACACAAACTCTGCAAACCGCCAGAGGTATTGAAGTTGGACATATTTTCCAACTAGGAACCAAATATTCCCAAGCGATGGGTGCAACCTACACCAGCGAATCTGGCGAGGAATTACCTATGTATATGGGTTGCTACGGTGTTGGCGTTTCCCGCTTAGCCCAAGCCGCAGTGGAACAATCCTACGATAAAGATGGTATTATTTGGCCTGTTGCTATTGCACCTTACCAAGCGATTGTCATTATTCCCAATATTTCCGACAGCGCCCAAGTAGAAGCAGCAGAAAAGCTATACCAGCAACTCAACCAAGCAGGAATTGAAACCTTACTGGATGATCGCAAAGAACGAGCAGGAGTAAAATTCAAAGATGCAGATTTAGTTGGTATTCCCTACAGAATTGTGACTGGAAGATCCCTCAAATCTGGCAAAGTAGAAGTGGTACAAAGAGCAACCAAGGAATCGCAAGAACTAGCTATTACAGAAGTAGTAGAAACGATTCAACAGTGGATAGCTGGTTAATTGTTGATTGGTTATTTGTTGTTAGTTGTTTGTATCAATGGATTGTGTCAACAGATGAGGTATTGAAGATGAGTGTTAGTAACTGATACATCAAACCTCTCCGACAAAAAATGTAGGGACGTAAAATTTTACGTCCCTACAAAGGTTCTCTTCCCCGCATCCCCTGCTTCCCCTACACCTTTAATCAATGACTCAACCCGAAGCCATACAATCCCTCCTACAAGAAGTAGCTGCTGGCACAGTTACTCCCCAAGATGCAATGGAGAAATTAAAGCATCTTGACTATGAACCCTTGGGAGAATTTGCTAAAATTGACCATCATCGCCAACTGCGTACTGGTTTTCCAGAGGTAATTTGGACTCCAGGAAAAACGCCTGAACAAATCGCCCAAATTATGATCGCGATGATTCAGCGTAACCCAGTGGTAATGGCGACGAGGGTAGAAACAGAGGTTTACGAGGAACTGAAATTTCTGGTTCCCGATGTGCAATACTATCCTGTGGCACGTATTTGTACTTTGGGCAGTCCAGATGCTGGAACACAAAGGTTCGGTAAAATTACTATTGTTACCGCTGGAACCTCAGATATAGCTGTAGCAGAAGAAGCAGCGATTACAGCACAAATGTGTGGTTTCCCTGTCAAGCGTCTCTGGGATGTGGGTGTGGCGGGGATTCATCGCCTCCTCAACAATCGCCATTTTATCGATGAGGCGGATGTTTTAATTGTTGTTGCAGGTATGGAAGGTGCCCTGCCTAGTGTGGTTGCGGGAATCGCTGATTGTCCCGTAATCGCAGTTCCCACTAGCATTGGTTATGGTGCGAGTTTTGGTGGTGTTTCAGCTTTGCTAACGATGCTGAATTCATGTGCTGCTGGGATTGGTGTGGTGAATATTGATAACGGTTTTGGTGCGGCGATTTTGGCTGGTCAAATTTTGCGAGTAGCGGGGAAGTTGGGTGGATAAAATTGAGATTTTAGGTTGGCGAATTGTACTCTTATAGTAGTAGGATAAATAGTGATAAAGTATTAGCAAAAAAAGTATGTAATTTTAAAATACGCTTAAAACTTATTAATGAATTCTTCGATATAGTAAATATACGAAAAGTCTTTCTCCAGTAAAAAAGTTAAGCTCTTGCTTAGATACATAAATATACTATAAGTCTACTCAATATGAATTATGCAGGGTTTTGGACAAGATTATTAGCTCATATAATTGATACTATAATATTGCAAATCTGTGCCAGTGTTGCAGGTGGAGTAATTGGTGGAATATATGGTGCAGCAGGAGGCTCAGCAGAAGGAGCAGGAATTTTGGGTTTTCTGCTCGGTTCATTAGGTGGATGGCTATATTATGCACTTATGGAAAGTTCTCCTAAGCAAGCAACTATTGGCAAGATGGCAATGGGAATATATGTGGCAGACTTAGATGGAGGTAAGATTACCTTTGCTACAGCAACAGGTAGATATTTTGCCAAAATACTTTCTGGATTGATTTTGCTAATTGGCTACATAATGGCTGCATTTACGGAGAAAAAGCAGGCTTTGCATGATCAGATGGCTGGAACTGTTGTTCTCAAAGGGTGATATGTTTGCACTTTTTGCGATGTTATAAAGTCTTTTAAATCAAAGTTTTTGATTTTAGGTTTTCTGCTAATCAATATGGGCTATGGATGAAAAATTACGATGGCGGATTACAAATTTAATTTCTATTTGTTTCAAAAGTGTTGATTAAAGCTATATCGTAAGCGATTATCCGAACTTCATTGACCGCTTCTAGGGTGAGGAGTATCAATTCATTTTACTAGTTCTTTAATTGTTTCCGACACAGAGCGTGGTTGCCAACCTAATTCTTGAAATGCTTTAGTAGCCTTCACTCTAACGCAACGCTCATAAATATAGTGAATGCGTTCTCTACTCAGAGGAGGATTCCAAGAGAACAACTTTCCCATGGGTTCAAGTAAGCTAGCTGCTAGCCTTACAATAAATTCAGGAGGTTCAGCGGGAATGGGAATACCAGTCTCTTGAGATAAGATTTGAAACATTTCCCTAGTTGTTAGTTCCCCAGCCGAAATTATATAATCCTCTCCTGGTATACCTTTTTCTGCTGCCAGAATCATAGCATTAACCAAATCTTCTACATGGACAATTCCCGTAATGCGATCGCCTCCTGGCCATAGCTTCAATCGTCTTTTGAGGAAGAGATCGATTACTGGTCCAAAATGAGGATCATCCATACCCAAAATACCCGAAGGCATAACACTTACCACGGGTAAACCTTGCTGGAAAAATTCCTTGACCAACTGTTGTGCTTGATATTTTGTGCGATCATAGGCAGAAGAAAACTCTTGCTGGTTTCTTTGGCAGTTTTCATCTACTATTTGACCTTTTGTATCTCCATAAACACCAATGGTACTGCAATAGACCATTTTCGAAATTCCAGCAGCTTGGGCAACTTCTAGGACAGTGCGGGTACCTTCTACATTAACCCTTTCCATCTCTGCCTCATTAACCAATCCCAAGTCAACATAGGCAGCAATGTGAAATAATGTATCGACATCAGCAATCGCATCTTGTAAAACCTCATGATTGGTAATATCGCCGTAAAATAGCTCTAAATCACAGTTAGCAAGGCGGGATAAATTACTGGATTTACGCACTAAACCCTTGACATCATAACCTTGGTTTAATAGCTCTTTAACTAAATAAGAGCCTGTAAAGCCATTTGCGCCTGTTACCAATGCCTTCATAGTGATTTTTCATAAATGCGGTAAGTCTTATAAATTGTGCCTCCTGATGCCTCAATCAGCTTACAGGAAGGAAAATTATCTTCCCATACCCAGGAAAGTTCTGCTCTTTGATAGGGTTTATTCTTTTTGATACCTCCCTGCATTCCTAAATAAATTAGGGCTAAAGGCACCATTTTTCGGCGATACTCTGGTAAAGAGCAGATCGCAATGACTCGACCTTGGTTAATCTGACGGCGATACCAAAGAAACTTGAGCATACCTAGCCAGTTTAGTTTACCGTTGACCTGTTTTAGGGGAATATTGTAGTCGGGTAAGCCCATCCAAAAGCCGATCATCTTACCCTTATCTTCCGCAACTGGAAAAAGATCTGGATCTACTAACTGTTGTAAATCCTTTGCTTCTTCGATAAATTCCTCTTCACTACGGGGAGTAGAACTCCAATTATTGGCAAAAGCTGTGGTAAATAAATCATAGAGACTGCGACAATCTTGCTCAAATCCAGGATTTTTCAGGCGGATGGGGCGGAAATTAATACCAGATTTACAAGCAATTTGATATGCTTTCTCAAACTTATAAGGAAGAGTTTGATCCAGGGACAAATCATAGGCATAGGCATCTTTCGCTTTTTGCCAACCAGCCTGTTCGATGAATTTAGGATAGTAGGCTGGGTTATAGGGCATCATCATCATTGGTGGCGAGTTAAAACCATCGATGAGACAAAGACAATTATTATGAGTTGAGAGATCGATTGGTCCACGAATCTCTACCATTCCACGAGCACGTAACCATTGGCAAGCAGTTTCTAGAAGCATCTTAGCAACGGTGAAATCTTCGATGCATTCAAAGTAACCGAATAATCCTATTTTTTTCCTTTCCTTGACAATCAGTCTTTGATTCACCGCCGCAACAATGCGCCCCACAGTTTGACCTTCGGCTAGGGCAATAAACTGTTGTAGCTGTCCATACTTCAAGAAAAAGCTTTGGGGAGATAATTGTTTAGCGACGCTACTGCGTAGCGGTGGTACCCAGTTAGGATCATTTTGATAAATCCTAGCTGGGACATCAAGAAAAGCTTCTTTTTCCGCAGCAGTAGCAACAGTAATTATTTGATAGGTCATTATATGATGATCAACCAGACCAAAGGTTAAAGCCTGTTTTACATTGCCATATTTCTCGGTTTAGATAAAGCATTCCTGGTGCTGATCATCGCTGAGACAAGATGATCCATCTCATCCTTGGTATGAAGTGCATTGGCGGTAATACGAAGGCGAGGTTTAGCCCGATACCAAACAGCAGATACCCAAATACCATGCTTTTCAATCAGTTCAGATGCAAATAACTTAGGATTTAGTTCTGGTGATAAAAATACTGGAATTACCTGAGTTTCTCCCATAGTATCAAAATCATGTTTTTGAAGGAGCGATCGCAGATATCGAGTATTTTCCTGAAGTTTCTGGACTAACTGAGGATTTTGCCTAACTTGACGAATTGCTTCTAGGGCAGCAGCAGTGGTGGGTGGAGGTAGCGAAATAGTGCCAATGGAAGTAGGAGATACATCTAATAGGTCAATTAGTTCGCGAGAGTGGCTACTAATTGCTGCCCCTGCTGAAGCTGCAAATTTAGAGAAAGTAGTCATTATTATGGGTACTATTCCCCGATTAAGTACTTCCTGAGGGGTAATCCCGAAATGGTCGTAAATGCCGCCTCCAGTGGCCCCAATTGAGCCGCTGGCATGGGCTTCATCCATGACGATAATACTGCCGGGATATTTTTCCAACACGTCCAGCATTTCTGGCAAGGGGGCAATATCTCCTTCCATCGAAAAGACTGCATCGGAAATCACCATAATTCTGTCATCGGGTTTAGCATAGCGCTGTAACTTACGGGCTAAGTCCGCAACATCACAGTGACGATAGGGTTTTACTCGAACATTGGCACTATTACTAAAAACTCTACCAGAGAGGTTTTTCGCATTAACTATCGCCGAGACAATACAACCATGGTTGAGTACATCGGTCAAAATTAGGGTTTCTCTGGTATTCTCAAAGCCAGGAACTGGAGCTGCTAAGTGACAAAAACCATCCATTAGAGCCTGTATTGCCATCCAAGCGTTAACAAATAAATGGGTATGGGGTAAACCTTTAAAAGCAGAAATTTCTTGTTCTAGCTGACGATGTAGTTCAATACGTCCACTCAAGGTAGGGCAAGAGCTGTTAGAGGTTCCATACTGAACAATAGCATCAATCGCTGCTTGCTTGACTGCTTCTGATTGTACTAAACCTAAAACATCATTAGTACAAAAAGTAAGCACTTGATAGCGAATCCCTGTGGCTTCTTCTTCAATGTCAACGATATTTCCTTGTTTTTGGTGACAAAGATATTGGTCAGGATAGATGCCATTGTCATAAAGACCCTGCATATATTCTTGGACAACTTGCACAATGTTCCCCTCAATTTTTCTTTAATCGTTAACCTAAGTTATTTTTTTGTTGATTCTTGCAACTTATGTAGCCATTGCAACATTTGGTAATTGATGACGGCGTTAGTCAAAGTTGAATCATACATCATCCTTAAACAAGTTTCACGATCCATGATCAAAACTTCAGCTTCCCTCGCCTTCCTAAACTACAAAGGATTCGGTAACGACTTCTGCGGTAACTCTAATGGTTCAATTGCCACATAGGGAGTGAGAGAATCATCCTCCACCCAAGCAGAAAAATATTTAACCGTAGTGGAATCTTCGCTAATCTCCATCAACTCCAAATCCCCGCGTATCGCATAGGTATCACTAGGGCGATTGGGGTCAAAACCAAACTGATTAGAAGCAATACCTGAAGGCCCACCACCAAAATAATCCAGGGATACTTCATCAAAACCACGTACAAAACGCTCACCCTGCCAATGCCAATTATTACCTGCCCAGTAAGCAGGGGCAAGCCAGTCTGGGGGTGGAGTTTCTTCTCGCAATAGCCCTTGCTGTTCCAGGGTTGCGGTTAATCCTGGTTCATATCGCACCTCGTAGCGTCCCACTCGAGTATCATAACTTAGGGGTGACCACCACAACACTTCCACTGTTTCTAATTCTATGGTTGCGATGGCATCCTTACTCAAGAGGGAAGGATATAGAGGAGGGCTTTGTGATGGTACTTTTGCCATAGTTGTCACCCGCCAACACGACCAACTATCGTTACTATCAGCCGTTTTCCAATCTACCTGACAAATACCGTTACCCGTGCCAACCCAAAGGCTTTCTCCTTCTCGCAACAGGCGATGGGGAATCGCACCAACCATAGGGCTATTGCGGATATGGAAAGTATTGAGAGTACCAGAATTGAGGTTTTCGAGATCCGGGCGATAGGCGACTAATCCCATTGCTGGGATATAGGGTGAACCTTCGGCGCTGTATTGGGTTCCCATCCAGAGAACGGGATTTTTGGCTGTACCTGAAATCGCAATATCGGTGATTTGTACCCCTTGGATTTTCTCCGGCTGAATCACAGCGAATTTTTGGTTTTGGGGGTTATAGCTAACAACTGTCGCCACCCCACTAAAACCTTCCCCTTGTTCAGCTGCAACGGACCAGAAAATGCGATTACCCACCACATTTGCACTAGTAACCCTAGGCAATCCCAAATCCGAACCTATTTGTGCTGCCTGCAATTGTTCTAAAGTATAGAGGATTTGCTGTTGAGGTTCCCCTGATTCCGGTACAATTAATTCAAAAATAACCTTTTCAGGTTGCTCAGTAAAATCTGGAAAAGGATTAGGTTCCAGAAGCACTCGATATTGATAGCTTGCTCCCTCCACCTCAATAGTTTGATACTTCGGATTAGCTAATTGCGTCAGACTTTCCTCGGTGGTTTGGTTGGTGGGAATCTCACTAACCCAAGTTCCCGGTTGTACTGTCCAACTGCTATCTCCCCGACAAAAAACAAAATCATAATGCTGAGTTTGAAACTTAATTACATCTTTTTTCGGCACAATTTTGCGGATATTAAAATCCCAGCCACCATACAAATCCCCTTCCTCCTCCGAGGCTTTTACCTCTACCACACTGGGTTTGGGACAGTTAGCCACATTACCAGAGGGTTTAGTTGCTGACTCTGGAAGCTGGTTGGTTTGGTTCGTTTGGCTGCTTTGAGGATCGCAGGCCACCAAAAGCCACAGGAGGCTTAAACTACTAATGTAAATGCGTTTCATCATGCTCACTCAGCAAATAGGACTTTCAGGCGAAAAGATCATTGTCCCCTAAATTCTGCGATTCAGTTAAACTTCTAATCTTCTCTTACTCCCCCAGCTTCCTCAACTTATTACTTATTACTTATTACTTATTACTTCCCCAGCCTCCCCTGCTTCCCCCGCTTCCCCTGCTTAAAAGACTCCCCATTACCAGCAGAATTCTTACAATGTTAAAAATAGTGTCCCTACCTTCTCATGACTGAACAACCCAAACGCATTTGTATCCTTGGTGGAGGCTTTGGTGGTTTATACACCGCCCTACGTCTTAGCCAACTTCCCTGGGAAAAATCCCCAGCACCACAGATTACTTTAGTAGATCGCAATGACCGTTTTCTATTTTCTCCCCTACTCTACGAATTACTCACAGGAGAATTAGAAACCTGGGAAATTGCACCCCCATTCGCCGAATTGCTAGCGGATACCAACATTAAATTCCATCAAGCTTGCGTTACTGGGATTGATGTGGAAGCCAAAAGAGTACAACTAGAAAATGACTCTCCCCTATCCTACGACCGTTTGGTAATCGCCCTAGGGGGAAAAACTCCTCTGGATATAGTACCAGGAGCGAAGGAATATGCCCTACCCTTCCGCAGTCTCAATGATGCCTACAATTTAGCCCAAAGGCTGCGCATACTCGAAAATTCCCAACCAGATAAAATTCGGGTAGCGATTGTTGGTGGTGGTTATAGTGGCGTGGAATTAGCCTGTAAAATCGCCGATAGACTGGGACAAAAAGGCAGAATTCGCATTATTGAAAGAGAAGATAAAATTCTCACCTCTTCCCCTGAATTTAACCGACAGGCGGCACATAAAGCCCTACAAGCCAAAAAAGTTTGGATTGATCTTGAAACCAGTGTCCAATCAGTAGCCGAAGATAGTATTTCCCTACTCTACAAGGGTAAAACCGACACCATTCCTGTGGATATTGTGCTGTGGACAGTGGGTAACCAAGTAGGGGATTTAATTAAATCACTACCTCTCAAATCCAACCAGCAAGGCTTATTATTAACTAATCCCCAATTACAAGTCCAAGGTTACGAAGACATTTATGCCTTAGGAGATGTGGCAGAATGTAGCGATGCAACTGGTCAAAAAGTACCCGCCACCGCCCAAGCAGCCTTCCAACAATCTGATTTTTGCGCCTGGAATCTCTGGGCTTCTTTATCTGAACGCCCTTTGCTATCTTTCCGTTATCAGAATCTTGGCGAGATGATGGCATTGGGTAAAGATAACGCGACTCTCAGTGGCTTAGGAATGAAGTTAGATGGAAATCTCGCCTACGTCGCCCGACGTTTAATTTATCTCTACCGTCTACCGACTAATAAGCATCAGTTAGAAGTGGGCTGGAATTGGCTAGCAGGGCCGATAATTCGGGAGTTGGGTATGGTGTGAGTACAGCAATTGTGGATTGGTGCTGGAAATTAAGCTTGAGAACCATTAAGCTGATATTACTTGCTTGTATTGCAGCACTGCCGCTTTCAGTGCATTATTAGGCTGGGGAGGATTGAGGAGATCATTGACAAAAGCTTTGCTGTCTTCAAGGCTAAGTTTGAGTGTTTGGTGTTGCTCCATGACTTTGTAATCCTCCGCTTTAGTAGTTGCAATGATAAAAGTCAGCTAGGCTGCGCCCTTCTAAATCAGCTGCTTTATGGAGAGGAGGGATATACGGTAACTTGCCGTACATCTAATCGCTTGGGTTATTTGAAGCCTTTGGCACCAAATATTTGAGCTGTTTTAACTACAGCGGCTAAGGGACAAGCTACGATAGTTATTGTATAAACAGAAGTTGGTATTGCTCTCTACCCTACTTTTGATGAAATTCCGGGTTTCCTGTCGTCAATCGAGTCTACAACTTTACTAAGCCTATTGCTTGAGTCTTATAGTAGAAAATACTTAATCTGCTGCTTACTCACTACTGTTCAGGAAACCAAGAGGGAAATTCATCTCTTAGTTCCTCTACAAAAGAGTTTCTCAATTCCTCATTTAATTGAAACTCTTGTCTCAATTCAGCGGTGGCATTTTCTGTATTACGTGTCAAGGCTGATGATGATGACAGTTGTAATAACTTTTCTCCCGCAGGGGTGCGGTAAAACTGATTGATTGCTTGAATTTCTTCTAGTGTGAAGTATTTTGCATATACTGGAACAAGAATTTGTTCCAACTTTTCAGGTGTTATTATTTCTCTAAGTTTTCGATACCAAAATGCATAGAGGCGCTGTTTTTCACTTTCGGTAAAAGAACGACCTATTCTTGGCTGAATTAATCGCTGAAACTGCAATGATGCTTGACTTGCACCTCCAGAATATACTCTTTCAAGCAGGCGAGGGCTGACTGCAAGGCGAAGAAAATCTCGAATAGCAAGTTCGTGAAGACTATCCGAAGCAACTGTTTCTTGGGAGATAGCAGGTTGCATTACTAAAGCTGAGAGAATTAATGCTAATCCTGCACTTATCCTGATAGCTAAGCTTTTTTTATGGTTAATTACCATGTATAAATGTCCATGTGCTCCAAACTACGAACAGACTATCAAAATCTTACCTAAACTTCAATTCTCTCCTCCCAACTTCTCTGCAACTCGCAAAATTTGACCAGCCAAAATCGCCGCCCCAAAACCATTATCAATATTCACCATACCAATACCAGCAGCACAGAAATTAAGCATCGTTAGTAAGGGTGTAAAACCACCAACACATCGTGTAGGGACGTAAAATTTTACGTCCCTACAAAGGTATCTCTACCCAACCCAGCCTACCTGGGAAACATTCTCTAAATTCTAATTTATATAATTGCAGTAGAACAAACAAAGGAAAATGGGTTAATTGAAAAGGTTATTAATCGCGATTCCACGGCGACTACAACGCAGAGTCTGGAACAAGTTAAACCCTACCAGTAAACGATGTTGCCAAGTTGGTTTAGTTCTCTTCCTCTCCTGTTTGACGGTGCGATTGTTGCCTTATTTAGCACCAATTTCTGCTGAGGATTTAGTCCAAGATGATCGCGCTATAACCTTTCATGATCGCAATGGACTTCTTCTTGGAACTCTACTGACTCGCGATCAAGACCATACCGCAGTTGTGCCCCTAGAGCAAATGTCACCCCAGTTTCTGCAAGCGATTTTGGCGGCTGAGGATGGACGTTTTTATCAGCATGGGGCTTTGGAAATGCGGGCGATTGCGAGGGCGATGCAACAGGCGATTGCGGCGAGGGAAATTGTTAGTGGTGCTTCTACTATTACTATGCAATTGGCGCGAATGCTCGAACCTGCGCCGCGTACTCTCCCTGCTAAAATTCAGGAAGTCTGGCTATCTTGGCGTTTAGCTGCGGGGATGAGTAAGGATGAAATTCTCGCTGCCTATATCAATCGCTTGCCGATGGGGGGTAATATTTACGGTGTGGAAGCTGCCAGTCGTATCTATTTTGGCACACCAGCAGCTGAACTTAATCTTGCCCAAGCTAGTCTTCTAGCTGCGATTCCCAACAATCCTAACTATCTCAATCCCTATGAATATTGGCAATATTTGAAGCGTAGGCAAAAGTATGTGTTGCGAAGGATGGTGGAAGATGGTTATATTTCCCAATCCCAAGCCAATCGCGCTTTTTCAGAAGCTGTTTCTTTGCACCCTCGTCAGCAGGGAATTGTTGCTGCGCCTCACTTTCTGTTTTGGGTTGCTAAGCAATTACCGTCAGAACATCAACCACAGATTAATACTACTCTAGATCGCTCTGTGCAACAGTTTGTGGCAAATCAAGTCCAGCAAGTTGTCAGCAATCTAGCCACCCGCAATGTCCACCACGCCGCTGCTTTGGTGCTGGATAACAAAACAGGAGAAGTACTAGCTTATGTGGGTTCTCCGGACTATTTTGCTTCGTTTCAAGAGGGAAAAAATGATGGGGTGCAGGCATTGCGCCAACCGGGTTCTACTCTTAAACCTTTTTTGTATCACCTGGCTCTGAGCCAAGGTAAAATTCGTCCTAATACTATACTTGCAGACATTCCTACCCACTATGCGATTCCAGGGGCGCGATTGTACAGTCCGACGGACTACAGTGAAACGTTTCAAGGTCCTGTGAGGGTAAGAATCGCCCTAGCTAATTCCCTCAATGTACCAGCAGTGAGAGTTTTAGAACAGGTGGGTGTAGCCAATTTTCTCAATTATCTACATCAACTGGGTTTTCGCAATTTACAGGAAACACCTGAACATTATGGTTTAGGTTTAGCCCTCGGTAGTGGCGAAGTTAGTCTTTGGGAACTTGCTCGTGCTTACCTTACCCTAGCAAGAGCGGGAAATGCAATAGAACCAATTGTTACTAAATCCCCAAATCTCCAAGAGAAGGCAGATGGCAGATGGCAGGAGGCAGGAGGTAAATACCCTAATCCCCAAATCTCAGGACGTAGTATACTGCGTCCCTACATTTCCAATCCTACTTCATCTCTGATTACCAATATGCTAAGCGATC
>CAZWGS010000021.1:34867-51533 GCA_964633315.1 uncultured bacterium | reverse complement strand
ATTCCTGAAAACCTTGAGATGAATAAGTTTCGAGAATCGTTTGACGCAAAATAACATACATATGCCAGTCCCATTTTTGCGTCATCGAAACTCTTCCACATCATCAGTAAAATGTATCGGCAATACAAACTCAACATTTTCAGGAGGATTAGGCACAATATAGTGACTCATCACCTTACCACCAAAAGTCTCCTTTGCCGCCTTCTTACCAGCTTCCATCCCCGCTTCCACCTCAGCAACATTACCGCGAATCGCAACGTAAAAATTACCCCTCTCTGCCTTATCAAAATAAACCAAGGTAACTCTACCTGCTTTCACCATCGCATCTGCTGCTGCGAGAATGGAGGGAAAACCTAAGGTTTCAATAACACCAACTGCTAATGGCATGGTTTTTTCCCCTTCAATTTAACTTTTTTTCACTGCCTTAGTATCGTAACTCGCAATTAACCCCACCAGAAGCCACCACAGAGTATTAATTTGGGGACGATACCAAACAGTATCAAATAAACCCTGCATGATTAAACCCGCCATCGCTGCAAGCGCCGCCACTAACCAGAAAGCTTGATTATCAAAAGATTGGCGCAATCGCCTCATGTAAACTAAACCTTGTCTCAGGCTAGCCAGAATCACAGAAACAAAGGCTGCTAAACCTACAAACCCCATCTCGACTGTGGTTTCTAAGAATATAGAATAGGCACTCAAGGCAGGATAACCAGGGTTCATGTACAGGGGATAAACTTGATTAAAAGCGTCGTTTCCAGGACCAATTCCCACCAGGGGACGCTCTTGAATCATTTTAAACACTGCTTCCCAAACATTAATCCGAAAATTATTGCTACTATCCCGACGACCGACAAAAATACTCATTAATCGCAGACGTAGCGGTTCTACGACCATTACAGCACAGACGAGCAAACCAGCAAAGATACTAAAAACAATCGGCAACAGCCAAACACGCCAAAAAGGAGACAAATAGTCTAAAAACCAGTAATAACAAAGCAAGGCAAAGACAATGAGGGCGACTAATAAAGCCAGCCAACCACCACGACTATCGGTGAAATAAAGGCAAGCTGAGTTTAAGACTACCATCGTCGCCGCCAGCATTTTTTGCATCCAACTGCGCCACACTAAAAGTGCTGCTAAACTTAAGGTAACCGCTGGTACAAGATATCCTGCCAAGAGGTTAGGATTACCCAGGTAGCTGTAGACCCTTGTATCCCTAGCTAGTGCCGATGCTGGGTCATTCCAGGTTGCCAACTGTGCCACCCCAAAAATTTGTTGTCGTATCCCATAAATACTCACCACTAAAGCTACTAATAAATAGGCAGCAATAACCCAAGAACGTAACTTTGAATTACGCAGAACTTTTGCTGTCAGACCAAACAACAAAAGATAGAGACTAAGTATTATCAGACCAGAAATTGCTGCATCTCGGACAGGAGAAAAAGCCGTTGCGATCACCGCAACACTCCAATACACTAAAACAAAGATGTGAATTAGTGTCAGCCTTACTTGACCCTCATCTGCCAGAATTAGTAGTAACCAATAGCTACCGCAAGCTAGCAATAAAATGCCGCTTAAGGCAGTGGCGAAAAAGGGACTGAGTAAAAATACTAGGCTAATTAAGATTGCACCAATTGCTTCTGACCACTGTAATAGCCAACTACCCTGTCGCCAGTGATGCAACGCACCAAATAATTGTTGCCAAACAGAATTCATGCCACTCCTGTGCCTTACTTTGACGTCACTGCATGAATCATGCATGACTAGGAATAGTTTTTAGGTTACAGTTTTTTGGACTTTAGGCTACAAGTTATTTTCCTGCGTTTATTACTCAGTGATGCTTCAAATTGCCTCTGCTTCAGAGATTTCAGGTAAGTTTAAGATATAGCGATAGCCAGACTCTACAGAACCTTGAACTGAAATTTCTCCACCGTGCATTTCTGTTAAGTGACAACTCAATAGTAATCCTAACAATTCTCGATATCGATTATCGGAAGACTTACTACCACCTTTTTCTGCCTTAACCAATGCTTCTGCTAAGGAATGTTGGTTTAAAACATGACGTTCATTTTGTCTGAGGAAACCAGAGTTAGAGTAGTTTGGCAAACCTCCCATACTTGAACCATGATTAGAGTTAGCATTAATTACAGAAGAGTAATGGTCAATTTGAGAAATACCATCTCCCAGCCAAGGATGGGATACCCACACCGCCACACTCAAAACAGAGGTATTGCTGAGGAAATCTTTCGGTTTGCGCGAGACATGAACGCGAATTTCACTACTAGTTTCTGAAGCTGCCATCACACTTACTACTAAATAGTAAATTGCCTGTCTCACTTTATCTTTATCTAGTAACCAAATGCGACTTCCTGGTTCCACAGACAAGGAAATTTCTTGTTTGTTCTCCTGGGCAATATGGAATAAATTTTGCAGCGCTTGCTGAGATAGCATTTCAATATCTACTGAATTGAGCTGCAATTTTTGGGGACTCTGGTCTAGGATATCTAAATTAACAATTTCCTCAACTAATGTGAGTAAGTGTTGACCACTGTTGTGAATCACATCTAGATATTCTTTCTGTTTTTCCGTTAAAGGTCCATAAACTTCCCTTCCCAAGACACTTGCCATACCCATCACTGAAGTTAGGGGTGTACGCAATTCTTGGGTTAGGTGAGCCAATAATTTAACCTTGATGGCATCGGGAGAATTCAATTCAGGCAAATTAGAAGCCTGTCTACGTTGACTATGTTGCCAAGAAGCAGCGGGCTGTTCAATTTCCCCTTCCAAGACCCGTGGCGATTGATGCGGGTAAGATAAACTATTGGTTGTTGGAGCTTTCGTGAGAGCCAAAGAATCGCTACTAAGCATTCCTTGATAGCGGTTGCGCTCAAATTCACTTAAACACCAACGTGCCGTCATGGCGAGGAATTCCACATCTCTACGGCTAAAATGGCGTGGTTCCAAATCCATTACAGCTAATGACCCAATACACTCTCCTGTAGCTGTCACCAAAGGTGCCCCCAGGTAAGCTCGAATTCCGTAGTGTTGTGTCAAAATACTACCAGCAAATACGGAATTGGAAATTGTATCGTTAATAACTAAGCAGTTTTGGCTATCTACTACGTAAGTAGCAAAAGATTCCTCTCGCTGCAACTTCCGGGAAACTGCTAATTGATTCATCAAACCAATATGGGACAAACCCACAGCTGATTTGAGCCATAATTCCTCGTCTACCATCAAACCCAAAATGCCCACAGGTGCTTCTAGATAATTGGCAGCAGTTTGTGTTGCTTCGTCAAAAACAGGTATGATACTGCTCTCTAGTAAGCCTAGTTCCTCGATAGCTTTAAGCTTTTTTTGTCTCCTTGCTATCGGTGTTAGATTGTTATCCAAACGGCAAAATAATCTGTTGTTGTAATTCACCATGCTGATCCTTAGACCTGAATCTGCTAATTGCATTATTCACCCACCAAATGGTCTTGAAGATTTACTGTTTTGTTATTTCTAACATTCCCTAAAGTTGCCCCTAAAAAACACATTGGTGGAAAAAGTACTGACCAAATTCCTCTTTCTCTTGGGAAGAGCAAGTTCCGAAAACTTTGCCCCCAGATTGTTTTTGTTCTCTCAAGAGTTACTTGACCAAGCAGGGTGAGATAATAGTGAAGTAATCACACGAGAGCCCCGCAGTTGGTTAGATAGAGGTAAATGTCCTCTGGGTGCACTAAGATCCCAAATAAATTCTTGAGGATATCGCGTCCAATTATTGCCACTCTTCCAGCCAATTTTGGGCCAAAGTTTAGTAAAGTTTTTACCTAAAGACAACCACATTTCTCTCTGCACAGAAAAACCAAATTTGCCTTCTGAGTGTAGCAACCAAAGTTGATTAATTGTCTTGAGGTCAATCATCGGAAAATTCTCCACCTCTGTGAAATAAAGCCAGCCTCGTTGCTTTGCACTATCGCCCGCTAGTTGGCACATATTTTGCAAAGTTAGTACATCTGCAGCTTGAAACTCTTGCTGTGCAAGTAATTTCTGTAGGGGCTGATAATCTAAATTCTGGGCAGAGTTGAGGGGAACAACCCCAGTGGGAAAATTCTTTTGTAGAAATTCTTGGCTGATATCAGTGTTAGCCTGAAATAAAGCTTGGTACACTTTGCCCATCACTAAATTGGGCTGTGCATCTTGATGATTGAGTAGAAATTCCATCAGTGCCTCTAAACCCAGGTTACCCTGGCTCACAAGCTGTGGTATGAGTTGAAGCTGCTTTTTGGCAGACTCCGACTCAAATTGCCGCAGTAAATTGCTACTATCAGGTTCAGATTCTTGAACAAGGGTGGTTTTGGGTTCGGTCATGAAACAAAATGTGATAGGAGAGTTTAGGGTTGTTGCTGGAATTCTCTGAACTGTTTGGAGGTGACGAGAAAGCAGGGATGCTAACAATTTACCTCCCATTGTAGTTATAGTTTCAGGCAAGCTATGCTACAGAGTCTCAAGTAACTCTAAATAAATAACCTAAATTGAAAGTTTAACTATAGGCAAGCATTTCCCTGGTCTGAAGTTTGGAGAATTTTGCTAACAATCGCTGTGGTGGAGGAGGGTACTTCGACTTGAATTAATTTCACCTGACCCCCATAGACTTGTACCGTTGCTGCTTCTGGAATCTTAGCAATAGTGTAGTCTCCTCCTTTAACGTAGATCTCTGGTTTAAGGGCGTCAATAACCTGAGTTGCCGTGGTTTCAGGGAAAATTACCACACCATCTACAGGCTTGAGGGCAGCAACAACTTCCGCTCTTTGCTGCTGGGGAATCAGGGGACGAGGCGGGAATCCTGGTTTCTGGGGTTTAAGTGTCCTCACGGATTGATCGCTATTTAAGCCTACCACTAAAGCCTGCCCCCAAGACTTAGCACTTTTAAGGTAGCGTACATGACCTGCGTGCAATAAATCAAAACAGCCGTTGGTGAAAACTAATGGTCGCCATTGTTGGGGAGAAGCAGCTATTTCTGCTTGCAGTTGTTTGAGGGTATAGATCCCTATCATACTCAATTGTGTTTTGTTAGACTACTATCACCAACAGCGCAGAAAAGGTTTCTCCGTAATCTTTGCTAGGGAAATTTGTTACCATGGATAGTTTTGGGAACTGATATCTGCTAGCCTACCAAAGATCATGTCTTATCCTGGGAGGCAAAATGTACGAAAAAATTACTCCACCGCAGGTGGGTTCTAAAATTACGTTCAAAGATGGTCAGCCCGTTGTGCCTGATAATCCTATCATTCCCTTTATCCGTGGTGATGGTACGGGGGTTGATATTTGGCCTGCTACTGAAAAAGTAATTACGGCTGCGCTGGAAAAAGCCTATGGCGGTAAACGTCAAATTCACTGGTTTAAAATCTACGCTGGTGATGAGGCTTGTGAGGAATACGGAACTTATCAGTATTTGCCCCAAGATACTCTCGATGCGATAGAAGAGTATGGTATCGCGATTAAAGGACCTCTGACTACGCCTGTGGGTGGCGGAATTCGCTCTTTGAATGTGGCTTTGCGACAAATATTTGACCTCTATGCCTGTGTGCGTCCCTGTCGTTACTACCAGGGTACTCCTTCACCTCACAAATACCCGGAAAAAATGGATGTAATTATTTACCGGGAAAATACAGAAGATATTTATCTGGGTATTGAATGGCGAGAGGGAACAGAGATGGCACAAAAAATCATTGAAGTGCTAAATAAAGATCTTATTCCCAGTACTCCAGAACACGGTAAGAAGCAAATTCGCCTCGATTCGGGTATTGGTATTAAACCTATTAGTAAAAGCGGTAGCCAGCGTTTAGTGCGTCGGGCGATACAAAATGCCCTGCGATTACCTAAAGCCAAGCAGAAGGTCACTTTGGTGCATAAGGGCAATATTATGAAATATACCGAAGGTGCCTTCCGAGATTGGGGCTATGAGTTGGCAACTACTGAATTTCGGTCAGAGTGTGTGACGGAAAGAGAGTCTTGGATTCTGGGTAATAAGGAGGCTAACCCAGAAATTACTGTGGAGGAAAATGCCCGCAAAATTGACCCTGGTTATGATTCTCTGACATCAGAAAAACAGGAGAAAATTTGCCAAGAGGTAACGGGGGTACTAGAGGCGATTTGGGATAGCCACGGTGATGGCAAATGGAAGGATAAGGTGATGGTTAATGATCGCATTGCCGATAGTATTTTCCAACAAATCCAGCTTCGCCCCGATGAGTATTCGATTTTGGCAACGATGAATCTCAATGGTGATTACATTTCCGATGCGGCGGCGGCAATGGTAGGTGGCTTGGGTATGGCACCAGGGGCGAATATGGGCGATAATTGCGCTATTTTTGAGGCTACCCACGGTACAGCGCCGAAACACGCAGGCTTAGATGTTATTAATCCCAGTTCGGTGATTTTATCGGCAGTAATGATGTTGGAGTTTCTGGGTTGGCAAGAAGCGGCTGATTTGATTACAACGGGCATTGAGAAGGCGATTTTTAACCGCCAGGTAACCTACGATTTAGCCCGCATGATGACTCCAATTCAGGACAAACCTTTGAAGTGTTCAGAGTTTGCCCAGGCGATTATTGATAATTTTGAGGCTTAATTGAGTTTTATTTGGGAAAAGGGTGCAGAATTATCTAAATTCTTCTTCCCTTTTCCTTTTTTATCATGCAAGGTAGGGGGCAGAAGGAAAAAGTTAATTCTCCCCAACTCCCCAAATCCCCAAGCCTTAAATCACGGGTGTTTTGTTATCCAACAGAATTTTAGTTTCTGAAGCACCAGCCTGACGTATTTGCCTGACTATAACTCCACTCGCTACGCTTATAGCTAGCCATTGACCCATTAGTGACCAAGCAATGGTGGTGATGGTAGCGTGTTCTAGGGCTACTGTGGGTACAGCAGAGAGAATCCAGATACTGGGCATCGCTTCGGGTAGAGTTTTAGTGACACCGAAACTAACCAGGGGCAAAATAATGAAGCCTAAAACAGCTGCAGTTGTCCAAATAACTCTTTTTTGTGCTTGTATAAACAACATCAGTTGAGCGATTGCGGCACAAATTAAGACAAAGCCTAGGTTAAATATTACTCCCCAGAGGATCGCTTCTTTATATTCTCCCAAAGGACTGACTATAATACCCCCCAAAATAATTACAGAGGTGATGACTAGATTAATCGCAATGGCAGCAATTGCAGGGCTTTTTTCTCCTGTCAGCAAGTCCCAAAACAGATTTTTTCTATCCTTTTTGCTTACTTGATGGCGATATCTTGCCCAATCTTGAATCGTTTGACGATGGGGAGTTAGGGCGGCGATTAAACCTAGAAATAGCAGCAGATTGAAGACAAAAACCATGGTGAAGTTAACCAATAATCCTTGGGGTTGTTCTGCCCAACCTTGATTTTGTAGCGCAAATCCCAAGACAATGAAGGTGAAACTACTTGCTAACCAGTAACTTTGGAGTTTGCTTACTAAAGCTGCATTGGGGTTGTGGAAGCGACGCTTGAGTCCACGCCAAATCCAGTAAGTACCCACTGTGTAGTTGATTAAGGTAAAAGCAATACTGCAACTAAAGCTTGTCCACAGGGGTAGAAAATACCAACGTAACTTGATTAAATCACCTAGGACAAAGTAGTCTACTTTATCGCCTGTAATGTAGGTTGAATCTACTAGGTAGGGCAATATACTACCGGGATTAAAAAATCTGAGCCAATCTAAAGGAGAGTTGGTAATGCTGTAATCGGAGATGGTAAAGCCTGTGGTGATGAAGAGGAACAGTAATAGCAAGCCGCTACCTAACCAGGTTTGAAAACCAGCTAAGCCTTTACTACTAAGAGCATACAGCAAGGCAGCACTGTAGAAGAAAATACAGCTAGCTAACAAGACACCATAAAAGCAGAAGATTAAACCCACAGAAATTTGAGCGCTTAATCCCGCTTTGAGATGTAAAGGTAGAGCTAGAAGTACAAACCAGAAAAGCAAGACTGGTACTCCGAGCATTTTACCTTGCAAAATAGTGGCGGCTGATTGGGGGCTAAAACGCACAAAACCCAAAGTGCCACGGTTTTCTTCTTTTGCCAAGTCGTTGATTAGCATATAGCTACCAAAAACAATGAGGATGAGGCTACCGATAACACTAATGCAGGTAAATAAATCTAGCCACCACAGTTGGTTGTTAATCAAAATATGACCGAATGCATCTTGCAAACACTCATAGCCAGATGCTGTGCCACCATACTCACAATAGCTGTATCTGTTGTAGATGGGGCGATGGGGCAGCATACTCTCATAGTAGAGGTAAATTAGTAACTGACCTACCATAGACATAGCTGAGACAATTGCTAAATTACGTGGTTTGAGTCGCCCTTTTAATTCACGAAATAGCTGAGGGTTGAAATCGCCTAGCTGATCAATCATTGTCGATAGCATCTGTAAAAGTTCCTCCACATGGGTGAGTTGCTTGTTGGTTTGAGGGAAACCATAATTTTATGAGGCTTGTTGATGTCCCAGTTTCAAGAATATTGTTTCCAAATCTTCTTGGGTAGATTGAAACTGAGTTAAAGGAATTCCCGCTTCAACCAAACCTCGCAATAACTGGGCACTCTCTTGAGTGTTACCAGAAAAATTGACGCGCACACTATTACTCCCTGGTATTACTTCCCAAGTTTCCACTCCCTGATAATTAATTAATTGTGCCTCTAAATCTGCCACTGAACCTAAGGTAGAGAGCAAGATTTGCTGTTTACTGAGGCGTTGATAGAGTTGTTTGAGGGAAGTACTTTCGACTAAACAGCCTAGTTCCATAATGCCCACGGAAGTGCAAAGTTCTGCCAAATCGCTGAGAACATGGGAGGAGATGATAATTGTCATTCCTGCTTCTTGCAAAACTTTAATAATTTCCCGAAATTGCAAGCGCGCTATGGGATCCAAGCCGGAAACTGGCTCATCTAACAGCAAAAGTACTGGCTGATGAATTATAGTACGGGCTAGACTGAGGCGTTGCTTCATCCCCCGTGAAAGATTGGCAATCAGGCTATTGCGTTTGTTGGTTAACTGCACCAATTCTAGAACTTCGTAGAGACGAGTGCGACGTTGTTTTGATCCTAGGCGATAGAGTCTGGCAAAGTAGTCAAGATAGTCCCAAACTGTGAGGTCATCATATGCCGGAAAATCGTCGGGAAGGTAGCCTAAACGCCGCTTCAGCTGAGAATTGTCGTTATCCCAGCACAGCGGCTGCTCAAACAGGTAAATTTCGCCACTGGTGGGTTCTTCCACCGCCCCTAGCATCCTGATTAGGGTTGTTTTTCCAGCACCATTTGGTCCAATTAACCCGTACACCTCACCACTATTAATTTCTAAGTCTAGTTCGCGCACTGCGATATATCGCTCAAATTGTTTGGTGAGTCCGCGAGTTTTAATCGCTACTTCTTTTACCATAGGAGTCTACTGTCTTATTTTTAGTGGCTTCGCCCGTAGCTTGAAGTCACTAAGTTAAATACCAGCTTACTCTTTTGTGTTCTGGATGTTTTTTTTGTTGCTAAAAATGTAACTGCCGGGACTGCTATGGTTTGTTTTCGTCGAAAAACCCTTGAGATCAGAAAGAGAACCGACGACTTGCCGTGTTTCGTCTCGGTTCCCTTACTGGTTCGCTCCTCACACAAGAGCAATATAGCGGAATAATTTTTATTTGTCTACTACTTTTTCAAATTTTTTTTTTCGGCTCACCAATTCACATTGCTAAGGGAGCCTTAACTCCCCATTTTTCAAGCAATAGCCAGTGTAGACAAATCTGACAAGCAGCGATTAAACTCAATCTCGCCTGTGCTAATGCCCGATTGTGTCTTGTAATTTCGCCACAAATGCGACACTGGCGAGAAAAATCCAGCAATCCTTGACTTAAATTCATGGTTTTAGTCAGTAAATGAGCTGGTTTTGGGCTAGAAATTGCATCTAGAACATTTACTAGACAATCAAGCAAGTGATGTGCCGCTCGATGTTGTAATCTGAGACTATGGGAAAATAATGGAATAGGTTGGGGTTCTAACCACCTTGGTAAGTCTCCCTCGCTACCTTGAAGTTTAATCAAACCTTCTCGCTCTCCAAGGCGCAACAGGGAGCAACAACGGGCATGAGTGTACTGGAAGGGAAATAAATTAGTACCCGTAGGTAAAATCACTTGTTGTGCTGGTTCCTCAATACCTTTTAAGACCAGGTATTGTAGCCATTGAGAAAGGGTAAAATTACTCAGATAAAACTCAATCCAACCGGAAGATTTTATTTTTACTGTGAAATCTAAATACTTTTGCTCATCTTCTGGAAATTCTGTTTCTGTTAAGCCTACAATAATTTTCTGAGCTAATGCTGCAGGGGAAAATTGATACTCAGAGGCTAAGGAAAGCGCGATAGGAGTGCGGTAAGCAATA
This sequence comes from uncultured bacterium, assembly GCA_964633315.1. Taxonomy (GTDB): domain Bacteria; phylum Cyanobacteriota; class Cyanobacteriia; order Cyanobacteriales; family CAWCAG01; genus CAZWGS01. Next base: position 41,099 of record CAZWGS010000021.1, on the reverse strand, counting down.
CTAAACTTACTCAAACGTCGCCAGGAAATTGTCTCTACGCCAATATTATTGAAGTTAGTATTTTTATTAGTTCCACCTTCAGGATGTTCAAGTAAAATGACAGACACTGCCAGTTGTTTTTGCAGAATTCTTTTGATTTCTAAGGAGTCGAATAATAACCTGACCTGATAAGACTTAGAGTCATTTTTCTTACTTGCTTGAGAGTCCATAAAAAGTAAATTTATGACCAATTACTTATAGCCATATCCCTTATGATTATGCATCTTTCTCCCCGTATGTCAGAGGCATCTCGACCATTTCTCACTTGGCAAAGAATCTTGGACTGGGCACACACCCATTACCGAGATCGCACTTTTAGCAAAGATGAGCGTATTCCAGCTCGTCCTGGATTACTATATCTAGTAGAACGGGGAGCTATTCGTTTAGTAGGCAGTGCGCAAGTGAGTGCTAGTGGTACAAATGAATCTTCATCTGTTGCCTTACCCAATAGTGAGGAGGCTTTTTTGGGCTTTGTTGGTGCTGGAGAACCCTTTGAAATTGTTGCCCAGTCACCCTTTACGCTTCAAGCTTATTGCCATGTAGAACCAACTTCTGTTGTCTGGATGTATTGGCATGATCTTGACAATTGGCCCCACTTTCGGCGTGAAATTCTCGATTCTTTCCGTCAGCAACATCAACGAAAAATGTTGTGGTTGAGCACCCTAGGACAAAGACGTACTATTGATAGGCTCTTGGGTTTTCTTACTTTGCTAGTTGAAGAATATGGTCAACCAGGCGATCATGGTTATTGCTTGCCCTATCCTTTAACTCATGCTCAAATTGGTAGTGCGATTGGTTCCACCCGTGTTACTGTTACTCGCTTAATGGGTAAGCTACGTCAAAAAGGGCTTATTTTCATTGAAGAGGATAACTTAATTTGTCTACCCAATACTCCCCATTATTAATGAATAGGGAACTCAGTTTTTCGGGACGTAAAATACTATGTCTGGAAATATCGAGAGTTGATAGATAAACTATTACCAAATAACCAACAACGAACAACAAAATGAACTCAGAGCGCATCGTAATCATTGGTGGCGGTATTATAGGTCTTGCCATAGCAATTGAGTTGAGATTGCGCTCTTTTGCTGTTACTGTTCTCAGTCGTAATTTTCAACAAGCAGCTACTCATGTGGCGGCGGGAATGATTGCTCCTCAAGCAGAAGAAATTCCCCCCAGTCCTATGCTAGATTTATGCTTACTTAGTCGTTCTCTCTACGGCGATTGGACTAGCAAGTTGGAGAGAATTTCTGGTAGGGAAACTGGCTATTGGCAATGTGGAATTTTAGCTCCAAGATTTACCAAACCTGCTAAAATTGTTAGCCAAGATTCTGCTTATTGGTTAGATCGAGAAGCTATATTGCAAAAACAACCTGGTTTGGGCGATCAAGTAGTTGGTGGTTGGTGGTTTCCAGAAGATTCTCAAGTTGATAATCGACGCAATCTGGCACAGGTATTACTCTTAGCAGCTCAAAATTTAAAAGTTGAGATTTGCGAAGGTGTAGAGGCTCAAAAAATACTGAATAGAAATTCTCAAGTTATAGGAATAGAAACAAATCAAGGAGTAATTGAAGGTCATCAATATGTATTAGCTACTGGTGCTTGGTCAAGGGAACTATTTCCCCTACCAGTTTATCCAGTTAAAGGACAAATGATGTCGGTGCGAGTACCACAGGGACACAAAAGCTTGCCTTTAAAACAGGTTGTGTTTGGAGATAATATTTATATTGTGCCGCGCCGAGATGGCTTAATTGTTCTTGGGGCAACGGTGGAAGATGTGGGTTTTATGCCTCACAATACACCTCAAGGAATACAATCTTTGTTATCTGAGGCGATACGAATTTATCCTAGTTTAAAAGATTTCCCTATTGAAGAATTTTGGTGGGGTTATCGTCCTGCGACTAGCGATCAATTGCCAATTCTTGGTGCTAGCCCTTTTGCTAATTTGAAGTTAGCTTTAGGTCATTATCGCAACGGAATTCTACTTGCTCCTATCACAGCGAAGTTGATTGCAGATTTAGTTGCTGAAGAGAAATCAGAACCTCTACTCCAGCATTTTAGTTGGCAGCGTTTTGCGGATAGTAGAAAATTAGAAAAATTAGAGATTTAAAAAGTACATAATAGACTTCTACGACGAAGTAAGGACCTAATATATTACGTCCCTACAAGAGTTACTTGTAAATCTATTACGACAAATAGAATCAAGAATTACCAGATTTTAAATTACAACTAGAGCTAGTTTTATCACTAATCCAGATAGATAGTAATGAGTAATTCAGAACTAAGTAAAATTATTGAATCTCAGAAAAAATACTGGCTCAAAAATGCTCAGATACCGTTCTGTTTGCTAGAAAATACTAGCTTATTCACTCAAAGCAAAGAAGGTTTATGTTTAGTTGATTTAGAAATTGCTGACGGTAAAATTGCAACTATTCTTGCTGCTGGTAATCACCTAGAGGATTCACCTCAACTGGACTTAAAAAAAGGTATTGTTTTCCCCTGTTTTGTAGATGCACACACTCACCTAGATAAGGGACATATTTGGGAACGAACACCAAATCCTAATTCTACTTTTGATGGTGCCCTTAATGCTGCTAGAGCTGATGCAGCACAGTATTGGCAAGCAGAGGATGTGTATCGCCGCATGGAATTTGGTCTCAAATGCAGCTATGCCCACGGAACTAAAGCAATTCGCACTCATATAGATTCCTTTGGCGAACAAGCAGAAATTAGCTTCAATGTCTTCCAAAATCTGCAAAAACAGTGGCAAAACAAGCTAATTATGCAAGGGGTTTGTCTAGTTTCCTTGGATTATTTTCAGACTTGTGCAGGTGTCGCTCTTGCTGATAAAATTAAAAACATAAAAGGTATACTGGGGTGTGTGCTGTACGTCAACCCAGAACTGGATGCGCAACTAGACACCATCTTCTCCTTAGCCACAGAAAGGAATCTAGACTTAGACTTCCACGCAGACGAAAACAATGACCCTGATTCTATTTGTCTACAAAGAATCGCAACCGCCGCCCTACGCCATAAGTTTACTGGGAAAATAACCTGTGGACACTGCTGTAGTTTAGCAGTGCAATCACCGGAAGTAGTTGCTAAAACCCTAGATTTAGTCAAAGCAGCTAATATTAGCGTGATTAGTTTGCCTATGTGCAATCTGTTTCTCCAGGATAGACAAGCAGGGCAAACTCCTTTCTGGCGAGGTGTTACCCTTGTCCACGAGTTCAAAGAAAAAGGCATTCCTGTTGCTTTTGCTAGCGATAATTGTCGCGATCCTTTTTATGGTTTCGGCGATCATGATATGTGGCAAGTTATGCAACAATCAGTACAAATTGCCCATTTAAATTCACCTTATACAGATTGGTGGAATTCTTTTACAAAAACCGCTGCTGATTTGATGGGATTACCTGAAGTAGGTAGGATTGGAGTTGGTTTACCAGCAGATTTAGTCTTATTTAAAGCTCGTTATTTCAGCGAATTATTATCGCGATCTCAGCATGATCGCATTGTGTTGCGAGAGGGTAAAGCAATTGATACTACTTTGCCTGATTATTCAGAATTAGATGATTTAGTTTTGGTGAGTAAAAGAGAAGATGGACTTGATTAGGTTCAATTAGAGTTTCAGGATAAATTTTTCCTAATTGATTGCTATTTTGGTAGTTATTTTAATTATGATAGCTGTTAGATAACAAGCCAAGCTGAAGTTGTGCTAAACGAGATTTGAGATGACTAAAAAACAAACAATTACAGCAGAGATGAAAGAAGCTGCTGAAGCAGAAATTCGTGAAAAAAGAAAACCTGTTGATTACAATACCATCGAATATCCAATTGAAATACTTGTTCAGAAATACATGGATGGTATTGAGGATGATACTAATGAAATATTTATTCCAGACTATCAAAGAGAAATGGCTTGGGATGAAGATAATCAATCAAAATTTATTGAGTCTGTGCTTTTAGGTTTACCTGTACCTTATATCTTTGTAGCTGATGTTTCAGGTGATAATAATGAGAATGAGATAGATGCGCGTCTGGAGATTATTGATGGTACACAAAGAATTCGCACTTTAGCAAGATTTACTAACAATGAATTGGAATTAAATAACCTTCAAAAATTAACTACTTTAAATAATTTCAAGTTTAAAGATTTACCGCTTTCTCGACAGCGAAAGTTTAATAGAACAACTATTAGAATTATTCGAATTATAGAAGACGCTGATGAAGAGATACGTAGGGATGTATTTGAACGTATCAACTCAGGTAGTGTTCCTCGTAATAAAATGGAAAACATAAGAGGTAGCCATCCAGGTGCTTTTTTGGATCTGATAGAAAAGCTATCAAAAAATGCTACTTTCCATAATTTATGTTCTTTTTCTCAGATACAAATAAACAGGAGCGATCCTCAAGATTATATTTTACGTTTCTTTGCTTTCTTAAATAACTATCAAAACTATCCCTTGGATACTAATAAAGATTTTCTATATCAGTACTTAATTGAGAAAAATAAAGAATTAAAATCATTACCTCAGCCTAATTTAGAAATTCGAAAAATGAGAGATGAATTCAATGAAATGATAAATTTTATTGACAAATATTTGCCAGATGCTTTGCATATATTTTTGAGATTTCAATCTACTCATAAACCAACTACTAGAATTAAATTTGAATCCATTACTGTAGGTGTGGCTCTTGCTTTAAGAGAAAATAAAAATCTTATCCCGGCATCAATTTCTTTTTTAGAATCTGAAGATTTCAAAAAACTTACTGGAGGAAATGCAAGTAGTTCTAGGAATAAAATAGAGACTCGTATTGAATATGTGAGAGATAGACTTTTAGGTAAATCTTGATTTGATGAGTAGTAAGTTATTTCCAGATTTTGATGAACGTGTTCAAGAGGTAAATCGATATTTTAAATTCATTCAAAATCTAGACAAAGGCACAACTAGATTGTGTATTGATGACAATGGAACAAACAAAATTAATAAAATTGATTTGGAGTTAGAAAAAACACTTAAGGCCACTGGATTTTTACTACTATATAACCTTATTGAATCTACAATGCGTAATGCTATTCAAACTATAATCGATACAATTACTAGCAGAAATTTATCTTTTGATGAACTGAGTGACAAGATTAAAAAGATAATCCTGGATAACTTTAAAGGCAAAAACTTAAGCAATGAGTTATCCAGTGTAAACTCAATCGCATTTGACTTAGTATCTACTAGTCTCCAAATTTTTAACATCAAAAGAAGTTTCTCTGGCAATATAGACTCGGATAGTATCAAAAAAATTGCTGATAGATATGGGTTTTCCTCTGTGACGAATAACAAAAAAACAAGAGGTGGTGCAGATTTAGCAACTGTTAAAGAACATAGAAATGACTTGGCACATGGTGATAAATCATTTAATGAAGTAGGTAGAGATATTAGTGCAGATAAGCTTGTAAGGGTGAAAGATAGAGTTGTTATTTACTTGGAGCAAATTTTACAGAATGTCGAAAAATACTTAGATAATCAAGAATATTTGAAATCATAGAACTAAATGTAAATTATTTAATTGCCTATATTAACAGGATTATCCTTATCCTCTTCCCACTTCAAAGGATTATTAACGATATATTTTCTGATATTTTCTAGGGAACCATCTCGACGAATTATATGTTCGTAAAATCGCGATTGCCAAGCAAAATCATTATGTCCATTTTTTCCACACCAATGGGTAACAGCAGATTTATAGGAACGAATTATTGCACCTAAAGAACCTGATTTTGGGGAAATTTTTGATGGTGTAGGGACGTTGCATGCAACGTCCCTACATGGTTGGTAATTAGGATTGTCAATTATTACAATGCCATGAATATGATTGGGCATGATTACATAAACATCAATATCGGTATGCTGGAAATGTTGTGGAATTTCTAACCAAAATTGTTTTGCAGTTTTCCCGATAGGTGATAATTCAACCAAACCATCTACAATATCGCCAAAGAAGCAGACACGATTTTTCGTACAAATGGTCACAAAATACCAACCATTCGCTGCATAATCGCGATGGGGTAAACGAATTGATTTGCGCCCATTTTTGTGTCGTGTCATATTTTTTCCTGGTTCTGGATGACACGATTTATGGTTCCCAAAAATATTTCATAAATTTGGCATTGTATACAAACAAAAATGTAGGGACG
>CAZWGS010000021.1:0-34767 GCA_964633315.1 uncultured bacterium | reverse complement strand
TTCCCAAAAATATTTCATAAATTTGGCATTGTATACAAACAAAAATGTAGGGACGTTGCATGCAACGTCCCTACAGGAAATTAAATCAATTATTTCCTATTCAATCCCTTCAATTCTGTCCTCAACCTCTTGATACAATTGACGCAAACGGTCTAAATTCTCTTCACTGGTTTCCCAGTAACCGCGACCATTTACTTCTAATAAAGTACTAACTACTTTGCGGAAAGAATTAGGATTGAGATTCATCAAACGCTTGCACATTTCCTCATCTTCAATGAAGGTAGTATTTACGTCTTCATAAACCCAATTATCTACCGCATCAGCAGTTGCACTCCAACCCATTGTGTTTACTAGACGCTTGGAAAGTTCCCTCACGCCTTCGTAACCGTGACTCAGCATTCCTTCGTACCATTTGGGATTTAGTAGCTTGGTACGGGCATCGAGGCGCACAGTTTCTGATAAGCTGCGTACTTGGGCGTTGGCAGTGGTAGTATCGGCAATGTAGGCTGTGGGCTTTCTACCATCATTGCGTAGCTTCGCCACAATTTTGGTGGGGTCAGAGTCAAAGTAGTGGGATACATCGGTGAGACTAATCTCGGAGGAATCGAGGTTTTGGAAGGTTACATCAGCAGTTTTTAAAGCAGATTCAAATACTTCTCTGCTTTGATCCATCATTCCTGGATTGTCGGAGTTGAAGGCGAAGGATTTGCGTTTGAGGTACATTTCCTGCAATTCCGATTCCTCTTCCCAACTGCTATTTTCCACCGCTAGGTTAATGTTAGAAGAGTAGGAACCAGATGCATTGGAGAAGACGCGAGTTGCTGCTTGACGCAGGTTAATTCCCATCTCTTCTGCTTGCTGCATCGCGTGTTTACGGACGTAATTCATTTCAACGGGTTCATTTGCTTCCGCCGCCATTTTCACCGCTTGATCTAGCAGATTCATCTGGTTAATAAATAAATCGCGGAAGACTCCAGAACAGTTTATTACCACGTCAATGCGAGGACGACCTAATTCTTCTAGGGGAATTAACTCTAATCTGTTTACCCTTCCCAAAGCGTCAGGTACAGGTTTTACCCCTACCATCCACATAATCTGCGCTAGGGATTCACCGTAGGTTTTAATGTTATCGGTTCCCCAGAGGACACAGGCGATGGTTTCGGGGTATTTACCACCGTTTTCCTGCCTTTGTCGCGCTAGGAGACGGTCTACCACCACCTTAGCCGATTTTACTGCCGCCATGGTGGGGATGGATTGGGGGTCAAGGGCGTGAATATTTTTTCCGGTGGGTAACACGTCGGGGTTACGAATCGGATCGCCACCTGGTCCCGGTAATACGTATTCTCCTTCTAAGGCTTTGAGTAAGCCACCTAGTTCATTATCAGCGCAAACCTGCTCTAAACAAAATTCTAGGTATTCAAAGAGGGGTTTGAGGGACTCAGATTTGATGTTGGTGTAGCCATTTTGGTGTAAGGCTTCTAGCCAGGGTTCTTTTTTGCCCAAATTGAGGAAATTCAGCTTGGAAACCATAGAAACTCGACCTTCTGAGTTAACTTGCGTCTCCACAAGGGCGCTAACGGCGGCGCGGGTTGCCATGGTAATATCTTGCAACAGTTGCACGTCATCGAGAACGCCTTGGTCGTTGTTACGGTAAACTTCTTCAATATCTCGCCCCATACTTTCGGCGATGATACGAGGTAAACCGATAATTTCTTCTTCTTCGCGATCCAGATTGGCGATATTAACTAGGGTAGCAACTGCTTCTTCCGCAGTGGGTGGTTTGCCAATGACGTGTAAACCGCAGGGTAAGAGGCGAGATTCGATTTCCATCAGCTTGCGGTAGACGCAACCAACGATGTTATCTCTTTCCTCTGCTGTCATCTCTTTCGCATCGGTTTCTGGTAAATCAATATCGCGATCCAAATTTACCAAACGACACTTATCAACAATTGTATTTACAATCGGCACACCACGCCCTGTATCTTTGAGGGTTTGGTAGGAACCGATTAATTCACTCAACTCCTTCAATCCCTTGTATAAGCCAGCATTTTCGGCGGGAGGAGTGAGGTAGGAAATGGTAGCAGCGTAGCTACGTCGCTTCGCAATTGTCGCCTCGGAGGGATTATTGGCAGCGTAGTAGTAGATATTGGGAATAGAACCAATTAAACTATCTGGATAGCACTCTCCTGACATTCCCATCTGTTTTCCTGGCATAAATTCCAAGGAACCGTGGGTACCAAAATGCAATACTGCGTCAGCTTGCCAAATATGTTCTAAGTAAGTATAGTAAGCCGCGAAACCGTGGTGGGGACTGGCGGAACGAGAGAAGAGGAGGCGCATGGGATCGCCTTCGTAGCCAAAGGTGGGTTGCACACCAATAAAGAGATTACCAAATTGCTTACCGTAAATCAGCAGGTTTTGTCCATCACTGTTAAGGTTACCTGGTGCAGGACCCCAGTTTTCCTCTAACCTCTGATAGTAGGGTGTAAAGCGTTCATACTGTTCTACAGACATCCGGTAAGCCACATTTAACTCAGGACTGTGGTATTGTGCCTGGGCATCGTGAATTACCTGTTGCATTAATTCTTCGGCGGATTCGGGTACATCTTGGATGTCATAGCCATTATGTTTTAGTCCCTGAATTACCTCGTAAATCGAACCAAACACATCCAAATAAGCAGCGCTACCTACATTACCCTTATCTGGTGGGAAACTAAAAACAGTAATCGCAATCTTCTTATTTAGCTTGGGAAGGCGACGTAGATTTGCCCACTTCATCGCCCGTTTTGCTACCGCTTCAATGCGATCTTGTAGGGCAATGGCACGTCCTGTGGCACCATCTCTTCCTGATAAAATAATAGGCTCAATCGCTCCATCTAACTCAGGAATCGCGATTTGGAGGGCAACTTGTACTGGATGCAAACCCAAATCACTATCTTCCCATTCCTGGGTAGTTTGGAAGACCAAGGGTAAAGCCACCATATAGGGGCGATTCAGGCGTTTGAGGGAGTCAATTGCCTTGGGATGATCCTGTCTCGCGGGACCACCTACTAGGGCAAAACCAGTCAAGGAAACAGCCACATCTACAATTGGTCTCTCTTGATGCCAAAAATAAGCATCCACAGGCTTCGAAAAGTCCAAACCCCCTGCAAATACGGGAATTACCCTGCCACCCATCGCCTCAATTTCTTGAACTAGGGCAACATAATGGGCATCATCTCCGGTAACTAGGTGGGTACGTTGCATAACTAAACCCACACAGGTTGCTAGGGGATCTTTGAGATCTTGAGGGATTTCTGGGCGCTGATCATACCATTCCCAGTACTCACTCACACTCTCAAACATTTTAGGCGCGAGAGGATGCCAAATACCCATATCTGGATAGACTACAGGCTCAGCATAGCTGATTTGAGTTGTCTTTTCTCCCTTCGCTTCAGGATGTTCAATTACATACTTATCTGCCAACATTAGCAGAAAGTTTTCCAAATTATCGGCTGAACCACCCAACCAATATTGGAAACTTAGCATAAAATTGCGGGCATCCTGTGCCTTATCCATGGGCATATATTTGAGGACTTTAGGCAATGTCCGCAACAGCTTCAACATCCCATCCTGGAAAGAAGAACCAGACTTTTCTTTGCGCTTGCGCATAAACTGGGCAATGGCACTCTTAGACTGTCCCAACTGCGCCATGGAAAAACTGCCCAACTTATTGAGGCGCATGACTTCTGGCATTGAGGGGAATACCACCGCAGCATCCAAGCGATCCCTGTGAGGTTTTACCACCTCTACCAATTTCTGGGCTAAATCTTCAATAAAAATTAGGGAAGCAATAAAAATATTTGCCTCGGCAACATCGCGTTGAAAATCTTCGTAGTTAGTGGGATCGCGTAGTTCTTCAATTAGATAACCACTGATTTCAATCGCTACATTGGGATGATGCTCATTAATCGATTTTACAGCAGCAGAGAGGGTACTTTGGTACTGAGGTTCTAACACCACATAGACCACCTTGACTAAAGTACGTTCCCTGAGATTATCAGGTTTAATGTGGCGAATGGTGGACTTAACGTGGGTGAACATACAGTGACTCTCCTTTCCTTTGTAAGCTAGTGGCAGATGAGAACAAAAAACAGCAGTAGTTATTTGTAATCGTCGGTTTTCCCATTACAGCAATCGGCTACATGAGCTTTTGTATCAAAAAACGCCCACCCAGTCTGCTTATTTAGGGCTATTTGACACAATTCGATATAAAAAAAGAAATATTACTTTACAAATATTGACAATTTTCTGAGTATTTACTTTTAATTTTGTTTACAAAAGTTAAAATATTCGGTGTGTGAATCATAAACTAATCCAAATTCCTATTCTCGCCAGATTCGAAAGCCCATAACCTCTGATCACAAGGCAAAATGATAGAATTATTAACATTGCATTGGTCATTGGCAGCACCTAACCAGGACTGCGGTTACCAACTTAGAATTGCTGCCCCTAAGGGGTTAATGGTCATTGGTCAATGCTTCAAATGACATCTGGCAAATGACATCAATAATATTATGCTTAAAAACCTACTTGGCGACCCTAACGCACGCAAAGTTAAAAGATTTCAGCCTTTAGTTACAGAAATTAATCTTATAGAAGAAGATATTAGAGGACTCAGTGATGAGCAACTCAAGGGTAAAACCAATGAATTTAGAGAACAATTAGAGAAAGCCAAAAACGACCAGGAAGAAGCAGAAATCCTAGAAGACATCTTACCTGAAGCCTATGCCGTGGTTCGCGAAGCAGGACGACGTGTTCTCGGTATGCGACACTTCGATGTCCAGCTACTGGGGGGTGTCATACTCCACAAAGGGCAGATTGCGGAGATGAAAACAGGGGAAGGAAAAACCCTTGTTTCTACCCTCCCAGCCTATCTTAATGCCATTGCTGGTAAAGGCGTTCATGTGGTTACCGTCAACGACTACCTCGCCCGCCGTGACGCAGAATGGATGGGTCAGGTACACCGCTTTTTAGGCTTGAGTGTGGGCTTAATTCAGTCGGGAATGAGTCCCGCAGAAAGACAACGTAACTACGCCTGTGATGTTACCTACGCCACCAATAGTGAGTTGGGTTTTGACTACCTGCGCGATAATATGGCAACGGCGATGTCAGATGTAGTGCAGCGTCCCTTCAACTACTGTGTTATTGACGAGGTAGATTCAGTTCTCGTGGATGAGGCGCGTACTCCCCTGATTATATCTGGACAGGTAGAACGTCCCACAGAGAAATATATTAAAGCAGCAGAAATCGCCCGTTCCCTAGTAGTCCAAGAAGAGGAAGACGAAGGCGGGGACTACGAAGTGGATGAGAAAGCCCGCAATATCCTAATGACAGATGAGGGTTTTGCTAATGCAGAACGATTGCTGGGAGTAACAGATTTATATGACCCAGAAGACCCCTGGGCACACTATATCTTTAATGCTGTCAAAGCCAAAGAACTATTTACCAGAGATGTTAACTACATCGTCCGCAACAATGAAGTGGTAATTGTCGATGAGTTTACCGGAAGGGTATTAGCTGGTAGACGCTGGAGTGATGGTTTACACCAAGCGATTGAAGCTAAAGAAAGGGTAGATATTCAAAATGAGACCCAGACTCTAGCTACTATCACCTACCAAAACTTCTTCCTCCTCTATCCCAAGTTGGCGGGGATGACAGGTACAGCCAAAACTGAAGAGGCTGAATTTGAAAAGATTTATAATCTCTCTGTGACCATTGTCCCCACTAACCTCCCTTCGCGACGTGCCGATATGTCCGATGTGGTGTATAAAACAGAGAGTGGTAAATGGGCAGCGGCGGCTGAAGAATGCGCTGAAATTCACGCCGAAGGTCGTCCTATACTAGTAGGAACCACTAGTGTGGAAAAATCCGAATATATCTCCCGACTACTGCAAAAACTTCAAATTCCCCACAATCTCCTCAATGCAAGACCAGAAAATGTGGAGAGAGAATCGGAAATTGTGGCGCAAGCGGGGCGTAAAGGGGCACTGACTATTGCTACCAACATGGCGGGACGAGGAACTGATATTATCCTCGGTGGTAATGCTGACTATATGGCGCGACTCAAGTTGCGGGAATACTTTATGCCAAAAATAGTCATACCAGAGGATGACCAGCCCTTTAATCTAGGTCTAGCTGCGAGTAGCAAACGTGACCGTCCTCAAGGCTTTGGTAAGAATGGTAAGAAGGCGAAAACGTGGCAAGTATCGCCCCAAATTTACCCCACTAATCTATCACCAAGCACCGAAGATAAGCTCAAAGAAGCCGTTAGCTTTGCCGTACAAACCTACGGTGAACGCTCTTTGACCGAATTAGAAGCAGAAGATAAACTAGCTGTAGCTTCAGAAAATGCACCCACAGAAGATCCAGTAATCCAAAAACTGAGGGAAATTTACCAACTAATTCGTCAAGAGTACGAAGCCTTTACCGAAAAAGAACACGACGAAGTGGTGAAATTGGGAGGATTACACGTTATTGGTACAGAACGCCACGAATCCCGCCGTGTTGACAACCAATTGCGGGGACGCGCGGGAAGACAAGGCGATCCTGGTTCTACCAAGTTTTTCCTCAGCCTTGAAGATAATTTACTGCGCATCTTTGGTGGTGACAGAGTTGGGCGTTTAATGGAAATGTTTAAGGTAGAAGAGGATATGCCTATCGAATCCAAGATGCTAACTCGTTCCTTGGAAGGGGCACAGAAAAAGGTGGAAACCTTCTACTACGATACCCGTAAACAGGTTTTTGAGTATGACGAAGTGATGAATAATCAGCGTCGCGCTATCTACGCTGAACGTCGTCGTGTACTTGAAGGTTATGATCTTAAAGAACAGGTTCTTGGCTACGCAGAACAAACAATGGATGATATTGCCAATGCCTATATTAACCCCGAATTACCACCAGAAGAGTGGGATTTAGAAAGTGTGGTTAATAAAGCCAAAGAGTTTGTCTACTTGCTGCAAGATTTAGAACCAAGCCATCTCGATGATATGACGGTAAGTGAGATTAAGACATTCCTGAAAGAAGAAGTACGCAAAGCTTACGATATCAAAGAGCATCAAGTAGAACAAATCCAAGCCGGACTAATGCGCCAAGCAGAACGTTTCTTTATTTTGCAACAAATTGATACTCTCTGGCGCGAACACCTACAATCAATGGATGCACTACGCGAATCTATTGGTTTACGCGGTTATGGACAAAAAGACCCCCTGATTGAATACAAACAGGAAGGATACGAAATGTTTTTAGAGATGATGATCGACATTCGTCGTAATGTGGTTTATTCTCTCTTCCAATTCCAGCCTCAGGTACCCGCCCAAGCGGTTTAAGAGACAAAATAAGATAGGGACGTGAAATTCTACGTCCCCACAATTTTTTGTATCAACCCTAGAAATTTTCATCTTGCCATTGAGAATTTCTAGGGTTAAAATTTTGCTATTTGTTGCGACGGCGAGACTTCCTTCTCGTCATACCAGGGGGAGGAGTAGGGAATCCTAGATTCTGAATCACCTGGTACTTCCGTTCCTCCTCTAACTGCTTTAATTCGGTGTAATCTACCCAATGAATGCAGTTTACCGGACAGGTCTCAATTGCTTCCTCAATTACCTCTTCCATATCACCATCCTGGCGAAAAACTCTCGCTCTGCCATTATCTGGTTCAATGTAGAATGTACTTGAAGCAACATGGGCACAGTGCTTACAACCGATACAAGTGACTTCATCTACGTAAACACCTTTTTGCCTGACAACTCCGCCTAACTCAGGTTCAAAACCAGTACGCTGGGGTGTGTCTCGCAAGCCACCCCCTAACTCAGGTTCAAAACCAGTACGCTGGGGAGTAGGGGAAGACTCAGACATTACTAACTCCAGCGTTGGACAACTAAGCGAATGGAACCATCTTCATTATTTTGCTTTTCTGCCAGAGTAAAGCCTTGCTTTTGTGTTTCCTCGATGATTGTATGGTAGGCATAACTCTTAGTGACATTCTTGAGGAAACCTTCCACAGATAGAGGTTGTTGCCAATATTGTAAATCAGCTACCAACTCATATTCCTGACCATTCCAACTGAAACCGATATCGTAGTTATTGTCTTGCTCGATAACAACTTCAGCTTTGGTAGTATTACCTTGATAGCCTTTTACCTCACAAGGTCCTGCTTTCCAGTCTATACCAAGTTCACTAAGAGCTTCTTTTAGGGATTTAAGGTTACGGATTTTAGTTTTAATGCTACTGAAATGTGACATAGGTTTGTAAATTTAAGTTAACTAAAGAGCAAAAAATTACCAAGAAGTGTAATTGACTTGGTTAGTTGCTGTTGCAGACTGCTCCAGCTTTTGGTTGTAGTATTCAGATGTATTTTCCTGGGATAAAACCTGTCCTAGTTGATTTTCAATCGCTGCTGTCACTTCAGCACAGGACGAACCGATGATACCAGTAACTTTCTCCTGTACGCGACCATCGGGATAGATTATGAATTCTAGAGTTTCCATGCTCATGATTAACCACTGGTGAGAACTTACATCTCAAAGTTTTGGCTGCATTAACCGCATTGAACTGTTAATTAGCTCAGGATTATGAGTTAAATATTAACAAAATTTAATACTCTTTATACCTACTACCCTAATAATCTGTAAGTTTCGCGTAACTTTTTCTTGGAGTCAAGCTCACTGGCTTTCTGTAACAAATCTCTACAATCACCGAAAGGGTTGGGTTGGGAAGCCCATTTTTTTAAGATGGGACCGATAGCCGCAAGGGCCCTTTGTTATTTGTTATTAGTTATTTGTTGTTTGTTGTTTGTTGTTTGTTGTTTGGCCTATACGGGGGATGAGTTATACCAAATCCGGTTGTGATAGTAGCTTTTTCTCTTCTAGGGAGATGGGGTGATGGGGAGTTGGGGGGAGAGTTTGAGGTTTTGTGTATAAGGCTACTCACACAAGCAGGATTTAGTATTAAACAAAAAAAGCCTACTTGCACCCTGGAGGCGAGTAGGCTTAGCTTAAATTCTTAAGTGGTTGCTACACAGAGGTAGCTGGGGAGAAGATGTGTCGCATTAGTTATTTGTTGTTTGTTATTGGTTATTTGTTGTTTGACAAACAGTTAACAACACGAAATACCTCGTGCTTTAGCCGGGGGATGAGTTAATTGTAGTTTCGCAGGAGATTTAGTGGGCTAAAAATTAATCCTTCCTCTCCGAATTAACTGAAATCCAGCCGTCATGGAGGAAAAAGAGAGGAAAAAATACCAGAGGCTAGTTGGTCGTAAAATGACCCTACCGCTAACAAAAACTAAAGCGATACCAACACCAACTAGAATCCAGCCTAAATCACCAAAATTACGTGGAAAGAAAAAGATGGCGATAATTCCTGATATTAGGGAAATGACTGAAGCAGCAGCCGAAAAATCTCGCCACCAGTAGATAGAAGTTTGGCTGGTGAAGATAATATTCTGACCAAGGTAGTAGATGCCGATTATTAGTAAAGCTAAGCCGATTAGCTTTTTCAGAAAACGAATCATACTAAATATTATTTAACTATAAATTGCTGCTGTTTTTATTTAGTTTGCCATCCACAAAGATAGCTTCAATGAATTGATACGGATTCTGAGAATTACGCCACTTATAAGTTTGCGATCCAGGAGAACTAGAAATCATTACACCAGGAAAACTAATAATTGATTGTACTTCACCTAGAGTAAGTGATTTTTTACTTTCATTCAGGCTTTGACTTTGACTATTCTTAAGTCTTTGCCATGTATCACTAGATAAAGGACCAAAACCAGCCCTACTGCTATTACAAGCAAAACCATCACCATTGCCATCTAAATAATCAGCATTATTTTTTTCCATATAAGCTTGTGCTGCATCCCAATCAACGCCAAAATCACTACAACTTTTCTGTTCTACGTTACTAACATTTTCAGCAGCAGAATTATTCACTCTTACAGGTGGGACAACATCTTCTGACTTCTCAACACTAGGAGTATTGTTAATTTGTTGAGTGCGGCAAATAATACCAGTCAAATCAGTAAAATTACCAGCAGAATCTATCATGTAACAGCCAGTATCTTCTTGAGCTTGGGCAGTAAAGACAAAAGAATAAAATGTAGCTACACTGAGCAGAGTATTTAAGATGAAAAATTTCATTATGGTTGCGAGTGTTTACTTCTTAATAGTTCCCAGATCGCACCCTGCGAGCAACAAGATAACACAAATTTATTTGAGCAGCGAAATTAACCTCAAGTCATCGTAAGAAAGAACTAATTTTCTTTTTGCTGACTCAGTATTTATGATTTGGTTAAATTAGTATATATAGGATGTAGCTACAATGCGTCGGAGTCGAACCATTCTCAACTACCTTTTAATCGCAACAGTTGTTTTTCTGATTTTAGGCTGTGCCACCAAGCCGCGATCTCGTAGCAATGTAGCTAATGCTAAACTCAGGGCAACAGCTACAGAATATTTCATAAAACCTCAAGAAACTGACCCACAAATCGATGATTGGCTGGAACCTCATTACATTGCTTTCGACTCATCAGTAGCTGCAAAAAACAAATTATTTCTTTTCTTACCCGGTAGCTATGGTAAACCAGCCAGACAACGCCTAATTAACCAAGAAGCAGCACAACTTGGCTATCACGCGATCAATTTGCACTATCCCAACTCCGCCACTGTAGCTGATTTGTGTAATCGTAGTCGCGATCCCAATTGTCATGAAAAATTGCGTCAGGAAATTATTGATGGTGTAGATCGATCACCAGTAGTGGATATTAGCAGCGCGAATTCTATTACCAATCGTTTAACTAGAGTATTAGTTTACCTTGAGCAACAACAACCCGAACAAGGTTGGGGACAATACTTAGAAAACGGCAGCCCTAAGTGGGATTCTATCGTTGTGGCAGGACATTCTCAAGGTTCTGGACACGCTGCGATGATCGCCCACCAACATGAAGTTGCGAGGGTAGTTATGTTAGGGGGAATAGCCGACTATAGCAGATTTCTCAAACGTATTGCTCCCTGGTTGAGTAAACCCCACGCCACACCAGCAGAGAGATTTTATGGCTTTGTCCATAGCAGAGATCGCGGTGTCAACAGAATTCTCAAGGCTTGGGAATTATTGGGAATGTCTGCTTACGGAGAGCCAGTTAATATTGATCAACTACAAGCACCTTACAATGGTTCTCATCAATTGATAACTAGTGCTCAACCTGGTTCACCACGCAAGTATCATGGCAGTGTAGCCACAGATCACTCAACACCGATAAATGCAGATGGAACACCGAAATTTGCTGCTGCTTGGCGATATTTACTAGATTTTTAAGCTTACAGCATCATGGTAAGAAAACAGAGCCATAGAGCTTCTGTCCACTCTACAATCGCCCCATAGGTATCGCCAGTTTGACCACCTAATTGTTTTTGTAGCCAAACACCCGTTAATCCTGCTATGGCGATACCGCCGATTGTACCTGTTAGGGGCAGCCACCACCTAGTCACGTCCCAATACAACCAGAAGCCAGCTAAAGATAACAAGAAAAATAATCCCAGCAAAACATCTTGGGGAGTTTGCATCGCTTGCTTGTGAAATGCCCCCTTACCTTGAGGCTTGAGATAGGGATAAAGTGCGATTGCTAGCACCTGTGCCCAACGTCCCCAACCCAAAGCTAACATGAGACATAGTAAACGAGAGCTATTTAACTCACTCAAGGCTGCTATTTTGAGCAGCAAGACTATCGCAATCGCCATAACCCCAAAAGCACCAGTAACACTATCTTGCATCACCTGTAGGCGTTTTTTCGGCTCTTGAACAGCCAAACCATCGGCAGTATCCGCCACACCATCAAGATGTAATCCTCCCGTCAAGGCAATTCCCAAGGCGATAATTAGGGTACTACGGGTGAGTATGGGCATTCCCAGTTGTTGCAAGGCTAAATCAAGCAAACCTAAACCACCACCGAGTAAAATCCCGATTAATGGTGCCCAGCGGGCGATTCTGGTATAGTCAATGTCCCAATTTTGGGGTAGGGGAATGCAAGTGTAGAAAATGAAAGCACCAAAGAGAGAACGCACTTTTAATAAGTAATAAGTAGGAAGTAATAAGTAATAAGTTTGATATACGCTCATTGACACTCACCCGCTAATTGCTAGCGCAATTTAACGGGAGATTCTTGCTTAAGCGACTCTTAACTAGCTCAAACAAATTAAATTGCTCAAACCCCGTTAGATCGTCTCCACAAGCATTTTCCGTAACGGTATGTCCTACCGCTATTAAACCTCGCTGCATAATTACTTTTGCACTTGCCATATCTCTTGGCTCAAAATGTCCACAATAATGGCAATGATGAGTTCTCTGACTCAAATCTTTTTTACCAGTTCTTTGCTGACAATTAGGACAAGTTTGTGAGGTGAAATCTTTATTTACTTTCAGATAATATTTACCTCTCTTCCAACAAACAAATGGTAATATTTGATTGATAAATCCACCAATTCCTGAATCTAGAGATTGCTTGGCAAATAACCCTTTTGACCAGGAATTAAAATTAATATCTTCAACAAATATATTGTCAGCTTGGTCGCAAAGATAATGAGCGAGGTTAAAGTGCCAATTTTTGCGAGTATTGGCAACTCGTTCGTGTAACTTAGCTATTGTTTTCTGAAGTTTTAACCAATTGTTCGAGCCTTTTACTTTCTTTTTCAACTTACGCTGGAGCAATCTCAGCTTCCTAGCTTGTTGAATAACAAATTTAGGACTCTTGATTAATTCAGTAGGAGTAGCCACAAAGGACTCAATGGAGGCATCTATCCCTATTGATGTTTTCCCTGGAATAATATCTGGAATTGATTCAAGAGATTGAAAGCTAATTTGTAAGTAATATCCGCTGGCACGTCTAATTATTTTAAATTGCTTGGGAGTGAAACCAGTTGGATATTCTCTAGATTGTCGAATCCTAATCCAGCCTAGACTGGGAAGCTTAACCCGACCGACATCTAAACAGTTCTTTCCTAGTTGTGGAAAAACAAAACTCCGAAAGCGATTTCTGTTTTTAAACTTAGGGAATCCTCTATTTTTAACTTGAAAGAAATTAGTCCATGCCTGATCTAGTCTTTTTAAAACTTGCTGTAAGCATTGAGCATTAACTAATTTGAGGTGAGGTAATTTTTTCTTCGCTTCAGTAAGATTTTTGGCTTGAATCTTGTAAGTTGGAAATGGAGCGTCTGCCGGAACAATGTATTCACTAAAAATTGAGCAACGATCTCTTAATGATTTACGGGATTCTAACCAAGCTTTTCTTTCGGCGTGAGCGTAGTTGTAAACGCTACGACAAATATTCAAATACTGCTCTATTTGCTCTATTTGAAGTTTAGTTGGTTGAATTTTGTATTCGTAAGTCAAAGTAATCATTACTCGACCATCAGCTAAGAGGTAAACAGTTTATCACACTTAACGCTTATTGTGTCATCTCATTATCACAGAGGATTTAGGTCTGTTTACAGACTTACCGCTCATCTAGTTTTCGTTACCAAATATCGCAGGAAAGCTATGAGTAAGCCAATTTTGACAAGATTGGAAGAAATTTTTGATGAAACTTTGAAAAAGTGGGATTGTCAACAGATTGAATTCAATGGTGAGTCAGATTATGTACATTTAATAATTGATTACAAACCAGATATTGAATTATCTAAATTAATTGCTAATCTTAAAACAGTTAGCTCTCGGTTGATTCGCAAAGAGAATCCACAGTTAAGCCAGAAGTATTTTGATGGCAAACCTTATTTTTGGACAGGAGCTTATTTTGTTGCTAGTTGTGGTGGTGTAACTATTGATGATTTAAAAAAATATGTCCAAAATCAGCAACAGATCAAATAATTTTTGGTCGCAATTGATGAGGGGCTGTTACCTGGGGTTGCCCCAGGTATTTATACGCCCCTACTTCCTGTTACCTATTACCCTAAATATTGACTCACATCCACAGCTAGTTTTTGACCCAGCTTCAATAAAGAGGGAATCTGGGACAAATTCCACTGACAGATAGCTTTACCAGATTCGTCCTCTTGCTGATACAAACAATTTGGTACGATTTGGCTCTGTAAGCAATTAAAATAAATTTCCTGCGGGCGATCTAGAACTAAACCGAGATGCAGCTGATCGCCTACATCAATCATACGCTCAAGGGTTTGCAGTTCAGATTCTAGCAGCTCTAGCTTGCGATCATACAAAAGATGCCACAAAGAACGCAAAATTAGCTGTTCCAAAATTTGTTTTACTTCTGGTACACTCAACTGGCAACGCATATTATTAGCTTCATGGGCAATAGCTTCTAAGCTTGCCAAATGATGACCCATGGCTTCAAGATCGCCTGCTACTTGTTCCAGGTTGCGCGCCGCCAGCAAACAGCGATGGGACAGGGAAATTTCTGCTGCTACCTGCAATTCTTGGGGTACAGGTAACTCATCGCGGTGAAACGCCTTGAGTACGCCATAATTATCACGGTAAACCTGGGTATAGAGTTGGTCGAGGCGTGTTTTGGTATCCTCAGTTAACTGCTGCATAATCCGGTGACGTTCCTCAGCAAAGAGGGTTTCTAAGCTAAAGGATTGACCACCAAACAACTCAGTCATCGCCACAATTACCTTAGCAGCACTAGCTTGCTGGAGAGCATCAAATAACTTTTGTTTGAGTTGTGTGTAATCGCGTCTTCCTGCAAAAGGCTGAATACAGCAATGGAAGTCCCAACCACCTAAATGTAAAACCGCAAATACCCAACGGGTATTTTCCCTAGTAATTTCTGAGTCTAAACATAATTGCCCTACCGCGAGGTTTAAAGAACCCATTTCTTGGCGCTGGTAGTCAAGTTGAGTTGCTTCGTAGCAATAAAGGTGATGTTTTTGGGGAAAGGTAGTGAATAGGGAATTAATCGCATAGTGGGCAGCCACTTGTTCAAAGCGAATTTGGGCTGGAACTACTAATTGGCGGAATACTTCCCCCCCATGACCAAATATATCCACGTTACTAGGCGCGTGAACCATGCGATTACAGAATTCCGATTCTAGTTGAACTCCCGTCACATCACCTGCCAATTCAATGGCACGGTTAGCATAGCGCATAATTTGCACTCCCTCGGGACGAGATAGTTCCTCAAAAAACCAACCACAGCTAGTAAACATCAATAAGCAATGGCGCTGCATTTCCAATAATCGCAAAGCATCCACCTGTTCTTCTTGGCTTAGGGGACGACACTGGTGATTTTGGAAAAATTGGTCTACATTTGCTGGAGATCGGTCACTAATTACCTTAATGTACTCGTCCCTTGCTTGCCAGGGATCGCGCCAAAACTGAGTAGCATTAGCATCATAAATCTCCTCTAGAGTATCGCGCAGCCAGTTGAGAGTTTCTCGTAGAGGTTTACGCCACTTCTGATGCCAAACACCACCACCACCGCAACCGCAGTCATCTTGCCAGCGATCTACACCGTGGGAGCAACTCCATGCTGTGACTGGCTTTAACACTACTTCCCAAGTAGGAGGATGTAAGCTGAGATAGTGGGCAAAATTAGTTACTTGCCAACCCCGTCTGGCAAATTCATTGGTAAAGCTGTAAGCAAGACATTTTTCAGTACCACCTTTGTGGTGACCAAAGGTTTCACCATCGGTGGCGACAGAAATTAGTTGTGCAGGACGATGATCCCCGCGTACTGCTTGTCCAATGCGTCCCACAAAATGCTGGGAATGGCTCAATACATCATTAAAACCCATATCGCGGGAAATGGGACCATCATAGAAAAAGATATCTATATATCTGCCATCTTCAATAAAGCAGCGATAGGGACGAGTGGGGTCAATCTGCGATCCCCCTACCTCGTGCCATGGGGAATCGCTATCATCCTCACTCAGCAAGGGGCGACAACGTTCTGCTTGGGAAGGTGCCAGGATGGTAAACTTGATACCCTCATCAATTAAAACCTTGAGTGTGGGGTAGTCTACGGCAGTTTCCGCTAACCACATACCTTCGGGATCGCGTCCAAAACGAGAGCGAAAATCCTCTTTTCCCCAGCGTATTTGGGTGTATTTGTCCCTTTCGTTAGCAAGGGGCATAATAATGTGATTATAGACCTGGGCAATAGCATTGCCATGACCATCCAAGCGATCTGCACTGTTGCGATCTGCTTCAATAATGCGCTGATATACTTCCACATCATAGCGTTCTAGCCAAGACATCAGCGTGGGTCCGATATTAAAGCTCAAATACTCAAAATTATTGACGATCCCCAACAATTGTCCCTGATCGTTGAGGACTCTGGCAAAGGCATTGGGGCGATAGCATTCGTGGTGAATACGTTCATTCCAATCATGGTAGGGATAGGCACTTGGTTGCCTCTCAATCGTATCGAGATAGGGGTTTTCGCGTGGTGGTTGGTAGAAGTGACCGTGAACTGTTACATAGACTCCAAGGGCAGTTTTCGACTCTAATTGTGAACCAAGACCATCAGTCAAAGGTTCTGAGATATTTTTGGCAGCAGAATTCATAATTATTTACCAGTGAAAAAAATAGTTAAGTTTTTCTAGTAAGTGGGAAGCTTATGGCAAGCTGACTATGGAAAATATTGAGTTCAATATCTTTAGGCGCAGCAAAGGACAGCAGGTTCTGACTATAAGTGTTGGGGAAGCCTTTAGCTCACTCTAAAGTGATGGTAGTCCGATCTATTGGTGCAGAGAATGAAGATTTGCAACGACAGCACCTATATTGGCTGCTTTTCAGTGGTTTGACAAGCAAATTTAACTTTTAGTTAATGTTTTTCTAGCAATGCATATTTAGCTTCATTGCACCTCTATCTAGGGAAACAAATATATTTTTGCTGTCATTTACTTTTTCTAGCCCAACAAGACTATCCTAGATTCTGACTGAATTAATGCGAGAAAGGAAAGCAAAGTTTTGATGTTCAGCTTAAATACTATTTTCTTGGCTATGTTAGCCTTCATTCCGATCTCCATTGCAGCACATTTTCAGCATTGGGGAGCAGTTGTTGTTTTTATCACTGCGGCTTTAGCTATCATTCCTCTAGCTGCATTTATGGGTACAGCAACGGAAGAAATTGCAGTGGTAGTGGGTCCTAATCTTGGGGGATTACTCAATGCTACTTTTGGTAATGCGACTGAATTAATTTTAGCTATTGTTGCCCTCAAAGCTGGTTTAATTGGTGTGGTTAAAGCAACAATTACTGGCTCAATTGTGAGTAATTTGCTGCTGGTGATGGGTTTTTCGATGTTTTTGGGTGGATTGCGTTACAAGGAGCAAGATTTTCAACCTACAGCAGCGAGACTCAACGCTTCTTTAATGAATTTGGCTGTAGTTGCCTTACTTTTACCAACGGCAATGCAGTATACCTCCTCTGGCATCAACGAATCCACTTTGCAGCAACTTTCGGTAGCTGTAGCAATAGTTCTGATCTTGGTATACATACTCAGTTTAATTTTTTCCATGAAAACCCACTCCTACCTCTACGATGTCGGTGTGGCTGATTTAGAAGAAGAGGAAGGAAAAGAGAATGAGTCCAAGCCTAATTTGTTGCTGTGGGTAGGATTATTACTAGTTATAACTCTTGCAGTTGCTGTAGAGTCAGAATTCTTAGTAGAGTCCCTAGAAGAAGCCACTGAGCAACTAGGTTTAACTTCACTATTTACTGGGGTAATTTTACTACCAATTATTGGCAATGCTGCAGAACATGCTACTGCTGTGACAGTTGCGATTAAAAATAAGATGGATCTTTCCGTCTCTGTTGCTGTGGGTTCAAGTATGCAAATTGCTCTATTTGTAGGACCAGTTTTAGTGATTATTGGTTGGTTTATTGGTCAACCAATGGATCTAGATTTCAATCCTTTTGAATTAGTAGCTGTAGCTGTAGCAGTTTTGATTGCTAATTCCATTAGTTCTGATGGTAATTCCAACTGGTTAGAAGGAGGTTTGTTGCTAGCAACTTATACAATTGTTGGCTTAGCCTTCTACTTCCATCCTGTTGTAGCAGGACTGGGATAATAGACTTCTTGCTCCAAGTCAAGTAATAAGTAATAAGTACTTAAATTGAGGGAAAACTGATTACAAAAATACTTCTTGGTGCACATTACCTTGCTAGGTAAGCATTCCCTTGAGCTGAGACCCCGGCGAACCTTTTCGCCCAGAGAATGCTCAGCTAAGCCTTAAGGTGACGCAGGATCGCATCAGCTTTTCAAGAGGTCTAATAGAGTAGGTAAGCTGAATATTTTTCCTATTTCAGCTTACTTTATTGCTCCATAATTTTCTCCGCTATTGTTTTATTTAAAGTGCGGTTTCATATTTATACTTTGTTGAAAACAAGGCAGAAGGGAAGGAAAAAGGTTGTCAGGTAGAAGAATCTAATAAATGTTTAGGTAGGAATGATATTGAATCAACCTCATCAAAAGCAGTTAGTTTAAAATATTTTGCATTAGTTTATTTACTTATGAGATATCATAAAGTGCAAAGTTGAACTCTAAGAAGAGAAGATGCTAGCTGCAGACATATATAATTTCAAAACAAAAACTCTAGATGAATTCAGGATTTTTTTTCTAAGTTTCAAGAGTCGAAAAATAGACAGGAAAAATTATCTGTATCATCTCTACTCAGCATTTATTTTAGCTCTCAGTTTAACCACTACCTTGGCAAATTCTGCTAAGGCTGATAGCTTTCTGCTTGATTTCGAAACTCCCTTACCAGATTCAGTGGTAACAGTTGGTATTAACTCTGATGGAGAATTAGTCCCTTCTCTCCCTATTATTGAACCATTTGGCAATAATAATAACATTCTGCGATTAACCAATGAAACGGATGTTCCTACCACTGCTATCATCAATCAAGCTCAAACTTTTGAAGATGTTAAAGTTTCTGCTCTCCTCAATCCTACAGGAGACAGTAACGATCAAATGCTACTCTCAGCTAGAGTCGATCCATTATCTTTCAGTGCTTACTCTTTTGGTGTAGACTTTGGTGCCAATAGATTGGTATTAAGTAAAGCTGTTGGAGGTGAAATAAGTCGTTTGAGTGAAGTTGATGATATTTTACCAGCATTGGATCAGTCTTATTTTGCTGAGTTAGAAGTAGTGGGAAATCAACTTACTGGTCGTCTATTTGATGAAACTGGAGATAATGAGTTGTTTACCTTCACGACAACAGATACGGATAATCCCCTAATTTCTGGTTTTTCAAGTCTTAATGTAGGTCTTAGCGATAGCATTATTTCCGATTTTAGCGATTCAAACAATGCCACATTTGACAACTTCGGTTCAGTGTCAATTTCAGTGCCAGAACCAAGCACTATCATAGGATTTATAACAATAGTTAGCTTGTGTTTAGGTGTTTTTAAACGTAGTAAAAAATAACTTTAGCTCAGAACCCAGCTAAAGCACGAGAGATGAGAGTTTTGTTATGTTAGTTTTTGGTTGTTTGTCAAACAATAAATAACAAATAATCAACAACTAAGGGTTAGGAAGCTATCCCTATCATATTTGAAAAAATTGGCTTACTGCTGCTTTCTGTGACAGTTATATTTAGGCTCTCAAGCATTAATTAAATTCATGGTTTTGAGTTGAAAAATAAACCCAACGCCGTCAACATAAATTTATTTACTATAGCGCTACGGGAAAATATTAGGACATTTATTTGTTCAGTGATTCTTCTTTCTTGCTCACTTTGAACCGATACACTGTCTCTTAAATTATATGCGTAGTTCTATAGCTTCCTGAAACCCTAAACTTGCACCTTGCTTTCCCTACCCATCCATTGATAACTGATAAATTTCTCGCCTGGAAAGATTGGTGAGTGGTGCGAGTTGGCGACTAGCTTGAGATCGCGTCATTCCCTGTTGCAAAAGTTGTTCCATTTCTACTTTGATTTGTGCTGGTGAAAGGAGCAACTTTTCCTCTTCCTGAGTACCTTCAATTACTAAAGTATATTCTCCCTGAGGCTGGCGATATTTTTGATATAAATTAATCGCCTCCTCTAAATTTCCTCGCCAAAATTCTTCGTGTAATTTAGTTAATTCCCTCGCTAGAACTACTTGTCTATTTTGTCCTAATAAATCAGCTAAATCTTGTAGAGTTTGACGCAGACGATGGGGAGATTCATAGAGAATAATAGTTCTAGTTTCCCTTTCTAGTAATTTAAGGCGAGTTTGACGTTCCTTTGCTTTTACTGGCAAAAAACCTTCAAAAATAAAGCGATTGCTAGGTAAACCAGCCGCCGCTAAAGCCGTAATTACCGCCGTTGCACCGGGTATGGGAATTACCCTAACACCATTTTCCACACAAACTTGCACTAACTCAGAACCAGGATCCGAAATTCCTGGCATTCCCGCATCTGTAACTAAAGCAACTTTTTGACCATCTTGCAATCGCCGCAATAACTCCCCTTGGCGTTGCTGGCGATTGTGTTCATGATAGCTAATTTGGGGTGTGGTAATCTGCAAGTGCTGCAAAAGTTTCCCTGTGTGGCGAGTATCCTCCGCAGCAATGAGATCAACCGCCCCGAGAATTCTGATTGCCCGTAAGCTAATATCTTCTAGGTTACCAATCGGTGTGCCGACAATGTAGAGTCCATTTTCCAGTTGTTCAGTCATTGGTTATGGGATTTGAGCTAATCTAATTCTCAGCAGATTTAGCCTAGAGAAACTTTTTGCCTATAATTCCTTAAGAGTTTATCTTTAATTTTCCCCACCTTTGAGCAGGTTTTAACTTATGGTTAAAGCTGTTAAAAAATTGTCCCTCTGCGTGCTAAAGTAGCGCAGTTTCCCAATTACGTAAACCATGAATCTAACCGATAATTTTCAAGTCTGGTTAAACGAAGAAATCAGAAAACTTAGTGTGGATGCCTTAAATTCTGGATTATTTACCTGTACAGCCTGTGGTGAGACTAAAGGCTACTACGTTATTGAATACCAAGGAGAGAAATTGCGCTACCCGGCGGCGGAAACCTATGCTTTTCTGCAGTTTGCGATTCACAATGCTCGTTAGGGGAAATTACAATAAAAGTAGCTCAGATTAGTTAAGCTAATGCGCTACCAATGTGAGAAACCTTGCCTTTGGAGAAGGTTAGCGGGGCCTATGAGTGTATGATACTAAGTCCAGTTGTGATGGTAGCTTTTTGCCTTGTAGGGAGTTGGGGGGAGGGTTTGAGGTTTTGCATTAATGGTTACTCACACAAGCAGGATTTAGTATGATGACCGAAAATAATGGGATACAAGCCCCGTGCTTCTAGCACGGCTTTTCTAGATTCTTAATATACTCTTTCAAAATTGCCAAAGGCGCACCGCCAACACAAACAGCAAAATAACTAGGACTCCACAAAGATTGCTGGTGGGGTTTTTTAAATCCAGCTTGCCCGTAACGACGACTTGATACACCTTTTAGAGCATTAACTATTTGAGAAACAGATAACTTTGGTGGGTATTCAATCAGCGAGTGAACATGATTCCCTTCTCCATTGAACTCTAGTACTTGAAAATTCATCTTTGTGGCAACTTCTGTAAAGGATTTTTCGATTAAATCTAAACTTTTAGCAGTGAACACAGACTGATGATATTTAGTGACACAGACCAAGTGAATTTTCAAGTCTGTAATGCTATGCCTTTCTTTGCGTAATTGGGTTGTCATTTATTGTGGACCAACATATAATAATTTTACAGACCAATTGTAGCATTACTCATGAAAGCCAGATATAAATTCCGCTTCTATCCGAGTGACCAACAACAACAGCTTTTAGCTAAGTTGTTTGGTTGTGTTCGTGTAGTGTGGAATGATGCTCTAGCATTGTGCAAGAAGTCTGAGAAATTGCCAAATAATAACAACTTGCAAAAGTTAGTTATTACTCAAGCCAAAAAAACAGAAGAACGCTGTTGGTTAAGTGAAGTTTCTAATATTCCACTGCAACAGTCTGTTAGAGACCTTGGGAGTGCTTATAAAAACTTTTTTGATGTCCTAAAAGGTAAACGTAAAGGCAGAAAAATAGGTAGCCCAAGATTCAAAAAGAAAACAAATAAGCAATCAGCGAGATTTAGAGCTGGTGGTTTTTCAATTAAAGGAGATGAAGTTTATCTGGCAAAAATAGGTAATTTAAAACCAGTTTGGTCTAGAAAATTACCATCTGCCCCTAGTTCTGTAACAGTAATCAAGGATTGTGCTAACCGCTATTTTTTAAGCTTTGTAGTAGATATTGAACTGATTAATATTGATGCTAAAAACCAAAGTATTGGTATTGATTTGGGGATTAAAACTTTTGCCGTGATGAGCAATGGCGAAAAAGCTCACAGTCCTAACTATTCCAACTTAGACAGAAAAATTCGCAAGCTTCAAAAAAAATTAGCACGTCAACCTAAAGACTCAAAACGGAGGAGATTAGCTCGGATTAAAATTGCAAAACTCCACAACAAAATTGCAGATATTCGCCAAGATTTCTTGCACAAATTATCAACCAAAATTGTTAAGGAAAACCAAGTTATTGTTTTGGAAGATTTGAATGTGTCAGGAATGATAAAAAAGCGGTGCGACCCCGCGCCGCCGCAAGGCGCAAGGGAACGCGCACCAAGAGATCGCAAACTTGCTAGGTCAATTAGCCTGCAAGGATGGAGAGAATTTAGAACTTTTTGCGAAGCTAAATCCGAGAAATTAAACAGAGAATTTAGGGTAATTGATAGATGGGAACCTACTAGCCAAGTTTGTTCTGGATGCGGTTATAAATGGGGAAAACTTGATTTGTCAATTCGTTCAGTTTTGTGTTTGAAGTGCAACACAGAACATGATAGAGATGAAAATGCAGCAAAAAATATAAACCAAGTCGGGATAGGGCATTGCCACGACTCAAAACGGACGCAGAGAAAGAGTAAGACTACTTTGGTAGCATCATTCAGCGAAGCGTCAAGAATCACCGCACCTTCAGGTCGGTGAGTATGTCAAAAACAAAGCTCGGTTTCCTGTTGTCTTAAATTTAATTTAGACGCTCCATAGCTAATTTTAAGGGTTAAAAGTTTATGTTTGTTACTCTCTCTTGGCAAGAGAAATGTGGGAGAGAGCAACAAGTATTTTTTTGTCTTCAAGCTTTTGCTGCTTTCTGTTGTTTAAGGTAGGTAAATACAGATTTATCGCCAATGTCTGGTGGGATTTCCTGTATTACTTTACGTAGGGCAAAAACACAAAAGAAAATTGCCCAAACAGTTAACAAAATTTGCTCTGTGAGTACGGGTAAAATACCCGATAGATGTCCTAGTAGTAGTAAGGGAACTAGGGGAGTTAGTACTTTAGTCTCCAGACGATTGAAACAAAAAGCCTCTTTAAAATAAATGCCTGTCAAAGCAGCAAACAAGAAGCCCACACCGAATAAAGTGAGAGGATGCTGATAAACAAATAGTACGAGAGGAGATTCATTGCGCACAGCTAAAACAATTGAAGTAGTTGTGCCTACAAGCCAAAATAGCTGCAATAGTCTATGTAAAGGTTCTAGATAGATGTGAATCGTGACTAAACTAATTCCCAAACCTACAGCAAAAGTAGCGTAGAGAAGGTTTAAGGATAACCCAAGAAGCGGTGTAATCTGCTGAGTTAGAACCAGAAAAGTTGCGATGGCAAAACTCAAAGCTGCTACTGCTAAACCGCTACGATAAATAATTACTCCTGTGCGATCATGCTCAGTGATAGTAAATTCACCAAATTGACCTTGGTAAATTGGCAAATCCTGCTGTATTGTAGTCATTTGTAAATCGTAAAGGGCTGTTCTTCTCACTAATTTTAGCTAATTAGTTGTTGGTTTTTGGTTGTTTGTTAATTGTGAATCGCTGATGGTTGATGGTGCTACAGCGCGATTGATAGTCACTACGATGGATGGGTAATGCATTAACAGCGAATTCTACTCTCCCTACTCCCCATCTTTCCTAGTTATTACTTATTACTTCTTACTTAATCTCCCATCTCCCTGACAGTAAATACGGAAAGCTCGCAAGACCACGTCTTTTTAAGCGTGGGTTAGAGCAACTCGGCACTTTATAAGTGCCCTCAGAAATATTCTCATGATCCATGCTATGATGACGCTAGAAAATGCAGCGTCATCATGTTGGTTTTAGAGTTTAAAGTACGTAATCCAAAACCACAGCAATGTCTAGCCATAGACGAAGCTATTAGAACGGCTCAATTTGTCCGTAATAAATGCCTGCGTTATTGGATGGACAACCCTGGTGTTGGTAAATACGATATCTACAAACACAATACGGGGCTACGAGCCGAGTTTCAGTTTGTCAAGGATTTAAACTCTCATGCAACACAATGCGCTGTCGAAAGAGCATGGTCTAGTATCAGTCGATTTTTTGATAACTGCCAGAAAAATATTCCGGGGAAAAAAGGTTATCCAAAATTCAAAAAACATTCTCGTTCAGTAGAATATAAAGTCTCTGGATGGAAGTTAAGTGAACAGAGAAAACGGATAATATTTACCGATAAAAAAGGAATAGGAACCCTCAAGTTAATTGTTAGTAGGGATTTAAACTCCTTTCAATTAGACCAGTTTAAAAGATGCAGAATCATTAAGCGTGCTGATGGTTATTATGTTCAGTTTGTTTTAAAGCTCGATCCTAGAGATACAGTTAAGCCTTTTCCTGTGACGAAGCAAGCTGTGGGGATTGATCTTGGGTTAAAAGAATTTTATGCAGATTCAAACGGTCATTTAGAACCAATTCCTCAGTTTTACACAAAAGCAGAAAAACAGCTAAATCGAGCTAATAGGAAAAAGTCCAAAAAGTATCGAAAAGGAGTTAAACAATCCCAAAATTATCACAAAGCTAGGAATAAATATGCCCGAAAACATTTAAGAGTAAGTAGGCAACGTCAAGAGTATTGCAAACGAGCAGCATACTGCGTAATCCAATCTAACGATTTGGTCGCCTATGAAGACTTAAATGTTAAAGGCATGGTGAAAAATCGAAAACTAGCTAAGTCCATAACAGATGCAGGATGGTCAACTTTTAGGCAATGGTTAGAATATTTTGGACACAAATATGGGAAAGCAACGGTAGCAGTACCAGCACACCATACAAGTCAAATTTGTTCTAATTGTGGTGCAGTAGTTAAAAAGTCTCTTTCTACGAGGACTCATGTTTGTGAGTGTGGCTATAGTGAAGACAGAGATGTCAATGCAGCCATCAACATCTTGCAGCGAGGATTAAATACGCTAGGGCATAGCGGAATCTACGCTTGGGGAGAGACTCCCTCTTGGGCGGTTGGCCGGGGCCTGTCGTCTAACGGAGACTCGGTGAACCAAGAATCCCACGTTTTTAGCGAAGCGTAAACGTGGGAGTGTCAATAACTCTGAGTTATCCTAGAGGTATGAGTACCTTTGATGCTGGTGACGATTATGGAACAGAGAAATCAAGAATTGGCAGAAGAACAACTTGAAAAAATTGCTGGTGGTACAGACAATAATCAGCAGCAAGCTAGTAACTCTTCTTCACAAAGTAGCAACCAAACCAATAACTCTAGCAGTTCCGATGCAGCTAGGGAATGGTCAAAAAAAGTGCGTTCTCTGATAAATTAGCATCCCTTGATCAGGATTGAATTTTCGCTTCCTTGAGGCTAGTTAGTAATGAGTTAGTTGGCATTTGCGATCCAAAGCCATCCTCAATTCTGGTAAATTAGGGTCAGATAATGGCGAGCAATATTCGCCACCCAGTTTCCCACGCCCTAAAAACCTATTCGCTATCGCCATGACTGCTTCCCCGGTTGCACCCGTATCCCTAGTTGAAATTGCGAGACAAACTCGCCAAGCAGCGCAAAAACTAGCAGTATTAACTACCCAAGATCGCAATCAAGCTCTTGAAGCTATTGCTCAAGCAATAGAAGCAGCTACACCGGAAATTCTAGCTGCTAACGAAGCTGATTGTAAACAAGCGCAAGCAGATGGTATTCCCAAGCCCTTGCAAGCTAGATTGAAGTTAGGGGAAACTAAACTCAAAAGTGCGATTGCAGGTGTACGCGATGTTGTTAAATTACCAGATCCTGTTGGTGCAATTCAAATTAAGCGTGAACTAGATACGGATTTAGTCCTCAAGAGAATTAGCTGTCCCCTGGGTGTCCTTGGTATTATCTTTGAAGCACGTCCGGAAGCCTTAATCCAAATTACCAGCCTCGCGATTAAATCTGGTAATGGAGTTATTCTTAAAGGTGGCAAAGAAGCAACTCTTTCCTGTCGCGCTTTAACTAAAGCCATTCACCAAGGATTAGCTGCAACCAAAGTTAGTTCCGAAGCGGTACAATTACTAACCACTAGAGCGGAAATTCGTGCTTTGCTAGAGTTAGATGAGTATGTAGATCTAATTATCCCTCGCGGTTCCAACTCCTTTGTTCGCTACGTCCAAGATAACACCCGTATTCCTGTACTAGGTCATGCTGATGGTATCTGTCATCTCTACGTAGATCAAGCAGCAGATATCGGCAAAACCCTACCCATTGTAGTGGATGCCAAAGTAGGTTATCCTGCCGCTTGTAATGCCATCGAAACTCTAC
Source organism: uncultured bacterium (assembly GCA_964633315.1). Classification (GTDB taxonomy): domain Bacteria; phylum Cyanobacteriota; class Cyanobacteriia; order Cyanobacteriales; family CAWCAG01; genus CAZWGS01. The sequence goes on along the minus strand of CAZWGS010000021.1, from coordinate 8,189 downwards.
TCGTACACCGAGATATTGCTCCTCAATTTTTACCCCAAGTAGCCCAAGTATTGCAACAGAAGCAGGTGGAATTACGTGGAGATGAGCGCACATTAGAATTTGTCGATATTGTAGCAGCAACCGCAACCGACTGGGAAACAGAGTACAGTGACCTAATTTTGGCTATTAAGATTGTAGATTCAACTGCCGAAGCCATCAACCACATTAACACCTATGGTTCCCACCATACCGATGCCATTGTGACTGAAGATCAAGCCACCGCAGACACTTTTCTCAATCAAGTTAATGCAGCGGGAGTCTACCACAATTGTTCCACTCGTTTCGCAGATGGTTTCCGCTATGGTTTTGGTGCGGAAGTGGGGATTAGTACGCAACAAATGCCTCCTCGTGGTCCTGTGGGTTTAGAAGGACTGGTAACCTATAAATATCAGCTTGTGGGTAATGGTCATGTGGTTGCTACCTACAGCGGAGCTAATGCTAAGCCCTTTACACATCGTAATCTATTAGGGTAAGCAGAGAAACAAATAACCAAAAAATCAGGAGTGAAATTGGCAATGAAGAACATTTGCGTGTTCTGTGGTTCCCGTGTGGGTAATAAAAGCATCTATAAATCAGCAGCTCAAGAGATGGGTTATGCTATTGCCAAGCGTGGTTTTGGGTTAATCTATGGAGGAGGTCATACAGGTTTAATGGGAGTGGTGGCTGATGCTGCACTCACAGCAGGAACTGAAGTTATTGGTGTCATCCCCCAATTTCTTTTAGAAAGAGAACAAGGACATGGTGAATTAACTAAGCTTCATATCGTTAATTCTATGCATGAACGTAAAGCGTTAATGGCGGATTTAGCTGATGCTTTTGTTGCACTTCCCGGTGGTTATGGAACCTTAGAAGAGTTATGTGAAATGATAACTTGGGCACAGTTGGGTTTACACAATAAACCGATTGGTTTACTCAATGTCGATGGCTATTATAACTTTTTACTTAACTTTTTTGATCGAGCAGTGACAGATGAATTTCTGGCGGCTAATCTTCGTCATCTGGTAATTGAAGGCTTACAACCAGAAATTTTATTGGATGTAATTATGCAATACCAACCGCAACAAAAACAGAATTTGATGAGTCGAGAAAGTGAATTTTAAGGTCATTAATTAATATTTTTTTTTTACAGTATGCTGCGCATAGAAAACCTCAATAAAGCCTACGGTAAACGCTTAGTAATAAAAGATTTGACCTTACAGATTCAACCAGGAGAAATTTATGGTTTACTAGGTGCTAATGGAGCAGGAAAAACAACGACAATTAATATTATTTGTAATTTACTTAACGCAGATAGCGGTGTAATTACAATAGATAATCAACCCGTTTCTCCAGCTACAAAATCTCTGATTGGTATTGCTCCCCAGGAAAACCTACTCTACAAAAGTCTCACCTGCGAGGAGAATCTGCGCTTCTACGCCCAAATTTATGGCTTAAATCGACAGCAATGTCGCCAGCGTATTCATGCTAGTTTAGCTGCAGTTAACCTCACAGAGCGCTCAAAAAGCACTGTAGAAAGTCTTAGTGGAGGTATGCAGCGTCGTCTTAATATGGCGGTGGCGTTGGTGCATCAACCAAAGTTAATGATTTTAGATGAACCAACCACGGGTTTAGATATTGAAACACGCTATGAAATTTGGGATTTGATTCGGCGTTTGCAAAGTGAAGGGATGACTATTTTACTAACAACTCATCTCTTAGATGAAGCCCAATCTCTGTGTCAGCGTATTGGTATCCTGAAGGAAGGGCATATTATTGCTGAAGGTAGTTTAGCTCAGTTGCGTCAAAAGATAGCGGCAGAGGAAATTTTGATTGTGCAAACATCAGAAGAGAAAAAGGCAATTGCACGCGCTCAAGAGTTAGGATTTAGTCACCGCTATTATGGTCAAGATTTAGCTTTCTGGTTACCGCAACAATTAGAGTTAAGGGAAATTATTGCCCATTTTGAAGGTATTAATCTCGATTCAATTACTCGTCAACCAGTTCGTTTAGAACATATTTATATAGAAGTAACTAATAGATAAAAATTAAATGTACAAGAAAAAGATAAACTAATCGCACTGGAGCTTGTTTTAACTAACTATATCGGTTAAATAGTGAGTAAGAACTAAGTCCAGTTGTCAAAGTAGCTTTTCCTTTTGTAGCGAATTGGGGAAATAGGGAGTTGGGGGGGAGGGTTTGAAGTTCTACGTTAATAGTTACTCTGTGAACAGGATTTAGTATTAATCTAAGTTTTTGGGAGTGTTCCAGGTTACAGAACTAAAATAGTCAATTAAACACACACTTAATTACATAACATGAGCTTATCTATAGATAAAAGTCAAGATTGTTGGACACTTAGTCAGCGATTCCGTAATGATATCAAGCAATTTTTCTTGCCACAAACATATAACTTCTTAGAAGTAGGTTGTTACAAGGGTTTAACGGCAAAATTCCTAGCAGAGCATTTTGTTGAATATCTGGGTTTAGATGTTCAAGATGAGTATCTAATGTCAGCGAGAAAAAATAATGCTTCAAATCACGCTCAGTTTCAGAAATTTGATGTTTATAATTCCAGTTGGCATCATCTAGATTTTACTGCTGATATTGTGATGATTGATGCACTTCACGAATATGAATATATTAAACAGGATATTGATAACTGCTTAGAAAGATTTCCCAATGCGATTATTATTTTTGATGATTATGGAGCCTGGGAAAGTGTTTTTAGAGCAGTTAATGAAGCGGTGGCAGAAAATAAGTTAGAGATAGTTCGAGAAATGGGAATGGAAAAAGGTAGTCAACTTTGGTCAGATAAATCTAATCCGCGTTCCTCGACACATTTTGGCTCAGAAGGCTTGGTTTGTCGTAGTGTTTAAGCGATTAATTGTTGATAATTGGAGAGAAAATGTTTTTTTGTTTATTTTCTCAATCTATTTATAGGCGATTATTTAGATTTGGCTTATCTGAGTTCAATGACAGAATTTCCTTTACAAATTCCTGGCTATTTTATCAAACGCCTCAGCAAACAAGATGCAAATATTCTTCAGCCACTATACGAGCAATGTAAGGATTTTTTCATCTTGACAGATGGTTTAGAACCATCACCAACAGCAGCTAGTGAAGAATTTTTTGATTTCCCAGAGGGAAAAACTCCGGAGGATGTTTACATCTTTGGTTTATTCGATAAAAATCAGAAATTGCTGGGTATGATCGCAGGAGTTGAGTACTATCCCAATACTCAAACTTGGTGGATAGGATTGATGATGCTTACTCCTGAATACAGAGGGAAAGGTTTGGGAACAAAATTCTACAAAGCTTTTGAAAATTGGGTCGCAACTAAGGGAATAACTCAAATCTCCCTGGTAGTAATCAAGCCAAACAAATTAGGATTGCAATTTTGGCAAAGAATGGGATTCGAGGTAATTCGCAAAACATCTCCACGACAATACAAAGCGAAAAGTCATGAGGTTTATGTGTTGAGTCGGGCGATTGATAAAGTTAGTTAAGCTGGGAATAAAACTGTTAGGCTTTAATTAATTGTATGTTGCAATTGTTTTAGATGAAATCTCAAATTAGTAACATGGCAAAAATTCAATCTCTGTTATTTAGCTTGACTTTTATTGCAGTAGGCTTAATGAGTATTATTCTATTTGGTAAAGTCACAAACTTAGATTGCAATCGTTACCAAAAAAATCAAATTACTTGCCAACTTGAATCGTCAGGTTTACTTGGTAAAAAATTAACTGAAATTAAGCAAATTCAAGGTTCTGAAGTAAAAAGGCGTAGGAGTGATGATGGCGACTATACTTATCGAGTTCTCATCAAATATGAGAATGGAGAAACTCCTTTGACTGATTATTATAGCTCTGGTAGATCAGAAAAATATGAGCAGGTTGAGCAAATTAATTCTTTCATCAATAATCCAGAGATACCTAACCTCAAAGTCAAGAATGATAAACGCTGGCTTGCTTATCCACTTGGAGGTATTTTTATAGTAATTGGAGTAATTACACTTGCCACTACTTGGATACCAAATTAGCACTCAATTGCTAGTTTATGTCTGAGCAACTCTATACAGAAAATCAATTAATCTATGACTATCGGTATTTGGGTATTAGGCGATCAACTATACCAATCGCAAGCAGCACTAACAAGCGCGCCACAAGCACCTGTTATACTTATTGAATCCCTCAACTATGCTCGCCATCGCCCCTATCATCGGCAAAAATTAGTTCTGGTATGGTCAGCAATGCGACACTTTGCTGCACAGTTAAAAGCACAAGGTAGAAATGTAACCTACGAAATTGCAGAGGATTTTACTACACCTTTAAACAAGTGGATTAATCAGCATAATCTAACCGAATTACGGATTATGCAACCTCAAAATCGCCCTTTTGAGCAGTTAATTAGTAATCTAGAATTAAATTGCCAGATTAATTTTATTGCAGGGAATCATTTCCTCTGGACTCGCGAAGAATTCCAAACCTGGGCAAATCCTCGTCAGCGCTTGGTATTAGAAGATTTTTATCGCCAAGGGCGCAAGCGATTTCAGGTATTAATGGAAGGGGGTAAACCTGTTGGGGGAAAGTGGAATTTCGACAAACAAAATCGCAAACCACCAAAAAAAGATTTACAACCACCAAAACCTCTCTGGTTTGAACCCGATGAAATTACTCAAGCAGTAATTGAGCAAGTAAAATCGCAGCAATTATCTAGCTACGGAGAAATTGAGCCTTTTCGTTGGGGAGTTACCCGTCAACAAGCACTCAGGATTTTAGAGCATTTTCTTACCACTTGTCTGCCTAATTTTGGTGCCTATCAGGATGCTATGATTACCGGGGAAGAAACCATGTGGCACTCTCTACTTTCTCCCTATTTAAATTTAGGTTTACTGCAACCAAGGGAAGTGATTACAGCAGTAGAAATTGCCTATCAACAAAGTAATTTACCGTTAAATTCTGTTGAAGGTTTGATCCGACAGATCCTTGGTTGGCGAGAATATTTAAATGGTATTTATCATTATGTTGCTGATGACTATGGAGAAAAAAATTGGTTTAATCATAGCCAAGCCTTGCCTGATTTTTATTGGGATGCGGACAAAACACAGATGAATTGTTTGCACCAGAGCTTGAAACAGGTAGAACGCACAGGTTATGCTCACCATATCCAGCGTTTGATGATTTTGAGTAATTTCGCTCTTTTAGTTGGTGTTGCACCCCAGGAAATTGAAGCTTGGTTTCATGCTGCTTTTATCGACGGTTATGATTGGGTGATGCAAACTAATGTGATTGGTATGGGTCAATTTGCCGATGGTGGAATTCTTGCTTCTAAACCCTATGTCTCCTCGGCGAATTATATTAATAAGATGAGCGATTATTGCGGTCATTGCAACTACAATCAGCGCAGTCGCACAGGTGAGAAAGCTTGTCCCTTTAACTTTTTGTATTGGGATTTCCTCCATCGCCACCGAGAAAAGCTTCAATCTCAAGGCAGAATGAATCTTATCCTCGGAAACCTGAAGCGGATTGCAAATGACGAGTTACAGACGATGCGTCAGCAGGCTCAAAATTGGCGGCAATGAGCATCGCATCCCTTATTCTGAATACCGAGACTTCATATGAATGCTCCCAATTCTTTTCCTTCAATCTTTGATAGCCAGGGGTCAGAAACCCCATCGGCTCAAAAGTTTGCCTTGATTGAGGAGCTATTGTCCATCGGCACAGCCCTCTCTGGTAGTCGTAACCTTGAAGAGTTACTCGAATTAATATTAACTAAAAGCCGTGACTTAACTTGTAGCGATGCTGGCAGCGTCTATCTTATCGATAAGGCAGACAAGATGCCCAAACTACTATTTACAGTATCACAGAATGACTCCCTACCTCAAGCTTCTTTCCGAGAATTTGCCATACCCCTAAGCCACAATAGTCTAGCGGGTTATGTCGCCCTCACAGGAAAAAGCCTAAACATCGCAGATGCCTACGAACTAGCAGATAATTTACCCTACAAGCTACACCGTAACGTTGATCGCGACTTTTCCTACCGCACTCGCTCGGTATTGGTGCTACCGATGCAAGACCAAGACCAAGAATACATCGGTGTATTGCAACTCATCAACCGTAAAATTAACTGCGAGATTAAAATTACTGACGAGAATGCCCTAGAAGTAACTCAGCCCTACTCCGAGTGGGAAGAACAACTTTTGCGCTGTCTTGCTTCCCAAGCATCTATTTCCATTGAAAGAAATTTGTTGCAAGAGAATATTGAGAAACTCTTTTCCGGTTTCGCCACAGCAGCAATTAAATTAATTGAAACACTAGATCCTTCAAACTCTGGACGCTCAGAAAGAGTCGCAGCTTTAACAGTTAGTTTAGCCCAAGCTATTGCTAGGGCCACTAATCCACCTTGGCATAACTTCAGCTTAAGTGAACGTCAAATTCGAGAACTTCACTACAGCGCCCTGCTATACGATTTGAGTAGAGCTGTATCACTCCAACAAAACTCCCATTACCCTCCCCAATTCTCGCCCCAGGAATTAGAAAACCTCAATCTACGTTTGACTCTTACTCAGCGCACCCTAGAATTGGATTGCAACCAACGGAAATGGCAGTATTTGCTCGCACAAGGCACAGCTAACTATCTCCCCTCGAATTCCCCTCAAATTCAAAAACTAGACCGCCAGCTAGCCAAAAACATCACACTGATTGATGATTTTCGACAGATACTAAACCAACTACCCCAAGTCCAAAATCGAGAAGCGCAGCTAACTAAACTTCAGAAACTTGCAGCCTATACATATCGCGACTGTGAAGGTAACTTGCAACCTTTACTCACAGCCAAGGAACAAGAAAAACTAGTCGCGATCCTAGCCAAGGATATCAACTCAGACAACTTAGTTCTACCAGCCCAAGTTAAATACGCTCATGAATTTCTCAAAAATACTTCCTGGGCAAAACATCTACATCATATCCCTGAAATCGCCCAGGGAAAACCTAGTACTGAAGTTGCAGCATCTTTGCCAACTCAAATTCTTGCACTAGTTAGCGTTTATGAAGCAATCACCAATACCAATCAACCTGTGCCTAAAGCCCTAGAAACCTTACAACAAGCAGCCCAACAACAGCAGATTAATGCCGATTTAGTAGAGCTATTCTGCCAAAATCAAGTTTACCGAGCCATAGGCCATAATCTCTCCCCCACTGTCAAGAGTCAATAACTTTAGTGCTGATTAAGCTGTAAGTAACACTATTACTGAATAAATTTGCAATTCTTATCTTTACCACGTTTTTTCCCCCACACATTCCCCAATCTTTCCACAAAGCTGTCGCAATTTCCCACAATTTATTCTTTTTTTTCCACAGTTTACCCAGATTTTTCCACAGGTAGTTACTATTAAATAGCTTTGTAGATGTCTGGCTGTGGGATTTACTTGCTTGTGCCGCAAACACTTAAAAAATCAGAAACAATATTGAGTTTTGTAACAAAAAAGAGACTGAAAACCCTATGAATTCGTAAAGATTAATTTTCGACAAAGACTTCTGTTACATTTCTCAGCATTGACAAACACTCCTCTCTCAGTGGAAATAGTGATTAGGGATTAGCGACAAAAACGCATCTTCACCAACCATTCCCAGTAATCTATGGAGGCAAAATTTTGATGAACACCAACATCAGTATCTTGGCAGAGATTCCTGAAGATTTGCACCACTCTCTCAAAGACTATCTTGAGACTCATCCCAACTGGGATCAAGATCGAGTGTTTGCGGCTGCTTTGTCTCTGTTCTTAATGCAAAATGTAAATAGCCAAACATCTCAAACAACTCAAAATTACCGCGCCTGTGCGCGAGTTTATCTAGAAAGTCTCTTTCAGCAATAGCACCAAGTTTAGTTTCTAGCTTTTCCCTTGACTCACATCTGTTTTATCCTCAGGGAAAAACTGACACTAGCCTACCCTAGGCAAGGCAGACGAGGGTAAAACAAAGGGCTGATTACGTTTCTAACCAACAAGTAAACCTGCCGCCTTTTGCCTTGCCAAAGTGCTAGTCACGACGACTGGTGTAACTATTAGCCTTTTTTCTAGCTAAACCTACTTAAACCTTTCTTTATCTGTTATGGTAGGTTTAGATATTTTTGAAGCTATGAAGAAATATGTCACACCGAAAGAGGCAGCCCAA
>CAZWGS010000020.1:0-51548 GCA_964633315.1 uncultured bacterium | reverse complement strand
CCTTTTATTATGGTAGGGAATTGGCTTTAATAAGTAAGACACTGGTTAGTAGTGAGGCAAGGTTTTACGTCACTACAAGGGTTATAGCGCTACCAAGATAGGTTAGGACAGTATAGATCGGTTAAAAGTGAACAATAACAAGAAAATAGGTGACAAATAAATGTCCTAATGTTGTCCCGTAGCGCTATAAAACTTAAATTTTTTAATTTTCACCCTGGGAGGGCGACAAGCTCATTTTTTCAAAGAAGCCAACGGATGTTGATACGTAGGAGGGATAGCCGACTAACCCTTTGTTATTTGAAAAACAACCAAAAACTAACAACAAACAACAGGAAATCCCTCGGCTAAAGCACGAGAGATGAGTTAACAGATATCTATTGAAAAACTTCCAGTAATTTTTTCAGATGTTCTAAAACATTACATAAATTGAATCATAGATAACTTCTTCATTAGCAGTTACCTGAGTCTGAAACTTATGAGATATACTGATTAATTCATTCAACAAAGGTAAAAACTTTTGCCTTGATTTTGGTTCTGTAACTCGCCAACTTTCGATAATATCTTGAGAATTTAAGTGGCGCGAAATATCAAATATTTCTATGCTTTGTTGGTGATTAACATCAAGCCAAGCAGATTCTTGAGTGGGAGCAAAACTAATTGGAGCTAAATCAGGAAAATGCTTACTATATATTTGGCGAGCTTCTTGTCTTAGTTTATTTGCTTGAGAAGTCCTTGGCAAAGAAGCTAATTTTCCTTGACCTTTTTTAGGTGCTGTATTTTCTTTATTTTGCTCTTGTTTAAACAAAATAAAGTTCTCCATAACCAAAATATCCATATTAGTGTTCATAAAACAACTAACTGCATCTTTGGGAGTACAAATTATAGGTTCACCATTCACATTAAATGAAGTATTAATTATTACTCCATAACCCGTTAGTTTCTTCAATTCAGAAATCAAATCGTAATAGACAGGATTACTTTCTTGATTAACCGATTGAATTCTGGCAGAATAATCAACATGAGTAATAGCTGGTAAATCACTACGTTTTTGATTAACTTTTTTAATAATATCCTCAGTGTCTTGATGTGTCTCGAAGCATCTTTTTTGATTGACGTTTGCGACCAGCAACATATAGGGACTAGGGCGATCTAACTCAAAGTATTTTTCGATGTCTTCTTCTAAGACAGTAGGAGCAAAAGGGCGAAAAGATTCACGGAATTTAATTTTTAAATTTAAGACCGATTGTGCTTTTTCACTGCGAGGATCTGCAAGAATTGAACGATTGCCCAAAGCCCGAGGACCATATTCTACTCTGCCGGAAAAATGACCGACAATCATACCTTCAGCTATATACTTAGCAATAATTTTGTTTCTGTACTCAGGAGCTAATTCTTGATAAGAGTATTGATAAGTATCTAAATAGGCTTTAATTTCATCTCTAGAATAAGCTGGTCCCCAATAGGAGTTTTTTTGAGCACAAAGACTGGGACGTGCTTGTTTTTGTTCAGTACTAGCGAATTTACTGTAATAAAGTTCATAGGCACATCCTAGAGCACTTCCTGCATCACCAGAAGCAGGCTGAATCCAAATATCTTGGAAAATGTTAGAACGTAATAATTTACCATTGGCAACACAATTTAATGCTACCCCTCCTGACATACAAAGGTAGTCAGCACCAGTAACTTGCTTGGCATAACTTGCCATTTTGATAATAATTTCTTCGGTGACAACTTGTATCGACTTAGCCACATCCATCATGTGCTTGGAAATTTTTTCCTTAGCCCCTCTAGCCTTAGCACCAAACAAATCTTCAAACTTAGAGTTAATCATGCAAAGTTGTTTATCAAAAGCAAAATACTCCATATTAAGAGTAATTGAGCCATCATCATGAATTTTTACGAGATGCTCTTTGATTAAATCTACGTACAAAGGTTCACCATAGGGTGCTAAACCCATTAATTTATATTCACCTTCATTTACTTTGAAACCAGTGTAATAAGTGAAAGCTGAATACAGTAAGCCAATGGAATTGGGATAGTGCATTTCTTTGAGGATTTTAGTCTGATTCTTTTCCCCATAACCAATAGTGGCAGTTGCCCATTCTCCAACACCATCTACAGTTAAAATTGCTGCCTTTGTAAAAGGAGAAGGATAGTAAGCACTAGCAACATGAGACTGGTGATGATCGACAATATATATTTTGTCTCGATAATTTAGTTTGGTGCGAATTAAATTAGGAATTTTTAGTTTAGTGGATACCCATTTTGTAACCATTTCTTCCCAAATCATTTCACTGTGAGGATAGGCTTGGATTTGGGAAACCAAAATTCTTTCTAAGGTTAAGTAAGGATTATCATAAAAAGCAATTCCATCTATTTGCTCAATATTAATTCCTGCTGCTTCTAAACAGTAGTTAATTGCTTTATGTGGAAATTGAGAATCATTTTTAATCCTACTTATCCTTTCCTCTTGAATAGCGGCGATAATCTTACCATCTTTGAGAAGAGCTGCTGCTGAATCATGGTAAAAAGCAGAAATACCTAGAATGTAGTTCGGTTTACTAGTTTCTTTGACTGGTTTATCTGGAGTGAAATTATTAGTTTGTATTAATTTATTTTTCTTGATCGCCTCAGTAATACAATCAGCTACTATTTTGTGACCATACTCGGAGTAATGCTCATCTTTTTTATAATAAAGTTTTAAAGGTTCTGGTTCTTGTTTAAATCTTTGTAAAATATCAACAAAATAAACATTGTCATATTCTTGAGCAAGTTCAATAAATCTAGCTCTAAAAGGCGGGTTCATTCCCGGTAGATAATAAGGTAATGGTGCTAAGATAATTTTTCTTGCTCCTGCTAAGGCAATTATTTCCTCAATTATCTTTCTCATTAATAGCCATTTTGGATGGTTAGCTTTTTGATAACCATCGAGTTCTTTTCTCCACTGTAATCTTAGTAATTTTGCCTTGACTTGAAGTGGTACATAGCTATCAAACAGCTTTTTAGTCACAGCACTGGGTTTATATAAACGAAGATTATCTGGATCTTCTTCTACAAACTCTCTTTCTCTAGGAACTGGAATATTGTGTGACTTTAATTGATGATTTTCTAAAGTAAAAAATGGTTTCGGCACAGTAGTGAGACAACCAGTATAACCATCAACAACTGCTCTTTGAGCTACAGTGTTACGATATATATTTGTAACAAAAGGAGCAATCACTAATAAGTCGTGGTCGTATGTATTCGCTATATTTTTATAAATTAAATACTGTTGATCAACACCCGTTCCTGCTAAACCAAAATTATAATTGTCTAAACTTAACTCAGAACAAACTAAGTCTGAAAAACGTTTTTCGTTAGCTACTCCTGTACCAGCGACATAGGAATCACCTAAAAATAGAATTCGTTTAGAGCTAGAATTATTAGTCTGGTGATAGTTGAAATTAGAGCGAAAATTTTGCTGGTTAGTGCGAACAAAATAGGGATTTTCTCCATCAGGAACTCTAACATTTAAATTAGGAATATAAGCATGCCCTATTTTCTCATCATATTGAAACAAGTTACGATGTTTAACAACTGATTTAGACATAGTCATCTAACTTAACCTCTGGTTTTGATGGTGTTATTTGCTTGCGTCGTGAGTTGGTTCAACTATTTAGACTCAACCTGAATTAATTCTTGTGCTTAAAACTAAATCAGCTAGCTAAGCACTGAAAGCCATCTGACAGAAAACATCCCTGCAAAAATCATTTAAAATTTGCATGGTTATTTGTTCTCTATCTTTTCTGTAGAGCCTTATTGCCAACTCGACAATTATTTTGCACCCGCATATCGCACTGAATCCATTTAATAGCGCGACGGTATTAATTATTCTTAATTCAATCGTGTGGCTAAATCGAAAATAGCAGCATTAATGTGCTGATTATCGTAGACGGTTTCCCTAATATCTTTGCAATTAGCTAACTCCACGGCATCTTACTGATTATCTAAGCGCCAGGAATCTCATCTATGAGCATCTAGCAGCTCAATGTTACCCGAGAGATACACCTAATGAAGTTGACGATTTACCTCGGAACTGAATTGTTTTTTCCCATGCAATAATAACATAGTTGAGCATCTGATTTTCTTCTCACCTCAGATTATTTGATCTCACTCCCCATTCTCAGGACAATTCTCCAAAGCCATCTGACCCAATACACCCTTGCGAAAATCATTTAAAATTTGCATAGTTGCTCGTTCTCGATCTTCTCTGTAGCGCTGTTTTGCTAACTCAACAATGTATTCTTCACCTGTAAATAGTGCTGGATTTATTTGATAGCGCGATCGCATTAATTCCCCATAGTTCAATTGTGTAGCTAAATCCACAAAAGCAGCAGCAATACGCTGATTATCGTAGGCAGCTTCCCCAATATCCTCACAAATGGCTAATTTCACAGCATCTTGCTGATTATCTAAGCGCCAGGGAATAACTCCAGGAGCATCTAGTAGCTCAATCTCGTCCGAGAGGCGCACCCAATGGAGTTGACGAGTCACCCCCGCACGACGGGCGCTAGCCACAGCTTTACGCCCCACTAAACGGTTAATCAGAGCCGATTTACCCACATTAGGAAAACCTATCACCACTGCTCGCACAGGGCGAGGAAGCATACCGCGATCGCGCCTTCTTTGGTTCATCTGTACTCCAGCCGCCTGGGCTGCTTTTTTTACCCCTTTAACTCCCTTACCTTTTTTAGCATCGGTAAATATGGGTTGTTCACCTTGCGCTTGATACCAGCTTAACCACTGCTGACGCACTGTTTCAGGAATCATGTCAACGCGGTTAATCACAAAAACTCTGGGTTTGCTACCAATCCAATCTGCTACTTGAGGGTGGTGGGAAGCGAAGGGAATGCGAGCGTCTAATACTTCTAATACCACATCAACACGCTTAAGTTGCTCTTTTAATTGTCTTTCTGCCTTGGCGATATGACCGGGATACCATTGAATAGGAGGAGTTGACATGGGGAAGTAGGGGTAGCAGGGGTAGCAGGGGAAGCAGGGGAAGCAGGGGAAGAAAATATTATTTTTTTGTTCTCATTGGGTTGAGAAATTACTAGTTTGTTGAAAATATACTCGTTAGGTATGTCAAATTAAATATATAGCGCTTCGTGCCCAACAGCATCCCTTTCCTTAAAGGAGAGGTGATGGGAGTGAGGTCTTATAGTAAATTGAATACTTAAGTGTAGGTAGGTCATTCCTGTTAGCGCTATCGCATTTTATACTGACTACGTTCATGAGTCAGCAGAAAGTAAATTCTCACTGTCTATGCGATATCAAAATTTCGGGAATACAGACTTACAAGCATCGGTACTTGGTTTGGGTAGTGCACCTATTGGTTCTCGTACTGGTAAACAAGAGTCGATTAAAACCCTAAATTTAGCTTTGGATTTAGGTATCAACTTTTACGATACCGCACCAAGTTACGGTCAAGGTAGTAGTGAGGAGATTTTGGGGGAAGTTTTTAAGAGTAGGCGAGATCAAGTAATTATTACTACTAAAGTTGGTCATGCTGTTAGCTCAACACTCCAGTTTGCTGCTAAGTTTAAGCCTATGGTGCGATCTGTGCTGCAACAGTTACCGGGAATGCGTAAAAGTGTCAAAAGCTTTGTCCAATCCCAAACTAAGACTGATAATTTTGAACCAAGCTACATCATCAAGTCTGTGGAAGGTAGTTTGAAGCGCCTCCAAAGTGATTATATTGACCTTTTATTACTCCATTCTCCACCCCAAGAGGTGTTAGAGAGAGGGGAAGTTTTTACCCAATTGCAATCTCTTAAGCAACAGGGAAAAATTCGTCACTATGGTGTGTCAGCAGGTAAACTGGCAAAGGCTATTACCTGTCTTGAGTATCCTGATACGGGAATTAGTGCTCTTCAGGTAACGCTAAATTTGTTTGAGAGGGAAGCTTTAGAGGAGGTTATTCCCTTAGCTAAAAAACAGGGTGTTGCTATTATCGCACGAGAACCTTTCGCCCACGGTAAGTTAATTCCCGCCACAAATTCTAGCAGTAGTTTAAGCTATCAGGGCGATCTAGCACAGGACGATTCTTTTGCTTTTTTAACTGCAGATAGTACTCGAAATATGACCCAAGCTGCACTACAATTTTCCCTACAATCGGAGGGAGTTGCTGTGGTTTTAGCGGGAATGTCCCAAGCCAAACATGTGCGCGATAATGTAGCTGCCCTCAGTTTACCAGAGCTGACTCCAGAGCAAATGCAAGCGATCCGCGTTGCTGAGTTTCAGTTATAGAAAACATATATGGGTATCTCCTCTAAAGAATCCTTGTGCTGAAGCAACCAGGAGTGTTAATTATAGTACAAGCAATTAATTTGACGCTGGTTGAGTTGGGCTGTAATCTTTGACCATTCTTGAGGAGAGAGTTTTAGCTTACAACGACGGGCGACTGGTTGGTGAGAAGTGTAGCTAAAAGTTAGAGAAAAGCGATCTTTTTTTGATGGGGGTTTGGCACGATGGAAAATACGACAGGTATCAACTAAAATAGCTGTGCCAAATTTACCTGTACAAGGCTGCCAATTTGCTTGGGGTATAGTAGCATCCATATTCGAGTCGGAAACAAACCCAGAGCTATATTTGAGTGTTTTTGCTGCTAGTTCGCTATCTGTCCGAGATAGGTATTCAAAAGGACCACTGCTTACATCTACATCGTTGAGGTAGATAATTATTTTGAGCATCTTATGGTCTTCTGTGTCTATATGCCATTGTCTAACATGCACAGCCTTGCCATTGGGAAATTCTCGCCTGATATCTGCGCCGTAATAATTTAAGGGCAAACCAATATAATTTTCTATGAGGTCAAGTAAAGTAGGTTCTAATCCCCAGAGAAAAATTTCTGGGTTACTCATAATTCTTGACCAAGAAAGCCTTAAAGTATCGCGATTTGCACTAGATACATTTTGCAATTCTGGTAGTATTTGTTGCACTTTTTTTAGTACTTTAGAGGTATTGGGAATACCTAGTTGCTCTAAGGAAGTAATCGTGATGCCTTCTTTTTGTAGGGATTTAACTAGGCTAGTATGGGTAGCCGAAATTTTGGGTAGGAAAGGCAGGTAGTTATTGAGTCCTGTTTGATAAATACGCTGGGAAAGAACCTGCAAAGGCGGTATTCGTAGTAGTTCCCGCTTAATTTTATTTGGTGTATTTCTAGCTTTTCGCAGCAATTTATTAGGCATTTCTGTTTTAATTTACAGTTTCAAGATTTTCAAAAAATATGGATACAAGTCAGTCTCAGTTGAGATATTGATCTTGTAGAATTCGTCTTTTTTGCCTAGATTCTGCGATTTTTAGTGCTAGATCTTCCACCAAATTATAGAAGGGTGAAGGAAATAACCACAAACCGTAGGCAGCAACGAGAGTGAAAATGGTGCGGCGTGGTTCTTCGAGTATGATTTTACTGTAGGTTGTAAGGGCACGCTGGCAAAGATTAACGGCTGTTTTTCCATCCCTAATGCGGACTGCTTTACGAGCTAAATCTCGATATTGATACGCCCAGGATAGACTTTCCCATCTAGAGGCTGTTTTAGCGGCATAGGAGTGCATTTTCGCCATTATTCTAGCCCATACAGCCAGTTTTTTCTCGAAATTAGATGATAGTCCCTGGGAATGAACACGGTAGAGAGTTAAAGCGTCGGGAATTCCTGCTATTTCCCAATCTGTGAGTAGAGCAATGCGCAGTAAAAATTCTATATCCTGGGAACAGCTAAGCGCCTCATCGTAGTAACATTTTTTGCCATTGCAGTTAAATTCTACCGCCATCACTGCTTCGCGCCGCAATACCCCAGAAGAGCCATTTCCCATAGGATAGCAACGTAGGATCGCTACTACGTCAATCCCTGTCAATTTTGGCATGAGGTGGGTGCCTAAGGATCGCCCTGTAGAATCTATTAAAGCAGAACGGCTAAAACTAACTCCTAGTTGAGGGGAATTTTCTAGATGTGCAATCTGTTTGGCTAAATTTTCACTTTGCCAAAGATCATCGCCATCGAGAAATGCGATATAGTCTCCTTGGGCAGCACGAATTCCGGTATTTAAAGCGCTAGAAACACCACCATTGGCTTGAGATATGATTTTAATTCTAGGATCGCTAAAGTGCTGACAAATATCTAGGCTGCGATCTGTTGAACCATCATCGACTATAATTAGTTCCCAGTTATTGTAGGTTTGCCGGAGAACTGAGTTGATGGTAGCAGTGATATACTGCTCTTTTTGATAAACGGGAACAATAACCGAAACTAGCTTCATAAGACTACCTTTTCGCTACCAATACCGCTTCTTGAGGGTTAGTATCCCTTTCCTCGGCTTGGATTTTACGTTTCTGACTTTTGCCAGTTAAACTCATGGCAATTGTCTCTAAACCTTGGTAGATAAATCTCGGGAGTAAGCAAAGAGAGTAAGCAGCAGCAAGGGTTAGTAAGGTTCGACGTGGTTCTTTAGTTAGAATCCTGCAATCAGTTGTTAAAGCACGATGAGCCAATTTTACTGCACCAAATCCTCGACGTAAACTGACTAAGCGACGCGCTTGGAAGCGAATTTGATAAGCTTTGGCTAGTTTACCCCACTTAGCAATCAATTCTGGGGCATAGGTGCTAGTTTTGGCGTGCATTTTTTCCAGAGATGCTAGCTGCTTGGCTGCATTATTGGAAGCACCACCTAGGTTAACACGATAAAAAGTTAAAGCTTCTGGGATACCTTCAACCTCCCAAATACCATTCC
The DNA here is from genome assembly GCA_964633315.1 of uncultured bacterium. Taxonomy (GTDB): domain Bacteria; phylum Cyanobacteriota; class Cyanobacteriia; order Cyanobacteriales; family CAWCAG01; genus CAZWGS01. The sequence goes on along the minus strand of CAZWGS010000020.1, from coordinate 42,779 downwards.
AAGCGATACGTAACCAACATTCAATATCCTCTAAATGGTGCAATTGCTCATCAAAATAATAATCTTCTTCTTGACCATAATAGTTGGCCCAGTATCTAATGCTAGCTATGGCTTCTCGCCTAATTACGGGAACAGAACCATTTCCGATGGGATTGCGACAGAGAATAAGTCCAGGAGTGATATCCTGTAGGCGTGGCATTTGGTAAATACCCAAAGCATTACCTTTTTGATCAATGAAAGCAGAACGACTGAAACTCAAACCCAAACGGGAAGATTGATTTAAATGTTCTGTATGTTTTGCTAATTTATCTTGATGCCAAAGATCATCACCGTCAAGAAATGCGAGATAATCGCCTTTAGCATGGCGAATTCCTGTGTTTCTCGCTCCAGACACACCCCGATTTGCCTGTCTGATTATTTTAATGCGTGAATCTTGAAACTGTCGACAAATTTCAATACTTTCATCTGTCGAACCATCATCAACCAGTAATAACTCCCAATCGGGATAGGTTTGATTGATTACTGATTGTATTGTAGCTGCGATATAGGACTGGACGTTATAAACAGGGACAATTACTGAGACTAGCTTCATTGAGTTTATGGCAAATTTAGTTGCTCTAATTGCTTAGATGCCTAGTTGTTTAATGTTGGTTGTTGTAAGTAAATTTAGGCTGATGCGCCCAGTAATTTTACTGATTTGAGAATTAAATTCTCAACTATACTAGTACAGTTAAATAGCTTTTCAGGCAAGGTAGAGGGTTTAGTTTTCGATGAGAAACACAGTTAATTTAATGGAGTCTACCTTAGCCAAATTTGTGACAGATATCTTTCCCATTTCGAATCCTCCTACCTTGATTTAGCTGACCATGAAAAGGTTATCACGTAAATTATTCAGCTTAATTTTTCTCCTCTCCCTACTACTCACCACTTCCCTATTCGCCTGTTTGCATACAGAAGCAGGAAGTGTAGATACTAGTACTTGGCTACAGGTTGATGGTTTGGATCTGAAAAATGCTAATGGCGAAAAGGTGATTTTACGTGGTGTTTCTCTACCAGATATTGCTATAGATGAACATCGAAAAAATAAAAATTGGCCGAGTAAATCTGCTGTGGAATTAATTGATTTACTTAGCGATCACGAGCAAGGTTGGTATGCCAATGTTATACGATTAACCGTCGTCCCAGAACGCAGAAATGGCTACAATAAAAATCCTCAGGAATATTATGAAAAATATATTCAACCAGCAGCTGAGCAATGTGTAGCGAGTAAAGTTTACTGCATTATTGATTGGCACTATGTAGATGATCCTCGCCAAGTAGAATCAGAAACTCGTGCTTTTTGGCAAGATATAGCACCCAAATTCAAAGATTATCCCAACATTTTCTTTGAAATATTTAATGAAAATTCTACAGATATGAGTTGGGATGAATGGCAAAAAATTGCTCAATCTTGGGTCAATTTAATTCGCTCTGTAGCACCCAAAAATCTCATCTTAGTTGGCGCTCCCCACTATGCACAACATCTATACGATGCTCCCAAAAATCCCATTGTCGGCGAAAATATTATTTATGTAGCCCACATTTATCCTGGTTTAGCTCCTGAACTTTGGGATGAGTGGATTTTTTCTGTTGCTAATAAAATACCTATCTTTGTCACTGAATGGGGTTTTCGTAAGGATGCACCAGAACCTTGTGATGGTACTATTAGCAGTTTTGGCATTCCTTTTAAGAGGAAATTAGAACAATATAGACTGAGTTGGGTTTGTTGGGTAGCAGATTATTCTTGGTATCCAGAAATGTTTGATCGCGATTGGAATTTGTTAGTTGGAGAGAATTATATGGGGGGATTTGTGAAAGATTATCTTACGCAAAATCAGAGGTAGTTTAAGTAATAAGTAATAATACTAAATCCTGCTGGTAGAGTAAGCATTAACGCAAAACTTCAAAGCTTCCCTCCAATTCCCTGCAGGGGAAAAGTTACTTTAACAAGGGGGTTTAGTATAAGTAATAGTACTGAGAAACTGCGTCGCCGTAAGGAAATGCTTGGTAAAACAGTAATCTAGGGCTACGTATTAACGTGTTTGTCAATTCTATTGTCCTGAAACTTTACAGGTAGTATACTTCTGCCTTCTGCCTTACGCCTAGGGCTATAAGTATTAAATTACCAGGTTCAGATTGTAACTGGAGACTCAACATAAATAGTTGGTTCGTTAGCCTGAAATTCGATGCCGTAAGTAACCAACTGTTGGGATATATTTCCGTTTGCCAATTCTAACAAGCGTTTACGTAACTCTAAAGAGTTTTCCGAAGAACCCAGAATGAAAAAAGACACTCTCGCACGCGATACTTGACTATCCTCAGGTTTAAATAAGCTAATTTTTGTACTTCCAGGGTCAATACCAAAGACAGAATTAGTACTTTCTTTAATTACCTGTTCTACTAATACCTGTTCACGTTCTTTGAGTAACTGTTTAAAATCTAAATACAGCAATACCATTACTTTTTTTCCTCTGGTAATGTTTTCAATCTCAATATTAGCCATATTAGAATTAGGTACGATTAAAACAGTTCCTTTCGCCGCAGTCCTAATTTTTGTCGAGCGCAAACCAATAGATTCTACACGGCCAAAAACTCCATTGGGTAAGCGAATATATTCTCCAGAAATGAAGGGGCGATCTAGATACAAAACTACTGTTCCGAGGAGTTGTTCTAAGGTATTTTGAGCTGCAAAAGCAATTGCTAATCCTCCTATACCTAAACTTGCTAATAAACCAACCAAGTTAATATTTTGGCTTTGGGCAAAAGCTACCGCAGCTACAAAACCAATAATAAGATTTGCCAAGGTTTCAAAAATCAGTAGCAGCTCATCAACTTCTCGACCTAGTTTATTAATCAGATTAATTCCATAGAAACGTACCACTTGTCTAAACAAGCGAGATGCTAACCAAGCGATACTGATGGTGACAGCAAGAGCAAAAAATGGATGAATGAACTCGTATAAACTTTGATAATTTTTTAACCAGGCTAAGGATAAATAAATGAGAATTAAAGTTCCCGTATTTTTAATTGGTTTATGGAGTGGCTCAATCAGATTTTCATAGATTTTTTGACCTCTTGAGGGAACAAAATTGCGAACAAGGTAACCAACCAGAGGAGGTGTGTATCTCCCTAGCAAGATTGATAACAATGTGAAGAGAAGAAAGATGACATACTTCGGTAGAGTTGAAGCATAAATGAAATTGTAGAGATGAGTGATATTAGTTTGTAGTTCTGAAAAATCTAAATTCATCTTTTAGATAGTAATAGGAGAATCAATATTTATCATTTGCTCTTCTAGCTCAAAGTTAATGCCATATTCAGTTAGTTTCTGGTTAATGTTTTGTTGAGCAATATCTAGTAGTTGCCGTCGTAAATCCATCGATAACTCTCCAGAACCAAGAATAAAGAAGCTTACCATAGCATGAACAACATCGTCAGTTTCTTGATTTTTAGGAGAAGTAAAAGTCACCTTGGTGTTGCGTGCATCAAGACCAAAAATATCTTTGGTACAGTCAATAATAACTTGACGAATTAATGCTTTTTCCTCGTCGGGTAGATAGCGATAAAATTTTAAGGAGATAACAGAAATAATTTTTTTTGCTCCAGTAAAATTCTCTATGGTTGACTTAGTGAGAGTATCATTGGGAACCACAACTATAGTTCCTTTTCCAGAAGTACGAATTCTGGTAGAACGAATACCAATGGATTCAACTCTACCGAAGCTACCATCTGCTAATCCAATATAATCATCAACTACAAAAGGTCGGTCTAGAAATAACACAACTCCAGCTAATAATTGTTCTAGTATTTTTTGAGCTGCAAAAGCAATTGCTAATCCTCCTATACCTAAACTAGCAACTAAACCAAAAACGTTAATTTGATGGGTTTGAGCAAAAACAATAATCGCAATAACAATAATGAGTAAGTTGGTCAACAGTTTGCTAATTAGCAATAATTCACCATTAATTTTGCGACCTGTGTTGACGGTATAGTTTAGTAGATAGGAATCAAAAAATTGTTTAGCTATTCTAGTGATTAGCCAGCTAGTTACAATGGTTAGCAATAAACTTAGAGCTACCTCTAACCAACTCAGAGTTTGTGGAGCACTGAGTAAGATTAAAATTTCTGCTAGGGCAAGAACAAATACTAAAATACTAGTTAATTTGTAGGTGGAAAAGAATTGATTTATGACTTTAAATAGCTGTGAAGGAAATAAAAAAGATATAGTCGATTTCAGTAACTTAAAGACTAAAATAAAGATAGCGATAAGTACTGTACCCAAAAGAATTAGTAAGATAGATTTGATTTGCTCTTGCGCAGCGATACTTTCTATGAGTGAGTTAATCATCATAAAATATGAGTAGAAACTTCGTATATTTGGTTAATGGCGATTAACAAAAACCGAATAGCTAATTGCTTGAAAAAATTTTATTGATTGCCTGCAGTAAAAAAGAGAGTTAATTCGATAAGCAATTAAATATTGATGTTTTTATTACAAACTAGGTATCTTTCGCCAGCCTTGGGAAAAATCAGATTGTCGTAATGCACCTTTGAGGCTCTGCTGCAGTATATCTTCCAGTTATGAATTTGTTTAATGCAATATATTGTATATTAATAGTTCAACATACGGTTGACTATTGCATCTATTTTATAGCGGTTATTATTTGGCTTAGATACAAGCAAAATCCAGGTTTTTGTTCATTGGTGAGCGAACCCGGCGAACTTTGCGAGGGAACCCGGTGAACTTTTTCGCCCAGGGAAAGCGCGAGCTATTAATTGTTAATTGTTGATGGAAATTACCTCATTAATTTGAGTATCGCTGTATAGCGGTTCTAATTTTGCTGAGATACAAGCAACATCTGGATTTTTGTTTATGGGCGAGGGAACCCGGCGAAAAAGTTCGCCCAAGAAAGGCGCGAGCTATTAATTGTTAATTGTTGATGTAAATCTAACTCATTAATTTGAGAAAATATCTATTGCTTTGACTAACATCAATATAATCACTTTACTTAAGTAATAAATTCCCTATACATCCGCTTTTTATTACTCATTGAGTTTAATTAATTAATCGCATCAGAAAAAACATAACTACTCTATCAACTAAACAAGCCGCTGGTTCGTGGGCCATTTGCGCTAGGATACCCTCAGTATTAATTGAGGAAACTTAGTAATCGCACACCAACATATCTGGTGCTTAGCTAGCACCAGACTGGTAGTAGCCAAAATCAATCAATTGTTTTCTAAAAAGTCTCCTATGAAATTATTTGACAATGCAATTAAACCAGAAAATTTTGCCGAACAGGTTATTTGGTACGGAATTATCTGTACCTATATTTTTTATTTACTCGGTGCTCAGCCCTTAGTTGTACCAGCAATTATTTGGTTTCTCAGTTTATATTTAGCCAAAAAACTATGGCAACAAAATGACAACACTCCAGAAACAGAACGCATTAATATTCCTCCCCTAGCTTGGCTGTGGGTTGCTTGTGTTGCCGTACTTTTACCAGTATTAATTATTGCTCACTTAGACTTTGATGTGAGCTTAGTTAGATTATTTAAATCTCTACTCAAATGGTCTAGAGGTTGGGCAGTTTGGGCCTTATTACTATTAATTTCTAGCCTCAAAATACGACCTAAATTAGTTTATCGAGCGATTACAATACTGTGTATTCAAAGTTTACCTGCTATCTTTCTCAGTTACTTAGCATTCGCCCTGAAATTTCCAGAATATTTACTAGTATCTCCCCTGCATCGCTTTGGAGGAGATGCGGATTTTTATACTGTATTTTCATTTATTCGGGATGGCCAACACAACCTACCACGCATTACATTATATTCCCCTTGGGCTCCTAATTTAGCCATGATGGGGATGGTTTATTATTTTGTAGTTAGGCAAGAAAAAAATCAAAAATTAAAATTTATTGCCACTATTGCCACAGTAATTATGATTGTTACTCCCCTCTCACGAACAGCAATAGTTTGTTTCCCTTTCCTAATTCTCTTAACTTGGGTTTTAACTCACTTAGCCCAACCAGTCATCTATTTTATTACAGGAATCTGCACCTTCCTCATTGGTTTATTTTCCACTGTAATTCTCGATTTTCTAGAAGTTTTTATTGCTCGCTTCCATAGTTTAAGAGCTAGTTCTTCTGCCGTGAGAATCGCTTTAGTGCGAATTTCCCTAGATCGCTGGTGGAACGACGCACCAATTTGGGGACATGGCTTCACCCCACCCTCTGGCTCTCGTTATACCGATTATTTACCCATTGGAACTTCTGGTTGTGGCACTTGGGTCAATCTTCTTTACACCAAAGGAATTGTAGGTTTTAGTGTAATTTTTGTCGCCATCTTTTGTACTTTTATTGATGTTTTACGCAAAGCACAAAAAAATCCCATTGCTAAAGTAGGCTTAAGTACAATGCTAGTTTTTCTACTATTTTCTTTTATCGAAGAACTAGACCTCTTAGCTTATATTTACTGGCCTGGAATTCTTGTTATTGGTTTAGCGATTCAAGAAAAAGTACCTTCAACTTTGCCGACTCTTTCCCCAGCAACAGAAAATAACTACAAGAGCGTCTGAAATGTCAAAAAAGAAAGCCAACCACTAACTAACAACATTAAAGGTACAACCAGCGTGGCAAACCTTTCAGAAAAGTCAGCAATTTGCGTGCAACCACTATAGAGAGTAATAATTCCATGACAGCAAACTAAAACTGTAATCGCAATCGTCAAACCTAAAGGCAACTGGGGAGAAAAACCACTTATTAATGCTAATAATCCCCAAGGAATTAGGGCTGTACCAGCTAAAAATAAGTCCCCGTGATAACTAACTCGATGATGGGCAATTAAACGCGAGAGTAAGCTAACTGAAGCCAAACTAAAAAAAGCAACTCCACCTACCACCAGTAACTTGCCAAAAGCAAACTCTGCTTCAATTTGCCACCCATAGCGTACACCAATGGCAAACTGAAAACTTGCCAGGACAGCCAACACCATGCCCACCTTAAGCGCCTGAATTGGCTCCAAAGTAGCAAATGCTGGTAGCAATCCACCACCAGGATTAAGCAAATAGCCTTGGCAAACCCTCATACTATCTTGCACTCCACTGGTTTTTCCCCACCAATAGAGCCATTGCCATTTTGCCCTCACTAACTTGTGTCGCGTTTCCCTTACCAAGCGATAGCTACTCCAATCTCCCTGCTTTTGAAACAGTAATTCTGCCTCTCGCCAGTCTTCTATTGCTGAGCTTCTTTCCTGAAGATCGTGGTAAGCTAAACCTCGATGATAGTAAGCTTGGGCATGATCGCTATCTAAATTAATCGCCTGATTATAAGCTTGAATCGCTGATTGAGTATAACCCAAGCGATAACGGGCTCGACCCCGATAATAAAAAGCCTCAGCGAGATTGCTATTGAGCTGCAGCGCCTCTTGACAATCCGCTAAGACCCCCCGATAGTCCCTATCAGCATAACGAGCCTCAGCGCGTCTCAGGTACGCTTCCACCAACTGAGGATTCAGTTCAATTGCCTGGGAATAATCAGTAATCGCCCCTCGATAATCTTCGCGCAAAGCCTTGGCAACTCCTTTAACATAAAAGTCTACCGCTGTCAATTCCTTGGTCACAAAAGCCTGTGGGTTATTGCCAAATTGTTGCTCGTCATAATGGTGGCGTTGCACCTCATCACTTAGTACCCTGTAAGCCTGATAAACTTCTTGAAATTTCTCCTGGGAAAAAGGATTGTCTGGATTCAAATCTGGGTGATATTGACGAGCCAACTTGCGGAAAGCTTGTTTAATTTCTTCGAGGTTTGCCTTTCTTGAAACTTGCAGAATTTCGTAGTAGTTCATCAAACAGCCAACAGGGAACAACAAAAAACTAAATTACTCCGAATCCTCTGGAGATTTTTTTTGCTCTGGTTTAGGAAACTTGAGCAAAGAATCATCAGCTGGCGATTCCTCAGCACTCTCAGTTGCTTGCTCCTCCTGGGCTAGAGTTTTTCCCTCCACAGGTGCTGCTTCCTCTGCTTGAGGTGGTTGGGGTGATTCAGATGATTTTGGCTCCTTCGATACCTCTGGCGCTGCTGAGGGAGTCACTGAAGGCTTGGTTTCAGGGGGTGTAGAACGTTCATTCACTCGCTCCTGTCGCCTACTTTGACGCGCCTGAGAGGCTAATTTACGAAACCGGAGTTGCCATTCCCTACTATCGGGATAATAGGAATTGAGGTGTGCTAAAACATCATCCCAACGCCCTTGATTAAAGGATTGCTGCGCCTTCTGAAACACTACAGAAGACTTTAGTTCATCGCGCCAAAGTCGTAAATTAGCTTGGGCATTACGATAATCCCTGCTGTTGCTAGCAATAGATTCTGCCAACGCCACAGCAGCAGCAACATCACCAGCACGATATTTACGCAAAGCTTCAGCTAAAACTCTAGGTTGATTATTCTTGGGAGTTTCCGCTGGAGGCGGAGGTGGAGGCGCAGGCGAAGGTGTTACCCTTGGTTCTGGTTCTGGTTTTTTAACACTTTCGCGCACTGGGGGTTGTCTAGGCTTATTTTCTGCTTCCGATTCCGGCTGCGGTGTAGGTTTCGGTTTTGTTTCCTCCTCCTGCTTGGGTTTTGCTTCCGGGGAGGGTACCCCAGCCAAATCACAATTAACATAACTTTCTGACACCCAACCCTTGAAAGGTTGTTTGATTTCGAGCCAACTATCGAGCTGACTACCTGTTAGAGCTAAACTAGTACCACGCTTAACCTGCTCTACCACCTCACCTCCAGCACTAGAGCGTACATTAAGCAATCGGGCTGTTACCTGGCAAGTTTGCGGTTCAATCTGTGCCACTGTTTCCTCCTCCTTTCCTTGCTCTTGCAGCCATGCCATACTGCCACGTATAGCAAAGGTGAGCCCAAAAGCGGCTGAAAAAAGAATTAGGAAAAATGCACCCAAGCGTAGCAAAGGCATTTGCTTCTGATTGGGATTGAGTGCCATAGTACCCTGATTCCCCTGAGCCAAGGGTTTGGCAACACTTCTAATGGGAGAGCCAATAGCAACAGTTTGTTTTTGAGAAAGGGGTATTACTGGCTCAGCGTAACCAACTTTGGCTGCTGGAGAATTAACTGCGGCTGGGGCTTGAGTTGGTGGTATCGGAGGAGGAGTAGTAGTATTCTCTGGTAGCTTAGCTAAAGCTTCCAAGGCTCCAGAAACAGACAAATAGCGCTCTCGAAAATCTGAACGCACCATCTTTGTTAAAATTCTGGTCAGTTTGGGACTAGTTTGAGCCAGATGTTGCCACTGGATTTCCCCAGTTCTAGAATCATAGAGAAACTCTGAAGGGTTAATTCCTGTTAGGGCTTGAATCGCGATTACTCCCAAAGCATAGATATCACTATTGGGGCGTGGTTGTCCCCTACCCTGTTCAGTAGGCATATAGCCAGGAGTACCGATGGCAACAGTATCATTATTTTTGTAGGCATTATCGGCATCTGTACTCAGCAGCTTCACCGCCCCAAAATCCAAAAGATAGAGCCTATTATCTGCCTCGCAGCGCAACAGATTATCTGGCTTCACATCGCGATGGATTACCCCTTGGCTATGGACAAATTTGAGAATGGGCAAAACTTCCTCTAGTAGCTCAACTACTTTTTTCTCTGACCAAGATTCACCTAAAATTAACTCCTGAGTGAGATTATGCCCTGGGATGTAGTCTTGAACTAAATAGAACTGTTGATTTTCTTCAAAATAAGCCAAAAGTCGCGGAATTTGTCGGTGAGTGCCCAACCTTTCCAGAGTTTCTGCCTCACTGTGAAACAAGCGCCTCGCAGTAGGCAAAAAATTGGGGTCTGTAGTTACAGGTTTGAGGTGTTTCACCACACACATGGGATCGCCTGGTCTTCTGGTATCTTTAGCTAAATAGGTTTCCCCAAATCCACCAGCTCCCAGTACTTGAAGAATCTCGTAACGTCCATCAAGTAATTTGCCTAACATCGAAAGACTCTGCCTCAGGGTTCAACATTTATCTTGACATATGGAGTTTAGATCTTAGTGTTGGTGAGTGGCAGATTCAAAATTGACTGCACAGTTGTAATTAGTTGAGCTATAATAGGCACTAGGCTACGGGATGTAGCGCAGCTTGGTAGCGCGCCTGCTTTGGGAGCAGGATGTCGCAGGTTCAAATCCTGTCATCCCGATTTTAGAAACCCCACCAGTAATCATAATGGTGGGGTTTTTCAATAAATACCAATACTATAGGAACCATTATCGAGTGAATCAGGTCGGAAAGATTTGCGTAGAATTAAAAGTTGAAGTTAATTAATATTCCAGGGAAATATATCAAAGCATCTTATTGATAAGTTGAACTGAGCCAATATTTCAGCTTGGTACATTAGCAAACAGCAAGACTTTTTGAGGTAAATAGGAATGAAATCACTAGCTCGTTGGAGTGCAACATTAGGTTTAATTGGTAGTGTAATGCTGGGCTCTGTATTTGGTGCCAATTTGGAAGCATTTGCTCTCCCAGAAGATGAAATTGTACAGAAATTAGGACTCATACCTGTTTTTAGCATCACGAACAACGAAGGTGTGCCCATCTCTCTATCTATGTCTGTTGCTAATCCAGAAAACAATGACAACCAAAACAGTCAAAATTTCATTGCTTTTTTCATGAGCCAAGATGACGCTCAAGCGGCTCTAGAAAACATCAGAAAAGGCTCTCCTGAATTGGCCCAAACGTTGCGCACTCAACCAATTCCCCTAGCACGAGCTTACCAAATTATTAAAGCTAGTCAGGAACAAGAGCAAGCTCCTCCCTTTGTCTTTTTTCCAGAGCAACAGCAACTGCAAAATGCAGTAAGCTTATTGCAACAGCAAGGTCAACCAACTCAGCAAGTTCGTATCGATTCCGTCCCCCTATTTTACGTTGGCAGCTCCCAAGATGATTCACTTGTTTTCTTCCAAAGAGGAGGAGAAGAAGGAAAAGTTTTGCTCTTTTTCGATAAAGATCAAGCTCAAAGATTCCTCGAGAATAGTCGCCAACAGCAGCAAAACTCCATAGATTCAAACTTTGTGATTAAAGTTGGTTTTCTCGATGCTTTAATTGATCGTTTTCAAAATAGCGATGAGGAAGTGCTTAAGAAAATTGTTCTGGTACCCTCCCCAGAATCAGAGCAGTTTTTAAGAGAGGAAGTTATTCCTTTAATTCAACAACAGCAAAACTCTCAGCCATCCTCTGGCTCCGGTTCTAACTAGATTTAAGTTATGGTTATTGTTGCTGGTACAGAATTATGGCAATGGCGCAAACAAGCTAAGCAAGAAGCACTTGCTAGTGGAATTGCTCCCAAAGAAGTGGATTGGCTACTCCAGGAAATTACAAATCTTGATAGTTTGACTTTGCGTCTGGAGTTATTCAAAGATTTTGAGCACATAGAATTGCCCTTTCCCTTGTTGCAACTTGAGCAACTTTGGCAACGACGAGTTCAAGAATCTGTACCACTGCAATACCTCGCTGGTAGCACTGGGTGGCGGCAATTTTCCCTGCAAGTTGCTCCAGGAGTATTGATCCCCCGCCCGGAAACGGAGCAAATAATTGATTTAGCATTAGCAGCTACCGAAGCAGGAAAATGCGAAGGTAAACTAAAATCCGGTGTTTGGGTCGATTTGGGTACAGGTAGTGGCGCAATTGCAGTGGGATTAGCAGATGTCTTTCCCCAAGCAACTATTCATGCTGTGGATATCAGCCCCACTGCCCTTACCATAGCCCAAAACAATGCTCAGAACCTGGGTTTTGCTAATAGAATTAAATTCCATCAAGGCTCTTGGTGGCAACCCCTTGCTGCCCTCAAAGGCAAAGTTAGTGGTATGGTAGCAAATCCTCCCTACATTCCCGCTACCCAAGTACCACAGCTACAACCCGAAGTCGCTAAACATGAACCTCATCTTGCTCTCAACGGTGGCGATGATGGTTTAGATTGTATTCGTCATTTAATAAGTACTTCAGCCACCTATTTATGTCCTGGAGGTATTTGGCTGATTGAAATGATGGCAGGACAAGCTGAAGTAGTTAAACAACTTTTATACCAGGATGGTAGTTATAGTCAAATTCAGATTTACAGGGATTTAGCAGGTATTGAACGCTTTGCTTTAGCTTACCGTAACTAGTAGGGACGTAATATGTTACGTCCATACACAAGTAATAGTTACAAGAAACGAATAATGTAAGGATATTATCACCCCATTGGTATGACTCAAGTTTCCTTAGAACAACTAGTTTCCAGGGCAATAGCAGGCGAAGTAGTCAGCTTTCCCACCGATACAGTACCAGCTTTAGCCGTCAGACCTGAGAAAGCAGCAAGGATTTTTGCCCTCAAAGAGCGATCCCACACTAAACCTCTGATTCTCATGGGGGCATCTTGGCTTGATCTCCTGCCTTATATTGGTGGTACACCTCAAGAAAGGGAAATTTGGCAACAAGTTGGAGAAAAATACTTTCCTGGCGCACTAACTCTGGTATTACCCGCTTCTAGTTTATTGCCCCCTGAGATTAATCCCCTTGATCCCACAACGATTGGGATTAGAATCCCCAATCAACCCCTCGCCCAGTCAATTTTGGCTCAAACTAAGCCCCTCGCTACTACCAGTGCCAATCTCTCTGGAAAACCCCCTCTGTTAACAGCTGCAGACATTGAGTTAGCATTTCCCAGTGTCTTCATCCTGAATCAGCCTGATTTACAAAGAAAAGAGAATTTTGGTAGTGGTTTGCCGTCAACGGTGGCAAAATGGACGGGCGAAGGATGGCACATCCTACGTCAGGGTAGCGTTGAGCTTAAATAGTTAGTTGTTAGTTATTTGTTGATGGTTGATGGTTGATTGTGAATTGTGGATCGCATTAACAGATTGGGTGTTTTTAAGTAATTAGGTTAATTTTGGTGATCAACTTTTGCTCAAACTTATTACTTACATCTAATGTGAATTGATCGCCTACGGTGCCTCCCCAGGGAGATCGCCCAAACTACGGGTATTACCTCCATAGTCTAGAAAACCAAATTTTGAACAAAGCTTAAAAGCCTATAGCTATGAGGCTCTTTTTTAATTCACATCAGGCGTTACTTCTTATTTACTCTTTCCCCTGCTCTCCTAAATTACCATTTCCCTAACTCTTATATTCCTTATTAGTAATCAGATATGGATGAAATTGATGCTCTCAAAGCAGAATTGAAGCAAACTCGTTTAGCCTATGAAATGGCAGCACAAATGAATGAGTTCAAAGCTGGATTTTTAGCTCGCACCTCCCATGAATTGCGTGCACCCTTAAGCAGTTTAATTGGCTTACACCAGCTTATTTTGTCAGACCTTTGTGAAAATACCCAGGAAGAGAGGGAATTTGTCGCCCAAGCCCATGATTCTGCTCTCAGAATGGTACAACTGATGGATGAAATTATTAACGTTGCTAAGGTAGAATACGGCTCCGCACCTCTAGAAATTAGACCTTTAAAATTAGCTCAGGTGTTTGAGGAAGTGCATCGTTTAACCCATGTGCAAGCAGGAAACTGTAGTTTGCTACTTGAGGTAGATGTGAGTAATTCAAACTGCTATGTGATGAGTGATTTTCTGCGCTTGCAGCAAGCATTAGTTAACCTAGTCGATACTTCAATCGCCCTAATGCAAGATGGTCAGATTAAGCTCTATGAGAAGCATTTACCAGGAACAGAGACAGTGGAGATTTGTCTGGATCTTGAATGTTCCCACGAAGTTTGGAGTGAGCCTGTAGATTTACTTAAAAATGCACCTCTTCCTACTCTTAAAAAGACTGATTTTTTAACTCAAATACCTAAGTTATCTCCAGGAATGAAACTCTTATTGACTCAAAGTTTACTAGCTAGTTTCGGAGGTAGTTTAGAAGTTGTTAGCGCTACCTCCGCTACAGATGATAAATTGCCTCTTACACGGCTACAGTGTCGGCTTCCTCTGGCACTAGATGGGGCTGAAGCAGGGTGCTAGCATTGTAGCTATTGTGTAGAACCATAGTGGTTGTTTGGTTCTCTTCAAAGCCAATGCGTTCGTAAAATTTTTGCTGGTGGGTTGTAGTTAGGTAAACCCTTTCTACATGATTGAGGCGAGGATGGGCGAGGACAGTTTCCACCAATTTTCGCCCTAAACCCAGACCTTGATATTCTGGATGAATTACCACATCCCAAATGGCGGCGCGATAAATGCCATCGGAGGTAGCACGGGCAAAACCTATGAGTCGCTCGCGATCCCAGACTGTAATTACTGGATCGCTATTGGCTATGGCTATTTCTAAATCTTCTCTGGTGCGCTCCCGCGCCCAAAAAGCTGCAAGTTGAAATAAGTTTAATAGTTGCTCTAGATCGACCTGGTGGGCACGATTACAGAACCGGATCTGGCTACAATCCACTTTTAATAACTCCTGATGTATGAAGATTTTCCTATTGAGGGTGGAATTAAATAGTGCAATTTCCTGTTAGACAAAGCTGCCAGGTTTACATATAAGAATTTACCTATCTTAACCTTTCGACACATTGCTAATCTACAGAATTAAATTGTAGCCAGATTAACAAAATGCGCAATAGTGCCGAAACCCTCTTTATCTGGGTTTCCTGACATCGGGCAATGTGAAGTAATTTTAGTTTTCTATGCGAGGTAGAGTCACAGTAAACACACTGCCTGAACCCAATTGAGAGTGAACACCCACTGTTCCCCCCATACCTTCAACTAAAGTTTTGACAATTGACAGCCCTAAGCCAGTACCGCCAGTGGAACGACAGCGAGACTCATCCACACGGTAGAAACGTTCAAAAATGCGGGTTTGTTGTTTGAGAGGAATACCAATACCATGATCGCAAACTTGAATGAGAACTTGCTCTCTGTGGGAAGAAAGTTTAACGGTTACAGCTTGATCCACATTGGAGTATTTAACTGCATTATCAATTAGGTTTAGGAGTACTTGTTTGAGGCGATTACGATCTCCTTTAATTTGGAATATGTATTTGTCAGACTCAATATCAATGGTTCTATTGCTATATTGTCTTGCCATCGCCACCACTTCTTCTACTAACTCGTTGAGGAGTATGGTTTCCCAGTGGAAGCAAATATTACCGTTATCAGCCCGTGCCAATTCTAAAAGATCTTGCAGCACCTGAATCGTAAATTCGGCTTCTGTTGCAGCAATAGTCAAGGCTTCCCTTTGCAATTCACTGAGGTTGCTGGCGCGACGCAACGTACTCTGCAAGTAGCCAGAAACAACCGTCAAAGGCGTGCGCAACTCATGGGACACGTTACTGACAAATTGCCGTTGATTTTCCCAGGCTTCATGCAATCTCAGCAGCATTTGGTCTAGGGTAAAAGCCAATTCACGCACCTCTGTTGGTGCATTTTCTAGATGGAGTTGAGCATCGACTAAATGTTCTGGAGAAATCGTTTCTGCTAACTGACTAATTTTTTGGAGGGGATCAAGGGAGCGACGTACATGAACTGCAATAATAATCGTAATACTGGCAATGGCAAGCACACTGGCAACGCCGAGACTGGAAATCATACTCAAGAGCATGGTTTGATCCCTAGTCATGTCTTGCGCCAGATAAATTTCTCCCAAATACTTTTCCTGGACATGAACTGGTCCCACACAAAGTACCCAATAACGTCCAGCGACGAAGCGGACTTCCGGTTGTGGTGGAATATCAGCAAGATGTTGGAGAGTACTTAAACTACCATTAGGCATCTGTTCTGATTCTGCAACCAGCTTACCTTGGGGATTTTTGAACCACAATAGTGTTTGATAACCAGTGAGGTTGTCTATAGCTTTTTGTAGTGCTTCGTCTGAAGCTCCCATTTCACCGTAAATTTTGACATCATGTCCAAAACGTCCGGCAAGATTCTCAATATTTTGTTTATTGGCATTTACTAAAACTTGCTGCATATTCCAGCTAGTCCAGAAAGCCACAGCCCCCATGCCAATTGCTGAGACTGCAGCAATTCCTAGGGTTAAACGCACCCTTAGGGAACGAAAATCAATTTGCTGTAGCATCCCACCACTTGTTTTCAACAGACCACCGGAAATCCTCATGTGTATGCCAGTTCTTGGTTAAGACTGAGTTTACTATCTCTGAGCCTAACGAGAAATTATGAGAAACTTCTGAAGACAAAATGTAGAACTGATGAGTAAAAGCCCTTGATTTTCTTGACCCGAAAGACAAGATTTTTAAGATAGGGAATAGGTTGCACATCCTATGATTAGAAAACACGTAGCCCGAATCGAAGCAAATTCCTCGTGACTAAATCTTCTCATTCTCTGCCCAATTTAGACCGCTCCTGGTATACACAGTCAATTGAGCAAACTCTAGATTTACTAGATACTAACAGCGATGTTGGCTTAAGTACCTCTGAAGTAGAGTTACGTTCAAGACTCTACGGTACCAATGAAATTGAGGAAGTGGCGGGGCGCGCTGCTTGGGAAATTTTATTCGACCAGTTCAAGGATTTGATGCTGTTGATGCTGGTGGGTGTCGCAGTGGTATCAGGGGTTTTAGACCTGATAGATTTGCAAAGTGGAGGAGCTGCAGCCGGAGAGATACCTTTTAAAGACACGATTGCAATTATGTTGATTGTAATCCTCAATGGTGTTTTGGGCTATCTCCAGGAGAGCCGCGCGGAAAAAGCCCTGGCTGCCCTCAAATCCCTCTCTGCGCCGAAGGTACGTGTGATTCGCGATAGTGAGCCAGTGGAGGTGGATGCCAAGGATTTAGTACCGGGGGACGTTATGTTACTTGAAGCTGGTGCCCAGGTAGCAGCAGATGGACAGTTGATTGAAGTTTCCAATCTCCAGGTGTCGGAATCTGCTCTCACGGGAGAAGCTAAGGCGGTAAATAAGCAAGCAACAGCCGAGGGTTTGAGCGAAGAGACATCCCTTGGCGATCGCATAGGTAGCATTTTCACCGGGACTGAAGTCACCCACGGGCGTGCAAAGGCGGTGGTAACTGGGATTGGGATGCACACGGAGTTGGGTAAAATTGCCTCTCTGCTGCAATCTGTGGAAGCAGAGGATACACCCCTACAACAGCGCATGAATCAGCTGAGTAAAACTTTGGTCACTGGTTCTTTAGTCTTGGTGGTGCTGGTAATTGTGGCTGGTGTGATTAAAAGTGGTGGTTTTAATCGCTTTCGGGAGTTGGTGGAAGTTTCTTTGAGTATGGCGGTGGCGGTTGTACCCGAGGGTTTACCTGCTGTGATTACGGTAACTTTGGCTTTGGGTACTCAACGTATGGTGCGTCGTCAAGCCCTAATTCGCAAGCTGACGGCGGTGGAAACTCTGGGTTCGGTGGATACCATTTGCTCTGATAAAACGGGGACGCTGACGCAAAATAAGATGGTGGTGCAGGAGGTGGTAACCCAAGGGAAAAGGCTGAAGGTGACGGGAGAGGGCTATAATCCTACGGGTAATTTTTTTAACGATGAGGAGTCTATCATTCCCCAAGAGTATCCGGAATTGCAAGCTTTACTAATTTCGGGGGTTTTGTGTAATGATGCTTTTTTGAAATATCAACGCCAGGCTAGTTCCCAGGAAGCAAAAGGAATAGCAAAAGCTGCTGAGGAACAAGATGGTGCAGGAGAGTGGATGATTCTGGGCGATCCCACTGAGGGGGCTTTACTTTCTCTGGCGGGCAAAGCTAGTTTTGAACAGGAATCTTTAAGCCATCAGTTAATCCGTGTGGGAGAATTTCCCTTCTCTTCCACTCGCAAGCGCATGAGTGTGATTTGCGAGAGTATTCGTAGTCGGGGTGTGGAAGGGGCGATTAATGTACCGGAAATTATTCCTCCTTCTCCCTACGTTATGTTTACGAAGGGATCGCCTGAGTTAGTTTTGGAACTATGTCAGCAGTTTAAGTTGGGCGATCAGATTGTAGCTTTAACTCCACAGCACAGAGAGCAAGTCCTTCTGGAAAATGACCGTATGGCGGCTCAAGGTTTGCGGGTACTGGGTTTTGCCTACAAACCAATGGAATTTGTACCTCCAGAGGAGGAAGAGAGTGCTACAGAACAGGATTTAATTTGGTTGGGTTTGGTGGGAATGTGGGATGCACCTCGCACTGAAGCCAAAATTGCTGTTTCCAAGAGTCGCACCGCTGGAATTCGTCCTCTGATGATTACTGGAGATCATCAACTTACCGCTAGGGCGATTGCACAACAGTTGGGTATTGCAGAGGATGGGGAACGCGTAATTACGGGTAGAGAGTTGGAAAGGCTTGGTGCTGAGGAATTAGAGAGGGAGGTGGAGTCAGTTAGTGTTTATGCGCGTGTTTCCCCAGAACACAAACTGCGCATTGTCCAAGCTTTGCAAAAGCAGGGCAAATTTGTGGCTATGACAGGAGATGGAGTCAATGATGCACCTGCCCTCAAACAAGCTGATATTGGCATTGCGATGGGCGTTACAGGCACTGATGTGAGCAAGGAAGCCAGTGACATGGTATTGCTAGATGATAATTTTGCCACTATTGTTGCCGCTACGGAAGAAGGTCGGGTGGTTTATGCTAATATTCGCCGTTTCATCAAGTACATTCTTGGTAGTAATGTGGGGGAATTAATTACCATTGGTGCTGCACCTTTGATGGGTTTACCGGATGTTCCCCTCTCGCCACTACAAATTCTCTGGATGAACCTGGTAACCGATGGTTTACCCGCCCTCGCCCTTGCAGTTGAACCGCCGGAACCAAATGTTATGACTCGCGCCCCCATTAGCCCGAATGAAAGCGTTTTTGCTAGAGGTTTAGGAGCTTATATTATTCGCATTGGTCTGATTTTTGCTCTGATTACTATTGTTTTAATGTGGTGGGCATTTCAGAACCACGAACATTGGAGAACGATGGTTTTTACTAGTTTGTGTATTGCACAAATGGGTCATGCTTTGGCAGTACGTTCCAATTATCAACTTACTTTGGAATTAAATCCTTTTTCTAATCCCTATCTTTTGGCATCAGTTGCAGTTACCACTGCTTTGCAACTTCTGCTTATCTATGTTCCTGCTCTGCGTGACTTTTTTGGTACTGAAATTCTGACAGTTTCAGAACTACTAATTTGTTTGGGTTTTAGTTCTTTAATTTTCGTCTGGGTTGAGTTAGAAAAGTTGGTTATGCGTTGGTTTCAGGCAAGGAGGTAAGGAGGTTAATTGTTGATAGTTAATGGTTAATTGTTGATAGTAATTGGGTAATTAAAGAGCGAGCGATCTCTCATTTTTGGAGCGCTCAAAGTGCATAAATTTTCTGCAGTACTAACCTAAAAACAGAAAAGTAAGATATCTATATTCTCGCTGATGTTCGTGCTCGGAAAGTCATTTTTATAGAGATATGTGCAAGGTATAGGCCAGGAGTATACTGTAAACAGCTTCAAGGCTTTAGCTTGTCCTAACCTATCCCTCTTTTGTCACTCTGGAAAAAGACTTGTAATTTCTAAGTTCCAGACCCCTTACATAGAAAGTGATTGCTACTTTATTTTCTAATAGAAAATCAAAATCATAACTAAATTTCTTAAACTCCTACCCTGTAAAAGGTGTAGGGATTACCTTGTCCGAAAGTGACAGAAGAGAGCTATATTGGTAAACCTAGATCAAGCAGTTCAATCACCCAATTACAGTGATTCTCAAATGAATGGACTACAGTATGTCACTAGAATAAATAATAATTAATCTTAGCTGCTTCAATGTTGGTGTCTATTCAACTGAAAACTGCTGTAAGGCATGGGGAATTGATAGTTACCTCTTGATATTCGCTCATTAACTCAGCCTTTTTAGGGATGATTCCAAAATCGCAACTGTTTGCCCCGAAACTGTATAAATTAGAGCTTCTCGACAAACTCTTTGGGCATCATGAGAAATTTGACATCCTTGACCGCCAGAAGCAATCATAGCAGCGCGTGTACATTTCATCATTAACTCAATTGCCCATGTCCTAAGATTTAGATGTTCTTGATAGGATGAATCTAGCTCATGTTTAGCCTTTAGAATAGATGTTCGACACTGAATAAATTCCTGAGATAGGGATTCTAAACTATCGTAAATAAAGGAATTATTTTTGTTTTTGGCTTGAGATTCAATAATATCTAAGCTGGCTTTCGTACATCCTAAGATTACAGGGGAAACATTCAGCAAATTCTTTTCATCTCTCTCCTGAAACCATTCTTTAGGTTTAATAGTAATCACACTTGAGTTAGGTAAAAACCAGTTATCAAATGAGGCATTTACAGAATTAGTCGATGACATAGCTACCAACTTTAATGGATGGCTGATTGAAAAACTACCTCCATGTGAATCTGGTTCATGGTTAACAAAAGTAACTAAACCAAGTACAACTCGACCATCCGGCATTTTTGCCCCAGCAACAAATTTTTGAAAAATTTTAAATCCAGTTATCCACGGAACTTGACCAGATATTCTATAGCCTCCGTTAACTGGGACAGCATTCAAAGTTTTTTCTCCATTTCTTCTGAGCTGAGATATAGCAACTCCTACTAAAAGCTTTCCCTCTTCCATTTGGCATAAATAATCTTTCTGAAGACATTGATTATCTCCCTGAGCTATTATTTTTGCTGCTGATTGATGCTGTAACTGCAAGAATACTAAAGCTCCTGAATATCGAGCTAACTCCTCCTGGAAATTAAAAAATGATTCTGGACTAACTTTTTTGGTGCTCCAAGGAGAAGAAGCTGTAAGTGCCAATAACTTCAGTTCACCTAGTTCTTTCATCACTAATCTTAGAGCCTCTGGATCCATATCTAAGATTTCTGGAGAATAGCTTATTTTCTGATTTAAGTAATCTTTGAGAGTTCCAATCGCATCAAAATTTTCTCTCTGATTTTCAATAGTTATTTTCATTATTTTTGAATTGAAAAGAATTATCTTTAACTGTGAATTATAGAGACTAATGGCTCTTCACGTAACTATCCCTTTACAGAGGTTGAATCGCAATATTTTTTTCATCTGGACTAGCCTCATGTAAATCTTTGACCTTACATTGATAGTTCAGTATTTTAGCGTAGATTGAACTTGTGCAAGAACTATTAAATTAGCTTTACTAGCATTCTCTTGAATTGATAATAATAGCCCTCTAAGCTGAAAAGCCTGGAGTTTTTTTTGACGAGTTTGCAAACTGATTTGAAGCAACATAGCTTCCATTTTTCTCAACGTAATTTATCAAGCAACGTGAAAACCCCCCAGCAATCGCCAGGGGGTGGAGGAGAAGTTCGAGATATTGACGTTACGAGGAATAAATTCTTAGCTAATAGCAGTTACGGTGAGGCTGGCGCAAATTAAAGCAGTAACCAAGATAGTTGCAATCGCACCTTGGAACTTGTAGTTATCTTGCTCCTGGGGGGAAGGATAAGACGCATAGTACATATCAGGCTCAGTAGCATAGTTGTTGAGAATGCCGTTGTCTAATTGCTGTGTTTTCATGGCGGTAATCTCCGTGAGCGGTCTATGTAAATAAATATAACATAAAGTAAATAAATGTAAACATAGTTTGACAAAGTTTCGTTAATAGTAGCTATAAGATGGGCTAACCAGAGGATCACCCATCCCATACCCTAAACATCAAAATCATTACCAACTCTAGTTAGTAGGCGATTCAAGATAGTCAACCCATCAGGAGAGATAACCTGAAGACGAATTAACTCTGGTTGGTTGGGACGATAAGCAACGATGTATTGGTAATTATTGTTGTTGAAGGTGTAAGTGTAGCGTTGGCTGTTTCCTGAAATTTGGGAACCATGCAACTCCAAATAATCGCTAGTTCCGAATCTTTCTCCAAAATAGGTAAATTCGCCATTTTTATATTCGAGACGAACACCCCATTGATTATCTTTGTAATATCCTTCTGGATATGTTTGGGATATATCGGTAGTTGCTTTAGTCAACAGGCGATTTAAAATTATGCTTCCATTAGGATCTATCACTTGGAGACGAATGAGATTAGGATCTTGGGGACGATAAGCCACAAGATATTCATAATCGCCATTCCTAAAGGTATAGGTGTTGCGTTGGGGGCTACCTGAAGCCTCAGAAATATTTAATCTTAAAGAATCACCAGTTTTGACATTTTCTGATGAATAAATAAAAATGCCGTTTTGATATTCCAGGCGCACATTCCAATCTTCGTCTCTAAATAAGCCTTCTGGATAGACAATCTCAGCGATAGCAGCTTGAGGGAATAGGATAGAATCTGTGATGATTGGTGTAGCGATACCGAGGAGTGATGCCAATGCAATAGCTTTAATCTTCATGGTTGTTGCAGTGATTGCGTTGTTACTTCTTAGTTAAGCAACAACCCCCAGTGTGCGTGTTCCTACTGAGTTACACTTTGCCAATAGTCCCCATGAAAGCTATTCATTAAGTCCTTTTTTCGTTTGTGAAAAGGATATTTTTATGTGCAATTTTTAAACTGTCGACATCGTTAGCTTCAATTCTTAAACATTGCTAGTTTTCACTGGAGTTTAGACTAAGGGGTAAAGTAACCCACATTTAAGTTAAAAAATTATAGTGTGGGACTCCCGCTCACTTACAAGTTGAAAATTACTCTGATATTTCTCGATTATTAAACTTCTGTCCTCTTCGCAACGCAGCAAAGCTAAATCCACTGAATTAAATCTAACAGCGAGTTGTACGCCAAACTTGCCAACCAACGTAGCAAAGAAGCATTGTACCACCAAGGACATAGGCACGACCGCTGGGAATGCCGGAAAAGGCTAGGGCGAGGCTGCCGACCCACAGAGTGAGAGAATAGATAAACAGTACTGCTAAGCGTTGAGAAGTGCCAGCTTTGAGCAAGCGATGGTGTAGGTGGGCTTTATCGGCACTAAAAGGAGATTTACCACGACATAGACGCGATACAATTACCACCCACATATCCAACATCGGCACAGCCAAAATCAGGTATGGTAGCAATACGGCTGTTACAGCAGTGGTTTTCACTAAACCAATCACACCAACTCCTGCAAGGGTAAAACCCATAAAATAGGCTCCCCCATCGCCCATAAAAATTTGGGCTGGGTTAAAGTTATAGCGCAGAAAACCCAAAGCACCACCAGCTAAAGCAGCAGCAATTAAAGCCGCAGCTGATTGATCCATAAAGAGGGCTACAATCAACATAACCACAGCAGCAATACCAGAAACGCCTGCAGCTAAGCCATCTAAGCCGTCAATCCAATTAATCGCATTGACCATGCCCACCAGCCACAATACAGTTACTGGTAAGCTGAACCAACCGATATCAACTAAGCCATCGAAGGGAACGGAAAGAAATTCTATTCTCACTCCCACTTTCCACACGAGGGAGGCTACCGCCACTTGCATCACGAGGCGAGAGAAGGCGGATAAATTAAATAAATCATCCATCAAACCGATGGCAAAGAAAACGACAGCGCCAATGGTAACGCCCCAAATCTCCCATTCTTTATCCGGGGGTAGTGAGCCAAATCCACCAAGTCGCCAAACAACAATTAAGGCTGTTAGAAAACCTGCGAAAATGGAAACTCCTCCCAAGCGTACCATGGGACGTTTATGTACTTTGCGCTCATCAGGTCGGTCAAAACGACCACTTTTAAGACCTATAGTTTTGACGACTGGAGTACTCCAGAGGACAACGATGGCAGCAACAAGAAAGGCAATTAGGTGGTATAGCTGACCAGGCATCCGGTATTTTTCGTCTATTTTAACCAGATAGAGTCTAGATTAACTAGGACCCTCACGTCTAGGGTTTGGCGCATTTTTTTTTAATTTTAGATCGCTCTATAAGTTGTTAAGGGAATTGGTAATTTGTGATTTACCAACTCCCTCTACTTTTCACTACTCCCTACTTTCTATTTCCCAATTACTAACTACGCCATTGCTGCTACTGGAATATTTAAGTGGGGATAGAGGGGGAAACGTTGGCACAAACTAGCCACTCGACGGCGACATTCTTGCTTGACTTCTTCGGAGTCTTGATTGAGCAGACAATCAGCAATAATATTAGCGATTTCACTAAATTCTGCTGTTCCCATTCCCCTGGTAGTCATTGCGGGGGAACCTAGGCGCAAACCGCTGGTGACAAAGGGTGATTCGGGATCGAAGGGGACGGTGTTTTTGTTGGCGGTAATATTGACTTCACTGACCAAGCGATCTGCTACTTTACCTGTCATGCTGATAGATCGCAAATCCAATAGCATCAGGTGATTATCTGTGCCACCAGAAACAATTTTAATGTCTCGCTGTTGAATTCCAGCCGCTAGGGCTTGAGCGTTGCTAATTACTTGCTCAGAATAGGTTTTAAAATCACTCTTGAGTGCTTCACCAAACGCCACTGCTTTGGCTGCAATAACGTGTTCTAGGGGACCACCTTGGGTTCCAGGGAATACGGCTTTATTGAACTTTTTACCCAGTTCAGGATCGCGAGTTAAAATTAAACCGCCACGAGGTCCCCGGAGGGTTTTGTGGGTTGTGGTGGTGACGACATCGCAGTGGGGTACTGGGTTAGGATGATGACCTGTTGCTACTAAACCCGCAATATGGGCAATATCAGCTAAAAGATAGGCTCCCACTTCGTCTGCGATGGCGCGGAATTTCTCAAATTCAATGACGCGAGGATAGGCGGAATAGCCACAAATAATTAGTTTGGGACGTTCTTTGAGGGCTAATTCCCGAATTTGGTCATAATCGAGGCATTCTGTTTCCTGATTAACGCCGTAATGACAAACTTCAAACCATTTACCGGAAACATTAACAGGAGATCCGTGGGTGAGGTGTCCACCGTGGGACAAGTCCATACCCATAATCTTGTCACCAGGCTCCAGTAGCGCCAGGAAGACGGCGAAATTTGCCTGAGCGCCAGAATGGGGTTGGACGTTGGCTGCAGCAGCACCAAAGAGCTTTTTGGCGCGCTCAATCGCCAGTTTTTCTATCTGGTCAATAAACTCGCAACCGCCATAGTAGCGTTTTCCTGGTAATCCTTCTGCGTATTTATTGGTTAATACTGAGCCTTGGGCTGCTAAAACTGCTGGTGAGGTAAAGTTTTCACTGGCGATCAATTCTAGGTGATCGCGCTGACGTTGCAATTCTTTCTGAATCATTTCAGCAGCGTCGGGATCGGTTTGAGCGAGGAAGTCTAGGTTAGTTTGCGTCATATCAAGTTAGGGATTGGGTGTTTTGATTGATGAGAACCCTGAAACTAGAAACTGGAATTCGTTTCGGTCTGGACACATAATGATACCAGCGATCAGTATTTCCCATGGCGATCTAGAGGTTAAAAATTCTGATTTGCCCGTAGCTGAGCGAATTCAGATTATCCTTGCTGTGGTGATACAGCGCCAAGGAAAATTTTCCCGCAAACGATGGACATAAGTTTAGTGCGTCGTCGCAATACACTGGGATCGTAGCGAACCATCTGCCAAAAATATTGAGCTGCTTGGAAAAATTGCTGGCGTGTTGGTTTGCTGGCTAAAATTCTAAACATGAGATACTCGTAAAGTCTTGCTAGAGTATTTTTTCTCAGATGTTGCAGAGTTTCCGGAGCCTGATTAAAAGCTCGCTCAATTACAACTAAGCATTGTGTTTCCTGTTCCCAGACACTGGCGGACATAGAATTAGCAGAAAGACGATAGAGAATTTGTGGTGAGGGTACGGTAATAAATTGATATTTAGCAGCTAAACGTAAATATAAATCCCAATCTTCTGCTTTGCTTAGAGATTCATCAAAACCACCAATTTCTACTAGAGCAGAGGAACGAATTAGAGGGTTAGAACCATTTTCTAAAATATTTTTAACTAATAGTTGTTCGTAAATATTTTTATTGGCTATAATGTGGCACCCCGGATAGAGAAAATTATCGGCTTCATCTATATAGTCAGTCCAACTATAGGCAACGGCAGCTTGAGGATTATTTTGTAGGGCTTCTAGTTGTTTTTCTAGCTTGTCTTTAGTCCAAAGATCGTCTGCATCCAAAAAAGCAATGAATTCACCTTTAGCGTTTTTAATTCCGCGATTGCGACTGGCTGCTAGACCAGCATTAGTATAGGAAAAAACTTTAAGTCTTGAATCATTTATTTGCTTAATTAGCTCCAGTGTCCTATCTTCGGAGCCGTCGTTAATAACAATTATTTCAAAATTACTATAAGTTTGCTGCAAAACGGATTGAATTGTTGCTTCAATCGTTTTTTCTCCGTTAAAAGCAGGAATAACTACAGAAATTAGAGACATAATATAGTACTTTTTATTGAATATCTATATTCTAAAATATTGATTTTTTCTTTTGGATTGAATTATTTTATTTTCCTAAGGCTGAAGCCCTAAAATTGGCTCAATTACAGAAAAAAAAACGCCAATAAAATCAAGCATGGCTGTTGGCTACTAGCCATTCTGCAAACTTATCTATCCATTTTTTGGCTTGTGCTTGGAAGTTGGAGGTAATGGTGAGAATGAATTCAGTTTATAAATCAATATCACCCTTACGGGTACTGGGCATACCAAAAATAAAAAATATAGATTGAATATGTAAACACACAAACACTTAAGAATTTAATAATGTCTAATGCAACCTTACAACTGCTCTCGATTATTTGTGAAGATAAAGATGATGTAGCAGGGAAAGATGAACCCTGCATCAAAGTAGGTGGAGCTAAAGTTTGGAGTAGTAGTGACTTTTCAGAAGGTACATCAGAGGACTTAGGAGGTCTTTCTCCTATCGATTTCACTAACCGAATAAGTCTAGAGCTATGGGAGGAAGATAGATGGCCTTCCAGAGACGATAAAATTGGTGAAAAGGATATTCTCCTAAGCATGGCAACCGAAACTGGCACTGAATATGAGGAGACTTTTACCAGCAACCGTGCTCGATATAAAATACGATATAGTCTCACTCTGAGAAAGAATTCTGGCGGCAGAATCAACCCTGGTGGTGGTTCTGGAGATCTACCAGTATCAGACGATATTCCAATTGCATAATTGGTAAAATTTTTTGCTAAATATTATTTGAAGTAATAGAAGCTTCTGCTTTTTCAAATAATACATTTTATAAAAACAATTGCTACCCTATTTCATGCGATTTATTAAAACAAAGTGGCAATTGTTTTTTCAATTAAAATTAATAACGTCTTGATACGCTTCCTTCAATATTAGTATTTCCTATCTATCATCTTCATTTGAAGTGCTTATTAATATTTTAGAGCTGCCAAAGAGAAGATGCTGCCTCTTAATTATCAATAGAATACTTTTATTAAAGTTCAATGTAGATTAGCTTATTAAATACCCCATTAGAGTAGTAGTGTTAAATAATTGCTGATATTTGCTAATAGTTTTTTGAGCAAAATAAGATGGGATAATGATAAAAACTGATGTTTTCAATAACAGCTTAATTAATACTTTTTCTTTTAATAAAGAAGGATCATGTTTAATCAATTGAGATATAAATCTTAGAGCTTTAATTCCATTATTGATATCTGGCTTTTCATTCAGTACTTTAAAAACTAAATACTTATACAAATTAGCTAAACTACTTCTTTTCAGTTTTTGCAAAGACTCAGGAGCTTGCTTAAAAGCCTGATTAATAACTTGCAGCGAACCTGCTTCTAGGTTATCCAAATTACTAGAAATTGAATCAGTTGAAGCGCGATATAAAATGTGTTTGCGTGGGACTAAAATGAACTGGCGATTAATAGCTAAACGTAAGTATAAATCCCAGTCTTGTCCTGCTGGAAGCGATTCATCAAAACCACCAATATCAGCTATTGCTTGACGACGAATTAAAGGATTGGAACCATTTTCTAAGATATTAAGTAATAAAAGTTGAGGATAAACATTACCACTAGCACGAGAGTAGCCTCCTCGCCGTAAAAATTTGCTTTGTTCGTTAATACAATCACTCCAGCTATAAGCAACATCAGCTCTTGGATTATTTTCTAGGGCTTGTAATTGTGATTTTAGTTTATTTGGTTTCCAAAGATCGTCCGCATCTAAAAAAGCAATGAACTCACCAATTGAGTGAGTGAATCCTCGGTTGCGACTAACACAAGCTCCAGCATTTGCATAAGAAAAGGCTTTAATTCGAGAATCGGAGAAAGTAGAAACAATCTCTACAGTTCCATCTTGGGAACCATCATCAATTATGATGATTTCAAAATCTGATAATGTTTGTTTGAGAACTGATTCAATAGTTTCTTGAATGGTTTTTTCTGCATTGTAAGCAGGGATAATAACAGAGATTTTTATCATAATCTTTCCAATGTTATTTTAGTTAAATTACAAAAAATATCTAGCCCTACATAATTTGCTAAAAAAGGCTAAATATTAATCAAACATTGTCGAAAAAGAATCTGAAATCCTGACTAATAATAAATCTGGTTCTCAGAGTAACTTTATTTGTAAAAACCTAGAACCCAAATCCACATTTACCAATTCCCCAAATCTCTAAACCAAAACTATTTTTTCATTAAATAGCCCCACTTAGTAATCGCTACTTATCCCTTGTCTTGTTGGATGCTTGATCAAGGGTCGCTACTTACTTTATTCACAGATAGTTGTTATTTATATGATAACTGCTACCACTGTATTTGCTTCCTTAAAAAATCAAAAGGACTAATCATACTGCCAAGAAAAAATCTCAAATAAAAATTAGCTGCAAAATTGAGATTAAATTGTCCTTTATGCTTTAGTGTATGTGCAATAATACGCCGTAAATTACCTAAGAATGTCCGCAGGATAATCAGTGGTTTTTGCCAATTTTTTGCATTGATCATTAATAAGTGACAAGTTGCTAAACCATAGGAATAAGCAAGAGTTAGTAAATAATCCTTTTCCAATCGCCAATGGGGAATTTGATGCTCAATTTTCATTTCTGGGTTATACCAAATTTCCCACTTAGCTTTGTGCATATATAGAAGTATTTCATAGTCTTCACCTCCAATGAATGAACTTCCTACTCGACCAACTAAATTAGGAGTGTCAGGAACACTTTCATCCCAAGCCTGCTTGCGAATGACTAAACCTGCACCTGGAGGAAGTCTTAAATTATCTGGCTCAAATTGTTTGGCTTGGGAACCATGTTCTCGAATCGCTAAAAACTGGAAAATAGGTTTTAA
Source organism: uncultured bacterium (assembly GCA_964633315.1). Classification (GTDB taxonomy): domain Bacteria; phylum Cyanobacteriota; class Cyanobacteriia; order Cyanobacteriales; family CAWCAG01; genus CAZWGS01. Next base: position 13,633 of record CAZWGS010000020.1, on the reverse strand, counting down.
TTCTTCATCTGGCTTTACTTCAAAGTCAGCCTGAATGCGTCCACTGTAAGCTCCTATACGAGGATTTTCTGCTCCAAATTTATATGCTGATATCACCCAATTTTCTGCGGGACAATTATCATCATCTAAAAAGCCTACAAACTTTCCCTGAGACTCCTTTACTGCTCTTTGACGGGCAAAAGCTAGTCCTTGTTTTGGCTCAAAGCAATATCTTAAAGGAAAAGAGCATTGCCAGTTAGCTTGATAACTTTCGACTATTTTTTTAGTGTTGTCTGTACTATTGTTATCAATAATAATAACTTCCCAGCTAATATTTTCAGTCCCTTTCTGTAGTTGTATTTTCTCCAAAAGTAAATCCAATCTTTCTGCACCGTTATAGGTAGGAATCGCAACGCTAAAAGCAAGCAAGGATTTGTGATTATTCATGTTCTGCTGATTGTAAGTAGCCATTCTTCCATAAATAAAAGGGACTAATTAAGCTACTAATAAATAGTTCTAATTCACAAGCACTAACTACATCTTTTTTAACGGCAATTCCATACCGCAAAATATGGTGAATAACTTTCCGTAAATCATTACCGAAATAAGCAAGAAACATAACTGGTTTGAGCCAAGATTTTACCCCTACCATACGAGTTACATAGCGACTTAAACCAATACCACGAACGAAGGGAATTAAATAATCTCTTTGCAAACGCCAATGGGGAATGTAATGCTCAATTTCCATTTCTGGGTTGTACCAAATTTCCCACTTAGCTTCTCGAATATAGGATAATACTTCTAAATCCTCACTGGTAAGCATTTTGCCTGGAACTCTACCACTCAAAATACACTTTTCTGGTACACTATTTTGCCAAGCTTCTTTACGTACGACTAAACCCGCTGATGGTGGTAATAAATTACTTTGAGGATCATAAATTAAAGGTTCATTACCTCGATCATTAATCGCCAGTAAGGATCTAATTCTCTCAAAATTTGGCGGTGGTTCTACTTCCCACAATGGATTTATCTTACTGGCGATCGCACCAGCTTGGGGATATTTTTGAGCGAAAGTATAGGCTGCTGCAACCCAATTATTATGGGGAAGATTATCATCGTCCAAAAAGCCAATAATTGGCGCTTTGGCTTCTTCTATCGCTCGTTTGCGAGCAAAAGCAGCTCCTTGTTTAGTTTCGTGGCAATATCTTAATTTATATTTCTTCTCCCAACCTTCCTGATATGTTTGGACAAGCTGTGAAGTATTATCTGTACTGTTATTATCAATTATCAGAATTTCCCAAGTGAATGATTCAGTGTTCACTTGCTGGTGCAACTTATCTAGTACCATACCCAAGCGAGATGCTCCATTATAAGTGGGAATGGCTACGGTAAATTCAATGGCAGTATCACCCATAGGTTTAGAGGTTCATCCTGTGGCTTTAGCTTAGTAGTAGAAACACCTCTGAAAATTTCAAGTTATCACTACTTGTTATTCTAAAGTTCCCAAAAAACTCCCCTCAGTTAACATCATCATTGAAAGATGATGCTTCTGGAAACTACATCAAGGCATAGTAGTGTTATCTGAACTTGCTCCTAGTTCACTCTTTTAATTAACCTTTTGCGGTTGTGGCACGTTAGCCTGTTTTTTTGTACTGAAAACTAGATTATCATCTAAACAATCAATTTCGATTGTGTCCCCTTCTACAAAAACGTTTTCGAGAATTTTTGTTGCAATCGGATTCTCTATCTCCCGTTGAATCGCTCTTTTGAGTGGACGTGCTCCGTATACTGGATCGTAGCCTGCATTAACTATATGGTCCAAAGCCGATTCAGATAATTCCAAATTAATTTTTTGGTCAGCTAACAATTTTTCAATACGTCGCAACTGAATCGTTACAATTTTACGCAGTTGTTCCCGATTCAGGGCATGGAAGACGATAATATCATCCACACGATTGAGAAATTCGGGACGGAAATGTTTACGTAGTGCTTGGGTTACCCGATCTTGGTTACTATTTTCTTCTATAACTGGCTCTAATTGCTCCACCAGCGCCTCAGCACTACTTTTATCTGGTAATAATTGTGCTAAATGTTCCTGTAGAATTGCCTTAACCTGCTTTCGGATTAATTCCTCTAAATTAAGCTCTGCTGAATCTACTTCTGGCTTAACTTCATCTGGCTTTTCCTTAACCTGCACTTTCGGTTTTTGGGGCGCTTTACTCTGCTTTCCGTTGAGAATATGTTCGCTACCAATATTGCTAGTCATCACAATAATAGTATTGCGAAAATCCACCGTCCTTCCCTGAGAATCCGTAATCCTACCATCATCTAAAACCTGTAGGAAAATATTAAACACATCCGGATGCGCCTTTTCCACCTCATCCAGCAACACCACAGAATAGGGACGACGACGCACCGCTTCTGTTAACTGTCCCCCTTCCTCATAACCAACATAACTCGGAGGCGCACCCACCAAGCGCATGACACTTTGCTTTTCCATATACTCAGACATATCTAGCCGAATCATCGCCTCTTCACTGTCAAAGAGAAATTGCGCTAAAGCCCTTGCTAGCTCTGTTTTTCCCACACCTGTGGGTCCGAGGAAAAGAAAGGAACCAATTGGTCTTCCGGGATCCTTCATCCCCGCGCGCGCGCGACGAATCGCCGCTGCTACTGCCGCTACCGCTTTCTCCTGTCCAATCACACGCTGGTGTAAATGTCCCTCCAACTGCAGCAATTTTTGCCGCTCAGACTCCATTAACCGATTAACTGGTATCCCTGTCCAACGCGCCACAACCTCAGCGATATCGGCTTCTGTAACCTGCTCACGCAACATGGCTCGTCCCTGGGATTGAATTTCGAGTAGTTGGCTTTCCTTCTCCTCCAACTCGCGCTGTAAACCCTCTAAACGTCCATACTTTAGTTGGGCTGCTTTATTAAGATCATAAGCCCTCTCTGCCTTTTCCACTTCCAGACGTAGCTGCTCTTCCTCTTCCTTAAGTCCGTTAATCTCTGCTAACATTTGCTTCTCAGATTGCCATTGGGAAGAGAGACTCTGTTGCTTGGTTTCTAGTGTCGCAATCTCCTGCTCAATGCGCTCCAAACGCTCCTTAGAGGCTTTGTAAGCGGGAGAAGTGCCACTCAACTCCTCCTCCCCTTCCAAAGAGAGTTTCTCCATCTGCAACTGCATTACGCGGCGATCAATTGCTTCTAATTCTGTGGGTTTGGAGGTAATCTCCATTTTCAGTTTAGCAGCGGCTTCATCCACTAAATCAATCGCTTTGTCAGGCAAAAAGCGGTCAGAAATGTAACGATGGGAGAGAGTAGCTGCAGCTACGAGAGAAGAGTCGGTAATTTTTACGCCGTGGTGAACTTCATAATGTTTTTTTAGTCCGCGTAAAATCGAAATCGTATCTTCAACTCCTGGTTGTTTCACCAATACTTGCTGAAAACGACGCTCTAGGGCAGGATCTTTCTCAATATGTTTGCGGTACTCATCTAGGGTTGTGGCACCAATACAGCGCAATTCTCCCCGCGCTAGCATCGGTTTGAGTAGATTACCCGCATCCATTGCACCTTGACCGGAACCTGTACCCACAACAGTGTGCAATTCGTCGATAAAAAGCACAATTTGACCCTCTGAATGGGTAACTTCTTTTAGCACAGAACGCAAACGAGCCTCAAATTCACCGCGATATTTAGCTCCTGCGATCAAGCTTCCCATATCTAAGCTAATTAGCTGGCGATTATTTAAAGATTCAGGAACATCACCATTAACAATACGCTGGGCTAAAGCTTCGGCTATAGCCGTTTTACCAACTCCTGGCTCCCCAATCAAGACAGGATTATTTTTAGAACGCCGCGAGAGGACTTGAATTACGCTGCGAATCTCATCGTCACGTCCAATCACAGGGTCAAGTTTACCATTTTTTGCCTGTTCGGTTAAATCTCGCCCATATTTCTCCAAGGCTCCTTTTTCCGATGGCGATTCCGCAGTTGAACTGCTTTTTTCCTTAACTTTCTTCGTGGCGCGTACCGCTTTAATTACCGCTTCCAAATCCTGGGGATCAAGTCTAAAGCGGCGCACCAAAGTTCTACCAATGCGCTCATCACTGGCAAACCCTACCATTAAATGCTCGACAGTAATAACTTTATCCTGCCAACTATCACGCGCAGTTTCCGCTCTGTCAAGCATCATATCTAAACCACGACCAAGATATAGTTGGTCAACACTACCAACTTTTACCTGGCGGTTGGTAAAAGACTCAAGCTGTTGCTGGAAGCGCACTAAGTCAACATTTGCTTCTGTGAAGATGTTGGTTACTAACCCCGCATCAATCATAGCAAGGACGAGATGTTCTACCTCTAGCTGCTGATTACCAAAGCGGCGGGCAACGTCTTGTGACTTGACAATTGCATCCCAAGCTTGATCGGAAAATTGGCTAGGATCGGTAGGCTGCATGGATTACCAGTGAATAACTTAAAATAGGTTCGGGAAATTTAGTGGACAGTATAACAAGTTGAGAAGACAAGAGCTTGAAATATCGAGTACAGGAGTTGGCAATAATTTAACTGTCTAACTCAATTACCAAACAACGAATCACAAACAATCAACAATCAAATTACTAACTTTGCCAAGCTTTGCGTAAACTATGCCAAATACTAGAGAAAGTTTGCTGAAGTTCGTGGCGACGTTGCCAACTGCGGAAGGCTTCCTCGTATGCTTCTCCTTGAAATTGAGAAGTTTGCCACACATTAAGGGCTAACCATAGTCCCCAAAATAGCAGAATATAGAGTGACCAAGAAAGATGACCTACTATTAATACATTTAGGCAGACAAAAAAAGCATTAAAGATTAAATAACGTACTATTTTTTGCTTTAATTGCTGCTTTCTGTGATTGTGGAAAGCTTCTCGCTGTTTCTCCACTAGCTTTTTGTTGAGCCAATCTTGTTCCGCTGCTTGCAAAGATTCGCTCGAGATATTAAGTTCAGCAGCAATTTCCCAGAGTTGTTCCCGAGATAACTCTCCCTGATAATCTTGGCGTGCGATCGCAAGTTGAAGAATTTGCTGGACATCCTCTGGGTCATAAAATTGGGGAGTTGGCATTTGAGAGGCAAACATAACTACTCGTCTGTGATCAATCTTGTCTATAACTATGCTTTGGAAATTTCCTGACTCTAGATACACGCCGAGCTAAGTACAGGATTTAATACTATTATGCCTAAGTTAACACTCGATATGTCGATACTTTCAGTAGTCTTCATAACCGAACTGTAAGGGACGGATTCCATCACCTCCAAGATTAAAAATCTACTTTTACATTTCGTTACAATATTCTTGTGACAAAGCAAAAAACTTTTCATCTCAGTTGGCTACAAATATTAAAAGATGAAGGTAACAGATGTAGCTCAATTCTGATGAAATTCGTAGCAACATCTGCTATCGCAAAGCAAAGAGGTAGTTCTTATGAACGGTAACATTCGTGTTGGTAATTTATTTGGTATCCCATTTTATGTGAATCCTTCCTGGTTTTTGGTTCTGGGATTGGTAACCTTAAGCTACGGAAGTGAACTAGCATCTGCCTTCCCTTACTTAGGAGGCATCATACCTTGGATTCTGGGATTAATCGCTGCACTATTACTTTTTGCATCTGTCCTAGCCCATGAATTAGGACATAGTTTTGTAGCTTTGAGTCAGGGTATTGGGGTCAAATCGATTACTCTGTTTCTGTTTGGTGGTTTAGCCATGCTAGATAAGGAAGCAGAAAAACCGGGTGGCGCACTTTCTGTTGCGATCGCTGGTCCAGCCGTTAGCGTGCTACTATTTGCTGTATTAAGCGTACTTGGGGCGTTTGTTGCCTTACCCGCACCCATCGCAGCAATTGTTTCCTTACTCGCCTCAATTAACCTTGTTTTAGCACTATTTAATCTCATTCCTGGTTTACCTCTCGATGGAGGTAATATACTCAAGGCGATAGTGTGGAAAATTACAGATAATCCTAACAAAGGTTTATTGCTAGCAAGTCGAGTCGGTCAATTTTTTGGTTGGCTAGCTGTAATTGTTGGTATTCTAAGTGTTCTTGGTATTAGCCCAATTGGTAGTTTCTGGACCTTACTAATCGGTTGGTTTTTATTGCAAAATGCTGGTTTATCTGCACAATCAGCTGTGGTACAAGAAAAACTAAGTGGCTTTACTGCTGAAGATGCAGTAGTTCCTAATAGTCCTATTGTTGCTTCTGATTTGACCCTACGGGAATTTGCCAATAACTATGTAATTGGTAATGATAGATGGACTAAGTTTTTAGCCACAGATAACCAAGGAAAATTACTTGGTACCATTGCCGTTGCCGATCTCAAAAGCGTTTTTACTTCCGCATGGACTCAAACCCTAGTGGTCGAACTGGTTAAGCCTCTGAGTGATAATACCACCATTAGACCAGAACAGTCCCTACTGGAAGTAGTTAAACTACTCGAGCAAAAAGGAGTCAATCAGTTGCCAGTGGTACGCGACAATGGAGTAGTTGTCGGACTTTTAGAGAAGGCTTCCATTCTTGATTTATTGCAACAAGAAGCCCAGGCAAAAACAGCGTAATACTAAGTCTGTTTGTGATGGTAGCTTTTTCCCTTCTCGGGAGATGGGTTTGAGGTTTTGAGTTAATGGTTACTATAAGAACAGGATTTAGTTTAATTTAAGTTTTTCAATCAATCATGCCTTAGTTTAACTAGGGCATTTTTCTCTAATCTATTGACTCGAAAACAGTGAAACAAATCCCAAACAAATAGCAACAAACAAAATCCCTTTTACCGTAGAAACAGCTGCAATATAGGCAGGTGAAATTAGCCAAATAATCGCTAAGGCTAAAGCTAGCAAAGAAAAACCAGACCAGACTTGATCTAAGCTAACTTTTTGCTCCTTCACTGCACGAGTAAATACTCTTAAGTAAGTTGGCAATAATAATCCTAGTAAAGCAAGCAGGAGAAGAACGCCAACTAGACTCAAAAAATTTTGTGCCAAACTCACTTTTTACTCCCTAATTGTTCGCTTGCATTAGTAGTTTCTGTTGGTCCAGATAACCAATGAACAAATTTTTCTGGTAAATTTGGGCGTTGACTCATTGCACCGAGTAAGGCGCAAACAACACCAAAAACGATTGCAGTTGGCAATCCTATCGGTTCAGATCTAGAATATCTGCGCATTGTCCAAGCTGGTGAATTAACATTGAGGCGGTAGAATGCTTAATGCCTGGTTTTGTAGCACTGTCTAGTTCTACATTTTCATCCGTAAGGTTCCGGAACTACTGTCAATAACCCAGCGCTAAAAGCGCACCGCCCCGCTTGAGGTTTCCTCAAGGATAGGGACGGAGCAAGAAGCGCGGGCTTGTGAAGAGTAAGCTTCACAGAAATTTGACTAGACCATTGAGCCTTTAGCTGGCACGTACTTCCAGATACCCCCCTAGTCTGGATTATTTACAAACTATCTTACTCAATGGTGCTTTTAGAGAGGACATCTTGCTAAGGGTGGTCGAAGGGGCGGACGATAAGTCCAATTACAGGTTTCGAGAGTTCCTGGGTTATACCATTTAAAAACTCTCGCTTAATTGGTAAACCGATGGTTGGAGGGGCGGTTTCCTGAGGTGCTGCGTGCGGAACTAGTTCCGCACTTTAAAAGCGCCGTCTCATCACTGAAAGTGAGAGTCTCCACCGCCCAAGACAGAGGAAGATGAGAATCGAAAAATTTATCCTGAATTAATTTATCCAGGCTAGAACAGTATGAAGTAAATTATCGCCGTTGAGCGTATCTAATAATTAGAGGAGACTATCATGCTAGGGTTACTATTTTTACTCGGTTATTGCGCCTCTTTCTTTGTTGTGCTAGAAGCTTTGTTTAGCCAAAAAACAACAGATTCTCCCTAAGTTACAAGCTTGAATTAGCAAGATTAGTTCCTCGTTAATGTAGCCATAAGATAATTGCTACAGTTGAGTTGGTTCCGCCTCTGACATATTTTCTAAAGTCTGCCACACAGCTTGCAGCAAAGACTCTAAACCCGCACGAGTTACAGCAGAAATAGTGAAAATTGGCTCTGAGGTAAGCTGAGTTAGTTGTTGAAGCAGCGTCTCTAAAGCGATTTCCTCTACCGCATCAATTTTGTTAAGGGCTATAATTTGAGGGCGATCAGGTAATCCTCGTCCATAAGCCACTAATTCCTGTTGAATTGTTTGATAATCTTCTAGGGGATTAGGTGCAGAAGCATCAATAAGATGGAGTAAGATGCGAGTACGTTCAATATGACGTAGAAAATCGTGTCCTAAACCCACTCCTGCATGCGCTCCAGCAATTAAACCGGGAATATCAGCAAAAACAGTACCATCTCCCGTGGGTTTGCGTACTACACCTAAATTGGGTACGAGGGTGGTAAAAGGATAGTTTGCTACCTTTGGTTTGGCGGATGAAAGGGAAGATATGAGAGTGGATTTACCTGCATTGGGTAAACCAATAATCCCCACTTCCGCTAATAATTTCAATTCTAGGCGTAGATAACGTTGTTCCCCTGGTAATCCTGGTAGGGCGTTTTCTGGCGCGCGATTGCGATTACTCAAAAAATGCTTGTTTCCTAAACCTCCCTTACCACCTTGAGCAACACATAGGGTTTGTCCTTTTGTGACCAAATCCCCTAAAATCTCATCCGTGTTGACATCATAAACTACTGTGCCACAGGGAACTTCAACTATACTATCATTCCCCGCAGCACCAGTGCGATTATTTGGTCCTCCACGCTTACCATCGTCGGCTTTAAAACGTCTGGAATACTTGAAGTCGAGTAGGGTTTGTAGCTGTGTGGCTGCTTTTAGGATTATAGAACCACCACGCCCCCCATTACCTCCTGCTGGTCCTCCTGCTGGTACATACTTTTCGCGACGGAATGCGACTATACCATCGCCACCTGTACCTGCTTCAACTTCAATTTCTGCTTGGTCAATGAATTGCATTCACTTTTAGTGTTTATTTGGTAAGGAAAAAAACTCTCCCTAATAATACTAGGAAGATAAGAGCCTCAATGACAAACTATCTGTTATTTACTTGTAACCAGAGTAGGCTGGAATAATTGCCTATAGTTTTTTATTAAAGATTCTCAAGTAAACAAAACTGAAATACTCTAAACTAATAGAAATTTAATGATTATTTTTATCAATAAATAATTTAGCTAATTACCCTATTACAAATCTAATCTCTTCCAGGCGAGCTCAGTCTTTTCTAGTACTAAAGGGAGTTTAGGGTTGATAATGACTAAAATTTTTGGAGATATTTTTCCCTTAGCTTCTTACCAAGAGTCTCAAAAATTAAGGCTTAATTAAAATAATTTTGAAATTACTTGACTTGGATCGCAGACTAAACTATCCTCAACAGATATTAATTATTGCACTATTTTTGCAATTACTTAGCCAGCACTAGCAGATCAACACCACTATTAAGCCATGGGACTAAATAGAAAGCTTCAACTTCCTTCTGTACCTCTGTTAACTTTAGTTTGTAGCGGGCTACTTCTATTCGGTAGCGCTTGCAGCAACCAGACAAGCATCAGTAGCAGCGAAAATAATACTGCTCAAGAGACGGAAAAATCAATAGTAGTGGCGAGTTTTGCTAGTGATGTTGTGGTTCCCACCTATGAGAAACTAGTAGTAAAAGCTAATAATTTGAGCACAGCAGTGGATGCTTTTGTGAGTAACCCTAACAATGATACTCTCAAAGCAGCTCAGGAAGCATGGATCGCAGCTCGTTTTCCTTGGGAAAGAAGCGAAGCTTTTGCCTTTGGTCCGGCGGACTCCCTAGGTTATGATGGTGACTTGGATGATTGGCCTGTTAACGAAACCGATGTGGTTGCGGTACTAAAAAGTAGCGATAAGTTTAGTCCTGAATACATCAAAGGTTTGCAAACCACTCAGAAAGGCTTTCATACAATCGAGTTACTCCTCTTTGGCGATGATAATAACAAGCAAGCTGGTAGCTTTTCACCACGGGAATTGGAGTTAGTTAAATCTTTAGCTAGGGCTTTCCAAGAAACAGCTGACGAATTGCTAATCAGTTGGGTAGATGGAGTTGCTGGTAATCCTCCTTACCAAGAAGTTTTTGCTAGCGCAGGCGATAGTGAAAATATAGCCTATCCTACCGTTGCTGCAGCGATGGAAGAAATTGTCCAGGGGATGATTGGTTGTCTTGATGAGGTGGCGAATGAGAAAATTGGAGAACCTTTGGAAACCAAAAGTACAGAAGGTTTAGAAAGTCGCTTTAGTAATAGCTCTCTCAATGATTTTAAACACAACATTAATAGTGTAAAAAATGCCTATCTGGGAAGTTTGGATGGAGAAGTAGCAGCAACAAGTTTGAGTAGTTGGGTAGCTAAGCAAAATCCAGAACTAGATCAACAGCTTAAGAGTGAGTTAGACGCAGCTATTGCATCTTTAAAAGCTGTTCCTGCGCCTATTGAACAGAAAATTACCGAGACAGAAGCTTTAGCGAAAATGGAAGAAGCTCAAGGTAAAATACTAACGGTTTTTGCTACCGTCGAAGGAAAAATTTTGCCTTTAGTGCAAAGTTAGTCGGTTGCTTTTGAGAAGAGAACACAACAGGAAACTTTTTCAATGTTACCGCGTCTAAAAAAACGAATATCATTTCTGCTTTTATTTGTCAGCACTATCCTCGCTGGCATTATTTTTTCTCATTTTTTAACCAAGCAACCTTCATTAGCTACTATACCCCTTGCTGGTGGAGAAACGACAGTATTTAACCGTACTTCCAGTGCTTACGAACAACCTTCAGCAGGTTTAACTCCAGAAAACTTCGACAAGCATGGAGAGGGAGATATCGCCTTCGAAGCTGTTTTTGTCACTTCTCCTGCTAATGTTAATCCTGGTCTTGGTCCTTTATTTAATAACGCTTCCTGTGCTGGTTGTCATATCCGCAATGGTCGCGGTTTACCGGAAAAAGGTCAACTTTTGGTGCGAGTTAGCGATTCTAGGGAAAATCAGGAAAGTCAACAGACTGCTATATCTGACTATTATCACGAAGCCGAAGCCAGTTTCGACAACGCCCCTCCAGTAGCAGGTTTAGGAACGCAAATTCAGGATCAAGGGGTTTATGGACATCCTCCTGAAGCTACGGTACAAATACGATGGCAAGAAGAGCAAGGGCAATATGATGATGGGATAAATTATAGCTTGCGATCTCCGGTAGCGAAAATTACCCAACGCGATGGTAAACCTCTACCAACTCAAGTTATGACTTCCCTGCGGATTCCTCCTCCAGTTTTTGGTTTGGGTTTACTCGAAGCAATTCCCGAAGCCACAATTCGAGAATTAGCAGATCCAGAGGATAATAATCAAGATGGTATCTCTGGGCGTCCCAATAAGGTTTGGGATGTAGCACAGGAAAAGTTAGTTTTGGGGCGTTTTGGTTGGAAAGCAAACAACCCTAACCTATTGCAACAAACAGCTTCTGCTTACGTGAATGATATGGGTGTTACTAACCCCATGTTCCCAGAAGCCGATGGTTCCAGCGATATTGACCAGAAAATTCTAGAGGAAGCCACATTCTACAGTGTATCTCTAGCTGTGCCTGCTCGCACCTTACTCGATGATCCCCAAGTGAAGCGAGGAGAGAAATTATTTACTCAAGCTAATTGCAACGCCTGTCATGTAGCGCAATTAACCACTGGCGATAGCCCAACTAAAGCCTTGGTTGAACAAACTATTCACCCCTACACAGATATGCTATTACACGATATGGGGTCAGGTTTAGCTGATGGTAGACCAGATTTCTTAGCTACAGGAAAAGAATGGCGTACACAACCATTGTGGGGTATTGGCTTAACTCAGACAGTGCTACCCTATTCTAGTTATCTCCATGACGGTCGTGCTCGCACTCTAGAAGAAGCTATTTTATGGCATGGTGGAGAAGCAAAGCAATCTCAGGAAGCATTTAGGAAAATGCCAAAGAATGACCGAGATGCTTTGGTAAGATTTTTGCGTTCGCTTTAAGGCGATTGTTCAGTGGATGCTAAAGGTGGGTACTTCCCGCCTTTTTTAGTGCTTGTAATCCCCAAGGAAACTTTAATCTAGATTTTTTGCCAAAAAACTTGCAAAATTGGATCATTCGTTGCTATGATTATATACTGTTGCTGATAAAGCAAACTTAATCCTCAGTAGCTCAGTGGTAGAGCGGTCGGCTGTTAACCGATTGGTCGTAAGTTCGAATCTTACCTGGGGAGTTTAAAAAAACTGACGTGAACTTTACAGGTAGCTATATGTAGTTTCTAGCTAGCCCCTTCTCCCATAAAATTACCTCAGAGTGGAGATATAGCTTTATGAGCAAGGCAAGCAGTAGCAAAATTTCCACTAGCTAATAGCAATTTCAGAGAACACATCTGCAGATAGATTGACATTGAACCTTACTTCTGGATGTTAGCTATCTGTAGTTAACTTCAATGAAAACGATATCAGTGTGAAACAATTAAGTCTTGACACTCGCCGCGATAAATCGACGGGGATTCTCCGTTCATCCAGCTAACTTATCAGCCAAGCTTTCACTTAACTGACAGAGGTTAATCTGTCCAGGAGCGTTAATTTGGGCGTGCCCCGCCCTATTTAAAATATTTATTGCTGCATTATGGTCTCTATCTAAAACAGTCCCACAACTACAAACATGGGTTCTAACTGATAGAGATTTTTTAACTATCTCTCCACAACTAGAGCAATTTTGGCTAGTAAAATGTGGTTTAACAGCAACAATTTCACGGTTAAAAACTTTACCAAAATATTCCAAGCAAGTTGTAAACATTGACCAACTAGCATCAGAAATAGACTTAGCTAATTTATGGTTTCTAACCATATTTTTCACCTGTAGGTCTTCAACGGCGATCAAATCGTTAGATTGACATAGCGCCCTTGCAGTTTTTACCACAAAGTCTTTACGCTGCCTCGAAACCTTGAGATGTTGTTTAGCTAATCTCTTGTGAAACTTTTTCCTGCTTTTAGAACCTTGTTCGCATTTAGACAATCTACGTTGTAGTCTTTTTAACCTTTTTTCGGACTTTCTAAGATATTTAGGATTAGCAATGGTATCACCATTACTATCGGTGTAAAACTCTTTAATCCCAACATCTAAACCAATTGATTTTCCTGTAGTTTTGATATTTTCTAGTCTTTCTTGGTCGATGCAAAATTGAGCATAATAACCATCAGCTCTTCTGACTACCCGAACTCTTTTGATTGATTTTAATGGATAATAATGTAAATCCCTTGAACCTATCAATTTAAAAGTTCCAGCTTTAAAACCATCAGTAAATTTAATAGTCTTTCGATCTTCAGAAATTTTCCATCCTGTAGTTTTATATTCTACTGACCGAGAAAATTTCTTAAATTTGGGGAATCCTGCTTGGTGCGCGTTCCCTTGAGCCTTTTGGCGGCGCGGGGTCGCATCCGCTTTTTTACCTGGAATTTGCTGTCTTGCCGAGCGTTCCCTTGCGCCTTGCGGCGACGCGGGGTCTCGGCGCTTCTTACAATTTTCGTAAAACCTAGAAATAGCTACCCAAGCTCTTTCCGCATGGGATTGTCTAGCCATGCTGTTTAATTTTTTAGCCCAAGGAAACTCTGGATTAT
>CAZWGS010000019.1:51143-53675 GCA_964633315.1 uncultured bacterium | reverse complement strand
TAAACTCATCAGTGGTGAGATTCTCGCTGGTGGTTAGGGTAGTCTGATTAATAGTTATTCCCGCCGTATCGCCATCATCTTGGTTAATAACTGTGACAGGATTACCAGTTAGGTTGTCATAATTAGGATCGCTGCTAGTAGTATTAGTGCTAATAGTGTAGGCAACATCATCATCATCGATGAAATCGTCCACGCCAGTAACGGTAACGGTTTGGGGAATATCCCAATTACCAGAGGTGAAGGTGAGGCTAGAAACATCGGTGGTGCCTTCGGTGGTATTATCACTAGTGAAACTCACCACCACATCATTACTGGGTTGAGAGTCTAGGACAACGGTAAACTGGGTAGTATCGCCTGCTTCGGTGGTGGTTAAGCCAGTGGTGGGGGTGACAGTAATACCAGATGTGTCATCGTCAATAATGGTGGCATTTACTTGCTCATTACCAGATTCTAAACCATTAACTACACTATCAATATCAACTACGATTGTTTCATCTCCTTCCACCATAAAATCTTCCACGGTGGTTAGGGTGATATCGGCGCTTAGTTGCCCTGCGGGAATGGTAATGGAGTTTGGTACAGTGTAGTCTAAGCCTTCTGTCGCGGTGCCACTGAAAGCCAGGTTAATAGTAACATCTTGACCGGAAAAGGTATCAATGACAGCAGTGATAGTGGCTGTGCTTCCGCCATCATTGAGGTTGGCAGGATCTGGATTTATGCTTAAGGTTACGCTGGGAGTAACACTGTTTAGTGTACCTGGAGTGATGCCTTGCAGGACAAAATCGGCGGAGTTATCATCAGTATCTGTGCCATTGGGGAAGCGAGAAAGCCCTACATTAGCAAAATCATTTAAATCTGCTACAGTGGTGCCTGCACCTTCGGTGTAACCAGTGGTATCGCCTTCGTAGCTAACAGTATCGATAATATCACTACCAAAGACAAGGGCTACCGCATCTACACCATTTTGTAGGGTAAAGTTTAGTTGTTGGTTAGTATTGGCTATATTTGTGGCATTGTTGCTGATAACATAGTAGTCTCCAGCAGCTAAGTCCACGTTATCGAGGTTGATGGTATCGTAGGGAGTGCCATTTTCGTTGACGAGAAGGATTTGATAGCCACTAAGATTAATAGTATCGGTGCCATTGTTGAGTAACTCGATAAAGTTATCTCCATCTGCACCAAATTGATCGTAATCAATCTCGTTAATTACTAATTGAGGTGCTAAACTCGCATCAATGGTTACCGTGGCACTGTTGTTAACCCCATCGATGACATAATTACTATCAGCAGCTATATCTAACTGTAAAGTTTCAGCAGGCTCGGCTACTATATCTACTACAGCACTCAAGTTAACATCTATACTGGTGGAGCCATCGGGAATAGTTACGGTTACGGTACTACCAGCAACTGTTACACTACCACCATTAAGACTATAGTCAGTGTCAACGGCGCTGCTGCTACCATTAATTGTTAGGTTAACGCTTAAATCGCCATTGCTGTCATCCCGACTAATGGTGAATACTCCATCACTACCTCCTTCTGTCGCATTGGGAGTAGAAGCAGTAATGCTCACAGTGGGGGGAATTGGTACTACATTGGAAATAGTTACGTCACTGTTGCTCGTGCCATCATCAGGATCATCGGTGAGAACATTGGTAAAATTACTACCAGATACCGTACCTTGTGTGGAGATTTGGGTAACACTAACTGGATTGTTAACTACTACATCAAAGGTAATGGTAACACTGCCACTAATTGCAACTGTACCTATATCTACGGCAATAGTGGTATCTCCACCAGTGTTTCCTGTGGTTACAGTGCCTGTAGTGGTGGTAACAGAACCTACACTCAAAGTGGTGTTACTGTCAGGAGTAAGCTGGAAAATAGTATTGTTACTAGTATCGTTTCCAGAGTTATTGATAATGGCGGTGTAGCGTACCGTTTCCCCTGGATTAAGTAAAGCATCAAAGTTGAAATCTAAGAGCAGATTGTCGGTTAAGGTGGCGGTTATAGCTGGGAATCGGGCTTCAAATGCACCAATATCTGCGCTAGTTCCTGCAACCCGCACTTCTCCCCGTTGGTCAGTGGTAAGATTGTTGGGGTTACTACCAGCATCAATAGCAGGACTATCGCTTTGCAAAGCATGGGTTTGAGTTGTACCACCATTATCTGCTAAGGGATCTAATCCTGGATCAATGGGATTAGCAGTAGTACCTACAATGTCACCGTTAGTACCATTGGTAAAGCCAGTAGCAGTGTCACCGTTACCAATTAGGTTGTTACCACCACTGGTAAAAGTACTACCATCTATATCATCAGATATGTTTCCAGCAATTATAGTGCTGGCAATGGTTGTCGTGCCATTATTGTAAATCCCACTACCAAAAAAAGTAGCAGAGTTACCAGAAATTGTACTGTTGCTTACTGTTAATATGCCCTCATTGTTAATCCCGCCACCAAAAAAAGTAGCAGAGTTGCCAGAAATTGTACTGTTGCTTACTGTTAATGTGCCATTATTGTTAATCCCACCAC
>CAZWGS010000019.1:0-51043 GCA_964633315.1 uncultured bacterium | reverse complement strand
CCAGAAATTGTACTGTTGCTTACTGTTAATGTGCCATTATTGTTAATCCCACCACCAAAAAAAGTAGCAGAGTTGCCAGAAATTGTACTGTTGCTTAATGTTAAGTTTTCTTGGCTGTAGATAGCACCACCGCCTGTGCTATTACCTGCTGTCAGAGTTAACCCTTCAATGGTGACATTAGCTTGATTAGAAAAATTACCATCATCAACATAAAATATTCTCGTAGCATTATTACCACTAATGGTAAGTTGATCTGCTCCTAAACCAGTAATAATTACATCGGAAGAAATTACTAACTCGCTAGCTAAATTAATAGTTTGTCCAGCCAAACTAGCGTCAAAAATAATTGTATCAGCCCCAGAACCTGCTGTAGAACCATCCACAGAAATATCGTTATTAGCTGCTTGGAGGGCTTCTCTTAGGGTAACTTGTCCATCGACGGTAGTATTATCTTCAAGACTGGTAACTACGATACCAAATTCAAATGCACCAATATCCGCACTAGTTCCTGCAACCCTAGTTTCTCCTCGTTGATCTATGGTAAGATTGTCGGGGTTACTACCTGCACCAATAGCAGGACTATCACTTTGTAAGGCATGGGTTAGAGTTGTAGCGCCGTTGTCTGCTAAGGGAGCTAGTTTAGGATCA
This sequence comes from uncultured bacterium, assembly GCA_964633315.1. Taxonomy (GTDB): domain Bacteria; phylum Cyanobacteriota; class Cyanobacteriia; order Cyanobacteriales; family CAWCAG01; genus CAZWGS01. The sequence goes on along the minus strand of CAZWGS010000019.1, from coordinate 50,395 downwards.
ATGGGATTTGCAGCAGTACCTACGATATCACCATTAACTCCATTGGTGAAGCCTGTAGCATAATCACCATTGCCGATGAGGTTATTTCCACCACTGGTGAAAGCACTACCTTCTATATCCTCAGATGTATTTCTGGCAATGATAGTACTAGTGACATTTGCTATGCCTTGATAATTGTGAATCCCAGCACCACGACTACTAGAGTTATCACTAATAGTGCTGCTGCTTACTGTTAATGTGCCATAGTAATTGTAAATCCCACCACCATCAAAATTAGCAAAGTTACCACTAATAGTGCTGTTGCTGACTGTTAATCTGCTGTTATTTGTTGAGCTGCTGTTATCATTGTAAATCCCACCACCACTACGATCACTAGAGTTACCACTAATAGTGCTATTCGTTACTGTTAAATTCTTTCTGGTGAAAATCCCACCACCACTACGATCACTAGAGTTACCACTAATAGTACTGTTTGTTACTGTTAAATTTTCTTGGTTGTTGATAGCACCACCATCACCTGTGGTATCACCTTCTGTCAAAGTTAACCCTTCAATAGTGACATCTACTTGATTAGAATTATTACGATCATTAACGTTAAAAATTCTCGTAGCATTATTACCACTAATAGTCAGTTGATCTGCTCCCAAGCCCGTAATAATTACATCGGAAGAGATTACTAACTGGCTAGCTAAAGTAATAGTTTGTCCAGCTAAACTGGCATCAAAAACAATCGTATCAGCTCCCGAACCTGCCGTAGAACCATCCACAGAAGTATCTGTGTTAGCTGCTTCGATGGCTTCCCGGAGGGTAATTAGCCCATCTCCAATAGAATTATCTTCAAAACTATTTACTGTAATAATTGCCATAATAGTTCCTTTTAATTAGGTTTTATATTTTTAGTTATGTTTTTTTGAATTCAGAATTTAGAAATAATAAGCCAGAAGTTTTTTAAGTAATATTCCAGAAGTTTTTTCGCTTATTATTTATTATTTGTTATTTATTACTTATTGCTCATTAAGAAACTGTCACAAGCAAAGACTTAGGCACAGCTTCCAAAGCATCATCAGGTAAAACAAAAGAATACCCAATCAAATCTGGGTTATCATTAATCACTTCTGGATAACAAATATTAGGCAAAACATTGACAGCAAAAATTTCCTGGAGGGCATCCTCAAATCGCACATAGGCAATAGTTTCCCCAGTGTGAATATTTAGCACCCAAATGCCACAACTGCGCTCTTCTTTCTCTGCAATAGGAATGCCACTAAAAACTGCAGTTTCTCGCACCTGGGATAAACCTATAAAAGCAAAATCGCCATAGAAATCTAAACCCCTAGTAAATCCCGGTAAGCGGGCAAACTCTTCATATTTACCCGTATCCAAATCCACTGTGCCCACACTGCCAAATCCCGAATTCAGCACCCACAACTTACCCCCATAAATCCGCGGAGAATGGGGCATAGATAAGCCACTGGCAACAATTTCTCCGTTTGCCACATCCATCACAATGCCCCCATTGGCTTTCTTCTCTCGCCAACCTTGGGCATCATTGCTGCTACCATGGGCAGTGACACAACGAGGCTTACCATTAAACATTGCCATACCATTAAGGTGACAACGATCTTCGGGAGAAAGGGCGGTAACAAAAGGTGGGCGCCACCGAGGTACAAAACTATTGCTGGCATCCAGTGTACACAAACAGGAAAAACGGGTATTCACAAACCACAATTCCCCGTCACCGAATGCCATTTCATGGATGAAAATATTGCCTGTAATGTGGGCTTTTCTGGGAAGATAACAGGCATCGTGTTTCCCCGCTGGCTCCAATTTAGCAGTAACGGCAGGTACATTATGAAATATGCTAATTTCCCTAGCAGTGCCAATGGCGAGGCGATGCTGATTAATAGCAATGCCCATAGGCTGATTAAATTGGCGAAAATGGGTGTTTAATTTCCCTTCATCTGCCCGCAAAACCACCAATTTTCCTGCTTGGTAGGTGCTGACAAACAGAGAAATGCCTAACTGCTCGAGGATATGAGGTAAACTTTCAGTGTAGACACTGCGTAAGGGATTGAGTTCAGTTTCTGTCATCATACTTACCCTGGCGATCGCTGAAAAAGGTTAGATTTATATAAGTAGTTGTATAAACGCTGGCACCCTGAAGTGCTTGAAAAAGATAAAAGCGCATTTAACCGCAAATTAAAGCTTTATAACCCAACTTAGGCTATGCTTTCTTTAAATTCCTGAGTGAATTCACTAATTTTCTTTTATCAAGAATGCTTAGAAACTAAACACATAGACTTTAAATGTTTTGGCGTTGGGCCGAGATACGTGTAACCCACATTCCACACCCAAAAGAGAGAATATTTAAACCAAGCCTACTGTTTGTTTCTAGCTGAATAAATAGGATGAAATCTAGTGCTTGTAATCTTTAAAGGGTCAATAAATAAGATAACTATTGGGGGTAAATTTATGGCAAATTTAAGCAAGATGCGGATTTTTTAAAAAGCTGAGTTTATGTTGGCTTTTTCGAGAATTAATGATGAAATAATGGCTGGAAAATTTATTTAATTGCAACCAATCTAGCTGAGTTTAACCTAATGGCGTACAGCAATTTTACTTTGGCTAAAATCAAAGAAGATTTTGGATTAACAGTAGATGAAACACAAAATTTATTTAACGAGGTTTCCCTAGTACAACCATCAGAAATTTTAACCTTAGTTCTCCAAGATTATATTCCCCTTGCTACAGCAATTGGCACAGAAAAAGCTCGTTCTGAATTTTTAATTGCACCGATTTTAAGCGAAGTTAGAAAACAATTAAATTATCAAATTAGTTTGTTCTCTGGTACAGATTTTAATGTAGACCCTGAAAAAGGGCTTTTAGGTTACTGTGATTTCTTAATTAGTGCCTCACAAGAACAATTTTTTATTAGCGTTCCAGTAATGACAGTTGTAGAAGCCAAAAATGAAAATATTATTAATGGTTTGGGACAATGTATTGCCGAAATGATAGCAGCTCAAATTTTTAATCAACGTCAAGGAGTTGAAATCCCAATGATTTATGGTGTGGTAACTACAGGTACAACTTGGCGTTTTCTAACCTTGAACGATAACAAAGTTTGTATTGATAAAGTGGAATATTACATCAATCAAATTGATAAGATTTTAGGAATTATTTTAACTCCGCTTCAAAGTTATTTATCAGAGTAAACTGCATGAATTGAAAAACTTTTGTTTTCTCAGTTTTAAATTACTAGCTGATGCGTCCAATAGTGTTCAGAAATTACGATAATTTCTTTTGCAATTAGCGTTAAAGGATAATTTATTCAAACCAAATTATGATGATGAAACTAAATAATATCTATCTGAAAAAATTATTGATAGTGGATGCATCGTGGGAATCCAAAATGCGGTAATTTCTTGTTAACTACTAAATCTTTATTAGGTAACTTATCTTTATTATCAACTCAATAAAAAAAATGATTTAGCGCAAATAATAATTAACTTCCAGCTTTTCACAGGTCTACATCCTTCATACTTAAAATTTGCATTAATGAGTCCGTTTATGCAAGATACTATTTTTGATAAGACAATAGGGATGACTGCCAAAGTAATAAAATATTCTAGGCTTCAGCTAATTTTAATTCCTATCCCACAACTCAAAGAACAACACTGCATCGTCACCAAAGTAGACATACTAATGAAACTATGTGACGAACTAGAAACAAAACTAACTCAATCTATCAACAATAGAGATAAATTGATGCCAGCAGAAGTGCGTCATATGTTAACAGCATGAAAACTATTCAAATTACAGTCTTACAAGAAAATAGGTTTTCTGTTCTGTTTTAATTTACCATAGTTCAACAAGAGGCATATTCCCCCACTGAAATCTCTATTTAAGCAGTATTTTAATCAGACAGATTTTGCCTCAAATTATTTAAACTTTCAGGAGAAAGAATAATCTTCACATCTAGTTGTTGCTGCTTATCACGCATTAAAAGAACATAATTTTCTCCTTTGGCTGAACCCACAATTAAAGGATTTTGTAGTTCAATTTTCTGATACATTACCTCAGGTATGGCGATACGAATTACTACCTGAGATTGAGATTGAGGATAGATATATAATCGCTGATTTTCTGGCTCAAATTCTAGCTTCTGTGGTGTAAGGTTGCGTTCTTGATTTAATCCTGGTTTATACCAGTAGAATGTAATACCCCTAACTTGAGGATTCTGAATCGCTAATTTCTCGTCAAATTTTTGCACATCCCAATCCAGACTTCTAATATCTCCTGTATCAGGAAGCAAACGTTGAGCAAAGACTATTGCCTTTCCTGCCAAACTTGTCCACCATTGACTAATAGTAGCTAAATTATCCCCATTATCTGGTTGATTGCTACCTTGCTGCCAAGTAACTTTACTCACCATCACTTCTACCCAAAAAAGCCCTTGTTACCAAAATTTTATCAGTGTCCAGCTCCATTAAATAACTTTGCCAAAGCACCAGAGGAAAGCCTACCATTACTAGGATAGCGCTGCTGTCGATTTTGCTTTAAATATATATATTCGCAAACCACACTATCCAAATTAGTTAAATCATCAGTATTCCAACCCTCGATACAAGCTTGAGTTAAAATTGCCTTACCAAAGTTAGTTACCAAAGCTTGGGTTCTAATCAAACTAGCCTCACTAAGATCTGCTTCACTAAAATTAGCACCACTCAAATCCGATTCATCCAAACGAGCACGATTGAGGTTAGCACGACTCAAATTAGCCACTGTTAAATTAGCACCAACCACCACCGCACGACTGAGATAGGCTTCACTAAAATTAGTACCACTCAAATTCGCACCACTAAAATTTGCACCACTAAGATAAGCTTCACTCAAATTCGCCACGGTTAAATTCGCGCCACTCAAATTCGCACCACTAAAATTTGCCCGACTCAAATTAGCCACCGAAAAATTGGTGCGACTGAGATTAGCAAAGGAAAAATCAGCCCCACTCAAAATCGCCCCACTCAAGTTAGCGCCACTGAGGTTAGCGCGACTAAAATCAGCGCCACTGAGATTGACTCGGCTGAGATTAGCGCGACTTAGGTAGGGAATCAAATCTACATGATCTTTTCGCCAATGATTCCAAGACTCTACTCCCTCCTTCAGTAAAGCTACAAGCGCTTCATTTGCCATTTAATCTAATAACTCCTCTGACAAATCATCAAATAACAATTTTTCAGCCCCATACCATCGCTTCCACTTCAGCTATAGTATTCCCTAGTGCTGCTGTGAGCACTTCACTTCCTGAGTCGGTAACCAAAACATCATCTTCAATACGAATTCCCCGCACATCAGCAAAGTGTGCTAAACGCTCCCAGTTAACAATATTCTTATATTGGAAGCGTTTTTCCGGATCGTTAAGAATCCCTGGTACTTGATAAAAACCTGGTTCAATGGTGACTAACATACCAGGTTGCAAAGGACGATGCAGACGCAAATAGCCTAAACCAAAGCGTTTACTTCTTACGCGACTCTCCTCATAACCTGCTAAATCTCCCAAATCTTCTAAATCATGGACATCTAAACCCAACAAATGTCCGATACCATGGGGAAAAAACAGAGCATGGGCATCCATTTCTACTAAATCATCGACTTTTCCTTGCAAAATGCCCAAATCTACTAACCCTTGAGCAATTATCTTGGCTGCCAATAGGTGAATCTCCACATATTCTACCCCTGGACGAATTTTATCAATGCAAGCATCATGTGCCGCCAAAACCAGCTCGTAAATATCGCGCTGAGTCGACGAAAATTTGCCTCCTACCGCCCAAGTGCGAGTAACATCAGAAGCCCAGCCATTAGCAGTTTCTGCGCCCACATCCGCCAATAAGAGGTCTCCAGGCTGCAAATCATGATGGTAGTGATCATTGTGCAGCACCTCTCCATGTACTGTAACAATACTGTTGTAAGCACAAGTCAAATTGTGAGCAACAATCACACCTTCCATTGCTGCGCGAATTTCTGCTTCTGTTTTCGCACCCAAAGTTGCAGCCATACCTGCTTGGTGGGCACTCACGGTTACTGCTGCAGCTTGACGTAATTCTCCTAAGGCGGCACTATCGTGGCTGAGGCGCAGACTAATTATGGCTTGGGCTAATTCTAAATCAATTCCTTGGAGTGCACTGGCTGGTGGAATAAAACGTTGCAGAATCTCACTTTGCTGCTGGTAGGTGCGTAAATCCTGATTAGCAATGGTTGCTGCTCCCACAGCTTTAGTCGGTAGCTGGTCTAAGGTATAATGAGCGTCGGCACCAATGAGAGTGGCAATTTGCGATGGTTGAGGCATTTGTCCATGCCAAAGGCTACTATTAGGTTCAGCCTCGTCCATAAACAGCTCTAATCTACCTCCTTCTAGGCGAATAGCGCTATTTTCCAGGGGTATACCAGCAAAATAAAGGAAATGACTGCTAGCACGAAAAGGGAAGCGATTGGCGGGAAAATTTCGTACCGCAGCACTTCCCGACCATAATATAGCTGGGTAATCAATTAGTTGGGAAAGTTGTTGACGACGCTGTTTTAAACTAGTGGCAAGAGAGTCACTCATGGTTGGGAAGATAAGGATTGCTCTTCTAGGATTTTAAGCAAAACCCACCACTTTGAGCCGTCCAGATGTTAATTACACCACAGGATCCTCATGGTACATACTAAAATCTCTTCTACTAACCCATATGCTAACTGGTCAATTCAGGAATTACCTGGATTGACTCAACAGCAACAGTTGCAACTGCAAGCTTTGGGAATTAATTCCACTCTCGATTTACTCCAAAGTGCTAACACCACTAACCTCAAGCAGCAGCTTGCTAATCAGCTACGCATCAAAGTGCAATACTTGAATAAGTGGGTAGCAATGGCTAATTTGGCTCGTATTCCCAGTGTGGGATGTCAGTACTGTGGATTGTTGCTACACGCCGGGATCGCTTCTGTAGCGCAGCTTTCCCAAACTCCCATACACCGATTACACAGAAATATTATGCGCCTTCAGGTAGCAACAATGCAAAGACGGGATCTTTGCCCTTGTGTAGATGAAGTGCAAAAATGGGTAGAGCAGGCAAAGCTAATTAGGGCTGCTGAGCTTAGCGCAGGTAACTAACTAAAGCTTGCAATCCTAAACGATAACTTTCAGCCCCAAAACCACTAATTTGACCAATAGCAATCGGAGCAATATAGGAGTGATGACGGAATTCTTCACGCCGATAAATGTTGCTCAAATGTACTTCAACCGTAGGTAGCTTTACCCCTGCCAAAGCATCTCTAATAGCTATACTAGTGTGGGTATAGGCTCCTGCATTAATCACTATGCCATGGTTTTCGTTGATGGAGTTATGAATCGCGTCAATCAAAACACCTTCTCGATTCGACTGCAAGATATATATTTCCACACCCAGCAGTTCCGCCTCTTCCTCGAGTAGGGAGTTAACCTCCTGGAGAGTCACAGGACCATAGAATTGTGGTTCCCTTAATCCCAGCAGGTTGAGGTTGGGACCGTGCAGGACTAGAATCTTAATCTTGCTACCGTCTGATTGGGCACTCAAGGCTTCAACTATTCCTGCGTCGCTGCGGCTCATTGACAGGTATAGGGATTAGTTCCGCCTCTGGCTCAGCTTGAGGTCCTAAGAGCGCTTCAATGAGCTTACCAGCCCATTCCCTGAGTTTTTCTAACACTTGATCGATGTAGTCCATTAAGCAAATGGCTCCTGCAAGAAAATTTATCTGCCAAGGCAGATATAGCTTTTGCTAAATTATAGTACAATTTTTTATCACTGGAAAAGGTTTTTGTTAGCTAAGTGCGATTGCCAGTTGACGCAATGTGAATTGACTAAAGGTGTTTGGAACTCACGAAAATTCCTGGGATAGCCTTGGACATCAGGACAATCTCGCATAGAAAATTGGGTAGAGCTACCCATAGAAAGTCGGGTGTTTTGACCCTAGTTAATTGCTTTCCCTTTCGTCACAATAATAGTAACAACTGCTGTGGCACTAAACCACCAGAGGGAAGCGCAAATGGATTACATTTACTTTTTAGCCAATGCAACTTTGACTCTCAGAGTTGTTGAACATCTCTACAATACAGACCGATTTTCCCTAGCCTTTGTGACAGTGATTCACAGAATTGATGGCTGGATTATCAAAATCAAATTTCAAGATACTCTAAGCTCACACGAAGATAGAGATTTTCGAGCCTATATGAGTGAGTTAGGTATTTCCTACCAGCCAGATATTCGCCTACAGATGGCTCTGTGGAGCTTAGAAACAGGACAATCTCCCATTGAAGTCATGCGTCGCTATCAAGTGGCTGTAGTTTCCCACGGTATTCCTGATCGAGCTGATATTGAAACCTTCTGTCAGCAATTTACTAGGGGTTTAGGCTATTGCCCAGAGACCCTAGCTTAACCAAGCTCAAAGGCATAGGGAATATAGTTTTGGAGCGTTAGTTGATAGTCTCTCCAAACCACCGTTTGTCCTATTGCAAAACCATGAGGAAGAATTTCTGCTCCAGGATCTATAAGTTTAGCGCTACGTACCAAAGCCACATCCAAGCGAGCAGGTAGTTGAGCCAACTCAGTATAATTAGAGAGGAATAATTCTGCTGTTTGGCACAGTTTCTTTTGTTTCCGGGGACTAATTGCGAGTAAGCCATCAAGATCCCAGTTTCCACGACTACGAGTTTTCACTTCCACAAACGCTACAGTAGCTTCTGGGGTAGGTAGAGACAATTGTGGATTCGAATTGTAAGCAATAATGTCGATTTCTCCCCACAGGCAAGACCAACGACGCTGCAAGATAATCCAGCCTTGGGACTCTAACCAGTGTGCCACAAAATCTTCACCTATTTGACCTAGCTCATTTTTTTTACTCATAGATGACACAGTGATTCCTGATAGGATTTAGAAGGGTAAAGCCAACCCTAATTATTCCCCAGATAGCCTTTTGACTTCAGCAATGAAAAGCATGAGCCGCCAAAATTCAGTAATTAGTTATCTTTTATTTCGTCTACTTAGCTGCTTGTTAGTCGCCATAGTTACTATGGCAATATTTGTACCTTCAGCCCATGCAGATGATTATGACAAGCTAGCACTCTCCGATCATGATTTCTCCAATCGGGATTTAACAGGTTCAAGTTTCACCGCATCAGTTTTACGCAATGCTAACTTTAGCGGTGCTAACTTGAGTGGAGTCAGCTTTTTTTCTGCTAACATGACAGGGGCTAATCTAGAGGGTGCAAATTTAAGCTACGCAGATTTGGGTTCAGCACGCTTGACTCAGGCTAATTTAACCAATGCAGTTCTTGAGGGTGCTTTCACAGCTAATGCTAAATTCCGTGGCGCTATTATAGACGGTGCAGACTTCACCGATATTATTTTCTCACGTGGCGATGTAGTGCAACAGCTCTGTGAGCGAGCCAAGGGAACTAATCCAACCACGGGAAGAGATACACGTGAAACCCTATTTTGTTTCTAATTCTTTGCTTAGTAGAGAAAATTGGTCACGCCAGAAAATTCAACCGTACAATATCACATACCCGTACTCAGTCAAGAAGTCATTGTCGGGCTAAATATTTGTCAGGGATATCACTACCTAGATGCAACCGTTGGTGGTGGTGGACATAGTAAATTAATTTTAGCTGCTGCTCCTGAAGTTAAAGTTACAGCTATTGATCGCGATCTCGCCGCTCTAACAGCAGCCAAGGTAAATTTAGCTGAATATAGTGAGGAGCAGGTACGATTTTGGCAAGGTAATTTTGCCGATTGTCCTGCTTCTAAAGCCTCTTTTGATGGTATTGTCGCAGATTTGGGTGTTAGCTCAGCCCAACTCGACATTGCTGAGCGAGGCTTTAGCTTTCAGCAAGAAGCAGTCTTAGATATGCGGATGGATCGCCGTCAAAAATTAACTGCAGCTGAAATTATCAATCACTGGCAAGAAACTCAATTAGCTGATATCTTCTTCCAGTATGGAGAAGAGAGGTTTTCCCGCCGTATCGCCAGGAGAATAGTTGCAGATCGCCCCTTGCACACTACCACACAATTAGCGCAGACGATTGCTTCAAGCGTTCCCCGCCAGTACCGCTATGGTAGGATTCACCCAGCTACCCGCGTTTTCCAAGCACTGCGTATAGTGGTTAATGGTGAGCTTGAAGCCTTAGAAAAACTAATTGCAAAAGCACCTGAGTGGCTCAAACCAGACGGTATTATCGCTATCATTAGTTTCCACTCTCTAGAAGATAGAATAGTCAAGCATGGCTTCAAAAATGCACCACAACTGCAAGTATTAACTAAAAAGCCCATTACCGCCTCCGAGAAAGAAAAATCCCAAAATCCTCGTTCTCGTTCCGCTAAACTGAGGTTGGCTCAGAGAATTAAAAATTAACCTCATGCATACTTGCAGGGAGCTTATCTCCCTAATTAATTGAAAATTATCAGTACATTTGTTAAAGTTTGAATTTTTTCGATCAATCTTTTACTCCTGATTAGTCTTTCTTTTAACTCCCTCAGAAATGGGTGAACCGAGAGTCATTACTTATTACTTATTATTGAACTTCCCTAGGAAATTCAAGGCGAAAAGTTGAACCTTGACCTAACTCACTTTCCACAGTAATTTTCCCTTTCATGAGTACCACTAGAGACTCAGTAATCGCCAAACCCAAGCCAGTACCACCATACTTACGAGTAGTACTTTGATCAACCTGCCAAAATTCATCAAAAATATGTTTTTGTTGCTCCTTGGAAATACCAATTCCAGTATCATGAACCTGTAGCTCAATCTGCTTTGGTAAAGGTTCATCAACGCTAACTTTTATTCCTCCAGTTTCAGTAAATTTAATAGCATTGGAAATCAAATTGACTAGAACTTGACGGAGGCGACTGCTGTCATTGATAACGACAACATTACTGAGATTTGAATGGAATTCAAGGCTGAGACGACGTTGTTCAGCAAGGGATCGCAACTCATTAATCGTACTACTAGTTAACTCCACCAAATCAAAGCTTTCTGTTTGCAATTCCAATCGTCCCGCTTCAATTCTAGACAAATCAAGAATGCCATCAATCAAACCTAGTAAATGTTGACCATTGTTGAGTATACGCTTGACCATTTCCATGGGTCTATCTTCTAGGTAGCGCCGACGCAAAAGCAGTTGGGAAAAGCCAATAATCGCATTCATTGGCGTACGTAATTCATGGGACATGGTAGCCAAAAACTGGGATTTGAGTTTTGCTGCTTCAATTAATTGCAGATTTTTGCGGTGAATTTGTTGTCGCTGCTGTTCCAATTCAGCATTTTGGACTTCTAGCACTTGATTTTGCAATTCCAAGCTTTCTTCTCTAGTTTCTAGGGTTGTAATCAAACGAGCATTATCAATTGCAATAGCTGCTTGTTCCCCCACCGCCGTCAACAAAGAGCGATTATCTTCGCTAAAAGCCGCACTGTTATCCCAATTTCCCACCGCTAATACACCCAAACGTCCCGATTGTACCGACTCAATCGCCACAGCATAGATAGCTGCTGGTACATCTTGATTTTCTTCTAGCTCGCTGGGTGTAGCTTGAATAAGTTGCGATTCTCCAGTTAAAAATATCTGATAAAGCCAACCATTGTGATTCGAGAAATTCTGTTCTAGCTGTAAATTGTCTTTATTTTTCCCTGCAACCACCGTTAGTACCATACTGTCACATTGGGGATTAAACAAAGTTATAAAGCAAATTTGCGCTCCTGCAATGGCTTTACACACTGACTCCGCCATTACCTTAAGTAAATCAGGTAAATCAGTCAGGCGTTGGTTCAGTAAATTAGTTAATTTTTGGAGAGTACGCAGTTGTTGTTCCTGCTCTCCTAAAATGAGAATAGCCTCACTCAAATTTTCGTTGGCTTCTTGAACTTCACGGTAGAGGCGAGCATTTTCCAGCGCCCAAGCTGCACGACGCGCCAAGTCTTCTGCGAGAGTAACATCTTCCTCTGTATAAGAGCGCCCCGAATTGCTCCAAGCAAAAAGCATAGAGCCAAGAGTGCGCTCACCAATGGAGAGGGGGACTAAAATATAAGCACAAACTTTCAAATGCGCCAAGAGCTTTAGTTGCTTGCGATTTTTAACTAGCCGACTCAGTTGAGTGTCTGCTTCTTCTGAGCTAATTTGCAGTGCTGTGAGGGTTTGCAGTTTTGGTACACCATTAAATATTTCAGGGTGGCGTAGTTTGAGCCGCCAGACTAAACTTTCTTTAGCCTGATTAACATGGGCAACGGCAATACGTCGGTAGCACAAGTTTTCATCTACAATATCAATGGCGCAGAAATCTGCCATACGCGAAACTGCTAACCACGCCAAGTTTTCCAGGGTGACTTGGGAATCCACCGTTGCTGAAAGCAAAGTGGAAGCTTGAGCCAAAAAATTCGAGCGCTCTTCCAAGCGTTTACGCTGGGTTATATCATCTACAATGCCAGAAATACGCAATGCTTGTCCCAACTGATCGCACAGAATCTTACCCTTAAACAGACAGTAGCGATAGTCACCTTGACAATGGCGAATGCGAAACTCCCACACCAACTCCACTTCGTTGGGTTCCTCCACTGCAACTAATTTACGAAATTTGGGGCGATCTTGAGGATGTAGTAACTCGTCAAAGAGGTCATAATTAAAGGCTGTAGCCTTAGGAGTTAAACCCACAATCTCCCACAATCGCTCATTGGCGTGGAGTTGCTGACTTTGGCAATCTAAGTCCCAAATACCGTGATTTGAGCCTTCCAAAACCAGGCGGTAACGCTCCTCACTTTCCCGGAGACGGCTATTTGCTTGTAGTGCTTCCTGTTCAGCCTGATAAATGCGTAGAGCGTGGTGTAAGCTGCGACAGAGGCTATCGGGAGAAACTTTATCCTTGGCAAGATAATCTGAAGCCCCAGCCTTCATTAACTTTACCGCAATTTCCTCGTCTCCCTTCTGTGTTAGTACCACTAAAGGTACTTTGATTCCAGAAGCACGAATCTTTTGCACCAACCACAAACCATCCCCATCCGGTAGCCTATAGTCGAGAAAAACACACTCAAAGCTAGAATACGCCTCCAAAGTTACCAGTGCACTGTGACAATCGTGCGCTTCACAAAACTCCACATTAACTCTACGCCTTAGAGCTTGATACACTAAGCGGCGATCTTCTTCTTTGCTTTGCACCACTAGGATTTTGATGATTTCATCCATTGTTTGGTAGTCTGGCGAGCGATAGCTGATGATTAAACCATGGTGTCTAAAAATTCCAGGATAAACTAGAACTTAAACTCTAGTAGATAATCTAGATTAAATAACTACTCATAGGCGCAATGGCGCAGCAACAATAAATCCCCAGAGAAATTGGCAAATTTAGCCCTCTGCACCTGGGTAAAAGCCACCAAAAACTAACAATTTGCTAAAGTTTTGATTTAGATAGAGTGTGTAAAATCCAAGACAAAGCTGTTAGTTTGGGCATTGAGATTAGCTAGTGTATCAGGCTTCATAGCAAGTGGATCGCTGAGATCTGCTTTGCAGTGGGCACTTTGAAGCTGCTCCTGAGTGCCTAACCATATTTTTGATCAATTGGCTGATTAGTGGACCCTCGCTTCAATCCCAAACTGATAGTAATGGTAAGATGCTCCTACACCGAAAGCATATCCAAGGAAAATTGATGGCGAAATTGGCTAATGTGATGTTGAAAAAATTAGTCAAGGGTTTTTCTCTCGTCGTTAGTACAAAATACCTCCTTAACTTGAGGAGGTTTTAATTTTGGTTCACAATTGAGTTAGAGTGAACATCAAAATTAAGTGCTGTTTTTCATTTTTATATAAAACCTTTTAAGGATGGGTAAAATTAGCGTTGCTCTGATTGAAGACCATGACCTGACCCGGATTAGCTTGAGAACTGCGATCCAAAAATGCAGTGAGTTAGAGTTAGTCGGTGAAGCTATCAATGGTGCTGAAGGCTTGGACTTACTTCTCAATTCAACACCGAATGTTGGTATTGTTGATATTGGTCTCCCGGACATGGACGGGATTGAATTAACCAAAAATTTTAAACATGCTCAGGAATCGCTCCCAGAAGCATCCCAAACTAAAATTTTAATCCTAACCCTCCAGGATGAAGAAGATGCTGTTCTAGCTGCTTTTGCTGCTGGTGCAGACTCCTATTGCATGAAGGACTGTAGCTTCGATAAGTTGCTAGATGCTCTCAAGATAACTGAAGAGGGTAACTCCTGGATTGACCCTGTAATCGCCAAATTCGTACTTTCCCAAGCAAACAAAACCAGTTCTCAAAACCTGAATTCTGCAAGTGATAATCCTCAAGTTAAAATCCAGGGTACAGACCCAGAATATAGCCAGTTAATAGAAGCTTATCCCCTGACAGAGCGAGAATTGGAAGTATTGCAGTTAATTGTTGAAGGTTATAGCAACGCTGCCATCGCTGAGCATCTGTATATCACCGTGGGTACAGTCAAAACTCATGTCCGCAATATCTTGAATAAGCTGTGTGCTGATGATCGCACTCAAGCTGCAGTTAGGGCATTGCGTTCTGGTTTAGTAGGGTAGTGGAGGAATAGTTGTTGATTATTCGCTCTGGAGCCAGAATTAACTAATGAATCCGGAACACCAGGAAAAGCTTAAATTGATGGTGGTTGATGATGAATCGGACAACCTAGAGCTACTCTATCGTACTTTTTGGCGAGATTTCCAAGTATTTCGAGCTGATGGAGCAGATCAAGCTTTAGAGATTCTAGCTCAGGAAGGGGAGATGGCAATTATTATCTCCGACCAAAGAATGCCAATGATGAATGGAACCGAATTTTTGGGGAAGATTGTGGATCTTTTTCCTGACACAATTCGTATCCTTCTCACTGGTTACACAGACGTGGAAGATCTCGTCGAAGCCATCAACTCTGGTAAAGTTTACCGTTATATTACTAAGCCTTGGAATCCAGGAAAGCTCAAAGAGATTGTCAAAGAAGCCGTAAATACCTACAGAGCGGTGAAGCGCCGTACTAATGAACTAACACGTGCCCTACGTCGAGAAGAGCTATTTAATATTATCACCAGTGCCATTCGTGAATCTCTTGATTACGAGAGTATGCTGCAAACTATTGTGCAAACAATTGGTGCTAATTTTGGCGCTCACTTGGGAAGTTTATATCCCGTAGCACAGGAACACTTGACCTCTCCTTCTTTCCATTACCAAGCGCCACAACAGGCAGCTCAACAAGAGCCTAATCTAGCTCAATCTCTATGCTCTAAAGTACTAAGTAGCCGTCAAACTCAGCAACTTGAAGACTCTGGTGAGAGTGCCACTATCTCGGTACATTTAGCAATACCTCTAACTTTTAGTCAAGAATTGCTAGCAGTACTCTATCTTTATCTAGACTCCATTACAAAATCGGATTTGGAGTTACTTGAAGATGTTGTAGAACAAGCTGCAATCGCCATTTCCCAAGCTAAACTTTACCAGCGTATCCAGCAGCAAGCACAGCAAATGCGCTCGGAGTTGCAAGTGGCGCGGCAAATCCAGCATAATTTGCTACGCCAAACTCTACCAGAAGTAGACCAGGTAAAAGTGCAAGCTAGTTGCTATCCAGCGCGGGAAGTGGGAGGCGATTTCTTTGAGGTGTATCACCATCCCCAGGGGGATTTGTGGCTTGCTGTGGGCGATGTTTCCGGTAAGGGAGTCCCCGCAGCACTGTTTATGGCTAGCGCTATTTCCATACTACGTCGTGAACTTGCCCAAGAAACTTCACCAGCACCAAATGTGGTGATGCAAAATATTAACCGCACGATGTCTGAAGATTTAATTAGTGCTAACTGTTTTATCACTATGGCACTGGCACGTTACACTGTGACGACTAAGGAATTAGTTTATGCTAGTGCTGGTCATATTTATCCGTTGGTGTGGTCACACAAAAGCTTAATGGAGCAAAGGACAGATGCACAGCCCAATTACCTCAAAGTGCGTGGCGTTCCTCTGGGGATTCTACCACTTTGGCAAGCCCAAGCGGGTTCTTTAGTCTTAAATCAGGGTGATATTTTGCTCTTAACCAGTGATGGTATTACTGAAGCAACTATTACAAAGGAGATGACTCAGGTGTCCCGAGCAAGTAATAATCGCCAGCTAGATGTGGGGTCAATGCTAAATCAAGAGGGACTTTGGCAGCTCATAATGGATGAATCAGAGCATAATTTTGATTTGAATCGATTATTATCTCGTCTGCGCGAATACACCAATACAATTCAAGAAGATGACCAAACAATTTTGTCGCTGGAGGTGTTGTAATTGATGAAAACAGAATTGCACGTTCCCAGCGATTTAAGATTTCTGAGTGTAGTTGAGGAATGGTTGCTTAGTAGTTTAAAAATTGAACTCAATGATTCGGTGGATTGGTCTAGTCAATCGAGTCGTTTGCGTTTAGCTTTGGTGGAAGCGTATTCTAATGTGGTGCGCCATGCTCACAAAGGACAACCTCAAATACCAGTATTAGTACGCTTGGAACTTAAGGAGCGAGATCTTGCTCTAGAAATTTGGGATCATGGTACTGGTTTTGATCTTTCTACTTATCTACCACCGAAACCAGATGATAAGCAAGAGAGTGGCTATGGTTGGTTGATTATGAATCGCTTGATGGATCGGGTTGAATATCGTCTCCAAGTTAATGGTCGCAATTGTTTGAAGCTAGAGACTAGTTTACCAGCAACTGAAGAGCAAGATGAGGAGCCAGAACTTGAGTCAGAGGAAAGTTAGTTTCACTCTCTCATTTTGCTACTAATTGGAGTATGGGGAAGCAAAAAGGTTATTTTTTTAATCAAGCTTCCACATAAACCCACTCATATTCCTCATCTGCTAAAGTTGTAGCTAAAGTAATTTTTCGTGAATCGCGATTCAGGTGAATCCAACCTAAATCCTGAAGACGATACACTAAATTAGAAATTGTCACTCCCAATTCGTCTGCTATGGTGTAAAGATTTCGCCAGCAAGTTAGATCTGTGTGCTCTCGTGTTGCCTGTAAAATTGATTCTGGCATCAACAAACAACTCGAAAAGTACTGTGCTTGCCATTCTATTCCTCTAAGCTTGCTGGCATTGCGGCATAATAAGGGTTCAACGGTAATTTTTAGACCTTGTTTTTGGTCGTTGGCTAGCTGGAATACTGCTTCTCGATCTATGTGCAATACCCAATGTCCAATTTCATGGGCTATGGTAGATTCGCCAAAACCACCCCTTAGTTGGGGAATATCTTCGTTAATCTCGATTAAGTAATCTAAGGGTAAGATTCTCGCCGCAATACTTCCTGTTTCGTCTGCTGGGATGCGATCCCAAACCACATCTAAGCCTAAAAATTCGGCGACTCGACTCGCGTCTAGAGGGTAGCGAGGATAGTATTTTGGTACCTCCTTCATTGCATCGAGAATGGCGTTAGCCTGGGCTTCAATTTCTAGTTTGGGAAGGAAGCGAAATGGTTTGAAAATATTCACTTGCACCTCTTTTAATGATCTGCTTCGGTAGCTTCTCGAAATACTTTGGCTGCAAATTCGGGATTTTCTCGCAGACGTCGAAACAAGCTGGGCATTGTTTTATAGTTTTCTTTGAGAAAGGCTTCGTCTTGTTGGGGTATTCTACCCGCTAGAAAAATTAGTTCCTCTTCATCTAATTCTAGCTGGCGCGCTAAGCAGCGAATCACTTCTTCTTTGGGTGCATAGTCGGCTCGATTGTTCTCTAATTTGGAGAGGTAGGTAAAGTCTAACTCAATTCGTTTGGCTAACTCTCTTTGGCTGTATCCCTTGTCTTTGCGTGCTTGGCGGATTAGTTGACCAAATGTTTGCTCCACTTGATTTTCCTCCTGTTCAATATTTATTTTATGCATACTTGACGAAAAAGTCAACATAGAATAGTATAGCTGTATTGTTGAATAAAAAGTCAACTTACGATTAGTAGCCGCAACTGTTAGTGCTATGGGGTTGATGGGGAATTATGTATAAGTAGTAAGTAATAAGTAATAAGTAATAAGTACAAGAATTGATGAAAAACTGATTACGACAATACTTCTTGGTGTGCATTCCCTTGAGCCAAAAGGCGACGCGGTATCGCATCTGATAAAGCAAGAGGTCTATTATTGATAAGTAGCCTTTGAAAGCATATTTGGTATGAGATGGCGCTTCTCTAATTGATGAGGTACATTCCAGTCCAAAATTAACAATCAACGATTAACCATCAATAGAAATCAAATTTTTCTTGTACTTTACTCTAGTGATAAGTGCGATTAACAGTTGTACATAGCATTTTCTTGACATCAAGATTGAGGAAAAATAATGAGTCAAACTGAATCTTTAAGCAGTAAGAATCAAATTTTCGCTGAGTTTGATAAACTTCTGGCAGCACAAAAACAGAATGAATTAAAAGTTGCGACGAAGGAAGAGGAAGCAGAGCAGCAAAAGAATCAAGAGTTGCTGGAGTTAGCTTCTAGTTATACGGTTGATAATATTGTCAATGGTATGGCTTCTCTGCAACTTAATTTTGGCAATATTGTTAGTGAACTTTCTGAGAATTTAACGACAGAAGCGAATAAGTTAGAGGAGCTAAGGCGAGCGATTGTTGTTGAGACAAAGCATCTGGAGGAAATACGAAAAGTTCGCTTGGTTGCTGATGCTTTATATATTTTAAGACAGGAGCATCAAGAGAGACTTAGATTGCTGGAGAATAATACTACTGAGCAACGGGAAGCGATTGATAAAGAGATAGCAAAAACTCGTAAGCTTTGGGAACAAGAAGAGCAAGAATTTACTGCAAAGGTTGAGGAGGAGAATCAGTTATTAGCTAGGGAAAGAGAGAAGGAAGTTTCAGATTACCAATATGATATTGAGCGTAGTCGTCAAGTAGAAAGAGATGAGTATCAGGAAGTAAAGCGTCTCCAGGAAAGGGAATTGCAACAGTTGGGTAGAGAGAAGGAAAAAAATTGGGAAGAAAGAGAGCAAGTATTAGCACAGCAGGAACCTGAGTTTGTTAAAAATCAAGAAAAAGTTGCTGGTTTTGAGGAAGAGTTAAAACAGGCATATAATAAGGCTAAAGCTGATGCGATTAAGGATGCTGAAAGAGAGGCTAAGGTAAAGGCTGATTTAATCGAGAAGGAATGGGAAGTTGCAGAATCAACTGCTCAGTTAGAAGTCCAGTCTTTAGAAGAAACTATTGAGCGTCATACAGCAAGAATTAGTGAACTTAATGAGCAACTGCAAGCTGCCACTAACCAAGCACAGAATTTAGCTATGAGAGCTTTTGCGAATTCTGCTACATCTAATTAATTTAGTTGAGGGCTGACGCACTTCGATTAATAGTCAAGGTTGATGATGGTTGCATTTGTTTTATAGCGCTACGGGAAGGCAATGGGCGATAGGAAATAGGTAAAAGTTTTACTGGCAAAATCTGAGTTCGGTATCAGGAAAACACTGATTATCTAGTTGGCTGTAACTCCCCTTACTTCGTAAAATTAGTAGCAAAACAGCTTTAACCTGAACTGACGTTAGCAAAGATTTTTATTTCCTCTAATTTGCCTACCTAAATGCGTATTATTTTATCAACCTGAGTGTCTAAGTTTTCTTACTTATTTTTGGTGATTTTTGAGTCATGGTAAAAAAAATTAGTTCTCGGAATACCAAGGCAGAAATAATTGAGGCTTTTGAGCAATTAAGAAAAGAAAAGTCTGCTTTGGAATCGCAAGTCAGAAAAATAAATAAGGAAAATCAAGCTGTTGTAACAACAGTTCAAGATAAATCTAATCAAAAAGTTCTTTTGCCACAAGATAAGAATAGTAAAACCATGAATCAAGGTAAGGAATCTCAGTATAACTTACAGCAAGTTATTACTAATTTGACTAATTTACAAGTTGGTTTTGGTAATGCAGTTAGTAATTTGTCTGAACAACTGATTGCTGAAGCTTCGAGTTTGGAGAAACTGCAAGGTTCTATTGAGGAAAATTTACAACAGCTCAATGATTTACATAGTTTAGAGGAAGTTACAGAGAATACTTTAGAAGAATTAATTAGTTCTTACCAAGAAAGTGCTAAAACTTTTACTGAAGAATTTGCTCAAGAGAAAGAAACCTCAGAGCAGCAGGTTCAGGAGACAAGAAAAGCTTGGTTTAAAGAGAAAGAAAACCACCAGCGCCAAGTGGTGGAGAGAAATAATAATTATCAGCAAAATCAAGAGCGAGAAGAGAAGGAGTATGAATATAATTTAGAGTTAGAGCGGGATTTGGAGGAGGAAGAATATCAAGAAAATAAAAAAGAACTTTACCGAGAGTTAGAGGAAGAGAAAGCAGCACTAGAAAAACAATGGCAAGATAGGGAAACAGCTATTGCTGAAAGGGAAAAACAGCACTTGGAAGCAAAGCAGAAAGTAGAAGAGTTTAAGGAAAAGCTGGAGCAAAAAATTAAGCGAGGTAAAGAAGATGGTAGGGGCATTGGGACATACCAAGCTAAAGTTAAATCCGATTTGCGTGGTAGGGAAATAGAAGGGGCAAAAAGAAATTATGAGTTGCAAATTGAGTCTTTGGAAATAACAATTGAAAATCAGGAATCGCAACTACAAAAATTAATGCAACAGCTAGATGCAGCCCAGAAACAAGCCCAGGATTTAGCTCTCAAAGCGATTGAAGGTACATCTAATCGTAATTCCTTTGAAGCGATGAAAGCAATTGCTCTGGAACAAGCGAAGAATTCTCAAAAAGGTAAATAATTTTGGTTTTGGGGAATCAGTGATTCATAATTGATTCCCTAGATTACATATCTGGGTAAATTGATATATCTAAATTTTTACCCATTGTAGGGACGTAAAGTTTTACCTCCCTACATTATTGGTCACACAGCTCTATTTTACTTAGTTGAGCATCGCAGATAAATTTCCTAGACTTGTGGCTTCTATATAGTTTCTCCGACTAGTGAGATACACCTAACACCTGCCTCCCGCCCTCTGCCTCAAGACAAAAGATTTGTACCTCACTAATATAAGAACTGCTATACATAGCAATACTAGGTTTATGATGGGGTTAATTGTGAGAAAATAAAATAACTGCTATGGAAACATCTCAAGTAAGACACATTTACCCAGTTGTTTGGCATGAAGATAGGGTATTGCTCATAGATCAAACTCGCTTGCCCTTAGAATATATAATAGTGGAAATTAAGCGCTATGAAGACATGGTAGAAGCAATTAAAACCATGATTGTCAGAGGCGCACCAGCTATAGGTATCGCCGCAGCCTATGGTATGTATTTAGGAGCAAAAGAAATTGATACCGAAAATCGTCGACAATTTCTAACGCAACTTGAAGAAATAGCTCAATGTTTGCGTAAAACTCGTCCCACAGCAGTTAATTTATTCTGGGCGATTTCGCGTATGCTACAGGTTGCTCATGAGGAAATTGGCAGCGTTGAAGAGCTTAAAGCAATTTTGCTACAAACGGCTCAACAAATTCATTCTGAAGACTTACAAACTTGTCAAGAAATTGGCGATCGCGGCTTGAGTGTTTTACCATCAGAGCCTGATAAACTGTGTATATTAACCCATTGTAACGCTGGAGCTTTAGCCACTGCTGGCTACGGAACAGCCCTAGGCGTAATTCGCTCAGCATGGCGAGAAAAACGTCTGGGAAGGGTTTATGTCGGCGAAACTCGTCCCCGTCTTCAGGGTGCAAAATTAACCGCCTGGGAGTGTGAAAAAGAAGGACTTCCTGTTACTGTTATTACCGATAGCATGGCAGCCCACTGTATGCAAAAAGGGTTAATTGATGCTGTAATTGTTGGAGCAGATCGCATTGCAGCTAACGGAGATACCGCCAATAAAATTGGTACCTACGCCCTTGCTGTAATTTCTAGGGCACATAACGTTCCCTTTTATGTGGCTGCACCCCTATCTACCATTGATTTTAAACTAGAAAGTGGCGCAGAAATTCCCATAGAAGAGCGCCATCCCTCAGAAATTTATCAAGTAGGTGAAACTACCATCTGTCCTTCTGGAATTGAATATTACAATCCATCCTTTGATGTTACTCCAGCTGAGCTAATTGAGGGGATTATTACAGAAAGAGGTGTTGTTAAACCGGGAGAATTATCTCAATTTAATAGTTTTCAGGTAGTTTAAAACTATTGTAGGGACGTAATATTTTACGTTCCTTAAATCGCCTCCAACAAAGCTGCTGAATCCGCCACTGCGCCAAAAACACCCCCTTGCATCTTAATCATCTTTAGGGCTGCCAAATAATTGCCATAGTCGGTTGCTCCTGTACAATCAGAAAGCAGCAAACATTCATAACCGCGATCATTAGCATCTCGCATGGTTGTATGCACACACACATCGGTGGTGATACCAGTGAAAATAATATTTTGAATCCCTTTAGTACGCAACAACAAATCTAAATCTGTAGCATAGAATGAGCTTTTACCTGGCTTGTCAATCACCGTTTCTCCTGGTAATGGCGCTAATTCCGGGATAATTTCCCAACCTGGTTCTCCTCGCACCAAAATCTTACCACAGGGACCAGGATCGCCAATTACCGCCCCAATACGACGGCTACGCCAGCGCTTATTTTCTGGTAAATCTGCTAAATCTGGGCGATGTCCTTCACGGGTATGAATAATATGGAAACCCTTGTCCCGCATAACTTGCAGTACTTTGCGGATGGGTTCAACAGGAGCTCTTGTTAGAGATAAATCGTAGCCCATTTTATCTACATAGCCACCGACACCGCAAAAATCGGTCTGCATATCAATTACTAGTAATACCGTATTCTCCGGACGCAAATCGCCATTGTAGGGATAGGGATAGGGATCCGCTTTAACAAATATGCTCATAGGAATTTGAGAAGCAAATGTCTAAGTTTTACTACATTGGTTTGAAAATTGTGAGCTATCGTGGTATGGAGCTGTTCTCAGCTTACCGATCAATTAAATCACTCAGTAGAGATTAAGTTGAAGCAATTATGGCACAAAAAACCCAATCTCCTCATCAAGTTGTTATTGTTGGCGGCGGTTTTGGTGGGCTTTACACCGCTCAATCTCTAGGCAGCGCTCCAGTAGCTGTTAAGCTAGTCGATAAGCGTAATTTCCATCTTTTCCAGCCCCTACTATACCAAGTCGCAACCGGTAGCTTATCTCCGGCTGATATCGCTTCCCCTCTAAGGGTTGTCCTCAGCCGTAACCATAATACTCAAGTGCTGTTAGATGAAGTAATTGACTTAGATCCTCAGCAACAAAAAGTAATTTTGCGTGGTGGCGAATTGGATTACGATACCCTTATTATTGCCACAGGAGTTAGCCATCACTACTTTGGTAACGATCAATGGCAAGACGTAGCTCCTGGCTTAAAAACAGTAGAAGATGCTTTAGAAATTAGGCGACGCATCTTTGCTGCTTTTGAAGCTGCGGAAAAAGAAACAGATCCTGAAAAACAACGCGCTTGGCTAACTTTTATCATTGTTGGTGGTGGTCCCACTGGGGTAGAATTAGCAGGTGCGATCGCAGAAATCGCCCACGGTTCCCTGAAAAAAGATTTTCGCAACATAGATACTACCCAAGCTAGGATTTTACTCCTCGAAGGTATGGATCGCATCTTACCTCCCTACCCAGAGAATTTATCTGCAAAAGCAAAAACAGCCCTGACTAAATTGGGAGTGAGTGTGCAAACCAAAACTATGGTGACAGATATTGCTGATAATCTAGTTACCGTGCGTCGAGGAGAGCAAACAGAAATTATCCCTGCACGTACTATTTTATGGGCTGCAGGGGTCAAAGCCTCAAAAATGGGTCAAGTTTTAGCCCAAGTTACAGGTGTAAATCTCGACCGCGCAGGAAGGGTTATGATTGAACCAGACCTAAGCATACCCCAATATCCTAATATCTTTGTCATCGGCGATCTCGCTCATTTTGCCCATCAAGGAAAACATCCTTTACCAGGAATCGCACCTGTCGCCATGCAACAAGGACAATATGTTGCTAAATTAATTCAAAAGAAACTCAAAGGTCAAGGTTTATCACCCTTTTATTATGTGGATCGAGGTAGCCTTGCTGTAATTGGGCAAAACGAAGCTGTAGTTAATTTAGGCTTCATTAAATTATCTGGTTTACTTGCTTGGTTAGTTTGGGTTTTTGCCCATATTTACTACCTCATTGAATTTGATAATAAGCTAGTAGTTATGGTGCAGTGGGGTTGGAATTATTTTACTCGTGGACGTGGCGCACGTTTAATTACAGGGCAAGATTCACTAACAACTATAGGTATTGATCTTAGTGAGGAATCTGTCATGCAAGAGATGGATCGAGTTGTTAGTCACTAAACACAATTTTTAAAATTTTAAGATGTAGGGATGCTATGAGTGTATCCCTACTTTTTATAAGAGTAGTTTTTAACATAACGCTATAAATATTTATAAATCATCTAATTAATCAGATTTTTACAATTAACTATCAACTATTAAATTTAAATAAAAATAGGTATTTTTAGCAATGACAGATTGAGAATAATTTGATGATAATGGAGTTTAATATTAATCTTGCATTTACAGGGCGATTCATGGGTAAGTTAGTAATTTCACTTATCTTTTTAACAACAATTGCTGTTTCTTCAGCTCCCACTTTTGCTACTGAAAATATTGGTCAAGGTGTGAAACAAGCTACTGAAAATAATGTTGACTACAGTGCTAATTTTGATATCCACAATAGACTAGTTAACTGGTACGCTAGTTCAGGTAATGGTAGAATCTACAACGTTGTCAATCATGGCAAATACATAGATGACGACGGCAACCATGTTTATAAGTACACCGTTTTCTACAACTCTGGAGGAGTTAATTACGAACACAGAGTAAATTCCTATACTCAAAATGGTAATGTTTTCGCTAGCTATTATGACTATAGTAATTGGAGTAGCTGGGAAAAAATTTAAGTCTCAAGCATACTTAATCGCGCCATGATTTGCTGCTGAATCGTTCTAGCAAACATGGCATTTTTGTATTAGTATTTTGAAAATTAGAAAGTTAACCTTTGTAGGGACGTAAAATTTTACGTCCCTACATTCTTGTTCGGAGATGTCTATTGCCTATTTCCAAATTCCGTAAGAACTGATATTGAATATCACCGTCATTTAATAAACTTACTGCGCAATCGCGATAATAAAATATCCATTTCTGGTAAACCTAAACGACTGGCAATAATCGCAAAAATAGCTAAGGCGACAAGGGAAGAAAATCCTAAACGGAGAAACTGCAACAATAAATTATTACTACCTAAAAACTGCTGCCAATAATAACTAAATCCCCAACTACTTAAACCTGCCACTACACTACCAAAAAGCAAGCCCAAAAATGCACTTCCCCATTCAAAGAAAGGTAAACCATTAAGTCTGCGATTCAAAATCAACAACAAGATCGCCATGGAACTAATATTGACACCAATTGTTGCTAAAACTAATCCTGGTGTCTCAAAATATTGCACCAAAAAATAATCTAAAACTCCATTCAATAAAATATTTACCACACTGATGCGAAAAGGCGTATTTCCATCTCCCAAAGCATAGAAAACTCGCACTAAAACATCCCTACCTAAATAGAAAAACATACCCACACCGTAGGTAATCAAAACAGGTGCAACGATGAGGGAATCGCTAGTTTCAAAGGCACCACGTTGATAGACTACCTGTACAATCGGCATTCCTAAAGCAACAAAAATTGCTGTCAAAGGTAGCATAGTTAAGGCTGTAAGGATTAAACCTTGGCGAATACGTATCTTTAGATCTGAACGGTTTTCTGGAGCAGCTAAACGGGAAAATACAGGTAGCATTGGCACTAAAATCATATTAGAAATAATGCCTAAGGGTGTCAGTACAATAAAGTTGGCATAACGCATAGCTGCGGCGGCGTTGTCGATGTAAGATGCAAAAAACAGGTCTGTATAGACGTTAATATGCAACATACCCGAAGATAAACTTGCTGGCGCCATTACTCGCATCACCTCTCGCACCCCAGAATTGCGCCAATTGAAGCGCAAACGTAACCTACCCATTCCCGAACGCCACTGGGCGATTAATTGGGCTAGCCATTGTAAAATGGCTCCAGTGAGAGTGCCACCTGCTAATACCATACCTCCCAATTGCACATATTCGGGGGCATTAACTTGTGCGCCTAACTGCCATGCCAATAAGCCAACTCCCCCCACAATCGCTACACTGGAAAAGAGGGGACTAATGCTGGGTAACCAATATTGATCTGAAGCGTTGAGGGTACCAAAACCAATACCAATTAGCCCCGCGAGGACGGCAAGGGGTGCCATAATTTGTAATTGTTGCACAGCTAAGGCTCGTGTCTGCACATCTAAACCTGGTGCTAACAAATCGATACAAGTGCCAGCAAAAATAATTAGCAGCAAACTTGAGAATAGCAGAATAGCTCCCACCAAGGTTGTCACCGTCTCCACAATTGGTGCTGCTTCAGACTTATCCCGTTTCGCCAACACACTCACCAAAGCGCTGTGAAAGGGACCATTTATACCTCCTAGCAAGATTAACAGAAAGCCAGGAATTACGTAAGCATAGGCATAGGCATCTACCACAGCGCCAGTCCCAAAAGCAGCAGCAACTACTTGTTCCCTGACTAAACCAAAAAGTTTACTAATGAGGGTCGCTACTGCCACAATACCAGCAATGCCAGCTAAAGAACGTCCCGGTTTGCGATTTTCAGACATCCAGAAATAGATAAAGTGCTGGGTATATTATGCACAGGAGTGAGGCCTTCGGATAAAGATAATCACCAGATTAAACGACTCAGCAGCTTGACGACGGTAAGCATCAAACCAAGAAACTAGTCTAATTAACAATTGAGATTAGGCATTAATTAGTAAATTATTCATGGGAATTATAAAAATGAACTACTAAGAATAAATTCCCATTTCCCATGAGGTTACATCTACCAATTTTACTAACTAGTCTCGTTTTCTTTGCTGCTTGCCAAAAACCAAAACTTGAATCCCAGCGTCCTTTTCCTTTAGAACAAGATCCTTTTATTCAAGTCTATTTTAACCACAATCAATCCCAAGGAGCGGACTATAAAGAACCCTATCGTCAGCTTACTCGACCAGGGGACAATTTGGAGCAGTTAGTAGTGGATGCAATTTCCTCTGCAACTTCTACGGTAGATATTGCTATTCAAGAGTTACGTTTACCCAAAATCGCTCAAGCTCTTGTTCAGAAACACCAAGCAGGAGTTAAAGTAAGGGTAATTATAGATAATAGCTATAACCGTCCTTGGAGTGATTTTATTCAACAAGAGGTAGATAAGTTAGATACTAGGAAAAAACAACGCTACCAAGAGTTTATCAGTTTGGCAGACCGCAATGGAGATGGCAAGCTGAGTGAGAAAGAAATATACGAGAGGGATGCACTAATAATTTTACGTCGTGCTGGTGTGCCTGTGCTGGATGATACTGCAGATGGTTCCCAAGGTACAGGTTTAATGCATCACAAGTTTTTAGTAGTAGATGGTTACACGGTAGTAACTGGTTCTGCCAATTTTACCTCAAGCGGAATACACGGAGATTTCAATGCGCCCGAAAGTCGTGGTAATGCGAATCATTTAGTGCAAATCAAAGATACTCGTCTGGCAAATATTTTAACTGAAGAGTTTAATTTGATGTGGGGAGATGGTTTGGGTGGTAAAAGTGATAGTAAGTTTGGTTTGCAAAAAAAAATCAGAAAGCCGCAACATTTAACTATAGGAGAAACTAAAGTAACGGTGCAATTTTCTCCTTCTTCCCCTAGCAAACCTTGGAGTTATAGCAGTAATGGTTTAATTAGTAACACTTTAGCAAGTGCTACTGATTCAATTAATTTAGCTTTGTTTGTTTTTACAGAACAAAATTTGGTTAATTCTCTTGAAGTAAGCCATCGCCAAGGAGTCAAAATTAGTGCTTTGATTGATCCTAGTTTTGCTTTTCGTTACTACAGTGAAGCTTTAGATTTACTGGGAGTTGCTTTGAGTAGTAAATGTAAGTATGAACCAGATAATTCTCCTTGGCAAAATCCTCTTGCTAGTGTTGGCATTCCTCAGTTAGCTCGAGGTGATAAGCTACACCACAAATTTGCTGTTGTAGATAAACAAATAGTAATTACAGGTTCTCATAACTGGTCAAATGCAGCCAACCATCAAAATGATGAACTAGTCCTCGTATTAGAAAATCCTACTATTGCCGCTCATTTCACTAGAGAATTTAATCGCTTGAATCAAAATGCCATTTTAGGATTACCTGTCGCGATTCAGCAAAAAATTACCGAACAAGAACAAAGCTGTATCCAAATTACGACTACCTCATCTACAGATGATTTAGCCATAGGTTTGATTAATCTTAATACTGCTAATCAAAAGGAATTAGAGAAGCTTCCAGGGATTGGTTCCCAACTTGCTAAAAGAATTATTACCACACGTCAACATCAACCTTTTACATCCCTTGAAGATTTAGAAAGAGTTTCGGGAATTGGTTCAAGTATTCGGCAAAAATTAGATGGTCGAGTTACTTGGTAATTAATTTGCTTAAAATTAGCTGAGCTTTTCAATAAGAAAAAAATAAATATTCAATAATATTCTATTAATTTTACCTAATACTTGCGGAAAATCCTGAAAAAAATGCGTAGTCACAAGCAGTCTGCATTTACCTCAATTCAATTGTCATGATGGGTGATTGTCCCGATTTTAATCAGATATTTTCTTCGTTAGGCTCGTATAGTAAAGAACACAATCTTATAGTTTCGACTTGCAAATACATCTACTAAATAGACCAAATTAGACGCAAAAAAATATGGCAATTAACAGTTTAAACTTTCTCAATGAAGCGATCCTTGCTAATGGTACAACTTTCAACGCCACTGATGTTGTCGATTTATCTGGTATCACCTACGACGCTACTAACGGTGTTTACTACCTAATTTCTGATCAATCAGATAATCCTCGCTTCTATACCTTTGACATTGAACCGCAAGATTTCGCTTCTGGTACCTTGGGAGTTAGTAATATTACCGCTGTAACTAGCCTCAGAGATGATAGCGGTAATCTTTTAGGTGCAGGTGTTGCTGATTCAGAAGGTATCGCATTAACTAGCAATGGTACCGTATTTATCACCTCAGAAGGTATTCTAGATTCTAGTGCTACTCCTGACCATGTTAATCCCTTCATTGATGAATTTAATCTCAGCAGTGGTAATCGGGTTGATAGTTTAACCATTCCCGGTAAATTTTTACCAGATGGTGAATTAGATGATGGCTTTCTGGTTCCTACGTTTATCCCCTTTGATATTACACCTAGTAATGGTGGTGTTCGTCTTAATACTGGTTTTGAAGGTTTATCTATTACACCAGATGAAGAATTTCTCTTTGCTGCAGTAGAAGCTCCCCTAGCCCAGGATTCTAGCACTTTAAATATTAGTTTAGGAAACAGTCTCAACCGTATTTTAAGGTATGATATTGACTCTGAAAATACCGTAGAATTTCTCTACACACCTGATACTTTCCATGCTGTCAGCGAAGTATTGGCAGTAGATGAAGAAAATTTACTAGTATTGGAAAGAGGCTCAGATGATCCTCTCGCAGACAATCCGGCATTGAGTGTAAGATTGTACGAAGTTTCCCTTGCAGGCGCTACAGATATTTCTGATAATCCTGCCCTCAATAATAGCGCTGCAGGGATTACAGCGGCTAGCAAAACCCTACTACAAGAGTTTGACAATCTCCCAATTTCCGAAGTAGGTAACTTTGAAGGCTTAACTTTTGGTCCTACTTTAGCTAATGGCAATAGTACACTACTAGTTGTTAGCGATAATGGCGGAAGTGAAGATACTCAGTTTCTGACTTTTGAGTTTACCACTGAAGTAGATTTAGGAACTGCTGCTGGTAATGTAATCGATAGCTTTGGTGGCAATGACTTGAGTTTTGGTTTCATTGGTGCTGATACAATCAATGGTGGCGCTGATGATGATGTGCTTCGAGGTGGTAATGGCAATGATAACCTCAACGGCGAAGCAGGAGATGATATTCTCATTGGTGGTAATGGCAACGATATCCTCACTGGTGGAGATGGAGGTGATATCTTTGTCCTCAGGTCTGGTCAAAGCACAGATAGTGTGACAGACTTTGAGGATGGTGTTGATAAAATCGCCGTCTTGAGTGGTTTGGAATTTGCTGACCTTAATCTTAACTCAACGGCTGGTGGTGTTGAGATTACTGTTGGTGCTACAGGAGAAGTTTTAGCTACTTTAGATGGTGTTACTCCCAATAATCTTGATGCTAGTGACTTCATCATAGGCGGCGACGGTAGCGTTGGTGACAACGATTTCTTCTTCGGTGATGCGAATAGCAATAACCTTTCCGGTGGTAACGGTAACGACTTTATCTATGGTCGCGCTGGCAATGATACCCTAAATGGTGACGGTGGTATCGATCATCTCTACGGACAAAATGGCGATGATACTCTCGTTGGTGGTGAAGGTAACGACTTCCTCCAAGGTGGCGCAGGAAATGATAACCTTACTGGTGGCAATGGACAAGATACCTTCGTTTTAGCAGCAGGTAAAGGCAGTGATACCATCACTGATTTTGAAGATGGAACTGATATTATTCGTTTGAATGGTGGTGTGCAGTTTGGTCAATTAAGTATTACTGATAGCTTCGGTAATGCGAATATTGACTTTAATGGTGAAATTTTAGCAACAGTTCAAGGAGTTAGCGCTGCTGATTTAGGTGCAGATGATTTCTTAACTTTCTAGATCTAGTACTACGCACATAGGTTAGAATATAACGCCTCGCTTAAAAGTGAACAAGAAAAGATACACAGGTAACAGGTAAATGTTCTAACTTAACCCCGTAGCGCTATACACTTGGGGGAAATTAAAACATCTTAATTGTTAACCCTGGTGGGGACGTAAAATTTTACGTCCCTACATTTTCCCACATTCTATTCCTGTTTTTCTTGGGGAGGTACACGACGAATTTCTGAATAAAAAGTTGTCTGAGTGTAGCCACCACCATTTTTCGCTAAACTAGTGCGCAATCGCAAATTAGGACTAGCAAACCACAATCTCTCTTCCATGTGCAGAGAATCGCTACTATAAGTAATAGTTAAAGCTTCATCTTCACCCATCACATAGCTTAAACTACCAGAAAGATTTGCCTTCCCAGAAACAGAACGCAATATCTTACCTTGATCGCTATTTTCCGCATTGCCAACAGGAATCAAAATACTCCAACCTGTTTGTTTTTTCTTACCCCAATCGACTCCAGTATCCCAACTACTTTTCAATCCTCCCCAAATAGAATTAATATCTACCCGATGTTGCTGACATAGTTGAATCACAGCCGAATCATCAGAACCTAAAATCTCGTTAATAATTTCTGACTTGCTGTTTTCTGCTTTTTCTTCACATAATTGGTAGCTAGTGCGCTGGACAAACCATTTACCTGCACTTAGCTCAAAAAATTCTTTAATATCCATGGACTAATTGGGGAGTAACTTCTCGATTTTAAGCCTAGAGGTCAGAGTTGGATTGGGTCAATTTTTCCAGGGAAATTTTTGCTGCTTCACGAACCTGGGGATGGTTATCTTTATAAAGATACTTTAGGGCAGAAATGCTTTTTTTTGTCTCCAGATTACCTAAAGCTTCAGCTAACCTCTGACGCACTAACCAATCTTCTGACTCCACAAAACGCAATATTTGCTCTACCGCATCAGTTGCTTTAATTTCACCCAAAGCTGCAATCGCAGCTTGTCTAACTACCACTTCCTCACTATCTAAAGCCTTTAATAGTACCTCTTTAGCCCTTGGATCGCCTAAATTTCCTAAAGATACCGCTGCACTGAAGCGCACTAACCACTGAGTATCTTCATAAAAAGCTCGTATTAAAGGCTCCAATGCTCTCCCATCTTGCAAGTACCCCAAAGCACCAGCTGCATCAGCCCTAATACCGTAGTCATCATCCTGCTCAAGCAATTCTACCAAAATTGGGTAACTTTCTGCGGTAGGCTTAACCCCTAAAGCAAAAACCGCCATCGATCGCACCGTCAACATCTCATCATTGAGTACCTTTTTAATCAAAGGCAAAGCCGCTTCTGCTGATACATTACGCAAGGAAGCTAGCGCTAGGAGGCGATCACGGGAATTAGTACTCTCCAACTGAAGTGCAATCTGTTCTAGGTTCAGCTCATTCATCTACTAACTCAGTTTGTTAATAATTTTTAATAATATTGGTTTTAAGGTAACAGATTATTACCCGTGTGCTCAAGCATTGCCTAGTATACCTGAACCACACTTCTTCCCCAGCTCTATACTTATTACTTATTACTTATTACTTCTTACTTCCTCGCCGCTTCCCCAAATAAAAAGTTTAATTTCTAACGCCAACAGTGGTAGAGTAAAAGTGTGAGTCAAACATACCATCCTCTACTTTCCCTAAAGGAGGGTAACTGGTTCAAACTTATTTGTGGAGCCAGTTTCCAACACCTACCTGTGGTTCGGAGTCTCACCCTAGCATATACCCTTGCTGGTGCCGACTGCATTGATGTGTCTGCAGATCCTGCGGTAATCGCAGCAGCAAAATCAGGAATTGAAGCAGCCAGAAAACTCTTACCAGAAGCGAAAAACAGAGATTTCCTCGCCTCAAGTATACCCTGGTTGATGGTGAGCCTTAATGATGGCGAAGACCCTCACTTCCGTAAAGCAGAATTTAACCCTAATCAGTGTCCCACATCCTGTCATCGCCCCTGCATCCAGGTTTGTCCCACTCAAGCGATCCAATTTTCCGAGATTACAGCTAAAGAGAGCTTCTCAGGTGTTATTGACCAACTTTGCTACGGTTGTGGTCGTTGTTTACCTGTTTGCCCTTCAGAACTAATTCACGCTCGCTCCTACGTCTCTACTCCCGGTTCTATTGCGCCCCTAATTCAAGACCTAGGCATTGATGCTATAGAAATCCATACCCAAGTGGGTAATTTGGCAAACTTTAAGCGTCTCTGGCAAGCTATCTTACCTTGGTGCAACCACCTTAAACTACTGGCGATCAGCTGTCAAGACGCTCCAGGCTTAATTGACTATCTCCAAGCTATCTACCAACTCATTAGTCCTCTACCTTGTCCCCTAATTTGGCAAACTGATGGTCGTCCTATGAGCGGAGATTTAGGTAAAGGTACTACCCGCGCTACCGTCAAATTAGCCCAAAAAGTCCTTACTGCCAATTTACCAGGTTACGTGCAACTAGCAGGAGGAACCAATCAGCACACGGTAGCTAAATTACAAGCTGCCCAACTGATAAAAAACACCTCTAAGCCTGACTCTAACTTTGTTTCCGGGATTGCCTATGGAAGCTATGCTCGCTCCCTACTCCATCCCATTCTAGAACACTTAGATCGCCCTAATCGCGATTTAGTCTCCCAGACAACAAATTACGCAACCAGCGTAGCGTATGCTCCAAGAGAACTAGAAGATTTTTCTCAACTACTTTGGCAGGCTGTTAACCAAGCACATACCCTTGTGTCTCAAATCAAATTAACTACCAAATCCCTTTTATGCCAATACAATCCTTAACTCCCTTTAATATCATTCAACTGCCAGGTTCATAACTACCTCAATCGTTTATAGTACTTTTGTACTATAAAAATCATTCCCTGTTCAATAAAATCACCATTTTTGATCCACTAGTTATGGTAGAATCCAAGGAAAATCAGGCATTGTCACAAGAGATTTTATCTTCTGCCTCACCACAAGCTGCATCACCAGAAAACCAAGTCAGACAACAGATTACTGATGATCTCAATAAATTATTAGAAATTTTCCCCGCCTCGATTTGTTCTTCCCTAAAACAGCACAGTGATAGCGACAAACTAATTGAGGTGGTAATGGATTTAGGGCGCTATCCCGAAGCGCGCTTTCCTGATAAAGCAGAGTATTTAAGTGAAATACCAATTACCAAAGCAGACCTAGAGTATGCCATTGAACGGGTGGGTATGTTCAGTGGCGATAATCGCGCCGGAATTGAGCGCACTTTGCATCGTATCAGCGCCATGCGTAACCGTCAAGGAGAAATTATTGGCTTAACTTGCCGCATTGGGCGAGCAGTTTATGGCACGATTGGCATGATTCGTGACTTAGTGGAAACAGGAGGTTCCATTCTACTGTTAGGTCGTCCAGGAGTGGGTAAAACTACGGCACTGCGAGAAATTGCTAGAGTTTTGGCGGATGAACTGGAAAAACGAGTGGTTATTATCGATACTTCCAACGAAATCGCCGGAGATGGTGATATTCCCCACCCAGCAATTGGTCGTGCCCGCAGAATGCAAGTAGCCCGCCCAGAGTTGCAGCATCAGGTGATGATTGAGGCTGTGGAAAATCATATGCCAGAAGTCATCGTTATTGATGAAATTGGCACAGAATTGGAAGCTTTAGCAGCTCGCACCATTGCTGAAAGAGGCGTACAATTGGTGGGAACTGCCCACGGTAATCAAATCGAAAACCTGATTAAAAATCCTACCCTCTCTGATTTAGTTGGCGGTATTCAAGCAGTCACCTTGGGAGACGATGAAGCTAGACGCAGAGGCTCTCAGAAGACAGTTTTAGAACGCAAAGCACCCCCTACCTTTGATATTGCGGTGGAAATGCTAGAGAGGCAAAAATGGGTTGTTCACGAGGATGTGGCAGAAACCATTGATTCCCTATTGCGGGGAAGGGAACCACAAATCCAAATTCGTACTGTGACGGAAACTGGTGAGGTGAATATGACCAGTATTGCACCAACTCGTCCCTTGCCTCCTAAACTAGAACTGGCTTCCAAATCCTCTGCATCTGTAGCATCTGGAGGATGGCGTGCTGCTGGTAGAATGACTCCTGTACCTCATCCTAGCGCTAGGTTAACATCATACTCTGCTAAGAGCGAATTTGAGAGTTTGCTGGAACAATCTTGGCAACAGCAAGATGCATTGGGTAATAAAATCCAGGCGGTAGGCGCTAATGGGGAAGATTTACCACTTTACCTCTATCCCTATGGTATCGGTCGTTCTCAATTAGAGCAGGTGATTGGAGTTTTGGATTTACCAATTGCGATTACCAAGGATTTGGATGATGCAGATGCGATTATTGCTTTGCGTACCCAGGTTAAGAGTAACTCTAAATTGCGACAGGCTGCGAAAATGCGCCATATTCCCATCCATGCAGTGAAGTCAAACACGGTACCTCAGATAACTCGTGTTCTCCGTCGCTTGCTGAATATGGACGACCCAAAAGTGCCTGAAGCAGCAGATTTACGACTTTTTTCCCAAAGTGGCAATGATGATGAAATTGAAGCCTTAGAGGAGGCAAGATTGGCGGTAGAGCAAATAGTTATTCCTAAGGGGCAACCCGTAGAATTGCTACCACGTTCTGCTAAGGTGCGAAAGATGCAACATGAATTGGTTGAACACTATCGCCTCAATGCTGATAGTTTTGGAGAGGAACCAAATCGCCGACTGCGGATTTATCCGGCGTAGTTGCGCCTGTAGGGACGTAACATGTTACGTCCCTACAAGATTTAATCAAAAATTAGACAATTAGTGATGCAACCTCGCTAGCTTGCACATCAATGAGAGATGCAAGAAGATCGCTACCATACTGAATCCAAGTATCTGTTGCATTATTTCCCAAACCTTGGGTGATGCTTAGTTCGCCAGCAGTCAATCCACCAGCCAAAGCGATGCGATCATTTCCCAATCCAAAGTCGGTAATCGTATCAGTACCTGAATTCCTGGAAATGACGAAAACATCATCACCACCACCACCAGTCAAGATATCATCTCCAGTACCACCATCGATAATGTTATTTTGAGCATTACCAATGAGTACATCATTATAGGGTGAGCCAATAATATTTTCTATGTTGTTGAGGTTATCTTCGCCAATACTAGTATTAAGAATTGCTTCATACCAAGCATCTGCAACTTTGGCATAGCCATCAGTGGTAGGATGAAGACCATCTTGCAAATCATCGGTTGTTAAAGCACTGAAAACATCAACAAAGCCAACATTTTTTCCTTGATTGGCTTGAGTAGTTACGATATTCTGCAATTCGGCGTTGAATTCAGATACTAGAGGTAATGTTTGTGCAGTGATTTCATGTTCTGCACTTATGTCCATGGGAGCAATTGAAGCAACGAGAAGCTGAGTTTGAGGTGAATGATCGGTAATTTGGTCAATCAGGCTACTCAATCGCTCAGGTGCACTGTCTACCCGATCCTGTTTAACAATATCGTTGGTTCCAATCATCAATAGCACCATGTCGGGTTGATAGGTACTCAATCGACCACTAATATTGTTGCTGATATCATCAATTTTCCAACCTCCTCTGGCTGCGTGTTGATTGTCAGCAAAGAATCCATC
Organism: uncultured bacterium; assembly: GCA_964633315.1. Lineage (GTDB taxonomy): Bacteria > Cyanobacteriota > Cyanobacteriia > Cyanobacteriales > CAWCAG01 > CAZWGS01. Next base: position 13,926 of record CAZWGS010000019.1, on the reverse strand, counting down.
AGCTGAAGGGCCAACAAAATCAACGTTAAAACCATCACTAGATAATGACTGCTTTAAATCATCACGATAAGTTCCAGGATCCCATTTTCTTTCATGGGTGTTGGAGTCTCCTACAGCCATAATACGCAATGGTGTTGTCGGAGAGGTGGCAAAATTGTGACTGACGATACCAGTTTCTAAATTAGCAATAATACCGCCATAGGATCGCTCGTAGGTAATTGTTTCAGTGCCTTCATTACCAGTAAAATTTTGGTTACCATTGCCACCATAGATTAAACTACCAAAGTTAATGGTGGGTGTATTTGTTGGAGTATCTGGATTTGTGGTTGTTTGTGATGGGCTATCACCTACTTTAACTAACTCAAAATAATTGAGATTGAAACCAGGGGTGAGAAAATCTAAACGTAATGTTTGATTACCTGCACTTAGATTTAGATTTTCTAAGGTTGCATCATTCCAATTGTGCCAGCCTCCGGTGTAATTAAATGATAATTGTTGACTTTCTTGGGAACCGATTTGGACTCCCAATCGATGATTGATATTGTGGTTAGATGAATAACGTAGCTTGAAGTTATAGATACCATCTTCAGGTATTAGTACATCGTAGGTAAGCCACTCACCTGTGTCAACGGAACCGACATTGTAGCCACCACCGACATCTCTGGCCATGCTAATATCAACGTTATCATTGCGATATCTACCACCACTATTACCTGATGTGGTGTCGTAGTAATTGGTGTAATCTTCTGCTTCAATGCGGATGGGATTGCTGTTAGTGACTGGAAGATTATTTTCTAGAGGATTGCTGAGTGTAGGATTATTGACTGGAGGATTAGTGACTGGAGGTTGTGTTGTGGGAGGATTATTTACTGGTGATGATGGTTGTGTTGATACGCTATCACCTACTTTAACTAACTCAAAATAATTGAGATTGAAACCAGGGGTGAGAAAATCTAAACGTAATGTTTGATTACCTGCACTTAGATTTAGATTTTCTAAGGTTGCATCATTCCAATTGTGCCAGCCTCCGGTGTAATTAAATGATAATTGTTGACTTTCTTGGGAACCGATTTGGACTCCCAATCGATGATTGATATTGTGGTTAGATGAATAACGTAGCTTGAAGTTATAGATACCATCTTCAGGTATTAGTACATCGTAGGTAAGCCACTCACCTGTGTCAACGGAACCGACATTGTAGCCACCACCGATATCTCTGGCGATGCCAATATCAACGCTATCATTGCGATATGTACCACCACTATTACCTGATGTGGTGTCATAGTAATTGGTGTAATCTTCTGCTTCGATACGAATTTGATTCATTATTAATATCTCCATTCATTGTTGAAGTAAGGAAAGCCAATGAAACATGGAACTTTCCGCTATCTAAGGTGACTAGATAGCAGAGTGCGACCTAGGCTTTGAGTAAGATTATTAGTTGAGCTGCAATCTTGATTAGAACTAGTTTCCAGGACAAATATTGCCTCTCAAAAGAGCTATTTTGTAACTCTTTTCAACTAATAGGCAAATCTGGAGATTTAAGTTTTGAGATGCTTTTACTATTGAGTAAATTTGAATAATTCCTGATGTGTAAATTGATAAGAAATTGACACCAATTATTAAGTAATACTTAGCTTATAAATAGAAGAAATACTTCCATTTAGTGGGTGCTAATCGCTTATTTATATTCATGCAGTTACTCTATAGCTAGTTTAGGGTTTTTCTATCTATTAATTTCAATTTTTTTTAAAGTTTTAGTAAAGAAATATAGAATAGATGTGAAAAATCGGTAAACAATTGCTCATCCATTGTTTCCAGGTATAGCACTACGTATTAACGTTAGGACAATTTAAAGTTCTGAAACCTTTTGAAAGTATACTTCTGCCTGTCTTGCCAAGCGTTCCCTTTCGCCTTGGGCGTAGCGCTAATTTGTATTTTGCTGAGAGATTCATCAAAAGTAGGGAGCGTGGAGCGGGGAGCAGGGATATATTATTGATAACTAGCTTTGGCAAAGGGGACTTGGTATCAAATTAATTAATGAAAACTAAGCTGAAGTACTAAGCTGATTTATTTTCTACCCCAAGTAACAGAAAAGGGATAAAAAATATACAATCAGTGATGCAATTTTGCTATTTTGTACACCAATCTCGTCATCTCATAGTTTAGATAAGTATTGACTCATCCCTCGTGCTTTAGCTGGGAGATGAGAGTGTTGTTTGTTGTTGGTTTTTGGTTGTTTGTCAAACAATAATAGGACTTACGCAGTGAACCAAAAATCAACATTGCAGCCTTTAGGGAATGGGGAATAGGCAATAGAGAATAGGGATTTTTAGCCCTTTCCTTCCTCTGAGTGCGTCAGTCCTGAATAAATAACAAAGGGTTAGGCGGCTATAACTCCCATGTATGAACATCCGTTGTTTTCTTTGAAAAAATGGGATTCCAAACCCTTTCGGCGAAAAAGCTGAGAGAAACAATGTTATAGCGCTACGGGACAACATGAGGAAATTTATCTGTTCCCTATTTCCTTGTTATTGTTCACTTTTAACCAATCTATCCTGTCCTAACCTATATGCGTAGCGCTATATCTAGTTAGCATTGGTATTTTTGGTTCTTTGAAAAACATAGCGGCTGGCCCATAATGTAAATAGAGGTAAACAAACAAAATGGACTAATAATACAGTTAAAGCAACACCAAAAGAGTGCCAATAAACACCAACAAATAAACTAGCGATAAAAATTAGAGTAAAGCAAATATTCCAGCGAAAATCCCATTCTGGTTGGCCAATAGCTACTAACAACTGTGAAGCAGCGTCGGCAAAAGGACGAGGAATTGCAGAAAGACAAATTAGCATTAAAAGTGGAATCGCAATGCGCCATTTTTCACCAAAAACTATTGGTACATAAAATGGAGCTAAACTTGATTGTAAAAGTACCATTGGCACAATAATTAAGGCGATTGTTTTTAAGCTTTTTATGTATTGCTGTTTGAGTTCTCGCCCATCTGAGCGTAACGAACATAAATGAGGTAAAATTGCAGCTTTAATCGCATTAATTACACTCAAGCTAATTCCCAAACCAGCATTAAAAGCAAAATAATAAATACCTAGTTCTTCAATACTAATGAGACGACCGATAAGAAGATAGTCGAGGTTATTTCGTAAAGTGTAGAGTAGCTCTACGCCTACAATGCTTTTGCCGAAGCTAAATATTTCTCCCCATCTTTTAGTTGTGATTTTATTTGGTGGTCGCCAAGGATGGGAAGAGTAATAAATATAAGTTGTGAGCGGCGCTACACAAACTATTGGTATCACGATTGCCCAGATACCGAAGCCAAAATAGGCAAGAATTAAAGATAAAAAATTGCTGGTGCAGATGCTAACTGTATGGGCTAATGCTCTTATTTCCAAGCGATTCTCTCGCATAATTAGGAAAGAGTTAATCTTGCCGATTGGATTAACTAAATAAATTAAACCCAAAGTACAAATAGGTAAAATCAGATGGCTATCTTGATAAAACCAAGCGATGGGAAAAGCTAATAAGCCTTGAGTGACAAACAAACCGAAATAAATCAGCCAGTTTAACCAATAAGCATCATTACAAAGTTCCTCGAAACCTTCTGCATCTGCTTGAATTAACTTACTAGAAATACCACTGCGAGTAAAAACTTGGCTTAATTCCTGAGTTGTCATGACAATCGCCGCTAAACCATAGTCATAGGAAGTTAAAAAACGCGCTAAGACAAAAGTCGTAACTAGGCGAGAGATGCGGATAATAATTTCTGAAAGCCCTAGCCACCCAAGATTGCGGATAAACTTGTTAGCTAGTTTTTGTTGCAGCTTATCTTGTAAATTTTGCCAAAATTGCCTGTGCATGAAAAAGGAACCGTAGGCTGCGCTAACCCATCTTACAAGATATGATGCTCACAGTTCTCTCAATGGCGATGATTAGCAAAATTCTCTCACCAGCCCTCAAATTGTGGTTGCGTACTCAAGTTGAACATATAGAAAATCTAGAAATAAAAATTAGCAGTAGAAATCGCCAGATTATTAAAGGTTACATCCCCAGCGTTTTTATCGCCAGCGATCGCGCTGTTTATCAAGGGCTACATTTGACTCAGGTACAACTGACAGGAGAGAATATACGCGTTAATTTAGGTCAGGTAGCGAAAGGAAAACCACTGCGTCTATTGGAACCTGTGAGGGTAAACCTTGCTGCTAAACTACAAGAAGCAGACCTGCAAGCATCTCTATCCTCTTCTTTACTCATCAGTGCATTAGCAGATTTACTTTCCATGCTATTGAAAAAGGAGAAGAATTTTATCTGGGAAATTAATTGGGATGAAGCAATAATCGCTCCTGAAAAACTAACTTTAAAGGGAAATATTAACTTAGAAAATTTAGAAACAACTTCAATTATTCTGCGTAGCGGTTTACAGTTAGCTAGCCCACAAGAATTACTCCTATCTCCCTTAAAAATTGACGGTTTACCAGAATCTTTCAAGTTAGATAGTAGTGATTTTAAAATTGATTTAGGCTCGGATGTAAATCTGGAAAAATTGCAGCTAATAGCAGGTGAGATTTTAGTTAGTGGTGACTTACAAGTTAGACCATAATTATCCTGTATTGACAGTTCTGAGTAGCTAGACGGGCGCTAATAATACGAATACTAGCAGATCGCTCAGTAAAGGCGATTAACAGCAATCGATTTTTTTGAGAATGACCAATGATAATTTCTATATACTCATCTTAGGAACTTGAGATAAAATTAACTTCTAGGTATAAAGATTCCTTCCAAGTATTTAAGTACATTCTCAGTAATGCGCAAAAGTTGGTCAAAAGTCATAATTTCTATTCGGTGCAAATGTCCATTGAGCCTACGGAGAGCTTTCTGCTGAGTTTGATTAACATCACGCCCTATTATAATTTTTGCTCTGATCTTGCTAGTATCTTCTCCATCGTTAGCGAGAATAGAATTACGCTCATTATCAAGCTTTTCAAGATAATTTTGAACTTGTCCGATTACTTTAGAGAGATCAACACTAGGATAGTAACTCTTATGGGATTGATCGTAATTGAATAAATTTTTTCCCTCTAAAGGTGTTTTAATCTCAATAATCTCTATATAGTTATCTGTAGTTCTTCTAACGACAAAATCTTGTTGCTCATCACGTGTCCATGTTCTTCTATCAAGAATCTCACTATATTCACTCCCAAACATCCATGGATTTTCAGCTAGAAGCTTCTGAAATTGAGATTCACGAGCCCCACTTTTTTGATTGATCAAGACTTCCAATTTATCAAATGCACTTTTATAGGTGGCTAAATTCAGTGCTGCTGCTGCATCTGTAAAAAGTTGTGGTTCCTCACTTACACGCTCTATGAGTACCTTAAAGAGTTCCGTATCCTCTAAAAAAACATCTAAGAGCTTCTTCAAAGAATCAACTCTTCCTGTTTCTGGTATGCAACTCAATAATTCTTGTAGGGAGTCAGGATCCAAATCTTTTTGAGTTGGTACTTTTAAAAGAGCGTAACTACTATCTTGTATTTTTGTTTTACTTTCGTGCGTAACCTTGAGAAAATCTATTAGTTTTTGAATCTCATCATCGTTTTCACTAGTTAGAGTTATTGAGTTTTTTTGCTTTTCCTGCCACTGACCTTTCTTCGTACTAAAAGTTTTAATGTTCAGAGCATAATGATGTATTTCTCCAGTATGGCGATTTTCAATAGCCGTATAACTTGCTTTTTTTGATGACCTTGGTCCCTCCTTTAATGTAACTGATTGGATTTCACTTATATCAGGAAAGCGATCCTTATCAGGCTTAGTAACATTAACAATAGATCTTGACCTTCTCAAATCCTTAGAGTTATTTAGAAATGGCTTTTCGGATCTGTAACTAGGATTATCACTGCTTGACATTAAAATTAATCTGAGTTTTAGCCAACAATAAATAAGAGTATTTCAGAGCTGAAGATTAGGTTAACTGCGCATTTAATCTAATCTGCAATATAGTAATCATTCTAAGCTTAAAAAAACTCCGTTTGCCACCTAGTCACATCAATCTGTCGATAAAGTCAAAACAAAAAAATCAATGCCCTAGCGCGAAATAAGCTCTAAAATTAAAATATATGAAGAAATATTTCGAGCTTGGGTATGCAACGCATTGTCTTAATCGCTGGTTTTGAATCCTTTAACGCTAATTTATATCGTCAAGCTGCACAGTTAGCCACTTCTGGCTGTTCGGAGTTGGAGATTAGGGTGTTTAGCGATCGCGACATTGCTACTCAACCAGAGACCATAGCAGAAGCTCTGCAGGATGCTCAAGTTTTCTTTGCTAGCCTTATTTTCGATTATGACCAAGTTCTGTGGCTTAGGGAAAGGGTAGCACATATTCCGATTCGTCTGGTGTTTGAGTCGGCGTTGGAGTTGATGAGTCTGACGCAACTGGGGAAGTTTGCGATTGGCGATAAGCCGAAGGGTATGCCAAAACCAGTTAAGTTTATTTTGGATAAGTTTAGTAATGGTAGGGAAGAGGATAAGTTAGCTGGTTATATTAGTTTCCTGAAAATTGGTCCTAAACTACTTAAATATATTCCAGCGAAGAAGGTTCAAGATTTACGTAACTGGTTGATTGTTTACGGTTACTGGAATGCTGGGGGAACGGAAAATGTGGCGGCGATGTTTTGGACGTTAGCCGAGAAGTATTTAGGTTTAAAAGTAGGTGCGATTCCTGAGCCGATTGAAACGCCGAATATGGGATTGTTGCATCCAGATTACCAAGGTTATTTTACTTCTCCTCGCGATTATTTGACTTGGTATCACCAACAACAAACAACCAACAACAAACAACCAATTATTGGAATCCTGTTGTATCGAAAACACGTAATTACTAAACAACCTTATATTCCTCAATTAATTAACCATTTTCAAAATGCTGGTTTAACTCCATTACCGATTTTTATTAATGGTGTGGAGGGACACGTTGCTGTTAGGGATTGGATGACAACGGCGTATGAAACAGGGCAAAGAAAACAGGGAAAGAGGGAAACTTTGTCTTTGTCTGAGGATGCGGTGGAGGTGGATGCGATTGTTTCTACGATTGGTTTTCCTTTAGTTGGTGGTCCTGCTGGTTCAATGGAAGCAGGAAGACAGGTAGAGGTGGCAAAACGTATTTTAAAAGCGAAAAATGTACCTTATATTGTGGCTGCACCTCTGTTAATTCAAGATATTCATTCTTGGACTAGGAAAGGAATTGGTGGTTTACAAAGTGTGGTTTTATACGCTTTGCCAGAGTTAGATGGTGCGATTGATACGGTTCCTTTGGGTGGTTTAGTTGGGGAAGATATTTATATTATTCCCGAACGAGTTCAGCGTTTAATTGGGAGAGTTAAAAACTGGATTCAGTTGCGTCAAAAAGCACTAGAGAAAAGAAAAGTTGCGATTATTCTCTACGGTTTTCCCCCTGGCTATGGGGCGACGGGAACTGCTGCGTTGCTGAATGTTCCGCGTAGTTTATTGAATTTTTTGAAGGCGCTTCAAGATGCGGGTTATGCGGTTGGGGATTTACCGGAAGATGGGGAAAAGTTGATTCAGATGGTGAAGGAAGCTGATGAAAATATTGGCGATTCCTCTTTAATTAAAGAAAACAAACAACCAACAACAAATAACCAACAACAAATAACCAACAACCAACAACCAACAACAGTTAATGTTAGAACTTTAGAAAAATGGCTCGGTTATCTCCACAAAAGCCGTATTGAGAAGCAGTGGAAATCTCTAACAGGGACGGGAATTAAAACCTATGCTAATGATTTTTTAATTGGGGGAGTTGAATTAGGTAATATTTGGATTGGTGTCCAGCCTCCTCTGGGAATCGCAGGCGATCCGATGCGATTAATGTTTGAGAAAGATCTTACTCCCCATCCCCAATATGCTGCTTTTTATCAGTGGTTACAAAAGGATTTTGGTGCCGATGCGGTGGTACATTTTGGCATGCATGGTACGGTGGAATGGTTGCCAGGATCGCCTTTAGGAAATACGGGCTATTCTTGGTCGGATATTTTGTTAGGAAATTTGCCCAATCTCTATATTTATGCTGCGAATAATCCTTCGGAATCTATTCTGGCGAAGCGTCGCGGTTATGGGGTGCTAATTTCCCATAATATTCCTCCCTATGGACGTGCGGGATTGTATAAGGAGTTGATGGCGTTGCGGGAATTAATTGCTGAGTATCGCGAAGATCCAGAAAAAAATTACGCGCTAAAAGAGGCAATTTGCCAGAAAATTGTGGATGCGGGAATTGATCGCGATTGTCCGTTTGTGGAGGGGAGAGAGTTAGGGATTGCTTTTAATGTGGAGAATGCGAAACTGTTTAGTAAAAATGCTGTTAATCAGTATTTTGTTGAGGTTTACGAGTATTTGCAGGTAGTGGAGGAAAGGCTCTTTTCTTCTGGTTTACATACTTTAGGAGAAACACCAACAGAGGAAGCTTTGCAATCCTATTTGGAAGCTTATTTTGGTAGTGAATGGGTTACAGAGGAAGCAGAAAAAATTCGGGAATTGTTGCTGCAAACTGGCGATGAAATGACGAATTTATTGCGGGGACTAAATGGAGAATATATACCACCTGCGCCAGGAGGAGATTTGTTGCGTGATGGAGTTGGCGTTTTACCCACAGGAAGAAATATTCACGCCCTAGACCCCTATCGTATGCCCTCACCTGCAGCCTATGCTAGGGGAAGGGAAATTGCAAAGAAGATTATTCAGCAGCATTTGGAGGAGAAGGGAACCTATCCCGAAACCGTAGCAGTGATGCTTTGGGGTTTAGATGCGATTAAAACTAAGGGTGAATCTTTGGGGATTCTACTAGAGTTGGTAGGCGCGCAACCAGTAAAGGAAGGTACAGGAAGAATTGTACGCTACGAGTTGCAACCTCTGGAGGAAGTTGGACATCCTCGGATTGATATTTTGGGTAATTTGTCTGGTATTTTCCGCGATACCTTCGTCAATATTATTGAGTTGTTAGACGATTTGTTTCAACGCGCCGCCACAGCAGAGGAATCGGAGGAAAATAATTTTATTCGCAAACACGCCCTAGCTTTAGAAGCGCAAGGAGTAACCAATGCTGCTGCGAGACTATTTTCCAATCCAGCAGGGGATTTTGGTTCCCTAGTTAATGATCAAGTGGTGGATGGAAACTGGGAAAACGCTAGTGAGTTGGGGGATACTTGGACGAAACGCAATTCTTTTAGCTATGGACGCAAGGATAAAGGAGAAGCACGTCCAGAGATTCTACAGCAATTATTGCAAACGAGCGATCAAATTGTCCAGGAAATCGATTCCGTGGAATATGGTTTAACCGACATCCAAGAATACTATGCTAATACAGGCGCACTTAAACAAGCAGCCGAAGCCCAAAGCGGTAAAAAAGTTGATGCTTCCTTTGTGGAAAGCTTCTCCAACGACACCACACCCCGCAAGTTAGAAAATCTCCTACGTCTAGAATACCGCACTAAGCTCCTAAATCCAAAATGGGCAGAATCCATGGTCAATCAGGGTTCCGGTGGCGCATACGAAATCTCCCAACGCATGACAGCATTAGTCGGTTGGGGTGGTACCGTAGATTTCCGCGATGCTTGGGTATATGATCAAGCAGCCGATACCTACGCTTTGGATGCAGAAATGGCGCAGAAACTACGCGAGGCGAATCCAGAAGCGTTTCGCAATATTATTGGGAGAATGCTAGAAGCCAATGGTAGGGGTTTGTGGGATGCAGACAAGGATAAATTGCAGCAACTGCGAGAATTATATGATTTAACAGATAGAGAAATTGAGGGAGTCAGTGTTTGACTTTCTCTGACAATTCCCTAGAATTAGAAACTGGTTCAGGAAATTGACTATCCACATCGTAATCCAGACATTCTCCATCCTGCCAAATTTTATCTCGTCTTTCGCACTCCTGGGAACTAGAAATATAAGGTAGCGTCATAGGATGTATCGGTGTGACGGTGGAGGTAGAAAGAGATTGTTGGCACAAAAAATAAATTAAACTAAAACTTGAAGTGATGAATATAGCCACAAAGCCACCACAAACTATAGTACTAGCTTGCTTCGCCAACGTTTTTTTGTTGGGAAGGAGATAGGTTGGCGCATTACTCACAGCAGGCGATACTGGAAGTGGCCTTTTAAATGGAATCGGTGTTTTCTCAATAGGCGATCCTGGAATTAGCTTTTTAGGTAGAATCTGCGTTTCCTCAACCTCACAAACTGGCGCAGGTGTTTGCTTAGCTTGGGATTGGGGAGTTAGGGGAGAAGATAAATTACCAGTTGTCTTTACTAAAGCACACTTAGCGGCTTCTGCTGGCAAGGTGACACACTCATGGTTTTCTTGCGAAGAAGAATCGTTCCAGATTACAGAACTCATGTCATCTGTAGGATTACGTAATTACTATGTTTCTCCCTACTAGTAATTTCTCTGAGTTTCCGCAGGCATAATCACATCTTTAGCTAAACTTCAACAGTTATACGTAAATTTTAAACAAAGCTTTAAACTAGCCTAGTGATAACCCATAGGCTTAGTCATTTTTCGTGTTGGTGTGTAGATCATAGTGGATAATATTCTCCATGGACAACGGGCACATGAGTCAGCAATGTCAGTAAAATTTACTAGAAACCCAGGACTAAATCTTGCGATTATAGGAGCAATAATATTTTTTTCCGTTACCCTAATACTTATCCTGCATCGTCACTACACATTTTATTCTTCCTACGATCAAGGAATTTTTAATCAGGTATTCTGGAATAACTTACATGGACGTTTCTTCCAGAGTTCCCTCTCTTCACAACTATCCACCAACGTTGTCCACAGTGGCGAAGTACCAGAAGTTTTCTACCATCGTCTCGGACAACATTTTACCCCTGCATTGCTGCTATGGCTACCCATATATGCAATTTTCCCCCATCCAGCTACCCTCTCGGTTTTGATGGTAGTCTTGGTTACTGCTGCTGGTTTAGTGCTATATGCATTGGCAAGGGAGTATGTCATACCAATGGTAGCAGGAATGATTACCATCAGTTTCTACTGCGCCAATGCCATTTTAGGTCCTACCCTGGGCAACTTCCACGATATCTCCCAAATTCCTCTCTTTGTATTTTCCCTACTACTAGCTATGGAAAGACGTTGGTGGTGGCTTTTTTGGCTATTATGTGCGTTAACCTTGCTAGTACGCGAAGATAGTGGAATTACTCTATTTGGTATTGGTGTCTATCTCATCATCAGTAAACGCTATCCCCGCAACGGACTAATAGTTTGTCTCCTCAGTTTTGGCTACATAGTAGTATTGACAAACCTAATTATGCCCCTATTCTCCGATGATATCTCAAAACGGTTTATGCTCGAGCGATTTGGGCAGTATGTAGAGGGAGATGAAGCCTCTAGCTTAGATATAATTTGGTCTATGGTGAGTCAACCCTGGCTATTACTAGAAGAATTAATCACACCTCTAGATCGCACCGTAAAATACTTACTAGGACAACTACTACCCTTTGCCTTTATCCCTGCAATCTCTCCTGCTAGTTGGATGATATCAGGATTTCCCCTCCTCAAACTCCTTCTGGGCAAAGGAGTTTCTGTCCTTGCGATCAGTATCCGCTATGCAATGAGTGTTGTACCTGGACTGTGTTACGGTGCTATCTTATGGTGGGGAGGACAGGGTTTACTAAGTTTCTATCAACCAAAAGAAACTCTCCACCCCCGTCAAATAAGCAATCGCGCGCGTCGTTTGTGGATGTTTTGTCTTACTTTAACAGTAGTCTTTACCTTCACCGACAGTACCACTAATCGTGCCTTATATTTTATCGTTCCCGATTCAATTCAACCCTGGGTTCATGTTTCTCTTGGGGAACAATGGCGACGTAGCAGCGAAATTCGCTCATTAATGGCGCAAATCCCTGAATCAGCCTCAGTTTCTACCACTACCTACATTGTGCCTCATTTATCGGGGCGTAGGGAAATCATCCGTTTTCCAGCACTAGAAATACGCAACGATGCAGAGGAAGTAATTAAGGTAGATTATATCCTGGCAGATCTATGGCAACTACGACGCTACGAAATATCTTCCAAACATGAACGCAACTTACTGCGAGATATGACGCGTCAAATTGACACAATTACTAGCGATGGCGAGTATGGAATTACTGGTTTTAAAAATGGCGTGATTTTGCTCGAAAAAGGCGCTAAATCTCAGCCAGAAGCACAAAAAGAGTGGTTAGTTTATCGTGCGATTTTAGAGCCAATTTTACAGAAGGGCGATTAAAAAAATAGTTATAATATTGGTAGAAAAATAAATTAGCTTGAGAAACCAATAATTGATTCGTTGTTTTGGTTTCCATTGTCATTTAATAGAGCAAAATCATTGCTCTACAGGGTGTTTTCATGTCTGAAAATTTTGAAAGTAGGTTTCAGCAGGAACTTCGTAGACGGACAAGAATTAGAAATATTATCTATTTCATGCTTGTTGTTCTGACAATAATTATTATCTACTTATTGAATCAAGAGCAGACTATTGAACAATTTTTTTTAATCACTGTTGTACTAGTTTTAATTGTTGCTCTAGTTTTTTATTTGAATCAAAAGAGAATTAAAGATTATTTGTCTAATTACAGCAATAACGAAACTATCAAGTTGCCAAAAATTAAACATAAACACTTATTAGGATTAACTCTACTGATAGCAGGATTAACTTATCAAGCATATCCGCACCCGCTGGACAACTTAATAGTGGGTTTACTCAAAAATCCAACACCTCCTAGAGAAGATTCACCTTGGCCTTGGAATGAGCATAAAATAATTAGTCCAATTGTTGCTAATCTACCAGAAAATGTTGAAACAAGTATTCAATCTGTTGCAGAATATATTGCTGAGAAAGAACCAAATCCATACTTACAAGTCAAAGCCTTGCATGACTACGTTGTTGACAGAGTAACCTATGATTCAGAAGTACTGCAAACAGGAAAACGACCTAAACAAGATGCTCAAACTGTTTTTCACACTCACAAAGCAGTGTGTGAAGGTTATGCTAAACTCTTTCAAGCACTGGGAAGAAGTATAGGTTTAGATGTTGCTTATATTGAGGGAAAAGTTCGTAGAGATTCAGTTCCCTTAGAAGTCATTTCTGAGACATTAAAGTTTATAAAAGGTAAGTATGACTGGACACTTCATGCTTGGAATGCTGTCAAAATTGGAGACTCTTGGCAATTAGTCGATACTACCTGGGATAGCAGTAGCAATCCTTCATTTCCATATCGCTCAGATTACCTGATGCTTCCTCCTGAGACAATGATTTTGAGTCATTTTCCTCACCTTGATAACTGGCAACTTTCAGATTCAAGTATAAATCATAATACTTTTGAACGAAAGCCGATTCTGACACCCCAGTTTTTTGCTGAAGGTTTAGAACTTATTGCACCCACTGAATATAAAACTAATGTGCAAACAAACGCTGTAGTTGAGATTAAGAGTAGTCCTAATTACAATAAGAAAATAATAGCTGGATTTACCAAATTACCAAAAGAAAAATTTTTAATTTGGAGATGGTTAGGTAAAAATAAATCTACGAAGACAAAACAGGATCCTGTTCCGTGCAATACTCAAACCAATGCAGGAGGAACCAGCAAAATATCCTGTCACTTTCCAGAATCAGGCGATTATCAAGTTGTTATTTTTAGTAGTTTTGGGAATAAACAACACTCCTTAGGTAAACTCAAATTTCATGTTTTTTAGATAAAAAAAGGTCCATTGCCTTCCCGATTGGCTTGCCCTTTCCCAGAGTTCCTCCATACTACCCATTTATATCCTCCCTTTTATCAGACTCCGAAAAACGGGGGTCAAACCCTTATTCTTTCCTGAGGTGTCGTTGGCTGTAATGA
>CAZWGS010000018.1:53854-55029 GCA_964633315.1 uncultured bacterium | reverse complement strand
GAGTTAGCTGTTTCTACTACCACTTTGGCAGGAGAAGTGGAGCCAAATAGTACCAGAGAACTTAGCTATAGCGTTCATCCCCATCAACGTGGCGAGTTTACCTGGGGAGATATTCAGGTGCGTCAGTTGGGGAGTTGGGGTTTAGCTTGGCATAATTGGCAAGTTGCGGCGACGCAAAAGGTGGCGGTGTATCCAGATTTGGTGGGTTTAAAATCTCTTTCTATTCGTCTGGCGATCGCTAATAGTGGGACTATGCGTCAAGCAAGGCGCATTGGCATTGGCACGGAGTTTGCAGAGTTGCGAGAGTATGGTATTGGTGATGATACCCGTATGATTGATTGGAAAGCCACCGCGCGGCGTTCTCGTCCTCTGGTAAGAGTTTTGGAGCCACAAAAGGAGCAAACTCTAATTATTCTCCTAGATAGAGGTCGTTTGATGACTGCAACAGTTAAGGGTATGCGTCGCTTTGACTGGGGTTTAAATGCGACTCTTTCCCTGGCTTTGGCTGGTTTAAATCGCGGTGATAAGGTTGGTGTTGGTGTTTTTGATCGCGATGTAACTACTTGGATTCCGCCAGAACGCGGACAGCATCAGCTATCTAGCCTTGTGGAACGTCTCACGCCCATTGAACCAGTATTGCTGGAACCAGACTATTTTGGTGCTGTGACTAGGTTGGTAACTAGGCAAACCAGGCGTGCTTTAGTTGTTTTAATTACCGATTTAGTTGATGTTACCGCTTCTGCGGAACTATTAGCGGCTATGTCTCGCCTAACTCCACGTTACTTGCCTTTTTGCGTTGCTCTGCGCGATCCTCAAGTAGATTACCTGGCTCATAATTGTTCTGAGGTAGAAGTGGAAGCAGCTTATACTCGCGCTGTCGCCCTGGATTTACTCTCTCAGCGTCAAGTTGCTTTTGCCAAACTCAAGCAGCGAGGGGTTTTGGTTTTAGATGCGCCTGTAGACCAAATTAGCGATCAATTGGTAGATCGTTATCTGCAATTGAAAGCCAGGAATTTACTTTGATTGTTTTTAAATTACTCTTCTAACCTTTGTTTCAACTGCGATTAATTGTTGATGGTTGATTGTTGATTGTGAATGTAATCTGAAGTACAAAAAATAATGCTACACATCATCTCCTCAACTTCCCCTGCTTCCCCTGCTTCCCCTGCTTCCCC
>CAZWGS010000018.1:51049-53754 GCA_964633315.1 uncultured bacterium | reverse complement strand
CTTCCCCAACTTCCCCATTTGTGTTATTGTAATAAATGCTCGGACCCATGCAATCGCAACGCCCAAACCTTGTCAGGACGGAAGTAGCAGCAATATGGGATGCTTACGATAGGCGTGGAATCCGGGCTCTTTTTTTTTTGGCGATGATTAATCATCCATTTGCCAAGGCTCTGTAATTACATTTTCATCGAGAATTTTCTTTGGTCGCAATACTAGAACAACTTTACCGATAATTGGTGCTTCGGGTTTCTCTTCAGACCATTGCAACTCTAGATTCTCACCGTGATCTACCAAAAAGTAACTATTCACGTCCCAATCTAAAGCCTTTCTATCTACCACCACAACTACCTGTTCGGTTTTACCAGGAATTGGTTTGGGCAGAGTGTCACTTTGAGACATAATTGCCACAGGATCTTCTGCTTTGAGTACTACTTGCCAACCGGGAATAGGAACAAAGGTACCATTTCCAGAAAACTCTACTAAACGGAAAGGTTCAACTGCTTCAATTGCAGGAATTTGCTCTAATTGCTCACGTTTTAAGGGAAAAGAACCAGCAACTGGGATAATACGCGGTAATTCTGCTTCTGACTCCAGGCGATACAGGGGTAGCAAGGGAGCCTGACGCTTGGGGACTACGGTAAAGTCGGTAAGGAGTTGCTCAATTTTTTCCCTGGCGCTGGGGGAGTAGGCAAATTTTAAACCCTGGGCGATTAAACGAGAACGTGCTGATAAGTCTTTTTTACCTCTAGCAGCACGCCAATATTTGTAGGCTAGGGCATCGCCTGGGTGATCCGCAAATCCTTCTGGTAGTTGGGAGAGGCGGGAAAAATGCTGAATCGCCCTGGCTGCTTCATGTGCACCGTCCACGTCTAGCTTTTTGGACATTGCTAACTGTGCAGCGGCTAATCTTTGTTCTTGTTTGAGAATACGGAACTCGTGGAGCACGTCGCTGCGTGGTCCGCTAAAGTAGTTAAGCAGGTCTTGGGAGGCTTGGGATTTGATTAGGCTTTCGTATACCTGAGCCGCTACAATAGCTAAGTTTTGTTGGCTACCTTGAAAACCAGTGGCTTCAAAAATATCTTGAGCTTTGTAGCCTGCTTTTTGCAATTGTTGACATTTTTTCCCCCAATCTACCCAGTTTCCTTCTTTGTGGAGTAAGGAATGGATTAACTCTTGTGCTTCCTCAGTAGACAGTGAAGCTGGACTTGGTACGGATTGTTCAGTCATGGGAGTTCAGGTAAAAATGTACTCTGCTTAACATTTACCAGGGATTGAGGCTACCAGTTTAAGTATTAATTAATTTTTAAAGGATATACTAGCTTAATATAAAGGGAAAAGTTCCATCGCCTCAGCCTATCTTTTAGCTTCTAAGAGTCATTTTAAATGTCTAGACTAGAAACCACCGCCAAACTCAACGCCCACAAGAAGTTTTACAAGCAAACGCCTAACCTAGATCAAAAGTCTCTGGGTTTGGTTTCCACCAAAAGTTTCCCCGCTATTGTTGGTACTGCGGATATGATGCTTAAGTCTGCGGGGGTTACTTTAGTCGGTTATGAACAAATTGGCGGTGGCTACTGTACGGCAATTGTACGAGGTAATTATGCTGATGTGCGTCTGGCGGTTGAAGAAGGAGCCAAAACAGCACAGCAATTTGGTCAGTTAGTCTCTAAGTCTATTATCCCGCGTCCCCTGCCCAATTTGGAAGCAATTTTTCCTATTGGCAATCGCATGATGGATATTGCCCGTCAACAAGGTCGAAGTCGGCTGAGTAACCAAGCCCTAGGATTGATAGAAACGAGGGGCTTCCCGGCGATGGTAGGTGCTGCTGACGCTATGCTCAAGTCGGCGGAAGTATATCTCGAATCCTATACTAAAACCGGAGATGGTTTGTGTACTGCGATTGTACGGGGTACCGTGGCGAATGTTGCTGTAGCAGTGGAAGCGGGGATGTATGAGGCGGAGAAAATTGGGGAATTGCACGCTATCATGATGATTCCTCGACCTTTGGATGATTTGGAGCAAACTTTGCCTGTGGCTAGCCATTGGTTAGAATTGCCTGAACCCCTACCCTCACTACAGCCTAAGGTTGTGGAAGAGCCAGCGAAGTTGGTAGAATTGCCAGAGCCCGTGAAGGTGCCTTTGGCGATTGAAGAGGCAAAACAAGAGCAAAGAATTCCTCTGGTGATGGAACAGAAGAAAAAGGATCGAGTAGAGGAGCTTTAGTTAGTAGGGAGATGGGGGAGAGTAAGTAATAAGTAATAAGTAATAAGTAATAAGTAACGTCTGATGTGAATTGATTACCAAAACTACAGTTATTACGTCCATAGTCTGTAAAACAAATTTTGAACAAAGCTTGAAAGCCTATAGCTGTAGACTCTTTTTTTTATTCACATCAGGCGTAAGTAATGAGTAATGAGTAATAAGTAATGAGTTTTATTGGTACCTAAGAGCAGGAAAATTCTTATTTTTTCTCTTACTCCCTTCCAGTCTTCCAGTCAGAAGAATACAAATTCAAAAAAGCAAAAAAACATGAATAAAACACTAGAAACCAACTCTAAAAGATAGGTTATCTTACACCGAGAAATGAGTAGGTGCTAATTGTTGACTTCCAATTGCTCAATTCACCATCAACAATCCACTATTAACAATCCACTATTAACAATTCACCATCAACAATCCACTATTAACAATTCACCATCAACAAT
>CAZWGS010000018.1:0-50949 GCA_964633315.1 uncultured bacterium | reverse complement strand
ATCCCTGGGCTTGATAGCGCATATTTGCTGCTAAGATGGTTCCTGTTCCTAGGGCCTTGGTGAGAATTAGTACTTGTCCTGGTTTCATTCCCCCTTTGGGTAATAAGTCTTCTTTGGCTACAAAACCATTACAGGCTAAGCCAAAGGATAATTGATCGCCTTCTGTGGTGTGTCCCCCTATCAAAGCTGTTTTCGTCTCTTGTAGCACCTTGGTTGCACCAGCTAGGAGTTGGTAGAGTATTTCTGCAACTTGTGCTGGCACTCCGTGGGGAATTGTGGCTATAGCAAGGGCTGTTTGGGCGGTTGCACCCATCGCCCAAATGTCGCTGAGGCAATGATTGGCGGTAATTTGACCTAGGATAAAGGGGTCATTAATAAAAGCTGGAAAGTGGTCAATGGTATGTACTAATAATTTACCCTGGGGTATTTGTACCACCGCTGCATCATCGGGTGTATCTAAACCAATAATAATGTTTGGATCGCTAGTTAGATTAAGTTTTTGCAGTGCTTGTTGCAGCGTAGTGCTACCAACTTTAGCACCACAGCCAGCACAATACATTGTCGGTAAGTCTGAATTGTTGGGCAAATTCATGGCGGGTAAATCGCTGAATTGAGTCATGAATTTGCGATCAATGCGATCTTTCCAACGCCACAAAAGAGGCGATTGCCAACCTAAATTACCCCAAGAAGCGATCGCTTGTCTATCTCCAGTGCCAATTAAAGCTAGATAGCGCGATTGTGGGATATATTGTTCTAGGGTTTCTCCCAAAAATAGATGGCGTAAATTCTCGAATAGAGGTTTACCCTGACGCACTGCAAATACCCCTGCTTTAGGGCGTTGATAGTTTTCCATAGTTGCAATATCACCAGCCGCCAATACCTGGGGATGGGAAACGGATTGCAGAGTATCTTGCACTAACACAAAGCCTTGGGAATCTGTAGCTAAACCAGAGGCTTTAATCCAACTAGGTGCAGAGGCTTGGGTAACCCAAAATGTATAGTCCGAGTCTACACTCAAACCAGAAGCACAGACTACTCCTTGGGGCAAAACTTCACTTACCACTTCCCCTAGATGCAGTTTCACACCTCGCTGGCGTAGAATAGATTGTAAACGTTGCCTTACCCAGCGATTATGACCAGATAATAATTCCTGATGGCGATGGAATAGGTTAATTGTAAGTTGTTTGGGTGATAATATTTGCTGCAAACGATTTTGCATATTTAATGCTAACTCCACACCACCAGCGCCACCACCGACAATCGCTATACTTAAGGGCTGTTGTGGCTGCTGCGTTGCCTGTGCTATTATTTTTTCCCAAGCCTGCAAAAATTGGGGTACAGGTTTAGCTGCGATCGCATATTCTTTGGCTCCTGGAACAGAAATTGTAGCGGGAGTACTGCCAATATCTAAAGATAGGTAATCAAAATTTACCGGAGGATGGTGCTGACAAATTACCTGCTGTTGCTCTAAATCCAAACCAATGGCGCGATCTAAATACATCTCTACCTGAGCAAATTGAGTCAGACGGCGCAAATCAATGTGAGTTTCGGCAAAGCTGTAAAAACCAGCCACATGACCTGGTAGCATACCCGAATAGGGCGTGTGGGAGGTATCGGTAATTAGAGTTACCCGTAAACCTGCTATAGGATTCATTGCCCACATTCTCATGGCAATGGCGTGACTATGTCCACCACCTACTAGGACTAAATTTTTCTCAAAGGGTTGGTTAATTTGCTGCATTCTCCGGTTAAAAGTAGAAAGTGATTGCACTCTCTGTGATGATTTAATCATCAATAATAAGCAGTTATCTTGCACTATGCCAGACGCTTATTAACTATGCATTTTTACACACGAATAATCCATTCCTGTCTAAAAATATGTTTCTGAGAAACAATTTACAAATTAAACAATTAGACAAAAATCTTGCTAGATCTTTACAACTTCCAAACTAGACCCTATCTTTGCTAAAATCAGGGGCCGAGGAGAACGAAACAAACAAGGATCTAACTAAACAATGACTGCTACTTACAAAGTGCGACTAATCAAAGGCAAGAAAAAGAAACCTCCTGAAATAGATGTCACCATTTAAGTCCCTGAAGATGAAATTATACTTGAGGTAGCAGAAGACCAGGGTATAGAATTACCTTACTCTTGCAAAGCTGGTGCTTGTTCTAGTTGTGCTGGAAGAATGGTGGAAGGAGAGGTTGATCAAGAATATCAAAGTTTCTTAGATGATGAGCAGATAGAAAAAGGGTGGGTATTATCAAAAAATCAAGGGTCTAAAACCCCGCCGTTTACGGCGCAACGAAATCCCCTTTTTTCTATGATTTTTTCACTGTAAAATAGCAATAATAATATAGGTAAGTTTTACCATCCTCGATGAAAGCACGCTATAAATATCGTTTCTACCCTACAAACCAACAAAAGAAGAGCCTTGCTCAACTATTTGGTTGTGTGAGAGTAGTATTCAACGATGCATTAGCATTGTGTAAAAAGTCTGACAAACTACCAAAAACAAGTGAACTATCAACAAGGGTAATAACTCAGGCAAAAAAGAC
This sequence comes from uncultured bacterium, assembly GCA_964633315.1. Lineage (GTDB taxonomy): Bacteria > Cyanobacteriota > Cyanobacteriia > Cyanobacteriales > CAWCAG01 > CAZWGS01. The sequence continues at coordinate 48,390 of CAZWGS010000018.1, read as the reverse complement.
AGAACAAAGAGCTTGGTTGTCTGAAGTTTCTAGTGTAGCATTACAACAATCACTGAGGGATTTAGGAGTAGCCTATAAAAACTTTTTCCACTCTGTTCAAGGAAAAAGAAAAGGGAAAATAATTAAAAGTCCCAAGTTTAAGAAAAGAAGAAATAAGCAAACAGCAAGGTTAACTCGTAATGCCTTCTCCATTAACAACAGTGGTGTGTATCTAGCCAAGATTGGGATAGTCAAGCCAGTGTGGTCAAGGGAACTACCATCTGTACCATCATCAGTAACCATAATTAAAGACTGTGCAGATAGATATTTTCTCAGTTTTGTAGTTGGGATTGAAAAACAACCAGCAAAACCAACAAATAAAACCATTGGTATAGATTTAGGAATTAAAACATTTGCCACATTTGACACAGGAAAGAAAATTGATGCACCAAAACCGTTAAAGAAAAACCTCAAAAGATTAAGAAAACTGCAACGTAATCTATCCAGAAAGAAAAAAGGTTCAAAACATTATGAACAATCAAGACTGAAAGTTGCGAAACTTCACGCCAAAATCAAAGATTTGAGAAGTGATTTCCTGCACAAACTTTCCACAGAGATAATACGTGAAAACCAAACAATTATCCTGGAAGATTTAAATGTATCAGGAATGGTAAGAAATCGCAAACTCTCCAGAGCAATAAGTGATTTAGGGTGGCGAGAATTTAGAACATTTCTCGAAGCAAAAGCAGAAAAATATGGTCGCGATTTTCGTGTAATTGACAGAGGGGAACCCACTAGTCAAACCTGTTCTTTTTGTGGATTCAAGGGTGGAAAATTAGACCTGAATATCAGAGAATGGCAATGCTTAAATTGTGAAACCATCCATGACCGGGATATTAACGCAGCCATAAATATTAAAGTCGCCGGAGGGCTTCGGGAGACTCCAAACGGGCGTGGAGAAGGGCGTAAGACTTCTGCCTTTAGAAGCAGCATTCAGTGAAACGTCAACCCACCAGGAATTCACTCAACTTTCGTTGTTTGGATAGATTGGAATCCCCGTGCGTTCACGCCGGGGAGGATGTCAATGTGTATAGCCAAACCAATGTCTGATTGCGTTATCAAAACTCACCAAGAAGCTTATTTAGTTTGATATGTTCCCAAACCCCCCCCAGAATGGAGGAGGATAATTGAAAGTCCCCTAAATTTGCAGGATTTAGGGGCATTAATTTAGGAAGAGACTTTTCAGATAACCTCGGTTATCTATTCAAATTAGATTGTTAGTTGATCTTATTTATGTGCATAGTTTCTTGTATGCATTCACATTAGTGATCGCAGATGTCAGGGTTGTAATTTTGTACTTCCAATAAGTTATTTTCGTCGCCTGGGCTTGACCAACTTTACCAAAGTATTCCTCCCAAGCCGTAGACTTTGTCAAAAGGTCAGAAAACATTGTTGAGAGTTGGCTTACTGACCATTCTGTCTTATAGCCCTTCCCTCCGGGAGTAGGCGCAATACCACCTGTACCATTAACATACTGCCCCACAGAATACTTGTTCTCATAAGCCATGAACACCGTGTAGACTTGTCCTTGGGGAACATTTGACTTGTACCATGGTATCACGACGAAGTGATGGACAGGTGTTAAAAGAAAATGCCAAACTGCTGTCTCTGAATTCGCGCCACCGAAACCAACAGCGATATTGATATCTTTTTGCATACTGGAATTATTCTGAATATGCGTACCTGAACCAGAATCGTCTTGCACAGAACCATAAACGGCACAACTCATTTGAGCTGGTACCGCAGGACAGTTGTCAAGTCCCATAAGTATTGGATTTGCTACAATCGCGTTGATTAAATCGAGTCCTGTATTTGCCATTTCAACTCTTCTCCTGTGTCGAATTTGAATCAATTTTTGTTGTTCGAGAACTAGTAGCGTCAATATTGCTGATTAAAAAAACATAAATATGTAGTTTATTCGTATCCTCAATATTACGAGCAAGTGTCTAGTTCAAATATTCTTGGAATTGATGTTCAATGTCCCTTGTGCTTTATTTTTTAGCCATCTAATTCTAACTATTTTTAGTAGAAAATATTTATTAAAATCTTGTTAAAATTTAAAATGATTAATCTTCCACCCTTGTATAGATGTCAAATTTTACATCTCCGTATCCTGGAGAAAAAAGGCCTATTAAACTGGGCGCTTTTTAACTAAGCCTTCTAAGCTACTTCTCGCAAATAATCGCGTCAATCACCCTATTGAGTAATTTTTATTTCCCTAGTAAAAATTATCGCTTCACCCAATACTCCTAATACTTCTTATCCATCTTCCAGGATTATCTTCCCAATACAGAAAACAGGAGGTTCTGGGAACAAAATTTGGTTAATGCCAGCTACGGGAACTGACCAAATCTCTAATTTAATCGCAACGACTCCCTCTTTAACACGTCGCATTGCACGAGAGAAATCGCTAATTGACCAACGCTCAGACAAGCCCTATAGAACTGCAGCGCTTAAGCTGACCACATTCTAGAATTTGCTTGTGTCTTTGCCTCTCGCACCAAGCTAGCAGTAGTTAACTCATCCCCCGGCTAAAGCACGGAGGATTTCGTGTTGTTTGTTGTTAGTTGTTGGTTGTTTGTCAAACCACAAACAACAAATAACAAATAACAAAGCGGCGGACGGCTATCGGTCCCATCTTTTAAAAAATGGGCTTCCCAACCCTTTCGGTGATAGTAAGTTTCGATTTAGCTCTAAATCCTGCATTAAGGTGCAATATACTGCTAAATTCACGGTTTTCAGAGACTAAAAAGTTTGCTGCACTAGAGGATTTATCTGTGGCAATTACTTTGTTAAAAGTAAAGTTTAGTTACTAGTTGTCTTAGGCTAGACTAAATGGTGCTAAATTAATAATTGAAGCTGAAAAGCTTACCTGGCAGATATAGCAGCGAGGTTCACAGTTAGTAGTTTAAGAGGTACATACGCTGTTCCAATTAACATCTGTCTCGTACAAAAATAGAAGCAGTAACAATCTAGGTAGCTGCATTTCTTAGAATTAGAAAACTGGGGAGCGATACTACTGGTTAAATTTTCCAGGGTAACTCTATTTAGTCTAATCTCAAGGAAGAAATGTTCAAGCTAAGCCAGAGATGTTGCTGCTTCTATTTAGTTATAATTCTCTGTGAAGTTTTAGCTGATATTTAATTTCCCCAAATCCCTATTTTCCCACCAAAGATAATCTCAATCCCTCCTCAAAAGTATAGGGTGGTTTCCAATTGAGAGTTTGACAGATTTTGCTATTATCTACCCATAGGGAACCATTTAAGCGCCTAATAGTTTCACTATTAAGAGCAAAATTGCGCCGAGTTACCATCTGTGTTGCATCACCCAGATAACCAGCTAATGTTAGTAGCGTCATGGTTACTGGTAAAAGGTGATAGGGTAATTCGAGACACTGGGCAATTTGGATAATCAGTTGTGTTGTGGAAATATCTACGCCGTCGCTGATGAGAAAAATTTGTTTACTGGCTTGGGGGTGGGTGACAATGGTAGTAATCGCACTTACCAAGTTACCCACATAAACGAAGCTGCGACGATTATTTAAAGAGCCAAAGGGTAAGGGTAATTTTTTCTCCACTAATTTAATCAGGCGCTCCATATTGCCAGGATTACCTTGACCATATACTAGAGTCGGACGCACAATTGTCCAGTCCATAGTGCTAGAGTTAGCTAACTCGATTAAAGCTTGCTCTGCTTGCAATTTACTACGTCCATAGGGAGTATCTGGTTGACAGGGGGAGTTTTCGGTGAGGATGCGATTGCTGAGGGTAGCCATTGCACCGATGGAACTGATAAAAATAAAATGCTTAACACCTGCTTGTATCGCTTGTTGAACGAGATTTTTTGTTCCTAGGGTATTTACTTGGAAAAATTGCGCTATCGATTCGGGTGTGTTACCATTATGTATATTGTGGGCAGATGCTGCCATATGGATGATAGTATCGATTCCTTCAAGAGCTTTTTGCCAACTAGTTTCCCCATCAATATCACCCACAACAACGGTTTTGAGGGGAATCACGGGAGTTTGCTGGAAATGGTGACGCACTGGAGCGACAATTTTCCAACCTTGTTGATGCAAAATGGGTAGAAGGTGACTCGCGATGAATCCGGTTGCGCCTGTAACGAGGATAGTTTTCACGATTGCTATGTATATGTATTAGGTTTTCAAGTGTTTCATCCCCCTAAGGTGGGTGGATGAGAGAGGGATTTTTTTTTAGATTGGAAGGGTAGGGAGATGGGGAGGCAGGGGTAGCAGGGGTAGCAGAGGGAGATATTATTTAGGGGATTTGTATCGCTTGTGTGTGTTTACTTTCTTCTTCTAGGAAAAATAAAGAGGAGAGAGAAGCAGGAAAGGGATAGCGAATATATAGAGGAAGATTGTGAGTAAAAAAGATTTACCTGCAAAGGGGTACTATAAGTTCTGGAAAGTGAAAGTAAGACGACGCAATTTCTGGCTATCTTTGGTGGCTGCGGGAGTACTTTTAGCTGGTATTATTCCCTTAAGGTTAGCTATTGCACGCCATCAAGCACCGCAACCAGAGGCGATTTTAGTTCTTGGGGGTAATAAAAAGCGATTCCGATTCGCTGCTAAGTTTGCACATTCCCATCCAGAATTAGATATTTGGGTTTCTGACTACCCGATTAATTATGAGGAGAATGGGGAAGTTTTTCGTACAGAGGGGATTTCTCAGGAGCAAGTTAATTATGATTTTTGTCCTACAGATACGGTAACTAACTTCACTTGCACCGTTGAATATTTTTCTGAGCAAGAGATACAACATCTTTATTTAATCACTTCCGATTATCATATGGCGCGATCGCGGGCGATTGCTACTTTAATTTTTGGTAGTCGAGGAATCGCGATTACTCCTATTGCTGTACCATCAAAGGGCTATCCCAAGGAATCTAAATTACGTATAGTAAGAGATTGTATTCGCTCTTTAATTTGGATTGCTACTGGATACAGTGGAGCGAGTTTCAAGTCGGATTTTAGTTCCTGAGTGCTTCTTTTTCAGCAATTGTTCGTATATTTGCTCAATTTGCTGTGTCATTATCTGTGCGTCAAATAATTTTCTGGTAAGCTGTTTGGCATTATGACCAAGGCGTTGCCTTTCCTGGGGATTTTGGAGTAGATATATGAGATGGTGGGATAGTTTTTCTGTATCTCCAGCAGGAAATAGCAAACCAGTTTCGTTGTGATGCACTGTTTCGGGAATACCGTAGATATTAGGGACAACTACGGGTTTACCTAGTAGCATAGCTTCTGTCATGGCTCGACCCAAACCTTCCCAGAGAGAGGAAAGGGCAAAGATATCAGCAATTTTGAGTATTTCGGGAACATCTTCCCTAGAACCTAGGAATTTTACCTTACTTTCAATGCCTAGTGTTTTAGTTTGCTGTTGCAAACGCGATTGCAATTCTCCTTCACCTACGAGTAACAGTAGGGTTTGAGGTAGTTGCTTAAGAACTTGAGCGAAGGCTTCTATAAGATAATAGGGTGCTTTCTGCTCATCCAAACGCCCTACCATAACAATTATGTGCCAATCTTTAGGAATCGCCAGTTGCTCTCTGGTTTGTTGACAATTACTATGACGGTCTAATTTAGTAAAGTCAATGCCACTATAGACGGTCTGGGATTTTTCCTGGGTTAAGATTCCTAGTTTGTTTGCTTGCTGGCGATTTAACTCACAAACAGTGACTAAATAGTCAGTATATCCGCCCACAATACACTCTATAGTAACATAAAATTTCCGTTTCCATGCAGCCATAAAATCATGGAAAGGAAAACCATGGATAGTATGGACAACCACAGGAATCCTGGCAAGGCGAGCAGCAATACGACCGAGAATACCTGCTTTTGAGCTGTGGGTGTGGATGATATCGAATTGTTCTTGGCGCAGTAATCGCACAAGCTCGACTAAGGTTTTGAAGTCATTAATCGGGCTGATAGGATTGACTAAATTAGGCAGTGAATGGAAGGTATCAGCCACTTTTTGAGCGCGATTAAACCAATGTCCTTGAGGGTTAGAAGCAAGGTGAATTTCGTATTGGTTGCGATTGTGTTTTTCTACCGTCAGCAGGGTGTTATCTTGAGCTCCTCCTACAGCTAAACGGGTGATAAGATGGAGGATCTTTGGTTTAGTTTTGAGATAGGTGTTCACTATTTTTATTAATTTAGTTTTGATAGTTTTGCTCTAGGAAAGAGAAGGTGTCCTGTGCTGTTTTCTTCCACGTTAAATCTCTATCTGCCATTGCTTTTCCTTGGGTAGCAATAGTTTTAATTTTGTTAGGTTCCTCAATTAAATCGCTAACAATTTTAGTTAAGGCTTTGCCATCATCTTCATTGATAATAAAGCCAGTACTACCATGGTCAATAACATCTTTAATGCCCATGCTTTCGGTAATAATTACAGCATTATCCGTCATCAGTGCCTCACAGGTAGAAATACTAAATCCTTCTAGTTCAGTGATTTTTTCTGATTGCCTGGAAGGCTGGATATAGATATCAGATAAGTGATAGAGAGCTGGTAGGGTTTCTCGTTCTATAAAATCCGTGCAAACTACATTGTTTTCAACTCCTAGATGTTTTAAATATTTGAGGACTTTATGGTCTCTTAATCTGCCTGCAACTATGTAGGTAACATTTTTGCCAGTCTTGCTAATAATTTGAGGGAGAGAATTAATCACTAAATCTTGCCCTTTCCTATGGCTAACAGTTCCCACTGTTAGTAAAACAGTTGTATCTTTGGAGATATCAAATTTTTGGCGTAGTTTTTCTACTTCTTGGGGTAAATTAGGACCGCGATCTTGATAAATTGCTTCATCGGCACCTAAGGGAATCACACTACATTTATCCAGAGGATAACTAAAGTTTTTAGTGAGATAGTGTTTTGAGAGATCACTATTGAGGAGAACATGATCTGCATGGTTTAGCGCGGTGGCAAACAGGTTCGAAAATTGCAAAAATTCTGAGCCATGACCCATAACTACGTAGTTAATGTTCCATATTTTTTGCAGAAAATAGGCTAAGTTGGCTGAAGGCTTATCACAAGCAAAAATCAGGTCTGGTTTCAGGTCAATATAGGTTTTTACTGTTTTCCAAAAACGGTATATAGATGTAATCAAGTAATAAGGCAATTTAGTAAATTTCAAGGGCATTTCCTTAAACCTCAAGACTTGATGAACTTGGCTCGCATCAAATTGAGATACTACTTTCTCTGCTTTGTGATTACTAGAGGTTAAAACTGTAACTTGACAGCCGTGATCTCTTTGTAACCTAGAGCTAATTTGAAATGTATATTCTCCTATCCCTCCTGAATAGGGGGGATATTCAAAGGATATAAAAAGTATTTTCATTTTCTCAACCAAATAAAGAGCACTAGTTCAGTGGAGGTATCTAAAATTGGGATTCCTGAGATTGGAACAATTGAAAATATAATTTAGTCCATCTTTTTAAGCCTTGTTCACGGCTGTAATTAGCAATAATATATTCTCTGCCTCGTTTTCCAAGTTTCTGACGTTCATAAAATGGCATTTCCATCAGCTTCTTCATCGATTGAAACAAAGATTCTGGATTCTTCGCTGGTACTAAAAAACCAGTTGTATTATGTACAACAACTTCTCGATTACCACTAACATCCGTAGCTACAATAGGTAATTGTGTCGCACTGGCTTCCAACAATACTCCAGGCATACCTTCCCAAGCAGAAGACATCACATAGCCATCCACTCCATTCATAATTTCGGGAATATTACTGCGTACTCCCATAAATTTGACCTTATCTTGTAGAGATAGTTTATCTACTAAACTTTTTAATTCATTTTCCAGAGAACCTGCTCCACAAATCAGTAATAAACTTTCTGGAAACATCTGGCTAGTTTGAGAAAATGCTTCAAGCATATTAGGGTAATCTTTTTGCTCTTCAAGACGACCAACTGCCAGCCAAACAAAATTTTCTCCCAAGGATAATTCTTGCCTTATTTTTATTCTTGTTGCTAAATTATTAGTAAATTTATCTGTATCAACACTATTAGGAATATAGACAATCTTGTCCTTTGGGACTGCACCAACTTTAACGTAGTTTTCAACTGCTAATTTACTGACATTAGTAGTAAGATTACACCAAGGATCTGTTAGACGGTAAGCTATTTCACGCCAACGTTTACCCTCATTAATATTGCCCGCAGTGGAAATCAAGATGGGAACTTGAGTAAAAATTCGTGTAGTTCTAGCTAACAAATTGGCATGAACCAAATGGCTATGTAAGAAATAGGGCTGAAAATTGCTTACAATCTTAGCTAGTTTAAAAATTGCTGCAAGATTAGGAATACCCCTTTGCATCCCTAAAGAAAAAACAGGAATTGCTAAAGCCATTAATTTTTCAGTAAAAGCTTGGGGAGGAATCATAGAGACAATCTGCACCTGCCAACCTTGACTTTTGAGTTGCGATGCCAGTTGCACTAATTGAACTTCTCTTCCCCCATAATCTAGACGAGTAATTAAGAAAGTAATCCGTTTGTATTGATTGGATAAATTATTGAAATTACTAGTTTTTTTCATTTAAAAATCTTTCAAACCTAGTGCCAGATAGAACTTTTTTTACCTCTACATAATTTTCTATCTTGTCTTGGTAACTACCTTGATTAATTTTCTTGAGCTGACTACTAAAGCCAGTATTAGAAACATTAATATCTAGAAAATCAGAGATTTTAGCTAAAACTTTATCCTGATTAATACATAAAGATTCATATGTTACTTCTATAACTGATACTGGTAAAAATCGCAGCAATAGATGAGCAATAATTCTTTTATTTTCCTCTTTAATACATCTTTGCAATATGGATGATGGATCTAAAGTAACTTTTTTAGTTCTTAAATTAGTGTTGCTATGACTAATTTGGTGCTGATTCTGATATGCAATCGAAATAATTACATCAAGGTAGTTATTTCTAACTAGATGAATAATTTTGTACTTATCTAGTACCAACTTAATCAGTATTTCTGGTCGTGGTGCTAGCTGATTGTACATGATTTTAAATCCTATTTTTTCATGTTCATCAGGATAACTATTGAGAGTATCTAGATATTGGAATATTATCCAGGGACGATAATTACCATTCTGCTGACAAAAATCATAAAAAGTTTTCATGTTTGGGTCTGACCATCTATGCTTATCTCGCCAGAGAAAAAGCTCTTCAAATGTTCTTGTTTCCGGATGACTATCTAATAACTCTGTTAGCCACGTTGAACCACTTCTTTGAGTTGTAAAAATACAGAACTTTTTTGGTTGGTAATTCATTTTTATAAGAAATACTGTAGTTAATCTAAAAACTATCTAGAAAGTGAGTAACAAACACTTATAGTCTCCAGATAGAAAGATCCCTGCCTAAAATATTTTCTAAATCTGCAATATCTGCTTCATATTGCAAAATTAAAGCATGACGGCTTTCATCGTCTAACTTGGGCATAGGTGTACCAGCTCCAAAAATACCTTTGCTAAGACCTAAAATCTTGGCATAGTTAAGTACCCAATCTAAATCTTTTTGTCTCAGCCAACAAGAACATTTACGTGTCAGAGAATATAGATTTTTAAAGCGAGGTTTATAAGAGTGATTGACTTTGTATTTTGTATCAAAATCACCAAAAATATTACTATTAATATCCAAAAAATTAGCTATTTTTCTTAGAGTAGTTTCTGGTTGTTGCATAGTTTCCTCAAAAACCAGAACCAGGAAATTTTCTAAAGGAAAGTATTGTAAAAACCTGTTGAATTGCTGTCCATACAGACTCCTATTAAATATTTTTTTATCCTGAATAAATTCGGCAAAACTTTGGGAATAGTTTCGAGTTCGAATAGCGTGACCATACTGAGAGTAAAGGCGATCCACAGGATTACGTAAAATTAAGATGAATTTACAATGAGGAAGATGCTTTTTAATTAGCTCAGGAACCTGTGGGTAAAAAATATAATCTGGCGTTACTTCTCCAATACATGAATATTGATGAGCTTGTTGTTGTGGAGGAAAAAATTTTTGATACCAATCTAGTCCTCGGTCATAATAGCGATCAAAAAAATGTACTTCCTTACGAACAGTTGGCAAATAGATACTTGGATGGCATCTCAATTGTTGATCCAACCAAGTTGTGCCTGAACGTTGAGCACCAATAACTAAAAAATTAGGTAATGTCATAATTAGATGCCGTTATTTTGCTAACTAAATAATCTTTTTAGTTGATTTTCCCGAAAGCAGTAGGATTAATTCCGATTTTATTTTGAGTCCAAATTACATTTAATAAATTTACTAAAATCATTGTAATTGCAGTAGCAATAGCGGCTCCATTAATTCCCCATTGAGGAATTAGCCAAATATTTAATAAGGTATTAATCATGGCACTTATAGCAACACTAAAGGCAATGTATTTTTCATGTCCGGTCATTGTCAGCAAAAAGCTTACAGAACCAGTTGCTGCATCAAATAATTTGCCACCAGCAAGAATTATTAAGGCATTCTGACCTTGAATAAATTCTGCACCAAAAATTAGTAAATACCAGTAGCTACAAATAATTAAAGTACCAGAGACAACACAAGAGCATAGTAAAACTAGACGACTACTTTTGGTGACAATTTTCTGTAATTCTTGTTTTTTACCTTCTGTATAAAGACTTGCAATAGTAGGAGCAAGAACACTATTTACAGCTGCTAAAACAAAAATAATTAATTGAACACCCCGATTAACTACTGCATAGATTCCAACAGCTTCAACTCCCTTAATTGCACCTAACATGAAAATATCTAATCGTGAATTAATGAGATGCATTCCTTCAAACAAAATTAGAGGTAGTGCACTACCTAGCCAATCTGAAGTTTTGTACTCAGGAATAGAATTATTTACTTCTTGAGGAAGCATACGATATAGCCAAATTGCACCAATTGTAAAGGTTATAGCAACAACAAAAATTCTAATGCCCAATATCCAGATAACATTTAATTTTTCTCCCAACAATAGGTAGGCAAAACCAGTGAATATTAATAGTAAAAGAGGAGCAACCAAAAATTCTGGAGCTAAACCTTGCACTACTTTGTGTAACCCTTTCATTGCCGACAATCTTAATTTTCTTAGGGAATGAAGAGGTAATGTCACCATAGAAATGCAAAATGCCCAAGCCATTATAGGATTTGAGCCCATCGCTATCCAGCCTATACCTATAACTATTAGAGTAAGTACTATGGAAGCTGGTAAAACAACTTTATTTGTCCAACTCAAAAGCCCCCGCATTAATCCCCAATTAGACTGAGTCTTGTAGATGGCAACTTCACGAGTTACAACCTGATCTAAACCTAAAGTTGCTGGTACTCTGAGTAAGTTAACCCAAGCAAGGACATAAGTATAAATCCCAAAACCTTTTACAGAAAGTAAACGAGCGATAATAACACTAGTCAGAAAAGTTAAGCCTGTATAAGCTATTTTTAAACCAAGAGAACCTGCTACACCCTTGATAAAACGATGTTTGAATTTAGCTATTTTCTGTTGAGTCATCGGTGTAGAAGATGCTTGGACATTGATAATTTGAGCAAACTATTTTTAGAAGCTTCAGTCTATGACAACTGAAGTCAATTATTATGATGATTGGGAAGAAAACTATTGTTAATAGCTAATGTAGCAAACAAAAAAATCCACCAAATTGCATTATATGTCGCACCTTTAAAAATAAAGGAGTCAAAGAAAACACCAAATGCGGAGGCAGTTACGCCACAATTTAAGATTGGTAATCTTGCAGTGTAAAAGTTACTCAGAATAAGTGAGAACAAGATAGTCCAAAGATGAACAAAATAGATTAAACCAATTAATCCTAGTTCAATAACAAGAATAATAAAAGTTGAGTGAGGATGATATAGTACATCACCAAAACGTGTCCATATTAAATCAGAATCTCTTTCAATTGATGCAAGATACCATGACCAATAAGAACCGTAACCAGAGCCTAAAAAATTAATTTCAATGTCCCTGTTTTCTACAATCTGATTAGATATTGAATAGGCAGCAGAGCGATCAGATGATTCAAAGGACTGGACACGATCCGCTACACGATTTGCTTTTGATAAATAGATTCCTATTGCTGGTGTTATCAGAATAATTACTATAAAAGCTGTAATCGCAGCTTGCTTTTTTTGCTTGAGTGAAAAAATTAAGAACAGCAAAAAAATCCCTAGACATAGGAGTGCTCCTCTTGAACCTGTACCAATGGTTGTGAGGAGTAAGGAGAAAACAACTATTAGTTTTAATAAAGTTTGATGGCGGCTATTAATTAGTTGTTGAATAGAAAATGCTAAAGCAGGTATTAAAATAAAATAGCCGTTAGCTGAACCGATTAAAGGTCCAGTTACTCTGCCAACACCAACCTGGCTGGCTACACTATTAGCCTCTGTTCTTACACCCCCTATACCAATAGAAAAGAAGGTAAATACTGTATATAAAATTCCAATTGCAGCAATGAAAATTGTTAATTTCCATAGAAATTGATGCACTTTCTGAGGAGACATTTTAGCAATTAGGCTATAGCCAAGAAAACTGCTAGTACCCACTAGAACTAGGGTATAAAGCATCGCACGGGCATCAATTTTTTCAATTTCAATACCTATCATTGAAACTGTGGCATACAACAGCATGATTAGCGTTGCTAGTGGCAGATAAAAATGCCAATTTTGACGGCGTTTTTTTACTGGAGGAGATTCTAATGCCAGCAGAAATAAATGGTAAAGTGAAACTAAAATTAGAAGAATATCTTTACCATCAAGGGGGATTGAAGAAAATTCAAACCAAGGAGTCTTGCTTTCTGGGAATAATGACCAAAAGGTGAGGCTAAACCAGAATATTAATTCTGACATAGGTATTAAGATAAAACTTTGATGGCAATATTAACTAAGTTTATTTATGAACATAAGTCTGCTTATATCAGCATTGTTGAGCAATTAATTGCGCCGAAAACCATTTAATAGACCCAACACTCCATCCTCCATCTCAGGTTGAGGATAATGTTTCGTAGTAGATGGCTGATATGAATAAGAGTGACCATGTTCTTTTCTGACAAAGTTTGCTACAACCCCAGCCAAAGTACATCTATTAGTTCGTAAAACTTCCAAAGAGCGAGCAATTTCTTCATGGGTGGCACACTCCATTCCCGCGATAAAAATTGTGCTGTCTACATAACTAGCTAAACCTTGGGTATCAGCAACTCCTGAAACAGCAGGAGTATCGATTAGTACACAATCATAAGTTTGTCGCCATTCATTAATTAATTCCCTCATTTTCTGGGAGTTTAGCAATGCAACTGGATTATTAGGAATAGGACCAGAACTTATGATATCGGGAGCTTGAATTTTTCCTCTTTGAATCAGAGAATGCCAAGGGTTTTCACTGGTCAAAGCTGTTGTTAATCCTACATGATTATTTAATCCAGCTAGTAGATGTAAAGTCGGCTGACGTAAGTCTGCATCAACGACTAAAACTCGCTGTCCTAATTCAGCTAAAACTACTCCTAAATGATAAGCAATAGTGGTTTTTCCCTCAGAGGAAACAGCAGAAGTGAGAGCCAAAACTTTAATTCTATTAATCGCTGCTCCTAGATAGCGCAAATTCATTGCCAAAGCACGTAAAGATTCAGTAAATGCTTGCTTTTGAGCATTTTTTGAATGACTAGTTTGTGTGATGGAAACACCAGCCATGTGTCTTCCTGCGTAGGGAATGCTTCCTAGTAAAGATAGTTTTGTTAATTGCTTTAAATCTTTGACTCGTTTGACCTTTTGATTGAACTTTTCTTGCACTAATGCTGCTCCTATCCCTAACAAGCCTCCAGCCAATAAACCCATAATTAAATTTCTGGGGATATTAGGAGAAACCGGGTCTTCTCGTAAGAAGGGAGGTTCTAAGATTTCCCAAGGAGCAATTTCCTGAGCCTCGGCAATTCGCAGTTCTTGACGTTTTTCGAGTAAGTCGTTGACTGCTTGGGATCTAACCTCTAATTGACGTTGCAATTCTGTATAAACTTGCTGAATTTGGGGGATTTGTTGAAACTGAGCTGCTACTTCAGCTTGAGCTTTATAAATCGCCTGAAGCTGATTTTCTTGAGCTGCTAATTCTGTTTCCACATCAAGTAATTTATCAGTTAATTCTTGATGAGTTTCCCCGTATCCTGCTACTTGATTAATATCAATTTGTGAAGTGGCAGTACCGAGAATACTTTGAGTACGTTCCCGCAATAAACTACGAATCTTATCTCGTCTATTTCTTAATCTTTCTACCGAGGGATGATTATCCTGGAAACGAGTTAATTCAAGAGCTAAATCAGACTCTAACTCTGTTAGTTGGTGAGCTAAATCTTGATAGTAAGGATCTTCGCTGAGAACCAAGTTAGCTATCGCTGCTTGGGGTTTTTGACCTGCTTTTTCTAATTGTTGGCGTAGCTCTTGTGACTGACGCTGGTTACTACTAAGAGCGATTTCAACTTCTTGTTTTTTTTGCAGCAAAGATTGCTGAATCTCAGATACTTCAGCCGCGTGAGTTTCCGGTTCTACAATACCATAGCGTTCACGAAAACTACGTAAATTTGAAGCTGTTTCATTTAATGCATTTTGTGCTTGAGGTAATTGTTCATCAATAAACTTAATCGCATTAGTCGCTTGAGAGCGCTGTCTCTCTAAACTGTAATCAACATAGGTAGAACCGAGAATTTCCAGTAATTTTTGAGCTCTTTGAGGATTTGTATCTTCATAGGAAACAATCAAGACATCCGCATCTCCAGCTTGGCGAATCGACATATCACGAATCACATCTTCAGTAGAAAGCTCATCAAAAGAAGTTTCTGGATAACTAACAGCTTTACCAACTAAAGAACTACTTCTGAGAATTTTGATTTCGGTAGATAAATCCTCTTCTCGACGCTGGTTAGGATTCTCTGTTCCTTCTAATCCTGGAACATCAGGTACTGAAGCTTCCCGATACATCAAAATCAGCATCTGTGACTTATATTCAGGAGTTTTAAGGAATGTTACTAGCGCAATTGCTCCAAAAACTGTTGTTGTTACTATTGCTGCTGTTTTCCACAATCGAAGTAAATTGCGACCTATATCTAATAGATCGCTTTCCCCTGAAACGATATCAATATTTTCTGTTACTATTTCACTGCTCATATGCAATTAAGTATTTTTATTGAGTCAGGAATATTTTTCTAGATTTGAAGTAAAATTTTATACCTATAAATACTGATTAATTATTACCAGAGCCAACTAGAGCATCAGGAAAATTACTAATTTTTTTGTATTTTAACCAACTAGCAATTTTTTGTGTTTATATAGTTAAGTATTACCACTTACTTCCGCATCTACGTAAATAAACGGTGTGTCTACCAATCTTTAGCAGACACTTACAACAAACTAACTCAGTTCAATCTTTTGATTCGTTTCATATTCTGGATTACCGAATCAAAAGCCCTTTCAACACTGAGATGAATTTCAATCAGTTGAGTTGCAAAAATATGCTGCAAAAATAAAAAACTTGATTGCAACCAAACTGAATTCCAGATGCATCTACCCTCAACCCCAACAGAGTTACGTACATATTTTCACTTGCTTGAGCTAAAAGTTGGCATTAGTCCTAGTCCACACATTCTCAATGCACCATTTTTATGAAATTATCAAGTAGGTCTTTAATCAAAAAACTCTACGCTAGCTATGATGCAATATCAAGGAGAAAAAAACGCCAGTTACTGGTTGTTTTAGATGCAATGTTTTTCTGCCTTGCTATCTATATTGCCTTTTGGTTACGCTTTGAGGAAACCTTTCCCCTTTCAGAAATTAGTAATTATGCATGGTTGATTATTTTGTTAGTGGTAGTGAAACTAGCAAGCTTTCAACTATGCGGCGTTTACAGACCAATTCTACGTTATGCGAACCTCGAATTTCTACCCACTGCACTGCGAGCAATTTGCTACAGCTCAGGAACTCTAGTCATCCTTGCATACTGGAATGGTTCTTGGCCTCTACCTCGTTCCGTTCTCATTATAGATGCCTTTCTCACCCTATTTTTCTTGGTAGGGTTACGATTACTCATTCGCACTTCAACCCATAATCTTGCCAGCTATGCTCACAAAAATACACCACCAGAACGCTTACTAATATATGGTGCAGGCGCAGCTGGTTCTCAACTTGCTCGCGCTTTAGCTAATGATCGCACCTATCGAGTGATTGGTTTTGTCGACGATAATCAAGACTTGCAACAAAGCGTAGTGCTGCAGGGATTTAAAGTTTACTCCCCTGAACAATTAGCCTTATTTTGGGAACAAGAAAACTTTGATACCGTAATTTTAGCAATGCCTTCGGTAGCAAAAGACCAAAAACGAGCGATTCTAGAGCATTTGCAAAGTCTTTCCATTCCCGTCAAAACCGTACCTTCCCTCAACGAAATTATCTCTGGCAAAGTATCGATTCAAAAACTGCGTAAAATCGATATTGCTGACCTTTTGGGACGAGAAGAAGTAGCACCAGACCTAGAATTATTGCAAATGCAGGTTACAGGGAAAATAGTACTAGTAACTGGCGCAGGGGGTTCCATTGGTTCAGAATTATGTCGCCAAATCGCTCAGCAAAAGCCTAAATGTCTTGTTCTCTACGAATTAAATGAATTTGCTCTCTACAAGATTGACATCGAACTCGCAGAAACCTATCCCCAACTACAGCGCTTCGCTTACCTAGGCAACGTAACAGATCCAGAGTATCTCACTACAATTTTAAAACAGCATCAAGTAGAGACAATCTACCACGCAGCCGCCTATAAGCACGTTCCCCTCGTCGAAATTAATCCAGCACGAGGTATAGAAAATAACGTTTTGGGAACTTTGAATGCTGCTCGTTGTGCGATTAGATGTAACGTGAAAAACTTTGTCTTAATCTCCACTGACAAAGCGGTGCGCCCCACTAACGTCATGGGTGCGAGTAAACGAGTTGCAGAGTTAGTAATTCAAGCGTTAGCAGCTCAACAGAAGAATAACACCCGTTTTGCCATAGTCAGATTTGGCAATGTTCTCGACAGTAGCGGTTCCGTTGTTCCTCGCTTCCGCAAACAAATTGCTCAAGGTAAAACAATTACCGTAACCCATCGGGAAATTACTCGCTATTTTATGACCATTCCCGAAGCCGCTCGTTTGGTAATGCAAGCAGGTGCGATGGCGAAGGGGGGAGAAGTATTCTTACTAGAAATGGGGGAACCAGTGCGTATTTATGATTTAGCGCTGCAAATGGTACGTCTGAGTGGACTAATTCCAGGACGGGATATAGAGATTAAAGTAACAGGATTGCGACCAGGAGAAAAACTCTATGAGGAGTTACTCATCGCTGGAGATAACGTGCAACCGACTCAACACCCGAAAATTTTCTGTGCCCAGGAGTACCATTGGAGTTGGCAAACTCTGCAACCTCAGCTTGATGTTTTGCTAGAGAATGTTAAACTCAACCATCGTGCAGGAATTGTTAATCAATTGCACTATCTAGTACCAGAGTACAAACCAGAGAAATCTCAAGTTAATCTCACCCCTCCTGCTGTACCTCGTTTTCTCGCAGCAAGTAATTCAGTTGAAGCGTGGAGAATGGCTACTGAGAGTTAAATACTGACATATAGCGCTACGCGCAAGACAGGCAAAAGTATACTGCATGTAAGGTTTCAGGACTTTAAGATTGTCCTAACGTTAAGACTTAGCGCTATAAAACATCTGAATTTTTACCCATTGTGGGGACGTAGAATTTTACGTCCCTACATTTTTTGTTGGAAATGTCTGCTTGTTCCTGCTTTGACTAGACTTACTTGGCATTTATATGTTTTGCCAACTATTATTAAAACATATATAAATAAGTCAGGGGAAAACATGGAAAGAATAAAGTATGGATAAAAAAGAAAACAGTTTTACTATAGTCAAGCTTTCATCCCTAGATGAAGATGTTCTAACTGCTCTCATTGGTAGGGAGATGTATGGTTTAGGGCTTCTTGACAAGTTGAATTTGGGCAGACCAATTGAGCTAGGGTTTGGTAGTTTATACCCAGCCCTCAATCGCCTCAACAAAAGAGGACTAATCACTTGGCGTTGGGGCGACGAAACCGAAGAAACAGGTGGTGCACGGCGCAAATACTACCGAGTAACAGCTTTGGGAGAGCATAACCTCAAAGCTGTCCAATATTACCGTCAGCAACTAGCATTGCCTCCTCAACTTGGTTTTCGTGGTTTCCTAGGGGAAGTGAGGGTATAAGGAAAGAAAGATATTGGAGGGTGCTAGGGCTGAAGAAATAAGTGGTGCGCGGCGCAAATACTACCGAGTAACAGCCTTGGTAGAGCATAACCTCAAAGCTGTCCAATACTAATGTCAGCAACTGGCATTGCTTCCTCAACTTGATTTTGGTAGTTTCGTAAGGAACATGAGGATATGAGCAAAGAAAGATACCGGATAGTGCTAGGGTTGTGGCTTCTGGGACTGGTGCTGCTGGGTCTGGATCCAAGCCTGGGACTTTTGGGGCTGTGGCTTCTAGGGCTACGGGTACTCGATCCAAGCCTGGTACTGCTGGGGCTGTGGCTTCTGGGACTGATGCTGCTGGCGTTGCTGGGGCGGTGGTTGCTGAGAGTTGTAGGGCTGTGGCTTCTTGTTCCGCCGGCGCTGCTGCTGCTGACGCTAGCACTGCTGGTGATACCGGTGCTGGCGCTGATAGTGCAAAAGTGGAAGCAGTTAAAGCTCATAAGACTAAGCAGTTATGTCATTACTGGCTTAGTAAAGCGTATTCTGCCAGAAGAATGGCGTGCCGATTTAAATGACTTGCGTCACCTATTACTGGTCAAACAAAGCCTACCCAAGTGGCTAGTTAATCTGCATAGCGTCTTGTTTTTGGTGGTTGTGTTCAAAGGTTGGTTACAAATCAAGTTGGAAAATATTTTATCTTTCCACAATCGCAGCCTTTAAACACATCAAAATATCTGCCTGACTCTCTTACCTTCCAGGCAGATACTCAAATGAACCATTAGTTAGGTCTATTACCATGGTACAAAATCAATTACCTTCAAAACTCTTAAGTCGTTACCAAATCTCACAGGAACTAAGCTTTGGTGGGTTCGGAAATACTTACTTAGCTATTGACACAGCTTTACCTGACAATCCCTTGTGTGTCGTTAAACATCTCTCACCCAAAGACTCCAGCCCAGAGGGTTTATCCATTGCCAAGAAACTATTTGAGCGCGAAGCAAAATGCCTACACCAACTTGGCAAAAAACATGAGCAAATTCCTACTCTGTATGCCTACTTCTGTGAAAATGAACAATTTTACCTAGTTCAAGAGTACATACAAGGTAATCCTTTAACCGAAGAACTTACTCCGGGTAAGCAATGTAGTGAAACTGATGTCATCATCTTACTGCGCGATATCCTGCAAGTATTAGAGTTTATTCATCAAAAGCAAGTTATCCATCGCGATCTTAAACCCTCTAACCTCATTAGACGTGCTTGCGATCGCAAAATAGTTCTAATTGATTTTGGAGCTGTTAAACAAATTAGCACTCAAACAATTGATTCCCAGGGAAATGCAGCATCAACGGTTGCAGTTGGTACTCCTGAGTATATGCCATGCGAGCAAACTATGGGTCATCCTCGACCATGCAGCGATATCTATGCCTTGGGTATAATCGCAATTCAGGCTCTCACTGGTATTAAGCCTAAAAATTTGACCAAAAATAAGGACACCTTAGAACTCACCTGGCGAAACCAAGCACCTCAGGTAAGTGATGAGCTAGCAACAATTTTGGATAAAATGGTGCGCTATGATTGCCGTGATCGCTATCAGAATATCTCTCAAGTATTACAACATTTTCTAGTACTTGAAAAAAAAGCAGTAATAGTAAATAAATCCAGAAGCGAAAACTTACCTTCCGCTAATCCTATTGTTGATAGTCTAGATGCCACAATACCTTTAGGAATGCAATAGATATAGCATATTCAGATTAGGACAGGGAGAAAGGAAATTTCGGGTGTTGCTGAATCAGGAGATGATTTCTCAATCTAGTGAGCAAGGAAAAACAAGCTTTTCTTCTCCTACTTCCCCAGCCTTTCTAAACCTTGAAATCTGAAAATCATACCCTTTACAGTTCCCCTTCTCCCCCCGCTTCCCCTGCATCCCCTGCTCCCCGCTTCCCCTGCATCCCCTGCTCCCCCTGCATCCCCTGCATCCCCTGCTCCCCCTGCTTTTTAGATCTACTCTAACTACTTCGAGGTGAAGGAATAGAAATATCCACAGTTTCCACTGCTTTACCTAAACTCTTCAAAGCAGGTTCAATTTCCTCCTCATTACCCACCACCAAGGTAATAATATCCTCTGGTCTGAGGTACTTTCGAGCCACACGCTGCACATCCTCTGCTGTTACCGCCTTGACTTCGCGCTGATATTGGAAAATAAAATCCTCTGGATAATCATAATATTCGTAGCGCATCAAACGGGATAGGGTTTGAGCAGGATCTCGGAAATTAAAGACAAAGGAATTGAGGATTGATTCCTTCGCGTAGGTTAACTCCTCAGGACTAATTTGTTGCGATTTAAGACTGTCCAATTCCGTCATCATCGCTTGAATTAGAGGTACTGTAGCATCAGAGCGAGTTTGTCCACCAGCAATGAAAATACCGGGATAGTCAAAGCGAGGACTCCAAACACCGTATACAGAATAAGCTAAACCTTGACGTGATCGCACCTCATTAAACAAGCGTCCACCGAAACCATTGAGTATCCCATTTAAAACAGAAAGTGCTGGATAATCAGGATTGTCAAATTTACCGCCCAGATGACCCATCACAATACTACTCTGGGTAAGCTGTGGTTGGTTGACGAAAAAAGTATTACCCTCGTATTTTTGAGCCGCTTGGGGAACCTCAGGTAATTGAGCAGACTGGGGAGTTTGCCAATCGCCAAAAGCCTCTTCAACCAACTGTTTCATGGAATCTATTTCAAAATCTCCCACAATTCCCAAAATCATATTTTTGGGGTAAAAATACCTCTGGTAAAACTGCACCACATCTTCACGGGAAATATTGTCGAGGGTGGCATACTCTACTGTGCGAGCATAGGGACTAGTAGCACCATAAACTAGCTTATAAAATTCACGGGAGGCAATATCGCTAGGATCATCGTTGCGACGTGCAATACCACCTGCTTGTTGTCGCTTCGCTAATTGCAATTTTTCTGCTGCAAAAGCAGGTTCACGAATTACCTGGGCAAATAGGGGAAAAACACTCTCAATATCTTCACTTAAAGCATCAAAACCAGCTGAACCAGAAGAGTCACCAATGCCAGTTTCCACTACTGCAGCTTGTTGTTCAAGGAGTTGATTCAATTCATCTGGAGAGTAATTTTTGGTTCCTCCAGTGCGCATCAAGGCTCCGGTAATTTCTCCCAAACCCACCTTATCACCGGGTTCCCAGCGAGAGCCAGTGCGA
This sequence comes from uncultured bacterium, assembly GCA_964633315.1. GTDB lineage: Bacteria > Cyanobacteriota > Cyanobacteriia > Cyanobacteriales > CAWCAG01 > CAZWGS01. Next base: position 26,841 of record CAZWGS010000018.1, on the reverse strand, counting down.
ATTAAAGCTGTCCCACTAATTAAGGGTAGTTCGCGATCTTGAATCAGATACACTACCATACCATTGCCAAGCTGATAGCGCTCGTAGTCGGGTAAAGTAATTTCCGGGAGTGGAGGAAAGTCTAATTCGGTGTAATGTTTAGCAACGGTGGTGACTGGCGGTGGAGTCAGGGAAATAGGTGCAGATGCTGTAACTTGTCCGCCACTAAAGGCAAACCATAGCATTGCCAAGATCATTAAACCCATCCAACGAAATCTCCTGAAATATTTTCTCTTCCTCATTGTTTCTATTCTCCTGCGCCATGACAAACCGAATCAATTAATTCATTAGACATCTGTGGAAATTAAAATATCTGAATTTTTAACCAGCGCAGGGACGTAAAATCTTACATCCCTACATGCTTTCTATTGCCCAGTATTATTGGGTAAAATACGCCCAATAGTCTTGTTTTGTGGCGTAAAAGTTTCCTGAGCAACTCTTTGGACATCAGCCGCAGTTACGGAGGTAATCGCATCTAATTCTTGAAACAGATTGCGCCAATCGCCTGTTTTTACTTCGTATTCTGCTAGTAATCTTGCCATTCCGGAGTTAGATTTGAGGGTACGCAACAAACCTGCTTTCGCCTGGGTTTTTACCCTCTCTAATTCCGCAGCAGATACCCTTTCATTCTTGATGCGCTCAATTTCTTCGTGCAAAGCGGCTGCCACTTCATCTACACTATGTCCTGGTGCAGTTAAAGCGTATAACAGGACTAAATTGGGGTATTTATCCCCAGGAAAACCGCTAAAACCTTGAGCAGCAAGTGCCACCTGTTTCTCTTCAACGAGAGATTTATAGAAGCGAGAAGTCCGACCATCGCTGAGAATATCAGTAATAATATCGTAGACAACGCTATCTTTGTCATTAATACTGGGTCGATGGTAGCCTTCCAAATACCAAGGTTGGGAAGCTAGTTTCAGGTTAACTTCCTTAGTTTCCTGTTGAGGTGGTTCTACCTCTTTCACTTGGGGTGGTTCTGGTTTACGCTGGTAGCTACCAAAATAAACCTGCGCCATTTGCTTCACTTCCTCTGGATTCACATCACCCACAATCCCAACGGTGAGGTTGTTAGGAACATAGTAGCGAGCAAAAAAATCACGCACATTTTTGGGTGTGAGATTGCGAATATCCTCGTTGTAGCCAATCACAGGGCGTTTGTAGGGATGCTCTGTATAAGCTTTATCTAAAAATGCTTCAATCATTTTACCGATAGGAGAATTATCGGTGCGCAAGCGTCTTTCTTCCAGAATTACCTGCTTTTCTTGATTAAATTCCCGGAATACGGGCTCAAGAAAGCGTTCCGATTCCAAAGACATCCACAGTTCCAGTTTATTGGCGGGAAAAGAGTAAAAGTAGATTGTGTAGTCCGTGGAAGTAGCCGCATTTAAACCTTTTCCCCCAGCCGTTTCCACAACTATGCCAAATTTATTTTGCTCCACGTATTTTACAGCTTCAGCTTCCACCTGTTCCACTTCCTGGAACAACTGAGCCACTTTTGCTTCATTTCCGGCTCTTTGCGCAGCCTCAATTTGTTCGTAGATACGGTCTAATTTTTCCAGTAATTTGGCTTCTGCGGCGTAGTTGGTGGTACCAATTTTCCTGGTTCCCTTAAACGCCAAATGTTCCAGAAAATGCGCCACCCCGGTTTCACCATCTGGCTCATCCACACCACCTACATCAGCATAGGTTACAAAAGATATTACAGGAGCTCGGTGACGTTCAAGAACAATGAATTTCATCCCATTTTCCAACTCAAACTCCGTCACCTGATCCACCACTCGATCTAAATAGGGTTGAATCGACGCAGCGAGGGTTGGGGGAGAGAAAAAACTCCACAGTAATAAACATACACCAAGGCAAGATGTAACTTTTTGCCTCAGATTTTTACCAGATGAACGCTTTGCTACCATCTCAACTTTTACCTCTCCCATCCTAGTAGGAGATCTAGATTTACCATCCCACTAAATCACCGGACGATGACTAGAGGGTACTTAATCTAGGATATCGATTTCCCTGTCCCTTGTGTGTTGCACTGCTGTTAATACTCCCCAAAACAAAAAATAATACCTATTCAAGAAAGTTTTCTCAGTAAATACATTGAGGAAATTATCAATATCAGTAAAAATGTTTACATGAATAAACTTAGAGCAGCAAAATCGCAATGTTATCACCACGAATCAATCTAATTAACTTTAAGTTTCATTTGTTGGTGCTAATCTAGCAGACGCAGATCTGTATAAGCATAGAACGTTGACAAACCAACAACATGACATCCCCCGTGCTTTAGCCGAGGGATGAGTTAACAGCAATCAAAATTGTTCTTTCCCCCTCAAATTAAGCCAGGAAGGGACTTTTTGTTGTATAATTTCCGCAAAATAGACTTGCTGACGATGCTAGAGTGAAGGTATCCTGATAGTTTTCTACAACCATCAGTCTCAGCCCAAGTGGAATTCAATTGCGGGAGCCTTATGCTATGAAAGTTGGTTTACAACCACTTTTAAATGATGCCAATGTTGATGCGAATCAAAGCAACAGTCAGCGCCAGCTATCCATTTCCGTTGCTGCTATTGCCCATCAGCAGGATCAAAACCTACCCTTAAATTTATGCCTTGTCCTCGATCATAGTGGCTCCATGCATGGTAGACCATTAGAAACGGTCAAAAAAGCTGCTATCAGCCTAGTAGAGCAATTAAAACCACAAGATCGCCTCTCAGTGGTTGCTTTTGATCACCGAGCTAAGGTTATCATTCCTAATCAGTTTGTGGAAGATATCCGCGAAGTGGAACGGAAAATCAAACGGTTGTATCCTGATGGTGGAACTGCCATTGACGAAGGTTTGAAACTCGGCATTGAAGAAATTGCCAAAGGTGCAGCAGATCGAGTATCCCAAATTTTGCTCCTCACCGATGGCGAAAATGAACACGGAGATAATCAACGCTGTCTCAAACTCTCAGAATTAGCATCCAAATACAAAATTACCCTCAATACCCTTGGTTTTGGCAATCATTGGAACCAAGATGTCCTAGAAAAAATTGCCGATGCTGCAGGAGGAAGCCTCTCCTATATTGCCAGACCAGAGCAAGCTGTGGCAGAATTTTCTCGTTTGTTTGAGAGGATGCAGTCAGTAGGTTTAACCAATGCTTACCTATTATTGGAGTTAATGCCCAATATTAGATTAGCAGAACTCAAACCCATTGCCCAGGTAGCCCCTGACACCATTGAATTACCAGTGCAACCAGAAGGTAATCGCCTAGAAGTGCGCTTAGGAGATTTGATGGTTGATACAGAGCGAGTTATCCTAGCCAATCTCTACATTGGTCAATTATCTCCTGGAGTACAAACCATCGCCAAGATACAAATCCGCTACGACGATCCGGCGCTGGGCCAAGAAGATTTACTCTCAGATACAATACCTATAACCGCACAAGTGCAAAGCGACTACAAAGCTGCACCCAATGACGAAGTAAAAAATTCAATTTTAGCCCTGGCGAAGTATCGCCAAACTCAAATCGCCGAATCAAAATTGCAAGCAGGCGATCGCATGGGTGCCGCGACTATGCTGCAAACCGCAGCCCAAACCGCCCTCCAAATGGGCGATCAAAGCGCTGCTACAGTGCTTCAAGGTAGTGCAACTCGCCTCCAAGCAGGGGAACAATTATCGGAGGGAGATCGCAAGAAGACAAGAATTGTCTCCAAAACCACAATCCACGATTGACAATTCCCACCGTTAAATCAAAGATTATCAAAAAATCATGGGTTTAAAACCCCGCCGTTTACGGCGCAACGATAAAAAATTAACACTTGAAGATTGAAATCATAAACTTCTGGTAGAATACCTCCAGAGGTAAGGGTAATAAACCTCTTTAAACACCCAGTACTCGCTCCCGAGTAGCGAACAAGAGAAAACTAAAGATATAAGGTTGTGTACAGTAACGCTTGTGCAGGTCAAATCTTTAAGCACCAAGCACAGAGAAACATAAAATTTTAGTATTCTCAGGTAGGGCAGGGCATGCCCAAACCAACCCTGGAATGGGTTAAACGCTTAGGGAGAGAACCATCTCTGGACTAGATAGCGCAAGGGATTTAGTTTAAGTGGACTCGCTGAACTAGGAATCCCCGTGCGTTCACGCTGGGGAGTGTCAAAACGAGGGATTCTTAAATTCACCGCTAACCTCCTACCGTCGGTATAACGGGAGCCCTCTGTCAACACTTTAAGATATAAATGAGGCTAAGCTATCACTGATTCCTGGGGCTTGGCAAAAATCATTCGTCCAGCGGAAGTTTGCAGCGCAGAGGTTACCACTACTGCTAATTCGCCACCAACATAGCTTCTGCCATCGTCCACAACTACCATGGTGCCATCATTGAGGTAGCCTACCCCTTGAGTTGGTTCCTTACCTTGCTTAAGAATTTTTAGTTCTAAAGTATCCCCAGGTAAATAAATAGGGCGTACAGCTTGAGCCAAATCGTTGACATTGAGAACAGGTACTTTCTGTAGATTGGCAACCTTACTCAGATTATAGTCGTTAGTCAATAAGACACCGTTGATTTCCAGTGCAAAGCGTACTAACTTCGCATCTACTGTAGTTGCATCATCATAATCGGCAGAGTGAATTACAATCCTTTCTGGGTATGCTTCCTGCATCCGATTGAGAATGTCTAAACCCCTGCGTCCCCTTGTACGTTTTTGATCATTTGCCGTATCTGCCAGCAATTGCAACTCTTGCAACACAAATTGAGGGATAATTAGTTGGCCTTCAATAAAATCGGTCGCTAGCAATTCTTCAATACGACCATCAATGATACTACTCGTATCCAAAATCTTTGTCGAAGCTGGTTTAAGGGTGCCTTCAGCCACTAGTATTCCTTCCAGGCTGTTGGGATTAATTAGCCGTAAGAAATTCCTACCATGAGTATCTGCCAAATCCACTCCTAAAAAGGCAAACATCACACTACCTAAAACAGCCATCAGTGGCTTGATAAAGGCGAATTCTTGGGGAATGGGCAACAGGAAAATTGGCGCTAACATTAGATTGGCAAGCAAAAGTCCCACTGCTAAGCCAATTGCCCTAGTGAGAATCACTTCAATGGGCATTTGCTTGACTTTTTCTTCCAAACGGCGATAGGTTGTTTGCACTGTTAAACCCAGTGCCAAACCGATAATCGCTGTGAAGCTGGCAATAATCCAGCGCAGTGCATCCACATTACTTACCTGTGCTAGCACAGGAGTAGGAAGCAACTCAATGGCATCAAAGCCAATGCTTGCGGCTGCGAAAACGAATATAACGATAATGATTGCATCAAGCATAGTTATTAACTAATAGATTATGCTGATTAATTAGTGTTGATAATTACACTAACAAGTTACAGGGTATTATTCTTGATAAACTTATTATATCTTTGATGTTATGTGTTTCGCCTGAGCTGCTCCTATCCCTGCGGATATAGTTAAATTGGTTTGATGGTAGTATCTGGAAAAAAAGGAATCAAAATGACTATACAAGCTTGAATATAAATTCTTTTAGTTGATTAATTAGTTACCTTTCGCTAGTAAAACATCAGTGCCAAGTTTGCTGAAATCGCTAAGCAATTTTCAGTAAGCAATGTCAAAAAATATATATTATCTTGCTTATTTTTAGATAAAAAAGAGAATATTCTTACCGTAAAGAAGAAGGTTTGATTCTTAAGAAAAAACGGAAATTTTGAAACAAAAACAACTTCCCCGCGCAGCTTATATTCATATTCCCTTTTGTCGCCGTCGCTGCTATTACTGCGATTTTCCTGTTTCTGTAGTTGGGGATCGCTCTAGGGGCGAGACTTCTGGTTCTATTGAGGAATATGTAGGAATTTTGAGTCGGGAAATTCAAGCGATTGCCTCATCTCCTGCGACACAATTAGCCACAGTTTTTTTTGGTGGCGGTACACCTTCACTACTTTCCGTATCACAGCTAGAGCAAATATTGACCACCTTGGACCAAACTTTCGGGATTGAGAGTGGTGCAGAAATTTCTATGGAAATAGATCCTGGAACTTTCAATTTCGAGCAAATACAAGGTTATCGCCAAGCAGGTGTGACGCGCTTCAGTTTGGGCGTACAAGCATTTCAGGACCCACTACTACAAAAAAGTGGACGCTCTCATACTAGCAAAGATATCTTGCACTCCGTTGACCTAATTCGTCAAGCAAAAATTAATAACCTCAGTCTGGATTTAATTTCTGGTTTACCCTACCAAAGTATCACTCAGTGGCAAAATTCCCTGGAAACAGCCCTCAAAATTGCACCGGAACATCTTTCCTGCTATGACTTAGTTTTAGAACCAGTGACAGCCTTTGGCAAGCAATACCAACCGGGAGAAAAACCCTTACCTGGTGACGAGACAACAGCAGCTATGTATCGCCTCGCCCAGAAAACCCTCACCGCAGGGGGTTATGAACACTACGAAATTTCTAATTATGCCCAATCAGGATATCAATGTCGCCACAACCTAGTTTACTGGCACAATCAACCCTACTATGGTTTCGGGATGGGTGCTGCTAGCTATGTCCAAGGACAAAGATTTACCCGTCCCCGCACCAGAAAGCAATATTATGCTTGGGTAGAGGATTTAATTGCCGCAGATGGCATTCTCAATTATCCTACAACCAGCGCCGAAGATTTACTATTGGAAAGCTTAATGCTAGGGTTGCGTCTTGCTCAAGGAGTTAACCTTAAACAAATTAACCAGCAGTTTGGTCAACCAATCGTTGATCGCATCTGGAGGTGTGTGCAACCCTATTATCATCAAGGTTGGATTGAAATCCTTGATCCACAGGGCAGACAAAGCCCTACACTGGAGACAGCGAGCAGGATTAAATTGAGCGATCCCGAAGGTTTTCTCTTCTCCAACACTGTTCTCGCTGCCTTATTTAATCAAGTGATAATTTCTGAGTGACTGACTTTAAATCTGGAAAAATTGCCTCCTCCAGCTTTTCTAGGGCAGTTTCAAGCTGATCATTCACAATTTGCCAATCAAACTCATCCTTAGCTGCCAATTCTGCCTGGGCGTGTTCCAAGCGACGCAAAACCGCCTCCTCTGTATCTTGTCCCCGATTTCTCAGTCTCCTCTCCAATTCTGCCATCGAAGGAGGAAGAAGAAAAATCATGACAGCTTCAGGAAAATTTTGCTTGATTTGTTTTGCCCCTAGCAATTCAATTTCGAGTAAGACCGATAGACCCTGATTAATTTGTTGTTTGACTGGCAGTTTTGGCGTTCCGTAATAATTACCCGCATATTCTGCCCATTCTAGCAGTTCATTGGCTGCAAGCATTGCCTCAAATTGCTGGCGAGAGAGAAATAAATAATCTTTGCCATGAATTTCTCCTGAACGAGGGAGGCGGGTAGTTGCAGAAATAGACAAATAAAGTTCTGGATGTTTTTGTCGCAGAACTTTGACTAGAGTTCCTTTACCCACACCACTTGGTCCAGTAAGCACAATTAGTTGACCAGCTTGCATAATTTTGCCTTCAAGGTTAATTATTATTATCGTGGCTATCTTTACTCAAGACAAAGCGATGAGCAACTGTTTCTGGTTGAATAGCAGAGAGAATTACATGACTAGAATCGGTAATAATAACAGCACGAGTACGGCGACCATAAGTTGCATCAACTAACTGTCCGCGCTCTTTAGCCTCGGTAATAATCCGCTTAATGGGAGCAGATTCAGGACTGACAATAGCAATTACTCTATTGCCAGAAACAATGTTACCAAAACCGATATTGATCAATTGAATATCCATAAGTATAAATGCCTTAGCCGCCTTAGAAGCGATGATTTCGACTTAATGTTAATGTTATCTACAAAAATTTTGGCTTACAACTAAAAAAGTATTGTTTTTAGTTTTTTATTGCTATTTTTCGTTAATTTATACCAGTGGTAAATTTTGAGTTGTGGTCAATCTACCGGAGGTTAAGTTTTTTTATTACTCAGAAGTATTAGAATATATAGCTGCTTTTAAATCAGACTCTGGAGCTCCTTGCTCTTGGGTGCAACTAATCAAGAGCTCGTAAATTTAGCCTTTCCCTTGCATTTGTACTACGCATTCGACGCAATCTACCTCACAAAATAAGCTGACTATGACTGACTTGATTCGCTTCCTCATGTGCGCTCCTGACCACTACGATGTGGATTATGTGATTAATCCTTGGATGGAGGGCAATATTCATAAATCTTCGCGCGAACGCGCTGTGGAACAGTGGAACCAACTCTATGAGATTCTCAAAGACAAAGCCTGCGTAGATTTAGTGGAGCCACAAAAAAGTGTTCCTGATATGGTATTCACAGCAAATGCTGGTTTAGTGCTAGGAGAAAATGTAGTTCTCAGCCGCTTTTTCCACCCAGAACGCCAAGGAGAGGAACCCCATTTCAAAAAATGGTTCCAAGACCAGGGTTTTAACGTTTACGAACTACCAAAAGAGCTACCCTTTGAAGGAGCAGGAGATGCCCTACTTGACCGTGAAGGACGCTGGTTATGGGCTGGATACGGCTTCCGTTCTGAACTTGACTCCCACCCCTATCTAGCAAAATGGCTGGATATTGAAGTACTCTCTCTACGTTTAATTGATGAGCGTTTTTATCATCTCGATACCTGCTTTTGTCCTTTAAGTGGAGGCAACTTACTCTATTATCCCCCAGCCTTTGATGCCTACTCCAATCGCCTGATTGAAATGCGTGTTCCCGCCTCAAAACGCATTGCGATTGAAGAACCTGATGCCGTGAATTTTGCTTGTAATGCAGTTAATATCAATGAATTGGTAGTAATAAATCAAGCAAGTGAGAACCTCAAAAATAGCTTAAAAAAGCTAGGTTTTAGCACCATTGAAACTCCCTTAACAGAATTTCTCAAAGCTGGAGGTGCAGCAAAATGCTTGACTTTGCGAGTAACTGAACCAGTCCTTGAAGATGTCCATGCTAACGAACCAGTAGCCAGCCGCGTTATTCGTCTGGCGGGACATTTGCTGGATGCAGGAATTATGAACCAAGCCCTGGATTTGGTAGTAGAAGGTGGTGGTAGCTTTAAAGTTCTCAACTTTAACTTGGGAGTGGAACGACAAAGCCCATCAGCCGCAGAGGTAAGGGTTTCAGCCCCTTCTCCTGAGGTAATGGAAGATTTGATGACAGGTTTAATTGAACTGGGTGCTGTCGCTCCACCCCAGGAAATTTGTGATACCAATTTAGAGACAGTAACCCAAGCAGGAGTTGCTCCAGATGATTTTTATGTAACCACCATCTATCCCACGGAAGTGCGCGTCAATGGTGAGTGGGTGCAAGTGCAAAATCAACGCATGGATGGAGCCATTGTGGTGGAGAAAAAAGACACCGGTTTAACAGCTTGCTGTAAGCTACTACGAGATTTACAAGTAGGTGACCAAGTGATGGTAAGTACCGCCGGAATTAGGACACACCACAAGCCAGAAACTAGGGAACAGCGAGGAACTCAGGAATTTAGCTTTATGGGAGCAGGTGTTTCTAGTGAACGTCGCGTGGAATTAGTGGTTGAACAAATTGCTTGGGAGTTGCGCCAAATTCGCGATCAAGGCGGTAAGGTAATTGTGACAGCAGGACCAGTGGTTATTCACACCGGAGGCGCACAACACCTATCTCGCCTCATCCGTGAAGGCTATGTGCAGGGATTGTTGGGTGGAAATGCGATTGCTGTCCATGATATAGAACAGTCGATGATGGGAACCTCCCTAGGTGTGGACATGAAAAAAGGCGTTCCCGTGCGCGGTGGACATCGCCATCACCTTAAAGTGATTAATAGCGTGCGTCGCCACGGTAGTATTGCTCAGGCAGTAGAGCAAGGAGCGATTACGAAGGGTGTAATGTATGAGTGTGTTAAAAACCAGGTTCCCTTCTGTTTAGCTGGTTCAATTCGTGACGATGGTCCTCTACCTGATACTTACATGGACTTGATCGCAGCGCAACAGGAGTATGCAAGGCTTCTGGAAGGAGCAGATATGATTTTGATGCTATCTACTATGCTCCACTCCATCGGTGTGGGTAACATGACTCCAGCGGGAGTAAAAATGGTCTGTGTTGATATTAATCCGGCGGTGGTAACCAAATTGAGTGATCGCGGTTCAGTGGAATCTGTGGGTGTGGTTACCGATGTGGGATTATTCCTCAGCCTTTTGGTGCAGCAGTTGGATAAGCTGACTCGTCCCTACCACGTGGCAAAAGCTATCTAAGGGGAAATTAGGTAATAAGTAATAAGTAATAAGTAATAAGTAATAAGTATGATTGTTTTTAATCACCAAAATTGGTTGATTTTGCCTCTTGTTTTCTAGTGGGGATTGGAGCGACAGGTGAACAATCTAATTACTAATTACCAATTTACTTATGATTACCGATTACCCAAATTAGGAATAGGTGGAACCATCGGGCATAATCGCCCGGTGGAAATTGGCATTGTGGAGTTTAGCTTCATTCAAATTAGCGTTAATTAATACCGCTTCTACCAAAATTGCTCCCGTTAAGTTTGCCCAACAAAGATTTGCCCGTGTTAGCTTAGCGCGTCTGAGATCTGAGCGAGGTAGAGATGTCCAACTCAGATTAGTTTCTCGCAACTTCGCATCTCGCAAAATAATATGGGCTAAGTTGGAGCCGCTAATTTTTGCAAAACTGAGATCTGCCTCACTTGCATTGGCGCGTGACATATTAACGCTATTGAGCATCGCCTTAGTTAAATTAGCCCCTTGAAGATTCGCTTCAATTAACGTTGAATTAGTTAGATTAGCTCCATGCAAGTCCGCATGAACCAGAATTGCCTGGGTTATATTCGCTCTACTAATGGCACAATCAACTAATTGCGCCTTGTTTAAATTTGCATCTCGCAGAATTGCTTCATTGAGTAGGGCAAAACTAAGATCTGCTGCAGCAAGATTTGCCTGACTCAAATCAGCTGCTCGCAAACTAGCACTGTTTAACTTTGCCCCTTTTAAATTCGCTTGGTTTAGTTTAGCTTGAATCAAATTTGCTTCTGTCAAATCTGCCTGGAGATTGGCTTGACTTAAATTAGCCTCTCGCAAATTGGTTCTGACAAGGGAAGCATTGAGGAGGTTAGCTCCCCTTAAGTTACAATTACGCAAATTAGCCCGACTTAAATCCGCTCGACTCAAATCCGCCCCCTGTAAATTACAGCCTCGAAAGTCTCTCTCTCCTGCTGCGTAGCGCTTCAGCAGTTCCTTGGCATCCATGATTACTTGACCTTTGCCTAATGTTCTTTGTTCTTGCAACACCACAGTATCTCTTCCTGCTAGAGTTTATCGGGTCAGCCTAAATGAGTAAAATCAGCGAATTATAAAAAAAATATTTCGCGAAGACTTTCAGCATAATCTAAATATGTCTGTAAGATTAGGCTTTACTCTTCTAGAGTGCCCAAATTTATTTAGAGAATGTATAAGAGTGTCAAATCATTGTTGCTGACTACAGAAATTAATACTCTCTCTTAACTAAACATTAGACAATGGATTAGTAACTAGTTGGTCAGATCCGGAGAGAAGAGATTAGTGGTAGATAATCGCAACAGCCAAGTGGTAACCCAAGGAGTACAGCGTTCGCCAAACCGCGCTATGCTCAGAGCTGTAGGCTTTAGTGATGATGACTTTAGCAAACCCATCGTTGGACTTGCTAATGGCTACAGCACGATTACACCCTGCAACATGGGAATTAATGTCCTTGCTCAGCGAGCAGAAACTGCTCTACGTCAAGCCGGAGCCATGCCTCAACTCTTTGGTACGATTACCATTAGTGATGGTATTTCTATGGGTACAGAGGGTATGAAATACTCCCTCGTCTCGCGAGAAGTGATTGCTGATGCCATTGAAACTGTCTGCAAAGGGCAAAGTCTAGATGGTGTACTCGCTATTGGTGGCTGTGATAAAAATATGCCAGGGGCAATGATCGCAATGGCACGGATGAATATTCCTGCGATCTTTGTTTACGGAGGCACAATTAAGCCAGGACACTATAACGGGGAAGATTTAACCGTCGTCAGTTCCTTTGAGGCTGTGGGACAGTATAGTGCCGGCAAAATTGATCAAGATCATTTGATGGCGATTGAGCGCAATGCTTGTCCTGGCGCTGGTTCTTGTGGTGGCATGTTCACCGCTAATACCATGTCCTCAGCCTTTGAAGCTATGGGTATGAGTTTGCCCTACTCTTCCACTATGGCAGCCGAAGATGCGGAAAAGGCAGACAGCACGGAAAAATCCTCCTTTGTCCTTGTTGAAGCGATTCGCAAGCAAATTCTACCTAGACAAATTTTGACCCGTAAGGCGTTTGAAAATGCCATTGCTGTGATTATGGCAGTAGGGGGGTCTACTAACTCAGTCCTGCACCTGTTAGCGATTGCTCATAGCATTGGTGTGGAACTGAATTTGGATGATTTTGAGACAATTCGGGCAAAAGTGCCAGTATTATGCGACCTTAAACCCAGTGGTAAATATGTGGCTACTGATTTACATCGAGTAGGTGGTATTCCCCTGGTGATGAAGATGTTACTTAGCCATGGTTTAATCCACGGTGATGCTCTCACTATTTCTGGACAAACTGTAGCTGAAGTTCTCGCCGATGTGCCAGATACACCTCCTGGGGATCAAGATGTGGTACGTCCTTGGGATCATCCCATGTATAGTCAAGGTCATTTGGCGATCCTCAGGGGTAATCTTGCCACAGAAGGAGCTGTAGCCAAAATTAGTGGTGTGAAAAATCCTCAAATTACGGGACCAGCAAAGGTTTTTGAATCGGAGGAAGAGTGCTTAAAGGCGATTCTGGCTGGTAAAATCCAAGCTGGTGATGTGGTTGTGGTGCGCTACGAAGGACCCAAGGGAGGACCTGGAATGCGAGAAATGCTAGCTCCCACCTCAGCGATTATTGGTGCTGGTTTAGGAGATCAAGTTGGTTTGATTACCGATGGACGCTTTTCTGGTGGTACCTATGGTATGGTAGTTGGTCACGTAGCTCCAGAAGCTGCTGTTGGTGGTGCAATCGCACTGATCGAAGAGGGTGACACAATTACTATTGATGCTGACCAACGTTTACTCCATCTCCATCTCTCAGAGGAAGAGTTAGCGCAACGTCGTGCTAATTGGCAAGCACCCCAACCGCGTTATACCAAGGGAGTGTTGGCAAAATATGCTCAGTTGGTTTCCTCTAGTAGCCAAGGTGCAGTCACTGACTAGGGCTGTAGGGATTTAGCAGGGGAAGCGGGGGGAGTTGGGGAAGTAAGTAATAAGTAATAAGTAATAAGTAATAAGTTTGATTGGCACCTAAGAGCGGTAAATGCCTAATTTTTGCTCTATTAGCAAACTTTCTACTTCTACTTGATCAATTCCCCATCCGTTAATCCCATCAACAATCAACAATTAACAAACAACCAACAACCAACAACCAACAACCAACAACAAATAACCAATTGATATGAATGAAAAAAATGCCACAGAACTAACAGCAGCCCAATACAAGCAAAAAATGCAACGACGCAAGGAAGTTCAAGAAGAGCGTCTGGCTGAGCGTAACCAGGAAAAGGGCTTAATTATTGTCCACACTGGCAATGGCAAAGGTAAGACTACTGCGGCTTTGGGTATGGTTTTACGTTCTTTGGGTCATGGCCATCGGGTGGCGATTATTCAGTTTATCAAGGGTGCTTGGGAGCCAGCAGAAAAAGCTGCTTTTAGCCATTGGCAAGATCAATTGGTATTTTTAGCGATGGGAGAAGGTTTTACGTGGGACACTCAAGATCGCCAGCGAGATATTATCAAAGCTCAAGAGGCTTGGCAAAGTGCTCAAAAATACATTCGCGATCCGCAATACCAACTGGTAGTCTTAGATGAAATTAATATTGCTTTTAAATTAGGCTATCTGGACGTGGCACAGGTGTTAACGGAATTGGCACACAAGCCCGATTCTTCCCATGTGATCCTCACTGGTAGAGGTGCACCAGCAGCCTTAATTGAGCAAGCTGATTTAGTTACCGAGATGACTTTGGTAAAACACCCTTTCCGAGAACAAGGAGTTAAAGCCCAGCCTGGAATTGAGTTTTAACCATGGCAGTGGTAATTCTCCTTCTTGGGCATAGTGAAATTGGAAAGTAACTGCTCTGTGTAGCAAGCTGGTGGTACTTCATTCCCGTGTATCTGCTGGAGGTAGTACCAAGAACCGTAATGTAACATAGTGACAGTGTAGTGCCTCTACAAGTAGCTGCTGATACCAGCCGTTTACTAGTTGTAGTTGGGTTTGAACTCCCCAATTTTCCCAGATCCTATGGTTAAGCTAGGTCCTTACTCGTTTCGCCGCATTTTACTCTCACGTCTTTTGCTTCTGAGCGTTCCCGTTTTACTCCTGGGAGTTTATGTTACATATCGTAAAGCACGTTCGGCACTTTTAGATACAGCCCGTCAGAACTTGACAGAAAGCGCAGTAGCAAAAGGTGAGAGTATTCATCAGTCTCTCCAAGCACTACGTTTTAATCTGGTGACAGCTAGTAGCAGTAAAGTTCTGCAAACAGGCTTTCCTGGAGAGCATCAAGCGTTTCTGGAACAACTTGCCTACCAGTTACCCTCCACTGTAGAGTGCGTCAAGCTCGTTAATCTGCAAACTCGACAAATTAGTGCTAGCACCTGTCCAGATTCGAGTGTGACTGTCTTTGGCGTGGATTCTTGGATGCCAGAAAATAGTCAATTACTTGTGGATCCCCAGCAAACTTTTGTTAAGCAGATCTTACCTTCTAACCCCCTATTCTCTACTACAGAGAATGAAAAATCAAAACAGGATCATGGACAACTAAAATTATTGCTAGGATCGCCAGTTTATAGTCCAGAAGGCAAGCTCAAATATGCTCTGTACGTCAAAACTACCCTGGTACAACAGGAGGAAGTGAAGCCTGGTTCTCTTTCTGGCTATCCGGTGATTATTGACGAGGAGGAGACTATTCTCGTCCATCCTCTACCAGAAAGAGTAGGGCGTAAGCTGGAACAAGAAGATGATGCACCAAGGTTGCGCCATGTGATCGAAAATGCGATTGATGGACGACAGGATTTTCTACACCTATTTTCCTTAGAAAAAAATGGTATTGAATTACTCGCAGGCTACAGTTCAATTCCTAACCCTGTTAGCGGTATGGAAGATAGTCAGTGGGTGATTCTGGCTGTCACGCGTCTTGAAGATGCCCTCAACGACCTAAAATCGATTCGTAGGGCTTTGTTGGGTATGACCTTTGCCCTAATTGCAGCTAGTTTCCTGGCTACCCTGTATATGTCCCGTGAATTAGCCCATCCTTTGGAAAAATTGCGAGATTATGCTCTCAATGAAGAGCATTTGCACTCAAATCAACAAATTCCCCAGGAATTTGGCATTCGCGAGTTTAATCAGCTTGGTAGTGCCCTCAACAGTATGATTCAACGTCTGAAAACCTGGGCGGAGGAGTTGGAAGCAGCTTGGAAGGAAGCACAAGTTGCTAACCAACTTAAAAATGAGTTTTTAGCCACCATTTCCCATGAGTTGCGTACTCCCCTCAACGCTGTTATTGGCTGTGTCAAGCTGGTTAGAGAGGGCTATTGCGATAGCAGGGAAGAGGAAATGGAATTGTTGGGACAAGCTGAAAGTGCTGCCAATCATTTGTTTAATATCATTAATGACATCTTAGATCTCGCCAAGATTGAAGAGGGTAAACTTTCCGTTACCATTGAGCAGGTAAATATTTGGCAATTGCTCAATGAAGTGATTGGTTTGCAATCAGTGGCGATTCAGGAGAAGGGTTTAGAAGTTAAAACCAATTTCAATGATGATACGATCCTGGTTGAAGCAGATCCTCTTAAACTCAAGCAAGTAATACTCAATGTTGTGGGAAATGCGGTTAAATTTACCGAACTTGGCAGTATTAGCATTACTACCGGGATTGAGGAGATGAACGCTTCTGAATCTTTGTCGCCTCCCAATGGTAAGCATAATGGTAAAGCAGACAAGAATTTTTCTTTTAAACAGCAACAGGTAGTTGTCACAGTTAAAGATACTGGAATTGGAATTGATCCAGCCCAACAGAAAAAGCTATTTCGCCCCTTTGTTATGGTAGATGGTTCCAGAACACGTAAGTTTGGTGGTACGGGTTTGGGACTGGCGATTTCACGTAATTTGATGAAAATGATGGGTGGCGAGATTACCTTGTTTAGTCCAGGAGAAGGTAAGGGGACAACTGTTGTCATTACAGTTCCTCTGGCTACGGTAATGGCACTTTCTCGCAGTTAGTAGTAGTCAATCGTCCTGGTGTAACAGTAATATAGGTTAATGCGATCTTGACATTGGAGAGGTGGCAGAGTGGTTGAATGCGGCGGTCTCGAAAACCGCTATGGCGGCAACGTCATCGGGGGTTCGAATCCCCCCCTCTCCGTACTTTTTGGTTATATCCCTCTTCTATTAATTTCCGGAATTGTGACGAAATTACGTCGTCTTTTCTTCGCGAAGAGACTCTTGTCGCTAAAAGTGAGAGTCTCTCATCTGATTGCCCAAATCAATCAAGAATCAGAAAATACAGTACCTCAAAGACTCAAGGAATGTTACAAAGAAGAAAAAGCTAAAGCTAAGCTGGGTAGTAAACAAGTATCTCTAGAAGTAAAAAAGTGTTTTAGTTACTTAGTCAAATCGATAGTGGAATTACAGCCCCAGACAAATCAAGAGTTAGCCGTAGCATTAGATGCCACTAGAATTGATCAAATCTGGAAGGGATTAAAGCACTGCTTGTTGTGGCACTCCAACTTTCACAGCGTCGTTAACAGAATGATTAGTTTTTAACTTCTATGGGGATTCACTGTAAGCACGAATCATCGCCTGAGTACCTTGTTCAGAGCCACCTAGCTGCTGTACTATTTGGAACATTTTCTGTGACATTGTAGCTCCAGGTAAGTCCAACTCAGATGCGGACAAACTCTCCTCTACTAGCCGCAAATCCTTGAGCATATGCTTAATCATAAAACCAGGCTCAAAGTCCGATTGCGCTACCTTCTCGCCCAAATTTGCTAACGCCCAGGAGCCAGCCGCCCCAGTACTGCATACCTCTACAATTAAACTAGGATCGATTCCTTGCTGCTTGGCTAATAGCATGGCTTCACATAGTCCCACCATATGTAGTGAACATAGCACTTGATTGCACATTTTCACTGCTTGACCACTACCTACAGCACCACAGTGACGAATTGTTTTGCCCATTGCTTCGAGTAGGGGTTTAGATTGGGCAAAATCTTCTGCTTCGCCTCCCACCATAATCGTTAGTGTGCCCCGTTGTGCTCCAATATCACCGCCAGAAATTGGCGCATCTAGAAAGCGTAACTGATGTTTTTTGAGTTCTGCACCAATTCTACGGGCTGCATCGGCTCCAATGGTACTGAAATCTACTACTAAAGCACCTTTTGGAGCGTAGTTTACCACTCCCTGATCGCCTAGGATTACTTCTTCCACATCTGGGACATCTCCCACACACAGAAAAATCACTTCAGCTGAAGTGACTGCTTCCTCAATTGTGGCGACAATTTTTGCTCCCGCATCAGCTGCAATTTGAACTCCAGGGCGGTTTGGGGTGCGATTCCAAGCGGTTACAGAAAAGCCGTTTTTGATTAAATTTGCGGTCATTGGTGCACCCATAACACCTAGTCCGAGAAAGGCAATTTTTTGATTCATAATAGTTGTTTTGATTACTGTAGAGACACGAGATATCGCATCTCTACAATTGTGAATTTTACTTACTCAAGCGAGTCATAAGTTGATTAGAACGTGCCACAAAACCCTTCATTTCATCTGCTTTAAAGCCTTTTTGAGCGATTAAAGCCAAGTCATAAATATGTTGGCACATGAGGTTAACTAATTCACCAGAGGGCGAATCGCCTGTACCTTGAACAATTGTGCCTTTGTTCAATTCCAAGATATTCTCCACTAGGGGGTGGGATGTATTAACGACAAAAACGTGTTCCTCAGGAAACTCTAAATCCTGCTGCTGCATCAAGGCTGTCATTTCCCGCAGGCGACGCATAGCTTCTGGTAAGAGTACCATTGCAGGAGGTGTACCTTGGGGGTCATCGGACTTGAGGGATTGGGTTTTAATGTTAACCTGAGGCTTATTTAGTGCCTTCTCGAAGATTTCTTTGATTAGTTCACTGCGAGTTTTGTTGGTTGTGGGATCGACAATTTCACTGGCTTGATCCTCTTGGAGTAGGCTTTGATCCAATTCTGAATCTACGCGGGAGAATTTAACCTCTGAGTGCTCTCTCTCCAAAAAAGGAATAAAATAATTGTTGTCCATAAAAGAGTCCATATAGAGGACTTCTAAACTCTGGTTTTTGTAGAGTTCAATGTAGGTAGCTTGGGCGGTGGGGTCAGTGGTGTAGAAAACGCGGTTTTCGTGTTTTTCTTTGTTGCGTTCTAAATAATCGCTCAGGGTAGTATAACCATCTGTAGCACTATCATTGTTTACATCTTCCCAAGCATCGTTTCCTTCCGTTTGTACTTCTACTTTTGGTTCTGCACTTTCCTCTGTTTTACCGTAGGTAGTGCGGAAGAGAATAATGTCTTCTACTTGCTTTTTAAACTTGTCATCCTTGAGGGAACCAAATTTAACAAAAGTGCCCACATCTTCCCAACAACGAGTATATTCAGCACGGTCTTCTTTGTATAGAGACTTGAGGCGATCTGCAATCTTTTTGGCGATATAATCGGCGATGCGGCGAACTGTGCGGTCTCTGGTTAAAGCACTACGGGAGACATTGAGAGGAATATCAATACTGTCAATTACTCCTCGCAGAGGCATCAAGAATTCCGGGATAATTTCTTCGCAGTGATCGCTAACAAATACCTGATTACAGAAGAGTTTAATTTGTCCTTTGCTTACATCTACATCGGGACGCAGCTTAGGAAAATAGAGAATGCCATTGAGAACAAAAGGATAATCTGTATTTAAATGAACCCACAGTAATGGCTCTTCTTGGAAAGGATAAAGATAGCGATAAAACTCTAGGTAATCTTCCTTGGTTAAATTTTGGGCTGACTCCTTCCATAATGCCCTTTGCTGATTAATGACTTCCCCATCTAATTTGATAGGTACAGGCATAAAATCGCAATAGGTTTTAACTAGCTGTGTAATCCGCGCTGTCTCCAGATATTCTGCTTCCTCTTCCTGCAATGTTAGAGTTACAGTTGTACCTTTCCTGGTGCGCTCAGATTCCACTAATTCAAAAGCAGGAGAACCATCACAAGACCAATGTACAGCTTGTGCTCCCTCACGATAAGATAGGGTATCTATTTCTACTTGCTGAGCCACCATAAATGAAGAGTAGAAACCCAAACCAAAATGACCAATAATTTGTTGGTCAGCACTTTTTTGGTACTTCTCAACAAATTCTTCGGCGCTGGAGAAAGCAACCTGATTGATATATTTTTTCACCTCATCAGCACTCATACCAATACCAGTATCGGTAACAGAAAGGGTTTTTTGCTCCTTATCAATCGCGATTTCAATTACTGGCTCTTCTATTTCGCCACTGATCTCCTCAGAATAGGCAACCATCTTCAATTTACTAATGGCATCCACCGCATTAGAAATCAGTTCCCGTAAGAAAATTTCGTGATCCGTATAGAGAGATTTTTTGATGATGGGAAAAATATTCTCGGTATGGATCGTAATATTGCCTTGTTCGAGTACGCTCATGAGCTATCTTTATTTTCAGTGAATTTCCTAATTACTGATTCTCTCTGATTTGCTAACAGATTCGAGTCAGGAATAGCCCCCAACACAGATGCGGATTTCTCTACCTCTGGTCTCAGCAAGACACTCTCAAAAACGGTAATCTTGTTTTTTAGACTAAATCCTGCTGTTAGAGTAACCATCAACGCAAAGCTTCAAACCCTCCCCCCAACTCCCCATTTCCCCAATTTCCTACAAGAGGAAAAGCTACTTTGACAACCGGAGTTAGTATTAGGTATCACTTTTGGCTACTAAATAATTTTTTGAATCACGCTGCTGAGAGTATGTTGGTGTTTCTCACTACCAGCGTAACTTTGAATGCTATGGTATGTTTTACACAATTTAGAGCGCAATTCACTTAATTGAGTCGTATAAGGAGTGCGTTAGCAGTTGGATCTTCGGTAAAGTTTCCTACCATATATGAAAACTTCAAAGTTATATGGTCACCATGGAAATACAGCGAAAAATATTTGTGCCGTTGGGGCATTAACCGCTAGGCTAGGCAATATCAAACACTCCCTCCAGTGCAATTTCTGTTTGAACCTAGAATCAAAGGGCGTTTTTAGCCGTGGTAGTATGTCAAGTGATTTTTGAGTTGCTATCGGCTGTCTCCATAGTCAAAAAAACAACTAACACCCAAAAATTAGCAGAACTAAGTTAATTTCATGCCAAAAACTAAAGAACAAAGCAACTTGCACAGCGATCCAGAAGAAAATATGTCAGCTGTTGAACCTAAGCAATCACCTTCAGGGTTAGATTTAGCAGTGGATGTGGGTAACAGAGTACTCAAGTATTATACAGATGCCAATGTGATGAAAATTCTGCCCTCTTGGCATAAAGATCTTGAAGCTAGGGAACTATCTGAAGCTAAAGCTGATGATAACTCGGTTGTAATGACCTATGTACAAGGCAATAATAGTGAATTAACGGGTCAAAGTTGGGCAGTTGGGGTTGTGGCTCAAGATCTTGGAGGTACACCTACCTTTGAATCAGAGAAAGCTTTCTTAGCGCCTAAGCTATTCCTCGCCATGATTGACAGTGGTTTGGGCGGTAACCAACTGCGAATCAATCGCCTGGTTTGTGCGCTACCCAATGATTTGCAAACAGAGAAGGTAGAAGCTTTAAGGAAAGGCTTAAGCGGAACTCATAACGTTGTTCGCAATGGTAATGCTTTAACTGTAGAAATTGGAGCAATAGAGGTACAACCAGAAACCTTGGGAGCCTTCAATTGGTCTTTAGCCAATAAACTATTCAGCTACGCTAGAGTTAATGGCATTCTTGACTTAGGCGGAAAAACAGGTATCGGTCAACTCTACACTAAAAATGGTACCTTGATTCGGGAGTCAAGAGTAATTGTTGAGGGTACTTACAAATTGGCACAAATGGTTGCAACCCATCCTCAACTAATGGGTCAAGATTTCACACCCAATCTCAGTTTAATTATGGATGCTATTGCTGATGGTTCCCTAGTTTATGGCACTACAGGAATTAGCTTTGCCGATGATTTTCCTCGTTATGTTAACGAGTGGCTCTCAGGAATTCGTAATAAACTCAAAATAGTCTGGTCAAAATGGTTGCCAGAGTTGGGAGAAGTAGTAATGGTAGGTGGTTCTGCTCATTTAGCAACGCCTTTGGTAGAACAAACAGAAGGTAGATTTAAAATTGCTGAACAGCCTCAAGTTTGCGGAGTAATGGGGATGTTGTTATGAGCGGTAAAGCGAAAAAACAAGTTACTATCAGGGGTGAGAGTGTAGAAATTGTAGAGCATTTATGCCAGTTAACAGGCTTAACACCACGTCATGTGGTAGAGCTGATGCTGAGAAAGTATGGCAGGGAATTAGAATCGTGGATAGGCGGCTCTAGTAGAAGCACTCTATCAACACCTGGAGCAATGCAGGGTTTTTCTAAACCTTCCTCCCAGAATGAGGATGTCAAACAAAAGATAGAAATGCCTCTAGATCCAGGAAAAGATTTAAAGCCAATTCAACTTTAGTTGCTTCCATAGTAGTCAGGTGGGGGTGGCTGGCAAAGTGTAAACATTCCCTAACCTGTACTTCCAGTGCTATAGAATTGAGACATTATCTCAATTTGGTTCCCAAGAAAGAAACACACCGCGAACGCTTGTACCAAGTCAACAAGCGAAACTTATTCCGATTTGCTCGCGTCACCAGTTTTACCAATTGAGCCTCTGTTCAGATTTATTTTGCGCCACCCTTAAATAGGGCTGTGGGTTGAATTCATTTCATTGCACTTCCCATCCCAGCGCAAATTAAAATTGCAAACTTATTGGCATGATTGGGTAAACTATCTCCATACCTGTTAATTGGAGTTGACTAATCCTCGGAGTTGTTTTTTTAGAACCTTAACTACTATGCTCTCTTTCCCCTTCACGCTCCAAAAGAAACATCACCTAGCTCTACTATTGCTCGTTCCTGCAATTATTTTGGGTTCAGGAGAACTTTCTTTACGCCCGACACAGGTGCAAGCCCAAGCCCAGGCTGATGGACAAGCACTCAGTGTTCGTTCTGATATTCAGGAAGCAAACGCAGAAACAGGCGTAATTACTGCCAGGGGTAATGTACAAATTAATTATCCCGCTCGCCAGCTTCAGGCAACCGCTAGCCAAGCACAATATTTTAGCCGTGAACGTCGTCTGGTTCTCAGTGGTAATGTTTATGTTTTACAACAGGGAAACAGTATGCGTGCGGAAACCATTACTTACCTGATTGATGAAGGGCGTTTTGTGGCTCAACCTCAACCCCAACGTCAGGTAGAATCCATCTACATTGTCTCTGACCCCAGCAATGAAGCCAATACCATCGCCGCCCCTCAACTACCAAATTCCAATCCCTAATCTCAGGAAAAAAATTCTGTTAGTCCACAGCACTCAAGCCCTCCATTAATTCTCCAGCGTGAAGATCAGCCTGAAAAATATTCATAAATCCTACGGCAAAAGAGTCGTGGTTAATCGAGTTAACCTGAATATTGCCCAAGGAGAAATTGTCGGTTTACTTGGTCCCAATGGTGCCGGAAAAACTACCACTTTTTACATTGCTACCGGATTAGTTAAACCTAACGAAGGTACAGTTTGGCTTGATGATCTCGATATTACAGCTCTTCCCATGCACAAAAGGGCGCATTTGGGAGTGGGTTATTTAACGCAACAACCGAGTATTTTTCGCCATCTGAGCGTGCGGGATAATATTATGCTGGTGCTAGAACAAACTGGTGTTCCAGCCCCCGAAAGACCTTTGATTCTGGGTCATTTAGTCAAAGAATTTCGTTTAGAGCAAGTACTAAACACCAAAGGTAGTTACATTTCTGGTGGGGAACGCCGTCGCACTGAAATTGCTAGATCCCTAGCTGCAGGGGTTGAAGGACCAAAGTTTTTACTCTTAGATGAACCCTTTGCTGGTATTGATCCGATTGCAGTTGCTGAAATTCAACAAATTATTGCCCAATTGCGCGATCGCAACATGGGAATTCTAATCACCGATCATAACGTGCGTGAAACCCTAGAAATTATTGACCGTGGCTACATTCTGCGCGATGGCGAAATTCTCGCTTCTGGTACAGCCCAGGAGTTATCTAGCAACTCCCTGGTGCGTCAATACTACCTGGGGGATAAATTTCAACTTTAGTCACCGAAAGCCCATTCTTTCAAGAGATGGGAGGAATAGTTCCCTTAGTTATTTGTTCTTTGACAAACAACGAACAACAAAAAACAAACAACAAAAAAAACAAAATCTCCCGGCTAAAGCACAGGAGATGAGCTAAATTTTTTCCAATCATCATCACTTAGCAAAATGACCTTAACTAGATCCAAATTCGACTCTACCCGGATTCCTGGCTTCTCAGTGATGGATCGCTACATCACCGCAGAACTAGTTTTACCATTTCTTTTTGGAGTTGGTCTGTTTGCTTCAGTTGGTATTGCTATTGGTTCACTCTTCGATTTGGTGCGCAAAGTCACGGAGTCCGGATTACCCTTGGGTATTGCTCTCCAGGCGCTACTATTGAGGATGCCCCAGTGGATTGTCTATGCTTTTCCCATGTCTATGTTGCTAGCCGCATTAATGGCTTACAGTCGTCTCTCTAGCGATAGTGAGTTAACGGCGATTCGCAGCTTTGGGGTTAGCGTCTATCGACTAGTATTTCCTGCGATCATCTTTAGCCTTTTGGTTACGGGTTTGACTTTCTTTTTCAACGAATGGCTTGTTCCCGCATCTAACTACCAAGCCAGCGTCATTGTAGATCGCATTCTCGATGCTGATAAACCCACATTTAAAGAACGCAATATTTTTTACCCAGAATACACCAAGGTCGAACAGCCAGATGGTGACCGAGAAACAGTACTAACCTACCTGTTCTATGCTGAACAGTATGATGGTGAAAAGATGCAGGGCTTAACTGTCCTAGATCGCTCCCAAATAGGTGTTAGTCGTATTGTCACCTCCGAAAGTGCAACCTGGAATATCAAAGAAAATACTTGGGACTTCTTCAATGGCACAATTTATTTTGTGGCACCCGATGGCTCTTACAGCAATATCTTGCGTTTTGAGAGGCAACAACTACAATTGCCAAGAGCACCTCTAGATTTGGCAGAAAAAGGCCGCGACTTTAACGAAATGAGCATTATGCAGGCGCGGGAACGACTAGAGGTAGTTAAATATAGCGGTAGTGATAAAAAAATTCGCAAGCTCAAAGTGCGCATTCAAGAAAAAATTGCCTTTCCCTTTCTCTGTTTAGTTGTGGGTTTAGTCGGTGCAGCTTTGGGCTGTAAACCCCAACAAACAGGTAGAGCCACTAGTTTTGGCATCAGTGTATTGGTCATTTTCTCCTATTATTTACTTATTTTCATGACCAGCCGCTTGGGTTTACTTGGTGTTCTCTCGCCGTTTATGGCTGCTTGGCTGCCTAATTTTATTGGTTTGGGTGTCGCAGCTATGCTCCTCTATCGCTCCTCCTTGCTGGCTAAATAATCCCTCTCATACCCTTTTCATTTAAGGTGACTGTGGTTAGCTGATGGGGAACAGGGAAAATTAGTCATTTTTTTCACCGGATTTAGTATATTTTCTCAATCTCATGAGAACCAAAAAACAAGATTATCTTCCCCCGACTTCCCCTGCTTCTCCAAACCTTGTCAACTAAACAATCTCCCCCCCCTGGGCAATTTGCTTGAGAGTGGTAAAACTTTCTAGACTAATTAAGCCCCGGCGATGTCCTTTTTGGTTCGACATCCCCAGAAATACCGTATTTTCCTGCTTGGGGTAGCGAGAAAATCGCGGCGAAGCGTTAACGAAAATTAAGGCACTATCTAAACCAAGGGTAAATTTGCGACTTTCTTGATAAGAATCGGTGACAATACAGTTAGCATGACCACTGCTGTGTTGATTAATCCAAGCTATGGCATCATCTAAGCCACTAATAACCTTAAAAGCTACTTGTTTACGCAGATAGGCACAACCCCATTCCTGCTCCTTTGACAAAGTTAACTGTTCGGGAAATTGCTCACAGAGTAACTCATCTCCTCGCAACTCAAAACCCTTTTCCTTAAGGCTAGTAAACATTCTTAGCAAAGAGGAAGCTTTTTGGTTGGGTGTCACCAATACTTTTTCAATCGCATTAACACGATCCGGTTCGCTGGCATGACTGTCAACAATTACCCAACGAGCTAATTCTAAATTGCCACAAGACCAGTAAAGATAACAATTGCCAATGGCAGACTTTAAAACTGGAGCTGTTGCTAGTTCACTAACCTGTTGTACCAAGCGAGAACGTCCATAGGGTAGCACTAGATTCAAATATCGGTCTTGAACGACCAAATCTCCAATAGATGAACCTTGACCCGAAGGCAAGCTTTCTAGACAGCCTGAAGGCAAATTAGTATCAGCTATGGCATTTTCCAAGGCATCGTTAATTACGGCATTAGTTTGGCTCGCTTCGACACCACCGCGCAAAATGATACTGTTGCCAGTCTTAATCGCTAAACCTGCAGCAATTGCACCCAATTCAGGAAAGGCTTCGTAAATAAAAGCAATTACCCCCAAAGGCATCATTTGACAGTAAGTTTGGCAGGGGTCAATTTGAAAGGGAGCGCTCATTACCTGTCCGATGGGGTCAGATATCTTAGCAAGACGTTGCAAAATATGAATGGTTTGTTGTAAGCGCTCAGGAGTGAGTTTTAACCAGTCCAGTATTATCTCTGGTACTGCCATTTCCCGGCTCATTTCTAAATCGAGGGTATTTGCCTCCAGAATTTCATCAAAGGAGGATTGTATCCCTTGCGCCATTAGCTGGACACCATGATTGCGCACCACACCTTTGCTCGTTGCCAATTCTAGAGATGCTCTGTAAGCACGCTCAACGGCAGTTATCATTGAATTCATGGGTTAAGAGTCATTTATCGGTTTCAACGTCGATATGCTAACCACACCATTAGGGCTGGCAATAAAGCTAAAGCTAAGCAAAATACGATTAAAAAGAGAACTTTTCCAGAACCTGAACCAAGGGCAGCTGGAAGTCCACTAATTAACAGCAAGATTACCACTCCCAAAGACAAGGGTAGGTACAATTTTTCTATTCCTGAAGAACGAGCTATCACCCAACGATACCCACTCCAGCGCCAAGAGCGTTTGTAGGGGTAGCTGGTGGATAATTGTTCTATGACATAACCATTTTCTTCAATGACAAAGATTTGCTGACAGCGATTGCAGCCAAAAGCTTCTGTCAACGTAATTAGTTGTAAGCACCCCCGACGACGACAAGGACAGGGGTATTCGGCATTTAGATCTATCTTTTGGGATTTCTGAGACGGCACAAGATTCAGTTACAAAAAACCATTTCCCAAACTAACTCAAATTAAAGTTGTTAATTGGGTTTGGTCAATCAAAAAACATCACAGACCAGTTAATCGCAGATGCACTCTCTTTGCCACCATTATAGGTATGGTAAGAGTTTACTGCCATTACTTCGGTGTGAGAAGCGGGTAACGCGATTCGAACGCGCGACATTCACCTTGGCAAGGTGACGCTCTA
>CAZWGS010000017.1:0-58010 GCA_964633315.1 uncultured bacterium | reverse complement strand
AACAAGGCTTTTTATCTTGTGAATCCCCGCTCTTTCAAGACGGGGAGATGTCAAAACTGCTTTTCTTTCTTTAGGCTTCGTAGAACATAAATCCTGGCTTTTAACCCTAGCGATTTATATCCCCTGTGTTTGAGCCAGAGGATGAGTTAATCAACCAGTTGTCCTTGCGCTACCAAGACGACTTGTCCTCCTACTTTTACTTCAATTTCTTTGCCTTTACTAGCTTCTAGCAAAATTAAAGAAGGGCGATTAATTTCGTATCCTTGCTCAACTCGCACTCGAATTGGCTGCTGGTTAAAGTAATTGTATTGGGCTAAATAGCCAGCTAAACAACCATTAGCACTACCTGTGGCTGGATCTTCGGGAATGCCGAGATAATCGGCAAAACAACGTGCACTCAGGTCGTTTTCTGGATTGTTGGTTTCTGGACAAAAGACAAAAATTGATTTAGCAAGAGAGTTGTCTACTAATTCAAAATATTTCTCCCGGTTAACTTTAATTTGCTTCAGCGCCGCCTGACTTTTGAGGGGGACAATGATAAAGGGAACTCCGGTGGAAACTTCTTGAATGGGAAAACGGGTATCAATGGCATCTATTTCTAAACTCAAAATAGAGGCTAAATCTTCCTTGATAAATATCTGGTGAAAAGTAGGCACATTTTGACGCATCCACCAGAAAGTGCCCTCCACTCCCTCTTCCTTTTTGATAACTGGAATTTGTCCTACTTGAAGATTTAAATTTATACTTGGCTCAGAACTACCTAAAACTAACTCTTGCAGCACATAGGCTGTACCTAGGGTAGGATGACCAGCAAAGGGGAGTTCTTGTTTGGGAGTAAAAATCCTCACATCATAGCCACCATTATTAATTTCTTCACTCAGAATGAAGGTAGTTTCTGAGTAATTCATTTCTTGAGCCAGAGCCTGCATTTGCGAATCGCTCATGCTCGTAGCGTTAGTAATCACTGCTAGCTGATTACCACTGTATTTACCCTGGGCAAAAACATCGACAATATAGAAATTTGATTGAGCCACAGATAGCTTTGCTCAGTTTAGTTAGAGCTACTTAAAAAGATGCCACATAATCATACAGCAAATAAATTGCTCTAAATCAAAAGCAGATATGATTCTTAACTACAAATATTTAGGTAGTAAAGGCAGTAGCAAAGTCACAAAATAATAAACTAGAGGTGCAGTGAAAACATAACTGTCGGTACGGTCTAAAATACCTCCATGTCCGGGAATCAATTGACCTGAATCTTTGACTCCAGCATCTCTCTTCATCATCGATTCGGTTAAATCCCCTAGTAAACTGGCAATACCAATTAAAAGTCCCAGTAGGATACCACTAATTTGCCAAGCGTGCCAACTCAAATACCAAGCGCCTGTCGCCGCCACTGCAACACTTCCGAAAACGCCGAAAATCGCACCTTCTACTGTTTTTTTCGGGCTAATTGCTGAGAGTCGAGTGCGTCCCAAAAATTTGCCCATCATATAAGCGCTAATATCAGCTGCACAAATACAACCAAAGGCTAGTAAAGTTGCAGTTAGGGCAGTGGGGAAGGTACTTGGATCTGCCCAGGAAATAGGCCAATAACCATCCAATGGTAGCTGGATACTGGTGGCTGCTGTACCTTGGTGCGCCCAACCAACCCGCAAACGCACCCAATAACTTGGCAGCCAACCACCATAGAATAAACCCAAAATGGAGGTGGAAATATCGGCAATGCTTGCCAATTTGGGTTGAAAGAGTAAATAAAAACAGATAAAAGTGCCAGCAAGGGCAAACATTGCATCGGTTAATGCTGGTGCGAGGGTTGCGGTGAGCAGGAGTAACTGGGATACTACCATAGTAATTTTGGCAGCAGGAGCTATTCCTTTGGAGCGTACTAGGCGAAAATATTCCAGTTGACCGAGAAAAATAATTAGAGCAAAACAAAGGGTGAAATACCACCCTCCGAGGATTACCATGCCAAAAGCAAGTAAGATTGCAACTATTCCACTAAGAATACGAGACCAAGACATAAGCGCATTTTCAACCAATTAGTGGCGGCAGCATAAGGTTAAAGTAACCTTATGAAAGGTTAACAAAATATTTTCCCCACAATTTCAATAGTTAAGGACACAATCTTAATTTTTGCTCAAGATTGTTATTACGGTTACTTTTCCTAGGCTACAACTTTTCACCACTGAGG
The DNA here is from genome assembly GCA_964633315.1 of uncultured bacterium. Taxonomy (GTDB): domain Bacteria; phylum Cyanobacteriota; class Cyanobacteriia; order Cyanobacteriales; family CAWCAG01; genus CAZWGS01. The sequence goes on along the minus strand of CAZWGS010000017.1, from coordinate 55,816 downwards.
ACAAAAATGGGATCAACAGCAGCAAAGGTTTGGTGAATTCCCCTGGTTTCTAAGCGATTAACCACAGATTGTACCACCTCTATGTTACGAGCTTGCAGTTCCGATAAACCTTCAGAAAGACCATAAAGATTCTCCAGATTGCTTGCTGTTGCTACTACCCTACCCTTGGGTTCTAAATATTGCCACACTTCCTTTAAGATGCTCTTAACGGGTTTACCTCCCTCAATACAGATGCGATTTGGTCTGTGAGGTAGTTTCTGGAGACACTGAGGAGCGCTACCTTCTATTACTTGCACATTCTCGACACCAAAGCTAGAGCAGTTACGGCGAATTAGATTGGCTACTTCTTCATCCCTTTCCACAGCAATAATTTTGCCCTGGCGACAAAGTAAGCCTACTTCTACTGAAATAGTTCCAGTTCCAGCACCAATATCCCACAAAATGGTGTTGGGTTTCAGCCGCAAATAGGAAAGTATTAGCACTCTTACTTCCCTCTTGCTGAGGGGGATACCGGGTAATTGCTCAAATAATTGGTCTGGAATGCCAGGAGTAACATAAGACCAGAGTGGAGAAGCCATAACAGTTAAGATGTAGTGTGAATTAGTTATATCAAATCTGAATTTGCGATCCCCTGTAAACTTCTCTCTAGCTTAGTTAGAAGTAAAAATTATGATTTCTTTAGCTTAAGTAGTTTACTTGTACTAAAAAATAGAGGGCAAACAACACAGAGTTAACAATTACACCACTACTTATCCGTTATCTGTTGGTCAGGAAAAACGTTTTACCAGTTCCTTGAACCTATCTGGTTATCTTTGCTAGAGTCCTCACCTTCCCTGGGCAAGTATTTACAACTGTTTTAGTTAATAATTAATAGTAAAAAGTTAAGATACCGGATCGGATATGATTCATTGCCGTCATCAAGATTAAGATTGATAGATTGACTATAAACGGAAAGAGAAGTGGCGATTGCACATAGATTTATTCTCGATTTAACAACGGTATTAGGTGCTGCTGCTTTGGGAGGATTTATTGCTAATCGTCTCCGGCAGCCTGTAATTTTAGGTTATTTAGTTAGTGGTGTTATTGTCGGTCCTTTTGGCTTACAGTTGTTAAGTGAATTGGAGCAAATTAAGTCTTTGGGAGAGATTGGTGTTGCCTTTCTCTTATTTGCTCTCGGTGTAGAATTTTCTCTAACCGAATTAAAGAAGGTTAAGGACATCGCGATTAAAGGTAGTTTACTTCAAATCGGTTTAACGATTGTTTTAGTTGGTGTTAGTGCTACTCTTATCGGTTGGGTTAAATCACCTGTTCAAGGTATTTTTCTCGGTGCCATTCTCTCCCTTTCTTCTACTGCAGTGGTACTAAAATCCTTGACAGAAAGGGGTGAAGTCAACACTTTACATGGGCAAGTAATGTTGGCAATTTTAATTGCTCAAGACTTGGCTTTGGGTATTATGCTAGCAATTTTACCTGCTCTCAAGCAACCAGAAAATCTTACCCTGGCTTTGTTTGCGGCATTACTTAAAGCACTACTTTTTTTCACAGCGGCATTTGCAGCAGGGAAATGGATTGTTCCCCGCGTAATTAAACAGGTAGCTCAAACTGAAAGCAATGAACTATTTTTACTCACAGTAATCGCTCTCTGTTTAGGTGTCGCTTTAATTACTGCAGCTTTGGGTTTGTCTATTGAAATGGGTGCATTTGTAGCAGGCTTAATGATCGCAGAAATTGACCATTCAGATCATGCTTTAGCTAAAATATTGCCTCTGAGAGATACTTTTGGCAGCCTCTTTTTTGTATCTATTGGTATGCTCATCGACCCGTTAGTTTTACTGCAAAATTTTGGCTCAATTGCAGGATTGGTAACTGTAATTATGTTAGGCAAAGCAGTCATTATTCTACCTATTGTCCTGCGATTTGGTTATTCTTTTAAAACAGCAGTTAAGGTCAGCTTTGGACTCAACCAAATTGGTGAGTTTTCTTTTGTACTTGCCTTAGCAGCAGTGGAAGATGGTTTTATTAGCGAAGAAAGATATCTGCTACTTTTGGGAACTACAGCGATTACTTTAGTCCTAACTCCCCTCTGGCTAAAATTGGCTCCATCCCTCGCTGATGAACTCATACAAATACCAATTTTAGCTCCCTATCTCCGACGCTTCCAAGACACAAAAGACTTATGGATTCCCGAAACTCTTCAAAATCATGTCATTGTTGCAGGGTATGGCAGAGTGGGACAAGTAATTGTCAAAATGTTACACAATCAGGGTTATCCCGTCTTAGTAATTGAAAATAGTGAAGCAGCGATTCAAGGTTTAAGAAATAACCAAATTCCCTACATTTTTGGTGATGCAGATTCAGAATTAGTACTAGAAAAAGCCCATCTTAAAACAGCCAAAGCAATGGCGATCGCACTTCCAGATCCCGCCAGCATTCGTCTCCTACTCCAACGCGCCCGTAATTTTGCTCCCTATATCGATATGGTAGTACGCTCCCACAATAATCATGACATGGATTTATTCACCCAATTAGGAGCCCAGGAAGTGGTACAACCTGAATTTGAAGCTGCTTTGGAAATGGGTGCGCATTTACTCACCACCCTGGGAGAATCGAAACAGAATATCTACCCCCTAATCAGCCAAATTCGCTATGATCGCTACTCAAGTATTAGACCAGAAATTAACCTGGAATAGGCAAGCTAAACCAGCGCCAAGCAGCAAAATCCAAGTTAACCAATTACCCCAACGCACATATAAAGTTGCTGTGGTGCGTCGATAAATCGTTGCTGCGTGAATCGCATATTGATTCAGAGAGGATTGCCAAATAGTGTTACCGTGAGGGTCTACAATTGCAGAATAACCTGTATTTGTGGCTCGCACTGCCCAGCGATCAGTTTCAATCGCCCGCATCACATCTTGGGCGTGGTGCTGCGCAGGCATTGCTGGGCTATAATGAGCATCATTTGAAGGACTGAGGATAAATTGTCCCCCTGTTTGGGCTTGACGACGGAAAATATCACTAAAGGCGGATTCATAGCAAATTCCCACAATCGCCCGACCAAAAGGTGTGGTAAATATTTGGTTAGGTTTTCCTGCTACAAGATGAGCTTCTAGAGGAGAAAGTCTATCGATTAATTTTCCTAAAATTGACTCAAAAGGAATATATTCTCCTAGGGGAACTAACTTAGATTTGTCATAGCGACTCAGCACTTCACCACTGCTGCTAATACTAAACAAACTGTTGGTGAAACTGTTACCAATACTGCCAAAAGCACCAACCCAAGCAGGTATTTCCTCTTCTAAAATGGCTCGATAAAATGAGCGACGATTGCGGCTTAATTCTGACCAAACAAAAGGAAGTGATATTTCTGGAGTCAAAATTGCTTCAACTCCCTGATTAGCTAACTCTTTATACCCTGTTGTATAACCTTCTAAAGCTTTTCGCCAGCCGATATCATCAAATTTTATTTCATTGGGAATATTGCCTTGAATAATGCCAACTTTAAGTTGTTGTTTTTGAGGTTGCTCCAGATTTTGAGTGTAACTAAAAAAACCAAAACCGTGACCAATAACCACAGCGATTATAGCTAAAACTAAAAATTGCAGATATTTTTTTCTACTAACATTTTTCCTCCCAGTTAACCAGAAACTTACACCAGGAAAAAAAGCAATTGCTTCTGCCAACAAACCGTTAACCATGACAATTACTGCTGTTACCGTAGCTGGTCCTGATAACTTCCCTAACTGCAATATAATTAAATTGTGAGGACTTTGGGTATAGGCAAGAGAAGTCCACCACAAAGGAGTAGCATTCCAAAGAGTTTCTAAGCCACACCAAAGAGCAACACCAATTAAAACAATTACGAAAGAATTATCTAACTCTAATTTACTCTTGAGCCAACCTAAAATTCCAGACCAAAGAGCAACTAAAACTACTCCCCAAAAAGTAATAAACAACCAGCAAAAACCAGCAATCAACAAACTCGGTAACCAGGGAACTCCCAACCAAGTCATGGGATGAATTCCCGTAATCCAAAATAGAGCTAAACCGTGATACCCTCCAGCCCAAATCCCACCAACTAACAAACATCTTTTCAGACTAAAAGGCTCTACTTTTGTTACCAACAACCACAGAGGAACTAAGCCAATCCAAGCTAAAGGATACGCCTCCACAGGTGAGGGGGTTAATCCCATGAGAATACCCCCAACTAGGGCAAAACTAACTTGGTAGATTCCCAGACTTTTCGGGAGTATTCTCATCATTGAATTTAGCCTACAGTTAACTCTCTCGATTTGAGCTTACAACTTCTCGTACCCTGTAGATCGGTCTTCCTTGAGATTCGTGATAAGTTCGCATCAACAATTCCCCTAACAAACCGAAACAGAATAACTGCACACCAGTTAAAACTAAAACTACCCCCAAGATTAACAAAGGACGGTCGCCAATCGTCTCGCCCAACGCCAATTTAACAATGGTGAGATAGATAAATAGCGCCATTCCTGCAAGTGTGGAACTAATCCCCAAAAGCCCAAAAACGTGCATTGGTCGCGTGAGGAACTTTTTCATGAAAAACACTGTAAACAGGTCTAGAACCACTCGAAACGTGCGTCCTAAGCCATATTTACTACTGCCATAGGGCCTGGCATAATGATTCACTGGCACCTCAGTAATCCTGGCACCTTCAATAAACGCCAAAGCAGGTAAAAAGCGGTGCAACTCTCCGTAGAGATTCATATCTGCTACCACCTCTGAGCGGTATGCTTTCAAAGAACAACCGTAGTCGTGAAGTTTTACACCTGTCACCTTACCAATCAACCAGTTGGCAATTTTTGAAGGAAGTAAACGTGTTACCGCATTATCCTGGCGATGTTTGCGCCAACCACTGACTAAATCATAGCCATCATTTAGCTTACTCAGTAGCATGGGAATATCCGCTGGATCATTTTGCAAATCCCCATCGAGAGTAACAATTACCTTACCCACTGCATACTTGAATCCCGCCGCCATTGCTGCGGTTTGACCATAATTACGCCGCAAAATTACTGCTCGCATTTGAGGATAGCTGCGGGATAATTCCCTTAATCTTTGGTCAGAACCATCCTGGGAACCATCATCAACGCAGAGTAACTCATAGTTTAACTGAGTTCCTTGCAAACTTTCAACAATTCTAGATACTAATTCACCTATAGGATCAGTATCGAGATTACTAGGATCATTTTCATTGTAGATAGGCACTACCACTGACAAATCGAGTAAGCCATCGCTATGATTTTGTCTTGAGAGATTGGGCTTAACAGAATAAACACTCATCTTCGTTAATTATTAGTAGTTATTTGTTTGGTTACCGATGGTTGCAATAAAAATAAATGCAACTCCTTGGATTTTCCAAATTGCTCACCAGGGAAAACTTGGTGCTCTTTGATTTGGAACATAGATGCTATAGTTGCCTTAAAGGTAGATAGATTATGGGAACCTAAACTGCAAATTAACCAGAGACGTGAATAATTAGTTGGAGCATTACGTAACCAACCTTCCATATCCTCCCGATTACTCTTTGCAGCGCAGGGAAAAGGTATTTGCACTTCCTTGATAGGTACTAAACCTTGGTAATAATGATCAAGAGCCAAGGTTAAGTTTTGACCAGTAGACCAAACAATTGCATCACCTGATTGTTCCTGACTAGTTATTGCATTCACCATACCCCGCCAGTCTGCCCGATCATCCACTGTATAGTAGCGTTTGATACCACCACTAACAGCAACAGCATAGACTGAAGCAATCACAAACGCACCCAAACGCCAGCGTCGCCATACATACAGCCAACCGGCTGCAATTAGTAAACATAGATAGGGAGCAGTAAAAATTAAGTAGCGATCTACCCACAAGGAGCGAGAAATGTGGGAGATTGCAAACATTGGTACTGAAGGCAAGATTGCCCAAGCTGCTACCCAACCTAGTTTACCAATCTTTCGACTCTGGAGTAGAGAAACACCCAGTAGATACGCCAAAATTAAGGCGTAAATATTATAAAACCAATAGATAAAATTAGAGTTAGCGCGACCAAAAGACCAAGCTGTAAAGCGCACTGGCTGCAGTAGCACCTTCGAGAAACCGGGACTAGTACGTTGACCACTAGCAACTGCTGCGCCCACAGCCTTCACCCCACCCATAAACTTAGCAGATTTAATCACCAGAGAAAAAATCCAAGGTAGCCAAAGAATCGCGATTAGAGCTAGTCCCCAAGCAAAACGTAGCCACTGATGACGCTGATGGCGAAATTTCCAGCTAAAAATCACCAAATCGGGCAAAACCAGGAAAAAGTTTAAGGGTGTGGTTATAATCGCCACAAAACGCGCTATCGCCCAGCCAAAAATTAGGCTCATCTTCGGTTGCTCTAGAGCATAGGTTAAGACTAATGTTCCCAAAAGTCCAAAGCAAGTGCTAGCTGCATACATCCGCACTTCCTGTGCATGGTGGATGAATAATGGCGCAATCGCAACTAGCAACGCAGCAATTAATCCCGATGCTCGATTGAGTAAGCGATGACCTAATCTAAAGGTAAGATAGACACTGCCCAAGGTAAAGAGAACACCTAAGCTTCGCAACCAAGCATCCCCCTTACCCAGGCGCATCCAGCCCCGCAGCAAGAGAAAGTAAACGACACGGATATTTTGCCAGCAATCTTGCCAACTATCCAAACCCTTGGCACTATTGATGCTTAGCAACTCATCAATCCAAAGACTCTCCTGATTTAACTGATAAAGATATAAACCCGCCCCCAGGAGCAAAATCAGAGTTAAAGGTAACCACCCAAATGGATACCGAGTGATGTCTGTTGCTACTGCTTTTGCTCTTTGGGTTCTAGATTCCATATCGTATACTATGGTTAACTGGGATTAGCGATGGAAGGTGTTGCCAAAAATAGGTGCAAAAAATCATCTTCACGATAAAAGTTTTCATTGCGAAATTCTTCGTGACTTTGCAGTTGGAATTTCTCACCAAAAAACTGGTTAAAGGTTTCAGGCGCAAAATCCTCACCGCAAAGAATCCAAAAACGCGAAGATTGTGTGGGTAAACTCTCTAGCGCCGCCTCAAAATCTGCGGCAGCAATATTATTATTAGTACAAAGTTTTGGGTTTACACTTACAGGAGCAGAACCACTATAGTAGTGTGCCAGTGCAGTGGTCATTTTCTTAGAAGGTGAGCCCCCAGATAACACAATGGCGTCTCCTGGTTGCTCTTGAGTAGTAATTGCTTGGGCGATACCCCGCCAATCCTGTCGGTCTAAAACACTGTAGTAGCGTACAATACCACCACCTACAGCTAGAAAATAGACCAAGGCAACACCAATCGCAACCAAGCGCTGCATCCTCCACACTCGCATGAAACCTGCGGCTAGTAAAATAAGAATGTAGGGACACAAAAACAGCATATAGCGGTCGATCCACAATCTTTTGGAAACCAAAAAGATCATCAAAGCAGGCAAAAATGCTGAGATCGCGATCCAAATTAATTTACCAGAGCGGTGCTTGCGTACCAAAGCGAAGCTTAATAAGCCCACACTCATCAAGGTATAGCCTTGGTAAAACCAAGATAGGAAACGAGAAGTTGAAGGAAAGGGAAAAGCACTAAAGTTCCTCAGTTTGCGAATCACATCCAAAATAGTGGGAAAGGAATGGCGCACTGAAGTAGAAGGAGAGGAGCTAACTTTTGCTGTAACATCAAAGGCATTGGTTAAAAATGGCATTGATCTCGAAACCAAAATTGCTAAAAAAGGAGACCATAGGATCAGCAAGATTAGTAGCCATTTTCCCAACAGAAATCGCCCACGACGGTGCTGGCGAAACTTCCAAACTAATAACACAATATCTGGTGCGATTAGAGCACCATTAAGGGGTGCTGTAATTATCATCAACCAGCGCAAAATCGCCCAACAACCGAAGGAAAGATTGGTTGGTTTTTCTAAAGTATAAACTAGGGCTAGGGTACCTCCTAAAGCTAAGGCAGTTCCCAGAGAATACATCCGCACCATCTGAGCGAAATTAATGTAAAGTGGCGAGAGTGTTAGGAGCAAAGCAGCAATTAAACCCACTCCTTCACCTGCTACTTTACGACCTAAGAAGTAAATTAAAACTATACTAACTAGAGCAAAAATTACCGATAAACCCCGCAGCCAAGCATCACTAGACCCCAAAAACATCCAAAAGTGAAGCAAGATGTAATAAACAGGGCGAATCAAACCAATTCTTTCTGGTACACCTTTAGCATCATTAACGCTATATAGTTCATCTACCCAAAGACTTTCCGTACCCAATTGATATAGATACAAAGCTGTTGCTACTAGCAAAATTATGCCAAGAGGTAACCACTGTAATTGCTTGTTAGTTGCAGATGGCTTATTTATACCTGATGATATTTTTTCTTCGCTCATATGGGTTATCCCTTAATTTAGTGCCATTTTCCTCAATAGAGGAAGCTCTGGTTAAACTGGGAAAAGCAGATTTGATCTAGTTTGATTCCGGAATGCTTAGCAATCGTAGAAGATAAGGTTACCTGTTATTAACAGTAACTTTACTTACGCAGCGCATAAACAATTCCTCCTGCTAATCCCTGAACTAACACTATGGCATAAGCAATCCAGGTAAAGGCTAATGCTTCAGGGCGAGAAATACTAGCACTAAAGATTCCTAACAGAAAAACAAAGGCGTTTTCCCGAAGTCCAATTGCATTAATTGATACTGGAAGCATCATAATTAATGTTGCTAGAGGAATAATGAGAAAAAAACTTTGCCAGCTAATTGGGAAAGCAAGAGCTTTGGCAATAAAGTAATAATGAGCTATCACACTAATTTGAACTATCACTGAGATAGCTAGGGCTTTAAGTAAAGCTCTTTTGTAATTAGTAAAGGCAAGGAAACCATGAATGCCTTTGTCGAGAATATGTTTTAGTTTACGGGATAAAGGTTCTATCAGCCTAATACTTAAGGAGGAAATTTGCTCGGTATAACGGAAAAAAATTGCGATCAAAATCAAAGTAAGACTAACCCCTAACAACAGCCAGGGATAAAGCATTGGTAGACGAGCATTCATCTGTGGAGAAAACAGCAATGCACCCACCGCAAATAAGACTAAAGTCAATAAACCAAGAAAGCGATCTATAAATACTGTGGCTGCTGCTTTGGCTCTTGTGGCTCCCATACGCCAAGTATCGTAAGCTCTAACCACGTCCCCACCAACCGTGGAAGGCAAAAAATTACTAAAGAAAATGCTCACCAGATAAGATTTATATAAAACCACAATTTGTGTTTTGATTCCCTGAGCCTCCAGTAAAAATCTCCAGCGATGACACCTGATGTAGTAACTTGCTAAATAGGTAAGAAATGCTGCGATTAAAAAAGGGATTTGAGCTGTCTTCACAGCTTGAGCAATTTCTACCAAGTTGGTTTTTCGCAATGCCCAAAACAGCAGTAATCCTGAAACTAAAAGTTTGAGCGCTGTTAACAGGAATTGTTTTTTCTGCTTCAGTTGAGGGTGATTTTGGACCACCTTTTTTCTTTCTACTGTTTTAACCATTGCTTTACTTTTTCTATGCTGTAGTTACCCTAAAATCAAATTGGAATTACCTTTAAGGTCAAGGACTATAGTAATTCCAGGTCATTTTATTACGGCGATAATGATTGAGTGACCACAACCTAGATTGCTCTGGTTGAGGATTGGGTGCTAAGTTGCTGTAAATGCGCAACCTATTGCCATTAAGTACTAATAGTTCTTCACGCCAATCTCCAGAAACATCGGCTACATAAAGCCGATCCGCACTGTCATCAAAACGCTCAATAAATTCCCCACTCATGGGGTTAAAAATTGCCACATCTCCTGTCTTGTGGCGCTCTTTAGCTGCTGCTAAGGGCTGGGATTCTCCTGTCCAGAAAATGGTAAAAATAACTTCAACACCTTTTTCTGTCCAATCACCAGGTTTAACCTGGTTCATGACATACTCACTAATGAGCTTACCCTGAGCATCAAAAACAAAGGGTTTTTGGTCATGGTTATAACGACTACGACACCAAATCTCTAAACCAGGGCGATCAGGATCGAAGTCACCAATCGCAGCGTTTTGTGGCTCCTGATTTTTGTAATCAGTTTCCCAAATTAAACCTTGGATACCATAAAGGAAAACACGATTTTGACCCCCTTCCTCTAGAGCAACTATTTCTAAACCAGGTAAATCGGGGCGCACATCTGCAACAAAGAGAGAGTCGATATGGGGACGACTTTTGAGCTCCAAAGGTAGTCGGAAAAGCACTTCTCCTTGGGAACTTATAATCGTACCGCCTAACACCTCATCTTTACCATCTCCATCCAAATCCGCTACCCGTGCGCCATTGTGAGCATTGGCGAGGAAATCATCGTGTCTCCACAGAGGCTGGGGATTGTCACTTTGCAATAACTCAGAGAAGGAGTAGGCTGCCAGATAGCGCCCCATACGGTAACCTTCTTTATTAGTAGCTTGCAGCAGTAAATCGCGATCTCCTCTACCTTGGAAATTTGCTACAACTAAATGCTCCCACTGTTCTGCTCCCGATGGCGATTCGAGTTTAATTTGGTGTTCAATTTCCCCACTTAACCCGTCCACAATTTGCAGCTTACCGTCTTGGGTGAAAAAGACAACCTCACTCTGATTATCCCCATCCACATCAGCCGCTTGCACTCCAGGAGCCTGATTTCCGGGTAAACCGTGATCCTCCGACTTACTACTGAGGTGGATATTAACTCGCTTGCTCCACAATTTTTGACCAGAATTGCTGTAGGCAGCTATATGATCTGGCTTAGTAATAATAAAGTCTTGACGATTGTCGTTATTGAGATCTGCTGCAATTAATCCCCCCAGACGATAATCGCCCTGTGCAGGATCTAGTTTGATAACTTGAGTTTGAGTTATCGCCCCAGAGTTATTAGCTACTTCTGTACCTACTTTAGCGGTGTTGGATTGTCCGACACATCCCCAAGTGAACAAGCTAGAAAATACTAATAACAAGTATTTGTTAAATCGCAATTGCTTGTGCATAATCGCCACCATTGCTACTGATTAAGTTATCGAAAGTCCTAGTTTTTCGATAGTCCTAAGCGCTTACCCATTTTTCTGAGCAGTACTAAATCTGCTTCTTCCAAACCCATAAACCACAGAAGCACTCCGTAAACGACAAACATGACTCCAGTAGTTACGAGTAAGGCAAAAAAGTAAGGTATAAATCCTAGCCAAGAGCGTAGGAAAAAACCGAGCAACAAAGTAATAATTCCTGCTACCGTGGTTTTCAGGTAACTCCAGTTGAAGCCATGTACGTGCAAAACTAGGTACACTTGCACCAGGCGCAACATATTAATACCTAGAATACTAATTCCTGTCGCCACTGCTGCTCCCATCATTCCCCAGCGTGGAATTAGCAGCATATTCAGCCCTATATTAGTTATGGCTAAAAGAATATCGCCAACCAGCTTGAGATATTGATGTCCCGACATTGCCAGCATATGCATGGAAAAGCCGCCAGGACTGGCTCTGGTCAATTGAGCTGCTGCTAAAATTACGAGAGGTAACCAGCCAGCTACAAATTCTGCGCCAAAAACATTGAGCACATCTTGACCAGATACCGCCATCACCAGGAAAAGAGGTAAAGTTAGGGAGAAGCTCCAACGTGAGGCAGTACCAAAGAGTTTTTCTAATTGCTCAAACTCCCCCTCGCTGTAAAACTTGGCAATCATTGGCAAAAACATGGTCACCAATGAGCGAGTAAAGAGAGTCATCAACAGCGCTGTTTGGGAAGCTGCTCGATAAATCCCCACCTCTGCTGCTGGCCTGAAGTATCCTAACATTAAGGCATCCGTCCAGAGCATCACCAGCCACAAAAAACTGCCGAAAGATAAAGGTAGGGAAAAAGCCAGAAGTTGCCTACTCTCAAAAATCGGCTTGATTTTGCGGTTAAATACGTCAGGAAAGACATTGAAGATGGAGTAAATAATAGCGACTAAAGAAATCATCTGAGCCGCTAGCCAAGCTGTAACTGCTCCCCAAAGCCCCAAGCCAAGTTTACATAGTGCAACCGCAATAATTAAGTTGCTAAAGGGTAGCAACAACTCCCAGACATAAACTCTATATTTAGCTACCTGAAATCCCGTTGTTGCAAACGCTCCTGTTGTCAAACTAGCTCCGAAGGGAAGAGCAATGGCTAAAACCTTCAGTGCAGGAGCAAGCCCCGGTTTGTCAAAAAAGCCTTGAGCAATTGAATCAGATAAGAAAAAGAGGGCGCTACCAAAGATAACGCCGCTCAAGAAAGGTACTATAATTGCTTGCCATAAAACTCCTTTGAGCCGCTTCCTATCCTCTGCTGCATAGTGGATGGAAACATAGCGCATTGTCCCCAACTCTAAACCAATTCTGGAAAATAACTCTCCCAATTGGTACACCACCAAGCCCAAAGTATACAGCCCGAATACTTCTGTCCCCAATAGCCAAGCGAGAATGACTTGAGTTAAGTATTTAAATCCGGTACTGAAAATTTGACCAACAAAGGATAATCCAGCTCCTTTAGCAATCTTATTCGAGGTGGCATTAGTTGTTGCCACTAGCTATGCCCTCCATTGCTCTTGTCAGCTTTTAAAGTCCTAATCTAAGGCGAAGATAAATTTTTAGCCTCCGCAAACCATCAATGTGACCTTTACGATTTTCTATCATGGATTTGATTTTGCGTGGCGGATGTTCGATATATTTAAACTTCATCGCCTCCCAAGGGGAAATCTGGCTTGGTGGTAACTCCCTTTTGTACCCATAACGCTCCAGTGCAGAGCCTGCTACAGCCTCAAAAATACGCAATTCACGCTCTGTCATCTCGGTGCGCCATTTCCCGGAATTATTGGTCAGCAGCGGCTTAGACAGGTTGGTTTGGTTTTGTATGTCTGTGAGGTAGGGAGCGCTATTTTCGTTAAAAGCAAACATCTCTGGAGCAAACTCTTCTCCCAAAAAGTCGCAAATCTTCTGAATTACAGCTTCTGGCTGCGCCAGTAAGTCTTCATAACGAACTTCCAGAAAAGATTTTTCGTTGAGAGTGGGTTTTAATTCCTCCACGATATCGAGATAGTGAACCCACTTTGTAGCCAAAGAGTAGATATGCTTGGGGCCAAAACGAGCCCGTTTCCACGAAAGCGCCGAATCGCGTCCATCGCGCACAATATGAATTACTTGCGCCTGAGGAAAGCCACTCATAATTTCACGCCAGTAAAAAATGTGCCAAGGTGTCTTCTCTCCCCAACGCTCTTTCCCTTCGCTTCTTGTCCAGGTGCGCATCAAAGCGTCAATCACACCGTGGAAGTCAAATCTGTTGATCGCTTCTAGGGTAAGCTGACGATCAGGACGAGGATACCAGTCTCTCATGACTTCGGTACTGAGTATATCGTCTACCAAACGTTCGCGATTTTTGGCTAGGTTCAAGTCTCCGTAGTACTTTAACCACGGATAAAAGGTATTGTAGAGATGAGATTCAAATGGTATCGCAATGCGAGGATGGGCACCGACAATTCTACTGAGAAGTGAAGTCCCAGAACGCGCTGAACCAAAGATAAAGATAGGACGCTCTGATAAATTGGGCTCAGAGTTTGATGTTAGCTGTATAGATTGCATTTCCTTGTTAATCGTAGACATGGTTTCCTGAAAATAATTATTGATCTGGTCTATTGATTGCAGCTCAATTTTCTTTCCTCAGCTTGACAATCTTGGCTGGTACCCCCACCGCAACACTAAATTCTGGAACGGATTTAGTTACCACTGCACCAGCACCAACAATGCTGTCACTGTCTACGTTTACACCATCAATAATATTTACTCCTGCTCCAATCCAGCAGTTATCATTAATGGTTATGCCTTTAACCGTCTGACCCTGGGCAATAATGGGAATATCTGTGCGTTTAGTTTCATGATCTCCACCGCCAATCACATAACAGTAGGCTGCAAAGAGAACGTTTTTACCGATGTTGACTTCTTTAGCAGATTGAATAAAGCAATTCATGGCAATATTGGTATTCTCCCCAATATATATATCGCCATTTTTACAACTAATTACCGTACTTCTACCAATCATTACATTATCATCGATAAATATGCCTTGATTGTCTGCGCCTTTGGCATCTAAGACAGCATAATCGTCGATGACCACATTGTCCCCAATATGAATTTTGTGGGGATGTCTAATCGTTAACGACTTCCCGAAAATTACGTTACGACCAACTTTACCAAACAGAGATTTGTAGAACTTTTTTCTGAGTACTAAACCCACTGCGCCTGGTAGCGATCCAAGTATAGTAATGAGAAACTCATATTGCAGTAATTTTAAAAAGCTAGAGGAACCAATCGCTAGTTCCTGATATTTCTGCAAAGCAGATTTTTTCTCATCCGTTAGCGTTGCTTGAAGAACTGTTTTATCGCCTTCATCTTCTTTAACGATTCTGATGTTACCTGATGTTGGTAATTCCCTAGTGTTACTCATTTGGCTAAACTCCCTTGATGCTGATAAATAGCCCTAAAAATTAGATTTTGACCTATAGCAATTCTTGCTCTTGATACCAAGCGATTGTTTTTTGAATCGCTTCTTGAACTGAAAATTTTGGTTCGTAGCCTAAAACATTTTTGGCTTTATCGATGGAAAAGGCTCGATTATTTTGAAAGAAGCTAACTCGCCGTTTGTGGAGAGGAGGTTCAATTCCCAAAGGTACACAAACTTGCTCACAAAGGGTTGCTAAGGTCAGCACTGGTGCTAAGGGAACTTTTATCTTAGGAGGAGCAACACTCAATTCATCTGCAATTAACTTACACAATTTATTTAAAGTCAAATAACCTTCGCCACCAAGAATAAAAGCTTCTCCCACCGCTTTCTCGTTATTTAAACAGAGTAAAAAGCCGCGTACAACATCGTCAATGTAGGCAGGATGGAACAAAACTTCCCCATCACCAACAATCACAAAACTACCTTTTTTTATTAGCTTAAATAGCTTTAGCATTCGCATATCCCCTGGCCCAAACAAGGAAATGGGGCGAATTACAGTAATCGGCAGACCTGTTTCCTTGTGAAACTCCCAAACGTTCTTTTCCGCAATTAATTTCGTTTCCTGGTAAAGATCAGTGGGATTAAAAGGAGTTTTTTCATTAGCAGGAATTTCTAAAACCGTGCCATGAACACCAATAGTACTACAATGAATTAGATGCTTAACTCCATGCTTTTGTGCTGCTTCTAGTACATTATTAGTACCTTCAACATTCACTGCATAAGCTTCCTTATCATCGGAACCACCTTTTCGAAAATTAGACACGACATGGATGACATTGTCTACTCCTGCCACTGCTTTAGCAACGGCTTCTTTATCTCTAATATCTCCCCAAAATATATTACCTTCAGAATCTTTTTGCTCTGGCGATTCCGTTGTTTTAGGACGAGCAAAAACTCGAACTGTGTCTCCTTGTGCTAATAACTGAGAGACAATATGACTACCCAAAAAACCTTTGCCACCTGTAACTAAAACTGTAGCCATGAAACTGCTTACTCCTTCTCAATTATCCTGGTTACCAAATTTACTACTTTAGTCTCATGGCGATTTGATTACGTACAAACCGCCAAGGTTTTTCCAAACTACCGTAGCTTTGCCAATTTCCTTCACAACTGAGTAAAATTGACTTTAATTGTTTAGCTGGTTCCTGCTCATTGATAGCACCTTTCATTTTTAAACCAAAACTTCCAGGACGAGATGCTTCCGTTGCTAATGGCAAAGGATCTGTTCCTGGTAATATATTCCAGCCTTGCTGTTTCACAACCTGAAAATATGTTGGTTGTAACCAAAATTGAGGACGACCACTATTATCACCGAGAAAAACTGGAGATAAGCTATTCTCTTGCAATAAATTATCTATTAATTTGCCGCGTTTTCCGAGCCATTTACCTACTCCCCAAGGCAATACAGCAATACCATTTTTTTCTTGAATGTCCTTGATTGTTTCTTCTAGTGACAAACCATCAGTAAAATTTTGATCGCTAATTAGAGCCAAAACTTCTAGCTTCTCTGAGGTAATAACCTGTCTTCCAGCTATAAGAATCAGCTTTTTGCCTTCTGAGTTTGAAGCAAATACAGAGGAAGTTTCAGCAGTAGTCGAGAAAGTCCACTCAGTTGATAGTGATTGAGTGCTATCTTTTTGCTCTAGCTGATTTAATAAAGATGTAAACCAATTATCTTTACTAGTTTCCGTTAGCAGTAAAATGCCTGTAAAGTTTTCTTTCTGTCCACATTCATCTGCATGATTATAAAAGTTATTCCAGGCAGAGTTTAAGAGTTTATCTATATTGAAGCAATCATAAATGTGAACATGAGTATCAACAAGAATCAGATGGTTACATTTTTGCTCTAATTCCATTTTTATTCATGTTTTCAATGAGTTAAGGTTAATCATCGATAAATATACCTAACTTAATCAATGATTAACCCCAATTTTATCAACGATTCACCCCAAAAAGAATACTCTATTGTTAATCAATAATAAATTTACAATAACCCTAATCAGCTTCATCTAGAGTTTAATTTTCTTGCTTTGTCTAAAGCATTGCCACCACCAAAGTCCCCAAATAAGCAGCAAACTATAAACTAATTCAAAACCAACAAAGGTAATGTGACTAGGATCAAACAAACCACGGGAGTGGTGAACAGCAGGGAACAAAGAGATTTTGGAGATGAAAAAACTATCACTGAACGGCGATAGTAGAGGTATTCCTAAACCTCCTTGGGTAAAAAAATCTAGTACTAGGTGAGAGCAATAGATCGCAAAAGTAAAAATAAATACTTGTTGCCATTTATACTTTTGACAATAACTAATAATACAGCTAATAACAAAGCTAAAAACAGCAGCAAAAGCTAAAGTGTGGGTCAAACCACGATGAAAATCTAGCCCAGTAATTAGTTGAGGAATAAAATCAAAATCAGCCGCAATCGCCACGAAAACGGCATAAAACAGGGATATTCTTTTTCCCTTATCTTTTCTGCTGGATATCTTAGGAGTTAAAAATTTAGCCAGGGCGTATCCTGAAACCGCATGAGCAATGGGAGAAGGCATTATTTAATGGTGAATAAAAAAAATTTAGATTTGCACTAACGGTTTACTAGTTGTTAAATTCAGTTGCAACTCTTGCTGGGTTCTACTCTGACTCCAACCTAACTCCTGCGCCATTACTGCGGCACAGATTCGCCTCGTTTCACTACCAGGATCTCCTGCTGAACCAAGTTCACTGCGGCGGAAAATTACATCACTTAATTTCTGTGCCATTTCTTCGCGCACTGCGTAACGTACTTGCGCTTGGATAATTTGTTTGGCATTAACTTCTGTGCCTTCCAAGATCTCTTGATAGGCGCAACCGTAATTATAAACTAGACTTTCGATGGTTTTTACATCTAAGCTTGGGGATCGCTGGTCAATGGCTTGTTGCAAAAAGTTACTCATTTTGCTGATTTTGCCACCGTGCAATGGTACTGTAGCTGAGCGAGATGGGGGTGCTGTGTGTCCCCAGAATTTGAAGAGGTTGTCAACTACTTTCTGAGCCACGTCTCTAGCGGTGGTATATTTTACTCCAGTCACGGAGAATAAACCTAAGTGATCTTCGGTAGAATGATCTCGCAGGCAATAGTGCTTATTTAATATGGGTTCTCCCGTACTAGAAACCCCGGACTGGGGTAGTAAACCTCCGTGAACAAAAGCCACATCTTCCTTAACTAATTTAGCGCTGGGATAGGCTTGGTTAATCTGTGTCAGTAAGTCAGTAATTTCCGCTTCCGTAACTTGCCAGTTGTCGGGATCTTGCGGACAGACACTATAGGCGGTGCCTATCATTGACCTACCACGCCAAGGTGCCACAAAGAGCATACGAGAACCCTTATGAATCACCGCATCGGGGTCAGTGTAGCTAAATGAACTGTTCAAAGCCACCGCATAGGTGTCAAACAGGGGACGACGCAGCACCAAATTCATCGCTTTGGCAAAGCGTTGTTGAGGTTGATGGTTAGGTAGTAAACCCAGTACCTGATTGAGCCAGGGACCACTAGTATTAACTACTGTTTGGGCACGAATCTCAAACTTGTCACCCGTAAGTGTATCTTCTACCTGTGCGCCTTGAATCCGATTGTCTGACCGGAGAAAGCCGCTAACTTTAACGTAGTTGGCTACTGTTGCACCTGCTTGCGCTGCTGAGCGAATAAAAGCCAGGGTCAGGCGTTCAGAGTTGTACACCTGGGCATCGTAAAAAACGGCAGCCCCAGTTAAACCCTCAGTGGCAATACCAGGTGCTATCTCTTGGCACTTTTCAGGCGAGATAACTTGACCACGGGGAATATACTTGTGGGGATCTTGATTATGGTTGCGATCCCAGCTTACAAGATCGTTAATCGCTAATGCTACTGTCAGTGCTTCTTTACCCTTAAGTCCATGCCCGTAAGTAGGCATTAAAATCGGTAGAGGATGAATTAGGTGGGGAGCAATGCGCATCAAAATGCTTCTTTCTCGAATTGACTCCCGCATCCGCTTGAAGTCTGCATGCTGTAGGTAGCGCAGCCCACCGTGGATAATCTTGAGGCTATTGGCAGAGGTGGCGCCACCAAAATCGCCTTTCTCTACCAAAGCTACCGTTAAACCACGCAAACTTGCTTCCCAAGCAACGCAGGCACCGTAAATTCCGCCACCAATAACTAGAAGATCGTAAGTGTTTTTGGTGAATTCTTCTAAGTTTCGCTTCATCTGTGTCTCTTAGCAGATTGTTAAGCAGCACTAGTAGCTGCACCTTCCCTCAAATCAGCTTGCAGCCAATCATAAAGACTGTTTAATTTTTCCCTGAAAGCTTGGTAAGTATGCTTTTGTTGAATCAGATTTCTTCCCGCACTACCCAATTGAGAACGCAAACTTGCATTGCTAACTAAATTAATCATTCCCGCAGCAAAAGCTTCTGGTTGAGGCGCAGCCAGCATGGCGATGCGATTGTCTAGGAGTTGAGTGTGGGTGGGTAAATCAGTTGCTAGTAAAGCTTTTCCACTATCTAGATAGGAGTAGAGCTTCATTGGTGTATTCTTGCCTTTGGTTCTGGGAGATACTAAAATATCTGCTTGGGCTAGATACAGTGCTAAATCCTCTACTGGCCTTGGTCCTAAGAAATAAACTTTTTCATCAATACCAAGAGCTTGAGCCTTTGACTGATATTTAGCTATGTCGCTCGCTTCACCACCAATAATTACTAAGTCAGCTTGCTGATTTTGTTGCTGTGCTAGGGCAAAGCTTTCTAGTAGTAAGTCAATTCCCTGATATGTTTCCAGGTTACCGACATACATCATTAGTAAGTTACGAATACCTAATTCTTGCTTGAGATTACTGTTTAACATAACTGCAGTTGCTGTAGTGAGGAAAGGAACATTAATTAGTTTAAAAGAGAAATATCAGGTATAACCACTGTTTTCTTTGGTCGATATTTCTGTATATCTTGCGCCAGAGCATCACAAACTGAGATCACAACTTGAGCGTTTCTGACGGCAATCTTCTCAAAGAAGCTCAGTATCGAGGCGACAAATCCGAGCCAGGGATATTTCTCCACCATCTGCTGGGACAAAGAGGAGTCCATATCGTAGACGTAGGGAATCTTGAGGAGCCATTTGAGGGCTAAGCCAATGAAAACTGATTCTTCGCCAGCATGAACTAAATCATATTTCTTCTTCATCACTAGCTGCACGACTTTTACTAACATAAATACATCGCACACCAGTTTCTTTGCAGAAAAACCAGGTCTAATTCGGCGCAAAAACGGCAGTTTCAGAGTCCGGTGTACTCTGACGTTAGGGTAATGTATGTCCTTTCCTTCAGGGTAAGTCACTACATCTATAGAGTCTCCTCTTTCTGAGAGGACTCTTAGTACTAAATCCACTGCGATAGGTGTGCCACGGTTTTGATAGAATGGGTGAGGAGCTAGCAACAATATCTTCATTTACATACCAGCCTGGAATATTTAACTTGTTTTTATGATGCATTTTTCAGCAGCACGAAGCTACTGTTGCCGAGGTAGATACTGCACCTTAACCCTCAGCACAGACATTGGTAGGTGTCCTGGAGTCAATCAGCATCTAAGTGAAATTAATTATCAAGGTAGATTAATCTCAGTAGTTCTGATTAATTTTTGACTTAAAACGAATCTACCACACCCAAATAGCTATTCGGCTTGTACTGAGTTAACTTCATCGAAAATTTATAAATTTCCCAGAGATGAAAGAATACTCTTTATATGGAATTCACAATTGTGCCTATTTATAGACGCTACTCTTTCACATTCACCTGTAGCTAGATACTCAAGATTTCTCTGTTATCTCAAAAGCGCAAATAAATGCATTTTTTAGTAAAAATGTCAATATTCTTCGCCAGCGTAAAAAACTGTCTCAATGGTCTTTATGAGAACCAGAAATTTTTATTTTCTCTTAATCAGCAGCTAGTAGATTAGTAAATAATTGTTTATTAAGTTAAATTCAATCATAACACAGACGACAATAAATGACAAAAAGCATCTACCTTAGGGTCTATTTTCTTGTGAATACGTATTTAAGTGACCAAGCAGCGTAAATTGGAGATATTATCAATTGGCACAGAAGCACGGCTAAAGCAACCCAAAAAATCCCCTTTTGCACTGCTACTAACAGGAACAGAGTGAAGGTACAGGTGTAGATTAGATTGCAATAGAGAGTGAGACGGGGTTTGCCAACACTAATTAAAAGATTATCTGTAAATATGGCAACAGAAAAGGGAATAGCAGATAAGCAAACTAGTACTAAAATGGGAACTGCTCCTACTTCCTGCCATTGTTTACCAAAAACTATAGGTACATAAAAAGGCGCTAAACTTGACTGGAGTAGGACAAAAGGCACGATCACGAAAGCTACTTTTTTGAAACTACTCAAGTATCTTTGTTTAAGCTGTGTTAAATTAGTTCTTACTTCAGATAAATAGGGCAGTAGAGCAGCTTTAATTGAGTTAATTATATTTAAACTGATGCCAAAGCCTGCATTGAAGGCAAAATAGTAAATTCCTAAGGCATCAATTCCTAGAAACTGTCCCACAAGAATGTAATCAATATAAGATCTGAGCTTGTTGAGTAATTCTACACCAATCAAATTCAATCCGAAATTAGCGATTTCCTGCCATTTTTCTAACTTTAATTTGCGTGGTGGCCGCCAGGAATGATTTCTCCAAGTTACCACAATCCAAATGGGGGTTGTTAAAACTATAGGTAGCGCAATCGCCCAAACTCCCATCCCCATAAGGGCAAAAATAACAATCATGACATTACTAGTAAATGCCTGAATTGTTTGTCCTAAAGCTTTAACTTCAAGACGGTTTTCCCTTTCAATTAAAGCATTAGTAACTACGAAAAAGGGAAATGCAAGGTAAATTAAAGCAGTAAAGCAAAGAGGTAAAATAACTTGCGAATCGTGTACATAAAATTCGGCGATGGGAAAAGCTGCTAAACACTGAAGCAGAAATAGGGCAAGACAGACAAAACAGTTAAGCCAAAAAGAAGTATCACTGACAGTTTGAACTTCTTGATCATCTGCTTGAATAATTTTAGCGGTAAATCCAGAACTTTGACTGAACAAGACAGCAAAATCAAAGGTAGTATAAACTACTGCCATGAGACCATACTCATAAGTAGTAAAAACGCGAGCTATGGTTACTGTTGTCGCTAAACGGAAGACACGGTTAAATAACTCTGCACCACCTAACCAGCCTATATTGCGAATGAATTTGTTGGATAGCTGCCGCTGGATTTTTTTGATTACCATCTATTACAGTTTTTTTGTTAAATTACTTTAATGTTGATCAAAATATAAATCAGTGGTAGTTAGCAATATTGATATAATAGGTAACCAAGTAACTTGAGTGAGATAAGCAACTCCTGGGATAAAATGTACTAATGTAGTTTAGCTTTAACTTTCATATCGTTTTAAGTAATAACGTAAAAGAAATGAAATTAGTCTTTGAGTATAGATAAGCTAATTTGATAAAGAGCGTTTAGATTTAGCAATCATTTCTAGAATTAAATCTCGATATCTAGTAGCTACTTTATCCCAACTAAAACGTCGAGAATTTTTGCGAGCTTTTTGTTGCCAATCTCCCCCTTTAAGTACTTCTGCAATCGCGTGAGCATAGATATCTGGATCCGTTACATTACACATAATGCCTGCATCACCTACCATATAATTACGAATTTCATCATTGGTAGTAACTACAGGTAAACCACTTGCTAGTGCTTGAAGATAGGCATTACTAAAAGGTTCATCAATCGATGGCAGAGTAAATAAATCTGCACAACAATAAACCTCAGGCATTTGATCAAAAGAGAAAGTGTGAATAGCAAAGCGATGGCTACCAAGTAAACGATCTCCCATTGCTTGATAGTACTCTCGATCTGGTCCATCACCACCAATTAACAGGCTAACTTCAGGGAGTTTAGTCATAGCTTGAATAATGAGATCTACCCGTTTGTGATCGCGGCAATTTAGAGAAGCAACACACAACACTAAAGGTTTAGGTAAACCGAGATCAATTGCTTTTCCTTCTGGCTTAAACTTGTCTAAGTCTACACCATTGGGAATTAAACTCATGGATTGATCTGGACGCACTTGGCGAGCAAAATTAGCCATAGCTTGGGAGAAAACGACCAAGTGATCTGGCTTAAATTTAATTGCTCTAGCTAGAGGTTTGCCTTCTCCTAACAAACCATTGTGGGATTTGAATAAAACGGGAGTGCCTTTAAATTTTCTTACAAAAGCAGCCATAGCTAAACCGCCGTAGTCATTGCAGGGAAAAACTAAATCTGCTGGTTTTCTCAGTAAGTGCCAAGCACAGGGAAAAAAGTTGGTGGCGTGTTCAATTGCCATATGAGGGTGAGTCGAAAAACGTTTGAGAAAAGAGCTAATTAAGGGATTTTTAATTAGTTGGCGAGCTTGGACTCGTGAAATGCCTCCTGAAGGATAATAATAGGGACTACAAGGTGCTCCTGCTAACAGTTCTACATCAAAATATGGACTCAATCTATTGGTTAACTCAATGGCAAAATTTTCTGTTCCTCCACTCCAATTTTCACCCGCACTAGGATGAACAATAACAACTCGGTAGTTATTTTTTGGTTGGTAGTTATTGTTTGTCTGTTTAGGTAGAGTAGATGCATTCATGTTCGCTAAAGTTAGTTGATTGGTTGTTTGAACTATACTTATTCTGACCAGATATAAGTCTGTGATTATTTAGTTTGCAAAATTTACACTCCCGGTTAATTTTTCTGTCCCTAATCTTGAATAAATCTGGATTAGCTCTTGATTAAAGTCAGAATATACTAGTTACATGTCTCTTTAAAGTTTCGTTCTTTACATATTTTTATTCATCCATAGCTAATAAATATAACTTATTTTCTCTTAGTTATGAAAACTTTTTGATCACATTATTTCTGCAAATTTTGACCAATGGCTTCTCTATATACAAATAGAGTAAGCATCCTACAATGGTAGCTAAAACCATATTAATCAAAGGAAATATAGTCATTAAAATATTACTTTTAAATATAATTCCTTCCCATCCGAGTGCTATAGTTATTTTGGTCACATTATTCATGATAAAGCCATGAATTAGATAGAGGGAATAGGAAGCATTACCTAATAAAATTGCAAACGAAGGAATCTGAATATATGTCTTTATTTCCCAAGCCGCAGCACCAATAACTAGTAAAGTCGATGGTAGAGCAAAAGCCAGTATATCTGGCAGAGGGAATAGCTGATAGTTAAAGTTAATTGCTGCCAAAGTGAAGAGAAACACCCCAAAGGACATAATTTTCTCTCCGTGTTTAACCCTATCTGTGGAAATTAAGTGAGCAGCTACAATTCCCATGGCAAATTCTAAATGTAAGATGCTAAAGATAAAATTTGTAACTACATAATTTTCTGGCAGAGGCAGCAAACCAATACTATGTATTAGTACTGCTCCTAACCAGATAACGATTAAGGGCAAACACTTTTTTAGACCAAAGTAAATCAGCAAACCAAAAAGACAATAGAAAAATATTTCGTAAGTTAATGTCCAACTCACTCCTAAGAAACTTTCTGATATAACATTTCTGTCCATAGGTAAGAGGGAAAAAGCTTGGAAGATTTCCCACCAACTGCGCTCATGAGTGTTGGAGTAGCCCAAACTGAAAGAAGCGATTAATTTTGCGGCTAAAACTACCCAATAAATAGGATATATACGTACTAATCTCTTTAAAATAAACTGTTTTAGTCTGTTATCTTTTCCTAAATCTTTTTGATGGACATAGTAGATAATAAAACCACTTAAAACAAAGAAAAAATCAACGCCTGAACCACCAAAGTGAAAAATATTAAATAAAAATTGCTGATCAAGATTTTGTTCAAAAATCAGTTCCCCATGAACACCCACCACGAGCAAAGATGCGATTCCACGGAAGACTTGGATTAGAGTTAGCTGTTTTTTTTTAGAGACACTCTGGTTAGTATTAATAGATTTCATCTTCATTTGAGAAAATAAGTTGTGGCCAATCAATCCATATTCATAATTACTAAAAATACGACCTCAGGAAACTGTTGTCGCTAAACGGAAAACACGATTAAATAACTCTGCTCCGCCTAACCAGCCTACATTGCGAACGAATTTGTTGGATAGCTGCCGCTGGATTTTTTTTATTACCATGAATTTGGATGCTTTTTTCCCTTTGAATAGTTGCTAGCTAGGTGTCAATGTTGTTGGTTTTGGTGTCGCTAAAAATACATTGATAGAAAGTTCCCAGCCAATCTCATTTTTAAATGTTTGGTGTTTTTCTACCTCAAATTCATTTCTCACAACAGTTTCAAATTCTCCGACTTTATCTGAAGGATCAAGGTGTACCAGCCATAAGCGTGACTGAGGTTTTGGTAGCTGAGAAAATTCTCCGTTTTCTAGGACATAAATAGGAGAAGAACCATTATAGTAATGAGTTAAAGCAATCTGAGAGCGACGAAAATGGAGATCTAAAGCAATAACATCACCAGGCTCCTCATTGGCGCTAATAAGTTGAGCAACACCACGCCAATCTTCCCGATACACTTTTGTATAGTAGTGCTCTAGTCCACCACCAACTGCTACAAGATAGATAAAGGCAAGGATAAAAGCCAGTTTACGCTGCGATCGCCAAACTTGAATGAAGCCTGCGCTAAGTAAAATTAGTAGATAGGGAGCTACAAAAAGTAGATAACGAGGTAACCAAATGGGTTGCACTAGCCAAGAGAAAATTAGCACAGCTGCTGTGGGTAAGAATGTCCAAGTTGCAATCCAAAGTAATTTGGAACTACGCCACCTTATAAGTAACCCAAAACTGAGCAAGCCCAACAACATGACGGTGTAGAGCTTATAAAAATGCATGCTTACACCAGAGTTTAAAGATTGCAAAGGCCAGTAGGCTGTATATATGGTCAGCCGAGATAAAATTTGGGTTAAACCAGGTCTATTTTGAGAAGTACCCCACTCGTCAAAGTATGCTAATGAAGCATTGACCATATTCCAAGTCCAAGGCAGGGATACAATTGCTAGAAACAAGAATACTCCACCAAGAGTTAACCATAAGCGTCGCTGTCGGCGCAACTTCCACATCAGTAAGCAGCAATCTGGTAGCAAAAGCAAAATATTAAGCTGAGCCGTTAAAAATGCCAGGATTCGTGCTGATGACCACCCAATCAAAGAAACTGGAGTAAACTTCTCCATTAGCGCCACTAAAGCCAATGTACCCGCTAGACCCAAAAAATTACTGAGAGCGTACATCCGCACCTCTTGGGCGTGATTGATAAAAATGGGAGAGAGCGTCATCAAAAGGGCTGCTAGCAAACCAGTTGGCTTATCTGCTACACGACAACCTAGCACATAGATCAGAAAAATCCCTCCTAAACTAAGCAGAACAGATAAACTACGTAACCAGATATCACTGCTACCAAAGATCATCCAGAAGTGTAAGAGTAGAAAATAGACAGGACGGGTAGAATTTAAATTGCTAGTAATGGCTTTGGCATCATGAACGCTGTATAGTTCATCAATCCAAAAACTCTCAGTGCCAATTTGGTAAAAATATAAGCTGGTAGCTAAGAGCAAAATTAGAGTAATCGGTAGCCATTGGCTTTTTTCAATAACCTCCGATTCTGAAAGAAAAGAAGTTTGTGGTTTATGTTGGATCATCCCCAAAAATAAAAATAACTATTTATTTGTTGATGCACTCTTTTGCAACAGAAAATCACTTAGTTGCTGACCAATTGCAGAAGGTGAAAAGAATTCTTCAATGCGACTCAGCGCTCGCTTACCCAATTCGCGTCCCCAAGCTTCGTCATCTAAAACTCTACCTAGCGCTACCGCCAAGGCTTGGACATCCTCTCTGGGTACAACAAAACCTCCAGCTACTTCTCCTCCCTCCAAAATATCGGGAACACCAGGAGCATCAGCAGCCACCACTGGCAATCCACAAGCCATTGCTTCTAAGGGAGCAATGGGAAAACCTTCTTGACGAGAAGCAAGGGTATAGACATCAGCAGCGGAAAGATAGGTGCGAATCAGATTGCGGTCATTGACAAACTCATCGTGCCAGATTATTCCCCGTAACTGCATCTTAGTGATACACTCACGTAATTTTGCAGCATCAGGTCCTGTACCCACCAATAACAGTCGTAAATCTTGATCCGGACGCTGATTACAGATTTGCTGCCAAGCAGCAGTTAAAATATCTAAACCCTTACGCTGCCAGTGAATGCGGCCGTGACAGACCACAACTCTTGCCTCTGGAGGAATTCCTAAAGTGGTGCGTGCTTGGTTGCGATCAATAGCTTGCCAAGCTGTAGTGTCCATAGGGTCAAAAATACGAGCAATTTTGGCATCAGACAGCTTATAGCGTTGGCGGACTCGCTGGATCTCCTGTTGTGTGGAAATAATTACCCCTTTGCAAGCACGAAATGCTAACTGTCGCCAAGGATATTCGATGAGACTTTGGGTTTGATCTCCTCCTTGGAAAGTAGCAAATACGGGTATACCAGTTAATCGTCCCCAAATAGCACAAGTATCAAAGCGAGCGTATTCATACTCTTGGCAAAGGATCGCTTGACAACCCTCCCGCCGTAGTTCACGCTTGAGTGGACCTAAAGGTGTAGAGATATAACTGCCAAGACTCTTGACTATATCCTTAATTTTGACCACAAACGAATTGTGGCTGGGATTAGTCTCTTGAATTTCTGTAAATGATTGTACTTGCTCTCCTCCTGCATAGAGACTAAGAAGTTTGCCTCGCATCGCACAATAGGCAAGATAGAATTTTGAGGCAGGTAAAATACATATTGTGGTACCAGTGGGTCGGTGAGTAAAGCGCGATACTTCCTTAACACGAGCTGAAATACAGAACAAAACTGTACGTACACCAGCTTGTTTTAAGGCATTAATGTAGCCAAACATCCAGCTACCAACAAATTGATTACAAAAAGTATCGAGAGAAATATTGATGTGATCTAAAAAATCGTCTATTAAATCCATGCAATGGAGCAAGGCAATTGTTGGTTGTAGTTCATTGCTCTGTTGCTGTAATTTTTGTTGCCCGAAATTAATTGTCTCCATCTTTCCATACTTTTTTAAGTATCTGTTATTTGTTGTAGTGGCGGAGCTAGGGTTGCTCGCCTCTCACCACCGCCACCGACTTGATCAGCTTGATTATTAACTACAATTTGTAGACCTTGGAATAGCCGCATCATATCCGCATAAAAGGGATTATTGCTTCGAGCGTGAGTTGAAAACTTGTAACCATAAGTGGCTTTAAATTCTTCTTCTACCCCCTGTTCAAGTGCGATAGCATGATTATTATCCCCAGTGGTATCCACAACATAACCACCATAGTCTTGCAAAGCATGAAATAGCTTTTTCCCGGCTGGAGTTCGCAAACCTAGGCTTTGTTCTGTAGCTTCCGGTGCTATTGCCAGGAGTGTACCCATTACCAATTGTGGATTTTCACCTTTGTAAATACGTGGCGCTGCTGCATCGGCTCGATCCGCTGGCCAACGGTAGCCCGGTGTGGCACTATCTTGATTGTAATAAAGGTATTTTTCCCACAATTCCAGTTTCAAAACATGGCGAATCGGTTCACTGTCAATCAATTCTCCTTTGCGTATTGTGCCTCCAATGGAAGATAATCCTGAACCCAAATGACCCCCAGCAATACCTTGACTCTCAAGAGTGAGGTCTTTTTTGGGGAAATGATAACCGTAGACAGGACCACCAGCAGTGCAACGAGCCATTGGTTCTAATTGAATTAGAGTACGACCATCAGGTTGTAGCAAAGCGGCAGCATTATTGGGAGTATAGTATTTTTCAGGCGTGTCGATGGCATCGGCAACAATCAAGTCATCGGGAATCGGAATCAAGAGGTTTTCGTAGGTTGTTGTACCGCCACAACGTTTTGTCCAACTACCAGGATCATATAAGGGGCGCAGAGGACTTCCAGGCGGGATTTTAAATAATAGATCTACGTCCGCAGAAGCATAGGTTGATGTTGGTAAATTAGCTGGCTGGTATTTAGCATTGCTGCCAAGGGGCAAATTCCAAATTGAATCCTGGGTAAAAGGCCAAAGCCAGGGATCGCGTGTCGTTGGAGTACTAGCTTCAGCAACTACTGAGTTGTTAGGTGTGAAATAGTGAGCTAAACCGACAGTGATAGCGATTGTTCCTAGTAATAAGAATAAAAATAAGTAACGCTTTAATTTATGAGGGTAGAGACACATGAAACATATAAGGGGTTGAAAACAGCGCAGAATTCAAATAATCGGATAACCCATTATCATTTTTTCAACAACCATCCACTATTAGCCATTTTCCACTGCTGAATTGGAAATACGCCGACGCAGTGAGTAGGCGAATTCGAGTATTTTGTCGTAATTATCTTGGCCAAACCAACGCATTGCTGTAATCGCAAAACTGAGGCGTATATACTCCCAAGAAAAACGCATTTGAGGATAATGTTTCATCGCACAAGTACGGTAGGTAATTGCCTTTTGATAATCTTTATCTCGACTTTGCAAAGCTTTCCAAGCTAGACATAGATAAGCATTACCATAGCTAAGATTTTTCAGATACTTTAAATCCGATGTTGCCGATTGGAAAGTTTTCTCAATTACGGTTTTAAATGACTGTTCCATGACCTGACAATTCTTAGACATACTACCAGGAACTTGTCTATAGTAAGCTAAAGGTTCTTGAATGACGGCAAAGGGATAGCAAGCAGCGATGCGAATCCACATTTCCCAATCTTCCAAGGAGCGCAAAGTGCAATCAAATACTCCTACTTTTTCAAAACACTGACGGCGTGCCATCACTGAAGGACAGGCAATCACATTCTTTTCTAACAACTTTTTCCATACCTGTCCTTCGGCAAAGGAAGGCATAACTCTACCTGTGGATTTGCCCTGTTCATCGACAAAAACCATCCAAGTATGTACTAAGCCAACTTCTGGATTTTCTTCGAAACAATGCACCTGTTTTTCTAGTTTCGTGGCTTCCCAAAAGTCGTCTGCATCTAGAAAGGCAATATAATCCCCTTTTGCTTGACTAATACCTGTATTACGAGCAGCAGACAAACCTTGATTTTCTTGCGAAATTAGTCGGATTCGTTGATCTTTAAGTTGAGATGCCCACTGCACAATATGGTCTTTGCTACCATCATTGATAATTAAAACCTCAAAATCAGTAAATGTTTGCCTTAAAACACTCTCCACTGCATCTGGAAGGTATTTCATTGCATTATAGGCAGGGATAACAACAGAAACCTGGGGAGTCATTACTGTACTATTTGATTTCCAAATTAAGTGATTGAATTAACTAACAAAAATAATAGGGTCTAATTGACTGAGATACTTAGATCTAGATGCTTTGCTTCTGTTCGTTGTCCTAGAGCAACAGCCCCATGACCATTACGAATCACTTTGGCTGGATTACCTGCTACTACTGCACCTGTGGGAACGTCTTTAACTACCACCGAGCCAGCGCCAATCACTGCATGATCGCCTATTTTTACTGGACCAATAATAACAACATTAGCTCCGATATCTACATAGTTACCAATTTTTGGACATTCACTATAGGAACCATCGGCAAGTTTTTTATTGCCAATTGTAGTTGATTGTCTTAAAACACAGTTATTACCAATTACCGTGCCATGATTAACTACTAAAGCGTAACCATGTTGGAGTTTTAAATGTCTTCCTACTTGAGTATCCCAAGGTAATTCAACACTTAAGATCCACTCAACAAATATTTGATAAAAGGCGCAAATCAATTTTGAAGACCAAGCTAAAGGTCTAGGTAACATTCTGCTACTTTGGGCAAGACGAAATAGCAATAAGCTGAGACGGGATTTGAGGCTTGTATCTTGATTGCTCTGCCAATCTTGAAGGATATACTTGAGCCCATAATTCATTTTCATTTCATGCATTCCTATACTAAATTACTTAATCAGAAAATTTTCTGTTTTCTTGCCTACTTAATTGAGATGGCCATTAATGGAAAAATCCAGCTCTTAAATTTTGCTCTTGATCTGGTTGAGGTGATGAAAAGATCAAGGGTTCATGCCAATCCCAACCTACTATCGCCAGTAGAGTCCACCAGTAGAAAAACAGTGTGGTGTGACTCCAGACATTCTCGGTAATCATGCCCACAGGAATCGCCAGTAAGTATGCCAGCAAAGTCCAGCAGAGGCTGCGCTGTTGACTGTTTGGTGGGGCACTACGCCACAATTGCAACAGACGTATTATCTGAGTGCCAATAAAAGTCAAGAAAGTGATCATGCCGACAATTCCTCCTTCAATTAAGGCACGAACATAATCATTGTGGGGTAGCAAACCATTGCTACTAACATGAATACTCCCGCCTAAACCGAAGCCTAGCCAAGGATAGTGTTGCCATTGCCCTAGTAAATCAGTCCATTGTCCCAGTCGCCAGTTAAAGCTATTACCATCTCCTTGGGAAAGTACAATTGCTCGCCAGATATCAATGTCTCGATTGAGTAAAGGTGTTTGGGCTATGGAACCAAGACGTTCTTGACCGAATTGAGAACTAGCAAATAGTCCAATTACCAGTCCCAATAACACTAAAGCACCGATCAAATTGACTGGGCTTAGGCGTGGGGCGATCAAAACAACAATGAAGACTCCAAACATCATTAAGCCAAATAAAGACTTGGTACTAACGAAAAAGAAGGTGGTTATACCTAGCAGTAGCAGCCAGGGCAAGCGTCTTCGTACGTACTCTATCTTCCAGCAAGTTAAACTCATAAACAACAAAAGTAATGTGGTGAAGGTATTAGAGTGACCTAAAGTTCCCCTCACACGAGCTGTCCCTTCTGTTAGACTCAAAGAATGGCCGCCGATAGGCGAAATTAAGTCTGGCAAACTATGGGGTACGACAAGCTGCAAAAGTGCAACTGTTAGTGGTAGCACCAGAGCGAGAAATAAAATGTCTAGAATCTTCCTCGGCTCAATTCGATCTTTGAGTTGCATAACTAATAGGTAAACCATTAGCCAAGAAAAGAGGCGAACCCATTCCCGAATGCCATAGGAAACAAATGACCCATCTAAGCCTAAACCACCCAATGGCAAGAGAATTACCCACAATCCCTGAAGAGCCACCCAAGCAGCAAAAAAATAACAGAACCAATCGAGGTGAATTTTTCTCCTAGATACTAACTGCAAGGTAATGTAGAGCAAAGTTAGTCCATCAACACCCACAGCAAAAGCAGCAGGTATTTGGTATTCAGAGAGAACATCTAAGGAACTTCGCAGGATTAGTAATCCTAAAACTGCTTGCTCAAAGCTAGCTAAAAACCAGATTAAAATTGCTCCTGCAACCAGTCCCACGAACAATAAAGAAGGTTTAACTCCAACTAGTAATCCAGCAACTAAACCGACACCAACACAGGTAACGATAACTCCAAAAGCTATAAGAAAAGAACGACCCTGGTAATGATTAAGATTCATACTTTAAACTTGGCTATGCAGATGGATTACTTGGAATTAGAAGCAGCACTACTGCTTGGTTCCAGGGCTGGTAAGTTGGAAGACGAAGGTAGCAACTGATAGCTTTCTACAGGATAGCGATAGTACATTTCCGTTTGTGCTGTCATACCGTTAACTACAAATCCTAGAAGAGGAGCACCATTGGATTGTAATTCCCATACAGCCCTAACCAGGGTTTCTTTTGGAGTGATATTGGGACGAGTTACCATAATTAAGCCATCACCATGACGACTTAAGGTATGGGCATCAGCACAACTGCTCACAGGAGGTGTATCAAGTAAAACTAGGTCATAGTGTTCAGATGCTTCTGCTAACAACTCTTGCATTGCTGCTGAGTCCACAATAACGAAGGGACGAGAACTTGAAGTTCCTGAACTGAGGACAGAGAGATTTTCAATTCCTGTGCTTTGTACCGCTTCCATCAGGTTAATCTTGCCATCAATAATATCTGTCAAACCTGGCTTAGAGCTGACACCGAAAATATCATGCTGTGTTGGTCGTCGCAAGTCCGCATCAACAATCAGTGTCCGCCGCGACGAAATGGCTGACATGGTTGCTAGGTGAGCAATCACAGAGGACTTACCTTCTCCTGCTACTGCACTGCTGATAACCACCATACGGAAGTGTTCCTGACAACGATGCTCCAGGGTTTTAAATAGTAGACGGTAGGGTTCAACTAAGCGGATATCATCGAGGAAGCGTTGAGGTTGCCTCAAATTCAGCGCATTCTTGGGTAGAGTGGGTAGTACTCCCAAGAGGGGAAGTTTCAGACGTGCCTGAACTTCGGAGCTATCATGTAAGGTATTATCTAATAACTCCAACATCAGTGCCATTAAGGTTGAGAGTGCGATACCCATAACCGTAGCTAAGACCAAAACGACCTTTTGCTTAGGAGAACTGGGTTCTGTGGGTACATCAGATCTAGCAATGATTTGCAGATTGCTAAACAGTTGTTCTTCGGCAATGCGAGCTTCTTCTAATTTTTGTTGTAGGAATTTTAATACTTCGGTAGTTTCTTCCGTTTCCCGCTCCAAACGCGTCAGAGGTCGTTGTTTATCAGGGAATTGGTCAAGACGATTTTGTAATTGTGCTCGTTCTGCTTTCAAAGCTCTCAATCTATCTTCTAAAGCTAAACGACTGGTTTCAGTGACAATATACTGTAAAGTTAGATTCTGGCTCAGTGCATCAGAAGCAACACTGGCAGGATCGGGTGTTTGGCTATCTACTATAAGACGAGAAACCTTATCCTGATAAAGATTAATTATCGCTTCACGCTCTTCGAGTAAAGATAGGATCTCTGGATGATTTTCAGTAAGGCGGGAGCCACTACTGGCTAACTGGGTATCTAATTCCGCTAAGCGACGACGGAGGTTTTCCAGTTCAGTATCTTGACCCACACGACCCGCTGCATAAGCACTTTGAGAATTACTGAGGTCTGTAATTTCTTGGAGTTTCTGGGCTTGGACAGTAGTTTCTTCTAGTTGACCTTGAAGAGTTATTTCCTGAGCTTCTAGATTGTTGATGGTTTCGACTAAATGGGCTGTTTGCTCTTGGAAGGCAACAATACCACTATCTTGACGATACTTCGCTTCTGCCAATTCTGCCTGGGCAACTTTAATGCGCTGCTGGCTCACTTCAGCTTCCAAAAACTGCCGCAGTGACTTAGCCTCCTGACGAATATCTTCTGTATTGCGCTCTACCATCGCTTCAGATATCGCATTGAGTAGCTCGCTGGCTAATTGAGGATCTTCGTCCTGGTAACTCAACTCTAGAATATTAGTTGCAGGAATAATTTTAACCTTCAAGTTTTTCCTCAGATTTTTCGAGACAGCTTTGCCTTGGCTACTCTTAGCTCCGCTAAGGATAACTTTATCTAGCGCCCTGTGAAGAATATCCTTGGATTTAATTAACTCTGCTTGGGTAGCTAGGGGATTAGAACCACCTGGGACTGAGCTTGGCAGTTGACTTAAATCGCGACCAACCTCAGAAACGCTGACCTGACGTTCTTCTAGTATTAGTCGTCCCTTAACTTCATACAGAAGTGGACTGTGAGACAGGTAAACGAATGAACCAGCAATTACGGAAACAAAGGTAGCCAAAGCTGGCAGCTTGCGACGCTGCCAAGCTGAGGATAAAGAAGAAAGGCTTCTGTCCATATTTATTACTCTCTTAAAGTCATAACTGTTAGCTGCGGAAGAGTGCACTTCATTGGTAGTTGCTAGAGACAAATTTAGCAATTTAACCTGAGCGAGCGACTTTCTGTCTTGCTCTCGGAGAGCTGACGAGAGTAAAGAAAAACAGCTAGTTACTTTCTTAGACTTACTTGCTGGACTTTCCGCAATCTATCAGATAGTACAAGTTCAACTTGAGCGTTGATTTTCTCTGATAGCTGCTCGCGCAGGGTATGCTCTAGGCGTTCTTGATCTGTAGTTTGTTTTATAGTGCTGGCTTGTGTCAGCAAATCTTCATAGAGCAGGCTTGATAACTCCTGTAAACAGGCTTGGATGCGCTGTTGTTTGTCAGTAGTTTGTATTTTTTTACTAATAACTGGTTTGATACCAGTACCAGCAATTCTGGCATAGAGTGCTAAATTTTCATAGGTTGTTTTCTTCCAATTATGGTTCGCACGCACGTGTTGCTGTGCTTTTTGCGCAATCTCTGATAGTTTTTGGGGCTCAGATATTGCTCTTTTGAGGGATTCTAGCAAAGAACTCATGCTACCTGCCTTGAAGAGCAAGCCTCTTGCCTCATCTTTACCAATGACTTGACGATGAGGGGGAATGTCACTGGCTAGTACAGGAACACCTTCACGCATAGCTTCCAGCATCGCTAGAGGTAAGCCTTCTAAGTCTGAAGGTAGGACAAACAAACCTGTACCACGAACAATTTCAGCTAACTTAGCTCCTTTCAATTCTCCAGTAAAGACCACATTGGGATTTCCAGCTGCGATATTCTCTAACTTGGTAATATAATCGGTTGTATCGCTATTGCCACCTGCAAGTACTAGCTTCCAGCCTTTCGGTTGCAACTTCTGGAAAGCTTCAAGCAGTAATTCAGGTCTTTTCTCTGGTACCAATCTACCGAGGAAAAGTAGGTAACGTCCGCTCTCTAAACCGAGGGATTGACTATAGGATAATTTTGGATCTGATTCAGCATACTTACCAGGTGCATTGGAAATATAGTCAGTTTCAATACCATAGGTATTGCGGAAATAGGCCTGCAAGTCCTTCGATACCACCGCAATTTCATGGGCATATTTAACAGCAGCTTTTTCTCCCATACGGATTAAAGTACTAGAGAGTTTACCCCACTTGGCACGTTGCCAGTCTAAACCTTGACAGGTGACAACTACCCTCGCAGAAGTGAAAAGCCTTGGTAACCAGCAAAATAGAGAAGGACCTAGGGCGTGGAAGTGAACAATATCATAGTTACCGAACAGGGATACCATCGCACCGAAGGCGGAATTGAAAAAGGCATCAAGACCTCTTAAGGGCAATGAAGGTAAGGAAATTACCCTAACTCCTTCGTGCTTGTAGGAGGAAAACCAGGGTTTTTCTGTATAGCTGGGTCGAGCAAACAAATCTACTTCATGACCTTGGGCAACAATCCGAGGATATAATTCTTGGCAATAATGCTCAATTCCACCTTGCTTAGCGGGGATTCCTTTAACTCCAATGACAGCAATTTTCATGAATCTGCGTCCTTATTTATGTAATAGGTTAGTTCTGGTTTTATTTGACGTATTGAGGAATGGTAGATACTGGCAGATTTTGCTGCCAATGCTCTAGCATGGTTGCATAGACATCGGTTACGACACTGCGGGCACTAAAGGGTTGAGCAGCTCGCACGCAGGAGCTTGTAGGATAAGCTTGTGGGTGTCGTAGAATTTCTTGGAGGGTAGCTGCGATTGCCTCTGGGGTTCTCTGCTCACAGACCAAACCACTATCTTTAGTTAATAGTTTGGGAGTTTCACCAGCAGGAGTTGTTACTACTGGAGTACCGCAGGAAAGGGCTTCTAGTACCACTAGAGGTAGACCTTCAAACACACTGGTGAGCATGAAAATACTGGCAAGACGGTGTAAATCGGCTAGTTGCTCTTGAATTACAGAACCTAGCAGTGTTACTCGCCCCGTAAGTCCTAATTTATCGACTTCAGATTGAACTTCGCCTTTCAATTCTCCATCTCCAGCAATTAATAGATGCACGTCAGGTTCTTGCAAAGCAGCGATAGTCCGCACTAGTAGTAGGGGATCTTTCTGGGGATGGAGACGACCTGCAAATAGCAGGAAACGTGTTGTTTGCGGTAGATTTAGCTTTTGTGCGAGAGCTTTTCTTTTCTCTTCCTTCTCTTGCGGGTTTAAGGGATAGAAAATTTCGTTGTCTACAGTATTCTTGAGAAAAGTTACTCTCTGGGCTAGTTCTGGGTAGCGCTTCTGATAAAAATTTGCTGATTCACTATTGCAAGAATAAATCTGTGCAAATTGCTTGATCAGTAAGTTTTCTAGAGCGAAATAGCCTGCAGGGAAGTGCTTCCAGAGGATAGTGTTTTCCCCCACAGTAGGATTCATTTGTTTCTCAATATCGTTGTGGAGAAACAGGGTTTTTTCTCCAGACCAATTAAGAGCAGCAACACTGGGTTCTAGGCGGTGGAAGTGCATGAAATCAGAGGCAAAAGAACGTCCCAACATGGCTGCTGTGTACTTAATAGTAGTAGGAATTAATCCTCTGATGTTGTCATCTTTAATTCCTATTAGGGGAAAAAATTGCAGAGAGCGACCGGCAAATTCACCTTCTTGCCAAACCCCTATCTTCTGGTCTGGTTGCCCTGTACCTACTAAGCGAACGACGAAATCACTGGGGGCATATTTGATGCAGGAGCGGATTACGGTCTGAATACCACCAATGCTGGTATGCCAAGGGTTGAACTGGTAGAAGATGGTGAGAACTGGTTTACGCATACTTTAATCTCGATTAGCTGCAAAGAAAGAACAACCTGGATTTCTTTACATACAAATTAATAACTTAGTGCAGTTAATTTAGTTGAGTTGAATTAGTTAAATGAAATATTTATCAAGTCAGTCAAAATGTTTTTTTTACCTAAATCTAGATTTGTGCTGATTAAGATTTTGATCTTCAGTCTATTTCACAAATTGTACTTACCTAGCTAATAATGTGCTTTTTTCTTTAATAAGTGATTATGTCGAATCTTACTCCACTAACTTTTTTACTAGCTACAGTAAAAACACTGATATTGAATATACTTAGAAAAAAGAAAAAAACACTTAAATGCAGGCAAAACCGGAAAGTACTTTAAGTGTTAACACTTATATAGTCAACTCTGTAGATTGTAGTCGTTACTCTTTAGTTTTCAGTATTGATCCTGGAAAACTATGGGAATGTGGCTTTAATGTGGATATTGAAAGACAAATAACTAAATCTTGTGTGTTATTGACTAGATTTTTTTTTAAGTATTTATACGGAAAAAAATCTTACATTAAATATCTCACAAGACAATATCTTTTTCAAATCAATAAACTAGCTCTTGAGAAAGAGAAATTGAGGCAAAATTTTCTTCATTAATTCTTGATGCAATCGATACCCCTCTTCATAAACGCTTTATGGACTCTAGAGCGATTTACCGATATCATCTGAGTAAATTCTTTATCCATCGAAAATTTTTAATAGCTAGTTAAAGCCTCAGAACTAATGTTTTTGATCGCCAAGTATTAGCTGAATAAGTAATACCAGGGATAATATTCTACTGCTCAGAGAAATAAGAAAAATTCTACGTGAGCAATAAATGTCATTGCACTTTCCCAATTAATCCGGAAATCGTAATGTTTTGGAGTGTATAAATCATTCCAGAAGCTACATAAAGTGAAAAACTACGGCATTAGCCAGTTGACAAATCTTGAGTCATCCCCCTTACTCTCTCAGAACATTAGCCAGTAGGTTGTATGAATACTCTACCGTTGATAAACCAGACGCCCCACCCTTCTACCTATTCCATTCGCAAGCGCCTAATCGATATTCTTGGCAGTTGTGTGGGATTGCTAATTGTCGCTCTTATTTTTATTCCTGTAGCGATTGCAATCAAATTAACTAGCCCAGGACCAGTATTTTTCACTCAAAAGCGCTATGGGCTCCATGGAAAACCATTCACAATCATTAAATTCCGTTCCATGGTAGTGAATGCAGAGCAATTAAAGTCAACTGTCGCCAACGAAGCACAGGGATTAATCTTTAAAAATGAAAAAGACTCTCGTATTACCAAGGTAGGTGCATTCCTACGTCGCACCAGCATCGATGAACTACCCCAGTTTTGGAATGTTTTGATGGGAGATATGAGTTTAGTTGGTACTCGCCCTCCCACCGAAGATGAAGTTATGCACTACAATGAACGCCACTGGCAACGCTTAAACGTGAAACCCGGAATAACTGGGATGTGGCAAGTGCATGGTCGTTCGCAGATTAACGATTTTGAGAAGATAGTGGAGTTGGACTTACACTACCAAAGAAATTGGACTCCCTTGTACGACATCAAT
Organism: uncultured bacterium; assembly: GCA_964633315.1. Taxonomy (GTDB): domain Bacteria; phylum Cyanobacteriota; class Cyanobacteriia; order Cyanobacteriales; family CAWCAG01; genus CAZWGS01. The sequence goes on along the minus strand of CAZWGS010000017.1, from coordinate 17,108 downwards.
ATGATTTTCAAAACAATTTATGTGGTACTTGCACAATCGGGTGCTTACTAAAGGCTATATGAGTAGGAAAGCCCTAGGGCAAAATTCCTACTCATACTCTTCAACATTTTCTAAATCGGAGTCCTCTTCTTCTGTCGGCGGCACTAAAGCTACAGCAGCAATAGCATCATCTTCATCCAATCTTTGCACTCGCACCCCCGTTGCTTTGCGTGACTGGGGTGGAATCGCATCTACTGCCTGACGGATAATAATACCTCGATTGGTAACAATCATTAATTCGTCTTGCTCATTGACGATATGCAGCGCTGCTAACTGGTCGTTGGCTAAACGAAACTTAGTCGCCATTACACCTTTACCAGCACGGTTTTGCAGACGGAACTTACCCACAGGAACCCGCTTACCGTAACCACCTGTGGTAATAACCATTAGACACAAACCCTGGCTGTCTGTGGTCAATTCTTCTAGATCATCATCATCATCATCATCACTGACTGCGGCAATACTAGCTAATACCTGACTGGGCAAAATGTCCATACTAATTATTTCATCATCCTTGCCCAACTTCATTGCCCTCACGCCCCTTGTAGCCCGTCCCAGAGGGCGTAGCTGCTGACGATCAGCTTTAAAATGAATTGCCATACCGTGGCGCGAACCAACGATAATGCTGTCTTCTTCACGGGCGAGACGAACCCAACGCAATTGGTCTCCTTCTTCAAGAGAAATAGCAATTAAACCGTTGGCGCGAATACTACTGAAGGCTGCTAGGGCAGTTTTTTTGATGTAGCCGTTGCGAGTTAGCATCACCAAATACTCATCTTCGGTAAATTCAGCTACGGGGACAACGGAGGTTATTTTCTCGTCGCGAGAGATGGGTAACATCTGGACGATGGGGATACCCCTAGCAGTACGAGATGAGGCGGGAATTTGGTAAGCATTGAGACAGTAAACTACACCACGGTCACTGAAGAATAAAACATGGTTGTGATCGCAGCAACTAATGAAATGTTCAATGCCGTCATCTTCCTTTATTTTGGCAGCGGCTTTACCGCGAGTCGCCCTACTTTGCGCCCCGAAAGTATCAACGGGCATCCGTTTGATGTAACCTTGTTCTGTTAGTAGAATAATGGCTTGCTCGTTAGCAATTAGGTCTGTGTCTTGAATTTCCCCTTCCGCGTGGGTAATAACTGTGCGTCTTGGCGTGGCGTGAATTTCTTTAAGCTTGCTAATTTCCTCTTCAATGATCGCTTCGATGCGCTCACGCCGTGCCAAAATATCTTGCAGGTCAGCAATGCGTGCTAGCAATTCTTCGTGTTCTGCTAGAATTTTCTCTGCTTCTAGGGCGGTGAGGCGGCGCAGTTGCATCTGCAAAATGGCATCGGCTTGCACTTGTGATAAGCCAAATTCTTCCACCAGTTGTAGTTTAGCACTGGCAGTGTCGGCAGCAGCACGGATCAGTTGAATTACGGCATCTAGATTGTCAAGGGCGATTAATAAACCCTGGAGTAGGTGGTCTCTTTCTTGGGCTTTGCGTAATTCGTATTGGGTGCGCCGAGTAATGGCTTCGATGCGGAAATCGAGGAAGACGTTTAAAAAATGCTTGAGAGTTAGTAACTGGGGTTCGCCGCCTACTAGTGCCAACATATTGGCACCAAAGTTCATTTGTAGTGGGGTTTGCTTGTAGAGGTTATTGAGAACTACCTGGGGATAGGCATCACGCTTGAGTTCAATAACCACCCGCATGCCATCGCGATCGCTTTCATCTCGAATATCGGAGATGCCATCAATGCGCTTATCATTAACCATTTCGGCAATTTTTTCAATTAGTGCCGCCTTGTTGGTTTGATAGGGCAGTTGGGTAATAATAATCGCATCGCGATCTGGTCTGCCTCGCTGTTCTATGGTTTCAATAGCAGCAACACCACGCATCGTAATCGAGCCACGTCCAGTGGTGTAGGCTTCCTTAATTCCTGAAACACCTAATACCTGACCGCCTGTGGGGAAATCTGGACCTTTGATATAGTCCATCAATTCCAGGTCTGTAATTTCTGGATTGTGAATGAGGGCGATTACGCCGTCAATTAATTCTCCTAAATTATGGGGGGGAATATTGGTCGCCATACCCACGGCGATTCCCGAAGAACCATTGAGTAATAGCTGGGGAACCCTAGCAGGTAGGACGACGGGTTCTTGCTGGGAACCATCAAAGTTATCGGCAAAATCGACGGTTTCTGACTCAATATCCCGCAGCAGGGAGTTAGTAGTTAGGGCTTGGAGACGACACTCAGTGTAACGCATTGCCGCCGGTGGGTCGTTATCTACTGAGCCAAAGTTGCCATGTCCTTCAATCAGAGGATTGCGCATCGAAAAGTCTTGCGCCATCCGCACCAGAGCATCATATACCGCCGTATCACCGTGGGGATGATATTTACCTAAAACTTCCCCAACAACACGAGCACATTTACGAAAGGGACGTTCTGGAGTTAAGCCCAATTCGTACATAGCGTAGAGAATGCGGCGATGGACAGGCTTTAAACCATCTCTGGCATCTGGGAGCGCCCGACCGACAATCACGCTCATGGCGTACTCTAGGTAAGACCGAGACATTTCATTTCTAAGATCGGTGGGAACTATTCGCTCCTGAGATGAAACCATAAGGTGAAAAACTCCCTTAAAATGCAAATAAATCAGGCATACTTCGAAATTCGGCGAAAAAAGCTATTTTTCGCCCAACAACTGCCTGTTTTTCTTACTCTAATAACTAAATTTTAACATATTTAGCCTCTGATGAGCGATGGTAGAGCTGGGTACAAAGAGCTGCTCAAGGGATAATTAATACGCGATTGGTGAATGTTACTGGGGTGTGGGGAATATAGGGTAATAAGAGTAAGTTGGTTTTTCGCTATCTGTAAATTATTAGACCTCTGGGACAAAGAAAGTAGGGACGTAAAATTTTAGGTTTCTACAATGGTTAAAAATTTAGATATTCTAATTGCCGCAGATTTCCATTGATTGACTTTTGCCAATTTTCCTTGTTATCCCCAAAGTATGAGCCGACCAACCAGTTTTAACTTACCTTGGCTAAAAATTGCCCTGTCAGTCATTTTTGGTTTCTCTCTCTATCTGCGCTTTTGGCACTTGGGGCAATTTAATGTATTAGTTTTTGATGAAGTTTACTATGCGGTGTTTGCGAATAATTATTTGACAAACACAAATTTTTTTAATGCTCATCCTCCCCTGTGTCAGTATCTAATCGCGATTGGTATTTGGCTTGGTTCTCATTTTCCTTGGGGACAGGATCAGGTGAATGGGTTGTCAGGTTCCCTATTATCTACCTTGAGTTATCGCTGGTTAAATGCTGTTACTGGTGCGTTTATTCCTGTCATTATTGGCGCGATTGCTTTTGAGTTAACTAATTTACGCAGCTACGGTGTCATTGCGGCTTGGTTAGCAGCGATGGATGGTTTATTTTTGGTGGAATCACGCTATGCCCTGAGTAATATTTATTTGGTAATTTTTGGTTTATTGGGACAGTTATGGTTACTTTTCGCACTGGGAGATGACAGCAGTAAACGTTGGCTCAAACTAGCACTGGCTGGTGTTTTTTTTGGCGCTTCTGTGGCGGTTAAATGGAATGGTTTGGGCTTTCTTTTGGGAATTTACCTGCTATGGTGTCTGATGCGGCTCAGATATTTGTTTGTTAACTCTAGCCTTACTGAAGAATCGCCAACAGTCATCACCACAACTCTTTTGCAACTTAAAAATTTGAATTTACTACATTTAGGTGGTTATTTAGGCATAATTCCCGCTCTCACCTACAGTTTGCTTTGGATTCCTCATTTAATAATGAATCCTCAATACAATTTTTGGGAGATTCATCAGCAAATTTGGGGTTACCACCAGCAAGTTGGTGGTAGCGAAATTCACCCTTACTGTTCCTCTTGGTATCACTGGTTGTGGATGTGGCGACCAATTGCCTATTTTTATCACAGAGCAATTGATACCAGGGAAGTTGTACCTAATTACCCACCTTTACCCGATGGTGTTGGTCAGATTATCTACGATGTTCATGCCCTTGGTAATCCTATTTTATGGTGGTTGTCCACAGGAGCAATTTTGGTGTTGAGTTTGCTGCTAATTTTGGCTGTGTTTTACCGGAGAAATTATTTGCATGCAGTTAGTACACACACCTGGGCTAGTCTATTTATCGTGGTTAACTATGGTGCTAATTTCTTACCTTGGGTAAAGGTAACTCGCTGTACCTTTCTCTATCACTACATGAGTGCTTCTGTATTTGCTACTTTAGCTCTAGCTTGGATTTTAGATCGCACCTTACGCAGTCATAGGCTAGTGTATCGCTGGAGTGGCATAGTTGCGATCGCAGCAATTGTAGCTGCTTTTTGCTTCTGGTTGCCTATTTATCTAGGTATTCCCCTTTCGATTGAGGGTTATCGTTGGCGTATGGTTTTGTTTAATTGGGTGTGATTCAAAGTTAGCCTTTCAAAAACTACTACTGTGTCAAGTTTAAATTGAGGTATAAATCTCCCCCTGTTTCCCCCGCTTCTCTTCTTCCCCTGCTTGTCTCAATCAATCATTTTAAAATCTAGACACGACTAGACTACCAACCTTTGCCAACTCAAGTGAGATGTTTCTGGTTGCCAATGCCAGCGTAGCAGATTGGCTGGTTGTCCGATGCTAATTCCTGGTAAATCTATGGCATAGCGGGGACTTTCGGTCGCCATGGCGATTCCCTGTTCTACGGTGCAAAGACCCCAATGCACTAAATTTTGCACTCCTGCGAGTAAGGGTAAAGTGGTTCCTGCTAAAGTACCATCTCCCAGACGCGCTGTTCCTTGAGTTACTTCTATTTCCCTACAATCCCAAGGATAAGTACCATCTGCTAATCCCAGCGGTGCAAGGGCATCACTAACTAAAAATATACCCTTTTCATAATCGCTTGCCTGTAGGAGAATTTGCATCATAGTGGGACAAACATGATTGCCATCGGCAATTAAACCACAATAAACTTGAGGTTCAATAATAGCTTCTCCTAGTAAACCGGGTGCGCGGTGGTGCAATTTTGGCATCGCATTAAAGGCGTGGGTTACCATGGTTGCACCGAGGCTAAAGGCTTGCTGGGCTTGGGTTGCAGTAGCTAGGGAGTGACCGAGACTAACGATAATTCCTAGGTCACGGAGGTAGGAAATAACTAATTGGGTGGGGTCTAATTCTGGTGCCAAGGTAATTATTTTGACCAGGGATGCATAATCGCCTAGCACCTGTTTTACTTTGTCTATGGTTAGGGGTAGGAGATACTCTTGTGGATGTGCACCTCGCTTTTCTTGGTTGAGAAAGGGACCTTCGAGATGAACACCAATAATTTTAGCGGTAGGTTGCGAGGATTGTTGAGTTTGGGTAAATTCGGCGATTACTGAAAGTGCTTGGTGAATCTTTTCTGGTGCGGTGGTGACGATGGTAGGTAAAAAGCTGTCTACTCCCTGTTCCCAGAGAAAGTCACAAATTTTTTGCAGTTGGGGTAAATGTGACTTTTCTAAATCAGGAAAGGCTAATCCCAGCGCCCCATTAATTTGTAAGTCTACACCACCTAGGGACAGCCAATCCCCTGCTAAATCTAGGGTTTCTCTATTGGTTGCAGCTAGTGTCGCCATTGGTGCTATGTCTGCGATAGTACCTTGGGGATTGATAATTAGATACTGCAAACCCTGATATCCGGGAATTTGAGCGTTAGTAATGCAGCTTTGACTCATCGCACTCAACAACAATTAAGGTGGGCAATGCCCACCTTACCAAAAAAATTGAGTTTAAGTTTTTGTTGAGAGTATTAGTAGTTTGTCTCCTCTTCATACTCAGGAGTTTTGGTTTTCTCAGGAATATTTACCCTTGGTGCTTTGTAGGGTTGAGATTTGACATCGTCATCCCAAACATCGTTTTCCATGTCATCGTACTGATAGCTATCAGCATAGTCTTTTTTGGCAGTGTTTGGTTCTACATAAGCTTGCTGTTCGTAGCGTTCTGAATCTCCCCAATTATCCTCTTCATACTCGCGGTAACGCACTGATTGTGCTTTACGTTGGGAGACAGGTTGAGCTTCAACATATTCTAGTTCATCGTCTTCATCCCAAGCATCTTCTACTACTGTGGCTCTAGTTTCCACTTTTTTGACTGGGGTATTGACGGGAATTCCGGTTCCCAGTTGATTATCTGGTCTGGCGCTGGGTACGGAGTAGAGTTCATCTTCTTCTGTCTCCCAGGGAGGTCTACCAATGCCCATTCGTTCGAGAACCCCTACGGTTAGCTGGGAAATGCGATCTTCGGAACCTTCAAAGACAATCAGACGATTGGGTCCACTGCTGACGATTTCTTCTACGGGGAGAAGATAGGTACTAATTACTTGGTCGGGAATTTGGGGCAGACCGATGGAGGCGATAATAAGGGCAGAAACCTTACCATCTTCAAGGTCAAATTGGAAGTCACGAACGCGACCTAGAAGTTCTCCAGCTTCGGTAATTACTTCACTGTTAATTAGTTTGCTGTAGGCTTCAATGTCTACATCTTCGACGACATCTTCATCTTCAACAAGAATGACATCCCCAATTTGACTGATTCGACTCAGGTACATATAGCGTGGCATACCCGAAAGCGAGATAATGCTGTCTCGCAAGCCTAAGGCTACTACTTCGCGTCGGTCAATATCTACCAATAGTTCTTTAATTACTCCTAGTTGCTTGGCGCTATTGCGAGTAATTATCTTGGTATTAATAAATTCAGAGCGTAAACGGCTTAGATCTGTTGTCATATTGTCCTTTAGTTTCAGCTCCCGCGATTGGCTAATATAAGAAAATACTGCTTAGTTGCTCTTGATAGCTGTTAGTTTAATCGATATTATCTAAATAATAGAATAGGTTTTTCAAGAGTTGTAAACTCAATGTGAGTAACAGAGTTTTAGGTTACAGTTTAATCCCTAATACCTGGGTATGGGCTCCTCTGGCTTGAGTAACACCAATGGTACGCTGAGCAGCTTCAATCATGGGTCGCCGTAAGCTTACCACAATAAACTGCGCTTGTTGCGCTTGGGTTTTTATCATTTTAGCTAATCGCTCAACATTTGCCCCGTCTAAAAACATATCGACTTCATCAAAGGCGTAAAATGGTGAGGGACGATAGCGTTGTAGGGCGAAAATGAAACTGAGTGCGGTGAGGGATTTTTCGCCACCGGACATGGAACTGAGGCGTTGCACTGGTTTTCCTTTGGGATGGGCGACTAAATTTAAGCCACCAGCAAAGGGATTTTCTGCATTTTCTAGTTGGAGGTAGCCATCGCCTTGGGAAAGGGTGGCGAAGATACTTTGAAAGTTCTCGTTAACGGCATCAAATGCTTCTTTGAAGGCACGAAAACGCAGGGTTGTGAAGTTTTCGATCCGCAGTAGTAATTCGGTGCGTTCTGCGGCAATTGTGCTGAGTTTTTCACTCAGTTCCTGGAGTCGAGTTTGGGTGCGTTCATATTCTTCCAAAGCCAGCATATTCACGGGTTCCATGGCTTGGAGGCGCTTTTGGAGGCGGCGTAATTCCTGTTGCAGTTGTTCTAGTTGAGTGCTGAGATTCTCTTTGCTGGGGGGGATTTCGGGTAAGGGGTGGGGTAATTCTGCTTGTTGTGTTGCTAGCTGTTGTTGTAAGTTCTGGAGGGAGGTTTGGCGTTCCTGTTGAGTGGTGGTAAGTTTTTCCTGTTGCCAAGTTTGTTGTTGCTGTTTTTGTTGCAGATGACGTAAACTTTCTTCGGCATGATCGCGTTTGTGTTTGGTTTCTCCTAGTTTGGCTACAAGTTCGTGCAAAAGTTCTTTGGTAGTAACTATTTCCTGCTGAATTTCTGTTAGCTGGTTGCTAGTTTGCGTCTTTTGTACTTCTAATTCCTGTTGCTGTTGCTGCAATTCTTCAAACCTTTGCACAGAAGCTTGAATTTTTTCCTGGAGGCGCAGGGATTGGTTTTCTAAGTCTTGTTGACGCTTTTCTCCTTGGCGCAAAGCTGTTTCTTTTTCTCGCAAGTCAGCTTCTTGTTGTTGAATTAATTGTCGCATTTGTTGCCACTCACTGTGGGTTTGAGATGCTTCTAATTCTGTGAGACGCTGCTGTTGTTTTTGTAATTCGCTTTCTTGCTGGGGAATTTCTCTAGCGAGGATTTGCAGGCGATTTTGTGCAATTTCTAATTCCTGCTGATGATGAATAAGTTGTTCATTTGCTTGTGTTTGCTGCTGTTTGAAACGCTCAATTCCTTGCAGTAATTGCTCTTGGCGCAACTGCTGTTCCCTTCTTGTTTGTCTTGCTTCGGTAATTTCCTGGGATAAATTTTTAATAACAGCGGTGGTTTGCTCAATGGTATAGTCGCAGCGTTCTAAAATAAGTTCAATTTCCTGTAAGCGCCTTCCCAATGCATCTAATTCCCCAGATTCACTCGCTACAGCGGTACCAAAACGCAGTGAGGAACGTTTATTGATGCTTCCTCCACTCATAGCACCACTACTTTCTAGTATCTCTCCTTCTAGGGTGACGATGCGTTGTTTTCCTAAATGGGGACGAGCATCATTCAGGTTATCAAAGATTACCGTATTACCAAAAACATAGCTGAAAATATTGCGATAGCGGGGTTCACACTCAATTAAATTCACCGCTAAATCCACAAATCCCCTGGCGTAACGCAGAGTCATGGAGTCAGGTAAACGTGGTGGTTGAATCTTATTGAGGGGTAAAAATGTGGCTCTTCCTGCACGTTTTTCTTTTAGCAGGTTTATACCCGCAGCCGCAACCCCATCATCTTCTACTACTATATAACCTAAACGCGCTCCAGCAGAAACTTCCAGAGCTAGTTGATAGCGAGATTCCACCTGTCCCAATTGTGCCACTAAACCGCAAACCCCCGACAAATTAGCAGTGAGAATTATCTTAGTAGCGTATGTTCCTTGAGCTTCTTGTTGCGCTTGTTTAGTTGCTTCTAGTTTATCAAGTTGGCGTTGTTTCTCCCTTTGTTCTTGGGACAAACGGTTGTGAGTTTCCTGTTGGAGTTGTCTTTCCTGTTCCCTATTCGCAATTTGCTGCGCCAGAGATTGGATTTGCTGTTCCCAATTTTCCAGTTGTGAGGCTAAATTACTAGCTTCTGCTTCCTTACTAGCAATTTCCTCAGTACTTTCTGCAATTAATTCCCTCTCACTACCAATTTTATCTTCTAGCTGGCGTGCTCTTTCCTGCAATTGCGCTTGTTCCGTACGTTGAGGATTGAGATTTTGTTGGATTTGGCTAATAATGTGGCTGAGATTAGTTTGTTCCTGTACCCAAGCTTCAGAAGCAGAGGCGATTTTATTTGCCTCCTCTCGGCTTTGTGCTAAAGTTTGCTGTGCTATCTCCCTCGCTGTAGCCAGAGATGTTAACTCTTCATTCACTAACCAGGTTTTATCTTGATTTACTTGAGCTAAATCTTGCTGGTATTGGCTAATTTCTTGGTCATAGCGTTTAATATTACCCTGATTACTCCCATAAATACTCTCCAATTCCTGCTGACGCTGTTTTAGTTGACTTTCCTGCGCCTCCTGCTTCGCCAAACGAGAAGCTACCGACAATTGTTCATCTTCCCCTAAAGCCTTCACCTCCAAATTCAGTTGTGCTAACTCCTTCTCATCCTCTGCAATTTTGGACTCCAAGCTAGCTAAATTCTCCTCAATTTCCCTTGCTTCCCTCTCTCCCGCAGCAATTTGCTGACGCAACTTCTCTTCCTGCTGCTGCAAAAAACGCCATTGCAAAACCACCTCCCAGTGTTGCTTTTCCTGGAATTGCAATTTTAATTTTTGGTATTTCTCCGCCTTAATGCGATCTGCAGCTAAACGTTCGCAATTACGTGTCAACTCCTCCTTAATAATCTCACATCGTTCCTCCCTCTCGCGCACCGAGTCTAAAGTTTGCTTTACTTGCTCAATTTTGCGGTCAAATTCAGCTACTCCCGCTAATTCATCAATAATATGCCTTCTTTCGCGGGAATTCATCGTAATAATCCGTGTCACATCCCCTTGCAACACCACATTGTAGCCTTCAGGATAGATACGCAGACGGTTAAGTTGTTCGTGAAGTTCGCTAGCATTGCAAGGTTCACCGTTAATGTAGTAATGGGAGGAATAATTACCACCTTTAGTTACTCGCAAACGCCTGGTAACAGTCCAATCTTGGGTTGGTTGTTGGTTGTTGGTTGTTGGTTGTTGGTTGTTTGTTGTTGGTGTTTCGTCACCGTTGACTGATAAATCATTCTCCCATGCTTCCTGCTCCTCGTTCCCTTGCTTTTTAACTGGTAACTCAAACCCTTCTCCCGATAAATCAAAAGTCACAGAAACCGTAGTTTCTTTAGTATTGTGACTAGTGCTGTATTTGTGGTTAACTAAATCCGGTAGCCTTTCTGCTCGCATACCCCTAGAACTAGCCAGACCAAGAGCAAAAAGTAGAGCATCAAGGATATTAGACTTACCTGAACCATTAGGTCCAGAAACAACTGTAAAACCTGGTAGCAGAGGAACCTGAGTAGTACCGCCGAAGGATTTGAAGTGGGAGAGTTCAACTCGCTTAATGTGAACCATAGACGCAAGAAGTGAGGTTTTACTGGTACAAGCAGATTAGCCCCATAGCCCCAACAGGTTACCATAATGCCACACAAATAGACTTCTTGCTCCAAGTAGAGGCGTAATATATTACGTCTTTACATAGATAAATGTTACGTCTCTACATAGATAAATGCTATTTCTGTAATTGATACCAAGTTGACAACAAAGATACTTTTCTGAGATATTCCATATTCTTTTATTTATGCTAGGTCAGCAATCACCAAATCAAGCTATTATTGCTCTTTTAACACTAGTTCCAGCACCTAGTCTTGGTGCACTCATGGCTCTCCATATCATGCCAGGTAATGGAGGTAATTTGCTTTTCTCTTTAGCTAAAATTTGGTTACTCCTATTACCTCTAATTTATTTTTTGGCGATTGAGAAACATCCGCTCAAGTTTAAGTTACCTCAAAAAGCAGAATTAATTACCGGAATTATCCTAGGCTTATCAATGTTTGCCACTATTGTTGTCACTTATTGGCTTTGGGGTCAATCTTGGATCGATTTTGAACTAGTGAAGGCAAAAGCGCAAGCAGTGGGTTTAAATAGTTTCCCTCTCTATCTTGCTGGCGCTGCATATTGGACATTTGTTAATGCTTTAATTGAAGAATTTGTTTGGCGTTGGTTTGTCTACCGTCAATGGTCAATCTTACTACCAAGTTTTACCGCCGTCATTCTTTCAGCACTGTGTTTCACCCTACACCATACAATTTCTCTCTACGCTTACTTCGACTGGCGTATTACTTTCATTGGTTCTTTAGGAGTATTTCTTGCTGGTGCGATTTGGTGTTGGTGTTACCTAAATTATCGCTCGATTTGGAGTGGTTATATTAGTCATATTTTTGCTGATTTAGCTATTGCTTTTGTAGGTTGGCAAATTCTGTTTTAATCTAAACTTCAGGAGGCTTCTATTATTCCAAGTGTTGAGTGCAACTTAACTGAATATAATCAATTCTCTATGTCAAGCTCAACCTTAATGAGCACCTTTTTTACTTTTAATTTAAGTTGATTTTTGGCTTGCTACTATTTCTTGCTTTAATTCTTCGCATTTATTGTTACTCTTAAATAGTATTCCTAGCCTAGTATAAGCAGGTCTATTTTCTAAGCATTTACAAACAATATTTAATTGTTCTTGAATAATAGGATTTACGACTAATTCATAATCTTCATATCTAAAAATATTATCAAAAACTTTTATATTTTGTTTTTGGATTACTTGAAAAATTAGATGAAGAATAAATAGATTACCGTGATTGCAAATCTGACTAAATATTTTTGATTCTTTAGCTTTGATTACTAATTTTTTTTCAAGGAACCTGTAAATTTCTACAGTTCTCCATAATTGTACAGGAGATACACTTGAATTAAATATAGTTTTATATCGTGAGCTCGATGTGTCTTTCCAAAAATCAGAAACATCTTTCTTAGCAAGAATGGCCAGTTCTAATTCTGAATGAAAGCAAGCTAAAGCTATTGTAGCTTCAGTTAAGGTACAAGCATTTTCATTACTAACCATTTCTGCTGAACGCTTGTAAAAATAAGTTTTTTCTTTATCCCAAGCCTTTAGTTCTTTGGCTAACTTTTGCTGGATCGGATCTAAAGATACAAAATCTCTACTTTCTACATTATTTTGAGTGTTAGTTGCCTTCGTTACTTTAATGCCAAAATCATCAGGACAGTTTTCGAGAGAAATTAACTTGATAAAGACTGCAGCTTCTTCTAAATATTCTTCTAAATATTCTGATTTCTCTTCATAAACTCTACCAATACTACCTATTGTCTGTGCGCCATTAATAACACTAATACCCTTGACAATAACATCATCGTTTAGCCTCTTTGTACCCTTGGTTTTCTTCCGTAACTCTTGGCATAAAACAGTTACACCATTATTAAAATACCAAAACGATGTTGGATCATTTTTTAAGGTTTGAGTTATTTCGTCATTGGCTTTAGTTTGACCTATAAAATCTCTGAGATTCTTAGCAAATAGTTTATTTTTGTGTTTTAACCATAACTTAGCCAGATCTAAAGCGCTTACAGAGCCATAAAATGCTGTATAAGGATCATCTACTTTCCCCCAATTAGATAAATTAAATTCAGCTTCTATCTTGATTTGATTAGCATTTTCTACAGCACATCTATAAGCTTCAGGCTTATCAAATACTTCATAGCTAAATGAATCGTCATCATTTTCGTTAAAGTCTTTAATGATGTCATCTAAACATCTTCTACTTTTTTTTGAGATTCCCTGTCCAGTATGAGTTATTACCAGTTTTATTTTGACACCTATAGTCGCAAGAGCTTTTTCTATTTCGTATTTCTTTTGATTGAGCTTAGAATTAGGTCTATCAAGATTGTCATCAACTAAGTTTCTAACTCCTGTTGCAAACTTATTTATATCACCATACTCTGGTTGACCACTCCCTTTTTGAATCCATTTGGATTGAATTAACCAAAGCACATTATCATTTTTATGCCAAAAAATTGCATCAATTCCATTATCTCCAGTACCATCAATAATAGATTGTGCTGCTTCGTTAGGACTTATGTCAGCTAAAAAGTGTAGAGTGTAGGCAGCAAGACCTCGACTTAAAAATGCATTATCTTTGTTGATTCTTGTTCCTTCTAGGTCTGATAGATCGATCAAATCCTCAAATAAACTATGTATTTCTCCTTGAATTTGCTTAAGTTGAAATTTGTTATTGTTTACAACCATCGCCTCCAATTTAAATTTTACAATATCTATTATATGCTGGTGTAAATTATTCTTTATTCCCATTAGATGCAATTCACTAGCACAGTAATAAATATCAAGTTCCTACAAATATTTTTTCAGCAATAATGCTAGCTTCTCCAGAGTTTCCTTTGGTGCTTGGTCCAGCCTGGTTAAAATAGCATATTTTAAAGCCGAGTGAGCCATAGATATAGGCGGATTAACACTTATAAGTTTTACTACCTCTTGAATTACTTTTTGAGCATTAATCGCATTGCGTTGCAAATTTTCGATGATCATCTCCACCGTCACGCTATCATGATCCGGATGCCAGCAATCGTAGTCTGTCACTAAAGCTAAAGTTGCATAGGCGATTTCCGCCTCCCTTGCTAACTTTGCTTCCGTCAAATTTGTCATTCCTATTATTGTTGCATCCCAACTACGGTAGAGATTAGACTCTGCTTTGGTGGAAAAAGCTGGTCCTTCCATACAAACATAAGTACCACCGCGATGTATATTAATCTCTGCTAGTTCTAAACTAGCCGCCGCCTCAGCTAAAATGTCTGCTAATTGAAGACAAATAGGATCGCCAAAAGCAATATGTGCAACTATTCCTGAACCAAAAAAAGTAGCAATCCTGTCTTTAGTGCGATCAATAAATTGGTCTGGAATTACTAAATCTAGGGGTTTAACCTCTTCTTTAAGAGAACCAACAGCAGAAGCAGAAATAATATACTCTACTCCCAATTGCTTCAGAGCATGAATATTAGCACGGAAAGGCAATTCTGAAGGTAGGAGATGATGATTGCGTCCGTGACGTGCCAAAAAAGCCACTGATGTCTCTTCTAGCTTACCAACGATTATAGCGTCCGAAGGAGAGCCGAAAGGAGTCTCAAGGTTAACCTCTTCCACTTCCTTGAGTGCTTCCATTTTATACAAACCGCTACCGCCAATAATACCGATTTTTACCTGTGTCATAGTTTTCGAGACAAGAAAATTTTAAGACGCTCACTGAAGCCACTTTGAGTATTATGAAGCGAATCGCGATCACAAACAAACAAGCATAAAAAATAATACAACCAAAAATCCCCATCTCTTAACTTACAGGTCGTTCTCAAAAACTACATTTACCGTTACAATTGTTTAAGTAACTTTACGTTGTCTCAAAAGCACGATTAACCTGACCAACGTAAAGCTCCTGATATATTTAAAAAAACAATTGTGATTACTTTTTTGCTTGCGATTACCAGTTGTATCGCTTGGTTTATGAGTACCTTTACTGGTGGCGGTAGCTCATATATTTTAATACCCTTAGTCAGTCTACTGTTAGGAGCATCTGCTGTCCCACCTGTGATCACAACAGGAATGCTACTTGGCAATTTCCAGAGAGTAGTAATTTACAGGAAAAGTATTAATTGGCAAGTTTTTTGTTGGTATTTACCTGGTGGTATTATAGGTGCTTGTTTTGGAGCTTTTGTATTATCCAAAACCAAAATAGAATGGCTGACTTTAATTTTGGCACTATTTCTGATTATTTCTGCCTCAAATATCTTTTTGAACCAAGGAAAAAAGACTTTTGAGGTCAAACTATGGTACTTTTTACCCTCAGGGTTCATTTATGCTTTTCTGTCTGGACTAATCGGTAGTACAGGACCTTTGATGACACCTTTTTACATCAACTATGGTTTGGTAAAAGAAGACTTAATTGCCACCAGAGCTGTTAACATAGCCACAGTCCATGCTGTTAAAATCATCGCCTATGCTTTCTTCGGTGCCTGGACAACACAGTACCTAGTTTACGGTTTAATGATTGGAGCTGCAGCTCTTCCAGGTAATTGGTTGGGACAAATAGTAGTTGAAAAAATGAGCGAACAGCGTTTTCAACAAATGGTGGTTGCCTTTATTATGTTCAGTGGCATGTTATTGATGTGGCAAGAACGACAATTTTTCCTAATTTGGTAAATTTAACTGTCGCCAATTAATTTAAATTAAACAAAAAAGTACCAATATATCGAGTAGCAATGGGTAAAGATACTCTGTGGGACCGCCTTTTATCACCTATTATTAGTTCTTTTATTGATAAAAAAGAATTAGAACGTTTATCAAAAAGCATCGATTGGGAAGAAGGATGCAATCGCCTTGCTCAACCCGACTTAGTTTACCCTGAGTACTACAGTTCTCAAAATTTCCATGGTATTACTGGTGGTTATTTGAACAGTAGTGCACCAGTAACCTACGATCCAATCACACAGTATGTTTTACCTCCCAATGAAACCTGGGTACGTGAGGCGGCGATTGAGGCGATTGGCGGTACACCACGACGCATTCTCGATTTAGGTTGTGGTACAGGTTCAACCACCTTAATGCTAAAGCAAGCATTTCCCCGAGCTCAAGTTACCGGACTAGATTTGTCTCCCTATATGCTAGTTATAGCAGAATATAAGGCTCAAAAAGCAGGGATTGAGGTGCAATGGCGACATGGAAACGCACAAAAAACAGCATGGAAAGCGGAATCCTTTGATTTGGTAACCGCTTCACTGCTATTCCATGAAACACCTCCAGAAGTTAGTAAATCAATTTTGCGCGAGTGTTTTCGCCTTTTGATTCCTGGAGGACAAGTCGTCATTCTCGATGGGAATCAGCAAACATTACGTCATACTAGTTGGCTGACAGAAGTATTCGAGGAGCCTTATATTAAAGACTATGCTACTGGTAGTGTGGATGCTTGGTTAGGAGCGGCTGGTTTTGAAACAGTACACAGTGAGGATTACTGGTTCATTCATCAGATAACTTGCGCTTTGAAGCCCTTAGCTGTTGTCAACGCCTATATACCTAAGCGCAATCTGACGGATTTGGGTGCAGCTCCAGCATTTTAAGTTATTATAGCCAAGCATGACATTAAAAACAGTTCTCTTTGATTTCAACGGTATCATCATCAATGATGAGTCAATTCACCAGGAATTAATTAATGACATTCTCTTGTCAGAAAATTTGCGTCCTTCCAGTAATGATTATCAAGAGGTTTGTGTAGGTAGAAGCGATCGCGCCTGTTTACAAGATATTTTCTCGCGTCGCGGTCGTATACTCAAGGAAGATTATTTAGCTAAATTAATTAAGGTCAAATCCCAAGCCTATTGCCAAAAAATCTCCAGTTTGGAAACCCTACCCCTGTATTCCGGTTTAGCCGCCGTGATGGATAAAATTAAAGCGCTGGGATGGAAATTAGGTTTAGTCACAGGTGCAGTGCGTGCAGATGTAGACTTAATATTGGACCAAGCAGGATTAGCCGACTATTTTAGTGTTATTGTTGCTGGAGATGACATAACAGCCAGTAAACCAGATCCCCAAGGCTATTTGCTAGCGGTAGATTACCTCAATCGCCAGGAACCTCAATTGCAACTTAAACCAGATAATTGTTTAGTGATTGAAGATACACCAGCAGGAATTCAAGCGGCGAAAAACGCAGGAATGCAGGTAGTTGGTGTGGCGAATACCTATCCCCTACATATGTTGCAACGCCAAGCTAACTGGACAGTGGATTATCTGGAAGAATTGGAGTGGGAGAGAATCGAAAAGGTTTTCTCTGGTGAAGAATATCAGTTAGCAGTGAGCGAATGTTAATATCGAGTAATAAGTAGGGACGTAATATGTTGCGTCTTTGCTGGAGTTGAGATAAAACTACTTATTTTTTGGGGAATTAGCTCAGCTGGTAGAGTGCTGCGATCGCACCGCAGAGGTCAGGGGTT
>CAZWGS010000016.1:0-63044 GCA_964633315.1 uncultured bacterium | reverse complement strand
TAGTCAAGAATCATTGTCTGGCTAAGTCTATTAATGATGCAGGTTGGTATCAATTCCGGAAGTGGTTGGAATATTTTGGTAACAAGTTTGGGAGAATAACCATTGCGGTGAATCCCGCTTACACTAGCCAAAATTGTTCGGGTTGTGGTGAACTGGTCAAAAAATCATTGTCTACCAGAACCCATGCATGTTCATGTGGATGTGAGCTAGACCGCGACCACAACGGGGCAATCAACATTCTAGAAAGAGCCTTGGGTACGGGAGGGCATCTCGGAACCTGGATTTTAAATCCGAACGCTTCAGGAGATTTGAGCGCTACTGTATTTGCCTCCGGGCAGATGCAGCAACTCAAATCATAGAATGAAGAATCCCGCGCTTTCAGCGCTGGGAGTGTCAATATCACTAGGTTGTTCTTGATTGAAATTCGAATTTATAGTTTAGGTTAACACTTTAAATCTCAAGGAAGAGAATATACGATTTTGCTGAGATTTTGCTGAGGTGAAAGTTTTTTATTTTAATAAATAATTGGTTTTTATCACCTAAGTTTAGTTCTGGTTAATTGGTATTTATTTACTCAACAATTCAACTAGCTGAGCTTTTGTCTTTTTGGTATAGCCTGGTATTTTGCGTTTTTTGGCAATCTTTTTTAATTCAGCAACAGTTAATGTGTTTAAAATTTTACTGTCTTTAATCCCTTCAGGTATTGGCTGAGGCTCTAAGTAAAATATTTCTTTTAAGGCATTGATTTTCTTGCCTTTGGTAATACCGCACTTGAGTTTAGTAATGGGTTCAAAATTTTTCCAATATTGACGAGGAGCTTCGTCTAGGCTATCGGTAGCCACTAAAAGCTTTACACTTTTGAGTACACTATTTTGTTTTTTAATTAAGTATTGCAGTGCACTTTTAATCTCATCTCTTGTGGCTGTGGAAAGGTTTATTTTGGGTTGTGTTTCACCACTAAGTACTTGAACTATTTCCGTTGTTTCTTGGCTGGAGTCGGCAATGATGCACCACACTTTTTCTAAGCCAGCTTCTTGGGCTACTGCATAGATAAAGGAGTTGCCAATTACTTGATATTGGTCTTCGTTTATTTCTTCAACAATAACAGGAATCCAGTTACGACTACCTAACTGATTAAGTTTTTTGGCTGTGGCTGTAATTAGGAATTCAGGGGTATCTGTGCCTTCTCCTGGATCTATTTCATCGAGATATAAATGCATTAAGTTACCCACATCGCTGAGGTTACTCATTGTAGAAAATATTCCTTAGCTAATTGAGAATAGTACGCTCTAGCTGTTTTGTCTTTATAGACAGCAGGGATACGGGAAAAAGCAGCATTTGAGATATTGGCATGGCTTGGTAACTCAAAGATATGCTGATTTCTTTTGGCTTTAGTGTAACGAGGATAGAAATAGGGCAACAAATCAAACTTGTCTTCTTTTCTAGTGCGCTCAATAATACTTGTTATAACTTGGTTTGTATTATTTTTCTGTGCTGCAGTTGTTCTCTCGCCGTTGAAGAATATAGGTAGGGCAATAGGTCCACCATCTTGTCTTTTTTGCTGCACATCAACGATATATTCCTTGATCGCTACTGCAGCGTTCTCTAGAGAGAAAATATTATTATGTTTCGTAGGAATTAAGATAACATCTGAGGCATAGACAGCACTAGAGCTAAAAAATCTCCAGTTAGGAGGAACATCAACTAAGATATAATCATATTCATGTTTTAAAGTTTTTAATAGCTGACGAAATCTTGATGCTTTAACTTCTTTACGGAGCTCGTCTTCATCTTTTTTAGCTAACTGATTGTCAACGGGAATAACATCGAAAATAAATTCTTTTTTTTCTGCTTTAGGAAATTTTTTATAAGAGCAAATTACATCTTTGATGTTAACCTGGTCTTGTTTCCCTTTTAAGCAGGCATAGAAGTTTTCTTTCCCTGGCTTGATGCCTAGTGATTGGGTTAAGTCTTGTTGATTAGGGTCAAAATCGATAATTAAAACCTTTTTACCTACAAGGGTTAGAGAAGCAGCTAAGTTAACTGTTGTTGTGGTTTTCCCTACTCCACCTTTGTTGTTGTAAACAGTTACTGTGAGAGCTCTTGGGGTATTATCAATTTTGTCTTTTATTTTTTGAACTATCTGAATCAGGTTATCTTTTGTAATCTCAAGACAAGCTGTGGCTGGATAGATAACTTTACCATGCTTTCTAAAGAGCTGTATATGATATGAATTGGTAATAATTCCCCATTGTGCAGTTTTACACTTAGGGGCAAGTAAGTAGCGCTTAATTTGTTGTACGGTTGATTTATATTGCCCAGAACCTTCAGTAAGATTAATATCTTTACCTTTTAACTCAAGTAAAAGATAGGGATTAGATTTAGTGTTGAGAAAAACATCATCTTGGGTGTTATGACGAAGGGCATAGTCAACGGCATCAGCACCATTACCTGTAGAATATTGAGGAATGCGTTCCATCAGCTCAAAACCTAGAGCAGTTAGAAAACTAGGGACAAAGATATGATCGACAATAAGTTCTCTAGCATTTTTAGGCAGGTTAAGCAATGCTTTGGTGAGTTGTTGGTCATGCATTATAAATTAATTGCTAAGTTGATTAAGCACAATTGAAGAATTAGCTCTAAATTGAACCTAGCTTACAGCCTAACTTACTGAATAAGAGAAGAAGGCTCAGTAATTTTGCGGTAATATTATCTGGAAAATTTTTAACTAAGTTCAAATACTTAAATTAGGACAATTATTATAATCAAAAGTTAATCTAATTTTTTTGTCTTGAATAAACAAGATAAAACTTGTATTCTAATCTAATCGCACGCAAGCAATCTAGCAACAGGTGTAGAGAATCGGTAATCGCTACATCAGTATTTGTAGCTACTTCAGGGTTAACTAGCATCAGATCGCGCCCAACTTTCGGTTCATAGAGGAGGAAACTTTGCTTCGCAGAAGATGGAAGGTTGTATTTTTTGCATTGCTGGGTAATTTACTCTTAACCAGCGCCGCGACAGCAAAATTGAGAGTAGGAACGAAAGATTTCCCTCCTTTTGTCTTTATCCATAATTCTGCTCAAAAGCCTACAGGTTATAGTATTGATTTATGGCGAAAAATTTCCAATCGCCTTGGTCAAGAGGATGTGGAATTAGTTGTTATACCTACAATTGATGGTTTATTAGAAGCAGTAGAAACTCAAGAGTTAGACCTAGCGATCGCAGGAATTAGTATCACAGCTCAAAGAGAAGAAACTCTAAACTTTTCCCATAGTTTTTATGAAACAGGATTACAAATACTTGTACTAGAGACAAACAACAATCCTGTTACTCTTTTCTTCAGTTACACTT
Source organism: uncultured bacterium (assembly GCA_964633315.1). Taxonomy (GTDB): domain Bacteria; phylum Cyanobacteriota; class Cyanobacteriia; order Cyanobacteriales; family CAWCAG01; genus CAZWGS01. Next base: position 59,690 of record CAZWGS010000016.1, on the reverse strand, counting down.
TCTCTTGGAACAATATACGAGCAATTGGCACTCTTTTTGGTATTGCTTTAATTTCTGCCCACTTACTCTGGTTTTTCGAGCGTCGTGTGAATCCAGAAATGTTTCCCCATACCTATTTAAAAGGGATTTGGGAAGCTTTTTGGTGGTCTTTAGTAACAGCCACAACGGTAGGTTATGGAGATAAGTCACCCAAGGGTTTTGTAGGGCGTTTAGTAGCTATTTCTTGGATGTTAGGTGCTGTTTTTGTTCTTGCCCATTTTACCGCCGCTGTTACTGCCCATCGTCTCGAATCACAGATTTCTAGTGTGGAAGATTTATCTGGAAAAAGAGTAGGTGCTGTAGTTGGGACAACTTCTGCTCAATATCTAAGTCAATATCCCTTAAAATTAGTTCCTTTTACGAATCGAGAAGAAGCCTATCAAGCATTGGAAACAGAGAAAATTGAAGCTATTGTGGATGATGCACCAACTTTACTCTACTTTGCTGCTAAAAATCCCGATTTTCGTGTTGTTGGTAATTTATTTGCTAAACAAAGTTACGCTGTTGTTCTACCTCAAAATAGCCCTTATCAGGAAAAAATTGACCGAATTATTTTGCAATTAAAAGAGGAAGGAGAAATTGAAGCTTTGAATCAAAAGTGGTTTCCTCAAACGGAGGCAGATTAAACTATTATCTCTCTCCAATTGCACTCATTTAAATCAATTGCTCAGACTTAACAATCTTACCATCGTGAAACCAAATGATGCGCTGGCTTAAATTGGCAACTTCAGTTTCATGAGTAACAGTAACAACAGTAATTCCTTGCTCATTTAACTTTCTAAAAATCGCCATTACTTCATCAGTAGTTTGAGAATCTAAAGCACCTGTAGGCTCATCCGCTAATAATAATAACGGTTGATTAACAATCGCTCTTGCAATCGCAACTCGTTGCTGTTGTCCACCTGAAAGTTGATTGGGCTTATTATATAATCTATTGCCTAATCCTACCTGAACTAAAGCGTCTTCTGCTCTTTTATATTGTTCTGTCTCATCTACATCAGCATAAACTAGGGGCAGCATAACATTCTCTATAGCGCTCAGTTGAGGCAAGAGGTGAAATTGCTGGAAGACAAAGCCAATCTTAGCATTACGGATTTGTGCTAAGCTGCGATCGCTAAGGTGCGCTACATTCTGATTATCTAGATAATAATGCCCTGATGTAGCTCGATCAAGACAACCGATAATATTCATCAGCGTAGATTTTCCTGAACCAGAAGCACCCATAATCGCACAGTATTCACCTTTATTTATTGTCAGGCTAACTTCTGCTAAGGCTTGTACTTTAGTATTACCGCTACCGTATACTTTAGCAATATTCTCTAGTTCAATGAGCTTCATTAGTTATTAGTTGTTTGTTGTTGGTTATTGGTTGTTTGTGATTCGTCCTCAGTTGTTAGTCCTTCGTTTTTTGTTGGGAACGAGGAAATAATTAGTTAATAGGTAAAAATTAGCTAGTTTAGGTAACTAATAGCTAATAAAACTTATTAGTCATGTACAAACTAAATGTTAGGTTTATGCTCCCTGCTCCCTGACTTCTTCTAAGCACTTCTGAGAGCAACAATAGGATCTAGCTTAGCTGCTTGTCTGGCGGGAACAACACCAAAAAATAAGCCGATACCACCCGATACGCCTAATGCTAGGGTAACAGCAACAGCAGAAACGCCTGTACTTAGAGGTGAAAAGATACCAATTAGTAAGACTCCACTGGCTCCAATTACCGTACCAATTAAGCCGCCAGCAAAGGACAAAATTACCGATTCAATCAAAAATTGCAGCAGAATGTCTTCTTGACAAGCACCCACCGCTTTACGCAAACCAATTTCTGAAGTACGGGCTTTAACGGACATTAGCATAATGTTCATGATACCGATGCCACCAACAAGTAAGGAAATACCTGAAATCGCTACTAGGGTAATTTTTAAACCAGTGGTAATTAAATTAGAGGTTTTGAGAAATTTTTCCTGACTGTGGATAACAAAGTCATCGCTATCGGTAATTTTATGGCGCAAACGTAGCAAATTGCTTACCTGAAATTGTGCTGCTCGCACACTTTTTTTATCCTTAGCGGTAAAGGCAATAACAGATACTTTAGTGCCAAAGGGAGATGTATCTCCTACTATTTTTGTCGCCATTGTGGTTATGGGAATGAAAGCAGTTTCATCCTGATTACTTTCCATGAGTGAACCCTTCGGCTGCATCACACCAATTACTTGAAAACTGCTATTCTGAATACGCACACTTTTGCCGATGGGATTTTCATATTGAAACAGCCGCTGGGATAATTTAGAGCCTAAAACTACCACCTGTCGATTTAATTGGAGATCTCGCTCATCAAAAAAAGTACCGCCTGCTGCTATTTCAAAGTTACGCACTCCCGGAAATTCTGGCGTTGTACCAACAATTTGACTATTAATATTTTTATTTCCTTGAGTTATTAACTTTTGGTGACGAATTTGGGGTGCAACAGCCGCTACAGAAGGAACTTGATTGGCGATTGCTATCGCATCTTCTAAGACTAATGTTTGTGGTTGACCAGATTTTGTTTGCTGAATATTGCGATTATCGGGGATTATATAGAGCATATTGGGACCAAAAGATTCCAGTTCCTCTGTGGCTAATCTTTGTGCACCTTCTCCTACGCCTACCATCGCAATTACTGAGGCATTGCCAATAATTAAACCTAAGATAGTGAGACTACTATGTAGTTTATTTGCTAGTAGCATTTTACTGGCGATTTTGAGATATTTTAGTTTCTTGTTCATTAAATTTAAGGCTTATTGTTGTTGATTGTGGATAGGAGTGTAAATTATTAATTCAAGAATCGCTACATAGAGGTTTCGAGGAGAATAATCCCCCCGAAAGACTAGATTTATCAAATCAAAGAAGTACTGAAAACATCAAAATACAACTACGTAGCTTCACTGTATGACACAAACAATAGTTTTGGTTTAGGGAGTTGAGGATGTGGGTTTTGGGGAAATTAGTTGAACGTTTAATTAGGTGGACTTACTTATTAAGCAAAACGACGGCGTAGTAGAGGTTGAATTAAGAAAATTGCCAGTAAATCAAAACCGAGGAGAATAATTAAGGTAGCAAACAGTGAAACCTGACCCCAAGGTGCTACCATAACCACACTACCCCATGTCCAATCGCTATTTAAATAGAGATGGCGAATCGCTTCAATGGCATAGCTAAGAGGATTAATACTAGCAAAATAAGCAAGCCAAGTTGCCATGGCAGAAAGAGGTGCAAGGGCGGTGCTAGCGAAGAGTAAAGGTAAATTAATTACAAATATTATTGCCAACATTTGAATATGTCCAGGTAAGGCAAAAGCTAAGCCTAAACTGAGGCTAGTAACTCCCAAAACAAGAAGGAAAATAACCAAACTAATCATGCCAATTGTCATCATTCCTGGTAAACCTGCACCTAACAAAGCACTGACAATCATAATCATGGCACTTTGAACTAAACTCAAAGCGGCAATATAAATTGCTGAGGCTAGCACAATCGAAAAGCGCGAAACCAAAGGTGCAACTAGGAGGCGATTGAGAAAGCCAAATTCTCGGTCAAACATAACCGATAATCCAGCACTCAGCGCACCATTAAAAGCTGTAAAAACAATTAATCCAGCACTGAGAAATTGAATGTAATTGCTACTAACTCCAAATACTCCACCTTCTACTTTCTGGAATAGGGCGCCAAACAAAACTAGCCACATTAAAGGCTGAATAATCCCTGCAACTAAAGTTGTTGGACGACGCTTAAGTTGAATCCAAAGACGATGGGTTAAAGCCCAAGTTTCTTGCCAAAATTCAGCGAAAGTAGACGAGTCAGGTTTGATTTTGGGTGAGATGGGTGATTGTTTGTTGTTTTTTTTTAGCCCAGAGCCAAAATTAGGTTTTGACTCGCTTCCTCCTATATCGATTAGTGATTCTTTGATAACTTGCGGAGGTTTCTTGGCACTTTTTATCTTGCCATACTGCCCCAAATAAATGGCATGAATTACTAAGCCTGGAGTGAAGCCTTGACAGTAGCCAAAAACTGTACCCGCAAACCACAAAAATGCTTCCAGTGTTTTACCTTGTTTTAGCTGCTTGCTGCCAGGAAGAATGCTTTCGTACCCATTAAAAGCCATGATTCTATAAGTTTACGCCTATGATTAATCAGATTTAGATTATAGTTTAAATTATCTAAATAACCTTTTGAACTGGATTATTAATAAATTCTTGGTATGCCTAAATTTTGTTGCTAAATATTTGCATTAACCTAGCAATTTATGGCATCGAATTATTGTCTCTATAATTATTGTAATTATCAGCAATCAGATCGACAAATAGTGAAGAAATAGTCGTAACTTAAGCTGAGTGCTCAATTCACGAAAAGTTAAATTTATGAGTAACTGGGGATTGTTATTACTGCGTTGGCTACATTTTATTGGCTTCGCCTCTCTCAGTGGAGGACTATTATTGCAACAGCGAGATCAGCGAAGTTACATTAATAAATATATCTGGCTAGGTAGTTTACTTCAGCTAGGAACAGGATTGGCGCTGACAATCTTGAAGGCAAAAGATTTGAACCCGACAAAAATCTTAATTAAGCTGATACTTTTATGCCTTATTTTGCTATTATCTTTCATCTACCGTCAAAAGAAGGCTAGTGATAAGGCTTTAAGCTTACTGATAATGCTGACACTCACTGAGGTAGCGATTGCAGTTTTTTGGCAATAAAGATGTCAATAAAATTTAGGGACGTAATATATTACGTCCCTACAGGGTTTATACAGAAGCGATATTAGCTAGATATCTCACACAAATATCTGAGCCAAGTTAATCTAGATTGCTAACATAAAAATTTACTACTGCTTCGCAACTTTTCCCCGGTTCAAGGTGAATTAAATTTTCTCCAGTATTAATTGCATTTCGCTTTGCACTCCAGGGTTCCAGACAAACATAATCTTTTCCTTTTACAGTCCAAAACACCAAAGTAGAATAGATTGGTGAGTAGTCTAGGGTAATTTTTAAACCACGCTGGCGATCAGAAATAGAGGCTTTTTGTTGCGTAGGTGATAGCAAAGCAACATCAATTTCTTCCAAACTAAAATCAAAGCTACCCGCAAAAGGACGAAATTCTTGAGTTATATGATCTTGAAGTTGGGAAGCAGGTATTTCAAATTCAAGCGGATCTTTTGCCGTCACTAGAAAGTAGGGATGCAATCCTGTAGAAAAAGGCATTGCGGTTTCAGAATTATTCGTATAGCTTTGCTTGAGGGTTAAAATGTTACCCTGTAATTGATAGGTAAAAGCTATCTTAAAATCAAAAGGATAGACAGCACGAGTTTTTTCGTTACTATCGAGAACTAAGGTGATACTAGCACAACTATCGGTCGCTTGCTCCGCTACTTCCCAAGGTAAATCGCGAGCGAAACCATGTTGTTTAAGAGTGTAAGATTGACCTTGATGAGCGTAAGTATTATCGGGTAGATTGCCACAAATAGGAAAGAGGATAGGAATACCCCCGCGAACACTCTTTTGAGGATCGCGAAATCTTTCTGCATCAAAATAGAAAATATCTTGGTTTTGGTAGCGCCAAGTGGTAACAATACCACCTCTTTCTGGAACAATTTCTAGTGTCGAGTTAGCTTGTGAATCTGTGAGTGTATAAGTTTGATAATCTTTCTTTTCTGTCGTAATAGTAAACATTGACAATACCAAATATAAGTACAGAGAGTCTTTAACTTAGAAAGTAGCCAGTAGTTATGGTAACTAACTATTAACTGAAAGGAGCTCCAATTGATTCAGCAAAAACATTTTTTGGTTTAGGGCTCTAGAAATATGAGGTTTTGGGTATTTAGTTTGATGTTGAATGAGATGGAATTACTTAACAACTGATAATCAATTACTAATTAGAGATTACCCATAATCAGGAAGCTAAGTACTAAGAAATAAAAACAAATAACAAACAACCAATAACAAACAACAAACCTACTGTTACACAAAATGTAACCACTGACGTTTCTTGAAATCGCAACAGGCATACTAAATTAACAATGCCAAATTAACCTAAGCGATTACTAGTCAATTCCTCTAGAGAAAAGAATTGAGTGAGAGGAAATCGCTAGCTCTTTTTATCTTGTCATCTTGAGGAGCTTCCCCAATGAAAATATTACGCGTTTTAAGTACTTGCTTGTTAGCTATGTTGCTGATTTTTAGCATAGCGCCTCCTGCTTGGGCTTTTTGTGGTTTTTATGTCGCTAAAGCAGATGCTAGTCTCTATAACCAAGCTTCCCAAGTTATTATCGCCCGTGATGGTAATCGCACCGTCTTAACTATGGCAAATGATTACCAAGGCGAGGTTAAAGATTTTGCCCTAGTTGTACCTGTACCCGTACTCTTAAAAGAAGACCAAGTACGTGTAGGCAACCCTAATATTATCGCTCGTTTAGATGCTTTTAGTGCGCCGCGATTGGTGGAATATTTTGACGAGAATCCCTGTTATTTTCGCTCACGAAGGGAAGAAATTGAGCTTCCTAGTCAAGCGCCTTCAGCAGCAAGAAGTCCCCAGAGTAATGAAAGTTTAGGCGTTACAGTGGAATCTCGTTTTAATGTTGGTGAGTACGATATCTTGCTTCTATCTGCAACAGAATCCGATGGTTTGGAAACTTGGTTGCAACAAAATAATTATCAAATTCCTCCAGGCGCAAGTCAACTGTTGCAGCCTTATATTCGTCAACAGATGAAATTTTTTCTCGCTAAGGTAAATTTAGAGGAGTACGAAGATAGTGGCTTTCAATCCTTGCGCCCCTTAATGATCGCATATGAATCGCCTCGATTTATGCTACCAATTCGTTTAGGGATGATTAATGCTCAAAGTGAGCAAGATTTAATTGTATATTTACTCTCTCCCAAGGGACAAATAGAATTAACCAACTATCGTACCGTCAGGGTTCCCTCAAATGTAGAACTTCCCGAATTTGTCCAGAAAAAATTTAGTCAATTTTATCAGGCAATGTTTCAAACCGCCTACGAACGGGAACAGAAAAAAGTTGCCTTTCTCGAATATGCTTGGAATATGGGTTGGTGCGATCCTTGTGCTAGTCAACCCTTGAATCCTGAAGAATTAAAACAAGCGGGAGTCTTTTGGCTCAACTCAAATAATGCCAATAATGTATTTATTACCCGCCTTCATGTACGCTACACTCGCAAACAATTTCCAGAAGATTTGCGATTTCAAGAAACATCAAACCACGAATCTTTTCAAGGACGTTATATAATTCGCCATCCCTATCTAGGTGAAATCAACTGTAATTTAGGAAGCGATTATCAGAATAACTTAAAACAGCGCTTAGAAAAAGAAGCTCAAACTCTTGCGAAGCTAACTAGGTGGGATATTGAAGAAATTCGCAGCAAAATTGAGCAACCAGATTTGCAAATTCAACCTTGGTGGCATAATCTTTGGAATTGGTTATCTGGTTCTTATTAGAAATCTGGTGTAAATTAAGACATCTAAATTGTTACCCATTGTAGAGACGTAAAATTTTATGTTTCTATATTTTTTATCGAAATTGAATATTTTGTTGTAATTTTGAAATTTTTCTAGCATTGTTTTCTTGACATCCTTGAACACCAGAATGCAGGAAACTTTATAAAAATAAAATAAAAAAAAATGGTTTTGTGGTCTTTTATATTACATTGACAAATTGATATCAAGGTCAGGATTTAGCGACAATTTTTGTCGTGACTGACTGTATACATGAGATTAATTTGAAAACACCAACTCATCACTGGAGGCTCAAGTCATGGCAGGACACAAAATTTTAGTTATTGATGATAGTAGGGTAAATAGAGCTAGAGTTAGGGACATGCTTCCTCCAGGAAACTTTGATGTTATAGAGGCAAAAGATGGCCAAGAGGGGCTGGAACTTATTGCTGCTGAATCTCCTAATTTAATTCTCTTGGATTTTCTGATACCCAAAGTAACTGGTTGGCAGGTATTTCAAGAAATTCAATCCCAACCTGAATTCAAAAAGATTCCTTTAATCATTATGTCTGGTCGTAAGGAAGATGTAACAGCAAAAATTCCTGAACCTTTTGATAGACATTATTTTATTTTTCTAGAAAAACCTTTTGAAAAGAAGGAATTAATGGGAGGTATAAAATATGCAATGGAGTTGGCTAAAAAACGACCTGCTGAGGGTGAAGAATCTGATAAGGTAGAGGCGGGAGATGGTTCTACTAAGATTCAGGAATTGGAAGCTCGGGTTGAGAAACTTGAATCTGAAATGGCGTCGTTGATAAAAATAGTTCAACAAAAATTAAAGTAGTCTTTTCAGCTTTCAAATATTGAATTTCATCGCTATAAAACTTGCGCTGCATGGGTTATCACTCTGCAGTGTTAGCTAGAATATCGTGCGTGTTACTCGAATTTGGAGTTATTTTAATCAAGATTATTGCTGCTAGGAGATGTATCCCTCTTTTGTCACTTTCCGGAATTCTGACAAAATTACGTCATTACAGCTAAGGACAGCTAACAAGAGAATAAGGGTTTAAACTAAACCCCATTTTTAGCACTAGAAGTCTGACAGAAGAGGGATAGTCTTGAGTACTTCGCGATTACAGTAAATAATAAGCATAAATTATCTGCAAATACTCAATATCTAATCGCGAGACAACTGAGGTTCACGCCCTATTAATCCCGTCATTAACTGTAAAGAAAAAACCTTAAGAGGACGAAGATTTGCTAATAACCATAAACCCAAACGACGCACAGCAACTATGGGTAATAAATTATTAGAAAAGAGTCGATCTAGAAAATCAGTAAAACCGAGAATCGCGATATTTTCCCGCTTACGCCACCTAGCATAACGTCTGAGTACCGCAAGCTCCCCAATATCTTCTCCTTTGTGTTGTGCTTCTTGTATTACTTGGGCTAAAGCAGCAGCATCTCTGATGCCTAAGTTTAAACCTTGACCACCCACAGGATGACAACAATGGGCTGCATCGCCTACTAAAGCTAACCTAGATTTTACGTATCGTTCACTCTGCATTAACTGTACAGGAAAAACAGCACGCTCACTCACAAGTTCCAAGCGCCCCAGTAAACCGCCTGTGTGGTAATCTAACTTACGGATAAACTCCTTCTCATCTAAATCTTTTAAAACCTTTGCTTGAGCGTGAGGTTGTGTCCAGACAATCTGACAACGGTTTCCTGGTAAAGGTAATACTCCCATTGGTCCGGTAGACCAAAAACGCTCAAAAGCAGTATCATTGCTAGGAGCTTCGTGCTTAATTGTAAAAGCTACACAGGATTGCCAATACTTCCAACCACGGGTTTTAATTCCCGCCTGCTGACGGATTTTTGATCGCGATCCATCCGCCCCTACTACTAGCTTAGTATGTAAATGCTGCACCTTGCCTGCACTTTCTACAGCAATTGTAGTCCCAGATTCGCCATACTCAACTTCCTGTACCGTCGCCGGACATAACCAGTTAATATTGCTGTATTGTGCGATTAACTCTTGCAACGCCCTTAAAACTACCCCATGTTCCGCTACATAGCCCAGTGCATTTGTACCTAAATCAGCTAGCTTAAACTGTACAATACCGGGATAATTAGCATCAGAAAGACGGATGTGGCGAAATTGGGCAATTTGCGGCAATATTTCATCCCAAACACCAATCCCAGTAAAAATGCGGCTAGAAAGTACAGATACCGCATAAGCTTGTCTTCTCGCCGCAGCTACAGCTAAAGGCTTGGCTTCAATTAATAGTATATTTAGCCCAGAATCTTTCAAAGCACAGGCGAGGGTTGCACCCACAATACCACCACCCACAATCGCGATATCATAATCGTACTTATTTTGAGTTTCCTTAGCACAAATTAGCTGTTCAAACGTCATTATTTAACTTGTTTTTAATAAAGTATAAGAATATTTACTTATTCCTTATTGTGACGCGAACCGCCAGTGTAAAGCAAGGTCGTGATTTTGTTGATGGTTAATTGTTAATTGTTGATGGTTAATTGTTGATTCAGCTTTAACTAAACCGCGAGAAGCCCCGCACTCTAAGCGTTAGGGTGAGTTTCGGGAGTATGTTACCTATCAATTAACTCATCCCCCGGCTATCTCTCCTACGTATAAACATCCGTTGTTTTCTTTGAAAAAATGGGCTTCGGGGCCCTTTCGGTAAAACTTTTCAGGTTGCTATACGCTGTTTTAAGTTTAGCGCCAAGCGCTCCCCCGGTTGAGGCTCAATTACTTGCGTCCCTAAGCCATTTTTCGCCAATAGAGAATTAAACTGTTCCATACTACCTTCTTCTCGCAATACAGACATCAGCAAGCCCTTAAAATCTATATCTCCCCCTGCTGCTGTGGGTAAAATTACTTGGGGTTTCAGCCACTGACAAGCTTGTAGGGCGCTTTCATTTCCTTTAATTACAGCACCAAGCAGAGGTATTTTCAAACCCACAATCGGTGCGATTATCACATCCACAGGAGCCATTTTTTGTAACGAAGGGTGATGATAGCCGTGGGGTTCATAATAAATGCTTGTACCCTGCTCTAAATCTTTGAGCAAATAGCCATTTTCTGTCAACATAGGACCAATAGGAGAACCAGGAAGCGCCTGAATTTCCACTTTTTCATTGAGAGAAAAACTTTGCCCGTGTTCTAGAGCCTTTACCTGAGAATAACCCAAATCCTGAGCCACTTTAGCACCGTTAGGAGATGCTACCACAGGTAGAGAATGATCAAGAACCTCTAGAGTTGGTGGATGAGCATGATCTTCCAAACCCTGAGAGAGTAAAATCAAGTCAATATTTTCTGGTATGGGGCGAGAAGTTTGCTTGCTTCCCTGAAATAGCCAAGGTAAATTACCGAATACCAACTTTCCCACTAGCCAAGGATCAAGGAGAATTCTTTGTCCTCCCAATTCAATTAGCCAGGAATTACTATCTAAATATGTCAGATGCATACTCTTTACTCATAGACTCTGACTTCATTTTAAGTATTCTTCATAATATTTAACAATCTCTCTACTGACTAAAGAACTTCTTCAATTCTCTACCTTCAAAGTATATCAAGGGTAAAAGCTGCCAATGACCTGTTTTTCCGGTATCTTCTGCTCACTAAGTCGAAAACATTTGTCGCAATTACCACTATCTTTGTGAACATCTGTAAAGAATGTTGTTCTCAAAATCATTTATACTTAAATAGAAATACTTAAATATACCCATCGGCTAGTTTACATAAACTTCAAAACAGGTATATTTAAACTGAAGTTTACGTAAAGCTAGGAATTATTACTTACTTTTTCCAGGCAGTTCGAGCACAATTTAGACAAGCACACGAATTGATTACGTATAACCACTTAAAAGAAGAAACATTTAGTGATTAGTTGTTGAGTGGCAAAGAGGAATGCATACTATATCTGTCGAACAATCAACCTTCTTATCTGAAAAAGCTAGGGCTGTGCTCAAGAAACTGAGAAATCTTGATCTTGGAGCGATTGCCTACAAGCTAATGCATCCCGATGAAGGTTATGCCTGGAGCGAAGAACAAACGGTCAAAGCAGTAGCACGCTATAAAATATTTTTACTTCTAAATTATATCTACCCTGAAGCTGGCTTTGCACCCACCAAGGAAATTGACCAAGTTTGGCATCATCACATCCTCGATACCATCAAATATGCCAGAGACTGCCAGTTTTTGTTTGGTTACTTCCTACACCATTTTCCCTACAGCAAAGTTGAGGGAAATACGAAAAAACAGCAGCTAAAATCTTATCTCACAGAGTTAGAGAAACTTTTGCAGCAATCTCTTGATTTTCCTTTAGCAAATTCCCGTAACAGCCAACGTAGCGATTGTGATCTTATAGCTAGTTCGGAATTATCCCAAATCAGTGGTTGTAACATTTTTATCGCTCCAGAAGTAAATCAATCAAGTGATTGTATTGTTGGTTTCAAGCCCCAAAACCAAAACAGTGGCTGTGAAATTGTTGCTGATAATAACCTTTTTTCTTTGAGTGGATGTACAGTTCCCCAATCCTGGGAAAACGAGCGTCCAAGCTTTAGTTTAGAATCAGATCCCCTTAAGGTGCTAGCACTCAACTGATAACCACAAACATCAAACACCATGCTGGTGACTGGTGGAAAAATTGGAAGTGTCTGCTAAGCCAAGTTTTCAATGGCTAATTACCCACCATGAAAATGTCCTCAAGCTGTTGCCAAAGGAGAATATCCTGGTTCACAATTGCGGAGTAAAGCTTGCATCTGCCCTACCTCTTGCAGCATACCCAAGTTTTGGAATTCTTCCTTAGCTTGGGCTGCCCAATAACGACATTGAACCCAATCTCCTTTTGCTTTCTCCAGTAGTGCCAAAGATCGCTTGCATAGAGCCAGACAACGTTTATCTTTATTATCTTCCACAACTGGCATTCCTTGATTCAAGAAATTAGCAGCTTCCTCCAAACGCCCTTCTTGAATCGCGATTTCCGCCAGCCAAATTTGACTGTAGGTTACCACCCGTTGCCAGTTAATTTGTTGTGCTTTTTCCAGGACACGCTCATAGAAGCCCTTAGCTTTGCTATATTCCTGCGTGCTGAGGCAAATTTTAGCCTGATAGTAAAGCAACGTGGTTTGGAGGCGATGGTGTTCTATTTTTGGCAGTGACACCTTATCTAGTAAGCCATTGACTTGACTAAGCCAATAGGATGCTTGCTCAAAATGTTGCTGCTCAATGTGAATAATCGCCATATAAATACCCACATCAATCTGATACTGGTGATGTAGATTATGGCTTTTATAGAGTTGCCAAGCAGACTCAAACAACTTCATTGCTTCTTGCTGGTGCTGGGGTTGGTGCATCATGGTTAGAGTGCGCCCCTTATCAAACATTGCCTCTGCCAGTATTTCCCATTTACGCTCCTGCTTCGCCCCTGGCATTAACCAATCCATCCAGCGTAACCTTTCATTCCAGTAACCTGCAAAGTGAGTATAGCCCTTAATATGCTGCCAGAATTCCCAGAAATCTTTGTATCTTTCCTGGGCAACACACCACTCTATCGCTTCTTGCAGATTTTCCCACTCCTCCTCCAAAGCTTTACAAGGATTCCATTCTTTCCAATCTTTAGTACCATTCTTTTGAACAAAATTGCGATACCAAATGAGCCATCTCTCCCTCGCCTTTTGCTCAAATTCTGGATGCGCCTCCAACTCCGCAATCACATAGCCACGGGTAAGAGGGAGCATACTATATCTTTCGTTATCATCCTTTTTCACCAAAGACAGTTGTTGCAGTTGAGCTAAACCGTAGTCCGTGGCGATAGAGTCAGCTTTGAGCAGAGCAGCATTGGTAATTGACTCTTTAAGGGCAGATTTGGAAAATAAAGCCAGTGCCATCAGTAATTTATGAGCTGGCTGTCCTCTGAGCAAGCTTAAAGAACTTTCAAAGCAATAGGATGCAATATCATTAGTTGCCATCGTTAAACTAGTCAACACATTGTCAAGTGAGTATCTATATGCTACTTGACCGATAGCGTAGATGATAGCTACGGGAATACCACAGGTAGTTTGGTATATTTTTTGCGATTTTTCCGAGTCGAGTTCTACTCCCTGTTGCTCAGCTTGATAATGTATTAATTCTAAACCTTCTTTTTCTGGTAGGGATTCCAGATGAATCGAAGCATCCAGGAGAGTTTGTACTCGTGTCGTAATGACAACTTTAACTTGGTAAGGGAGATTATCGAGGAGAAAAGAGAGAATGTAACCCTGCTCTTGATCTTCAATGGTTTCTAAATTATCGATGATCAGCAAAGTTTTTTGACGTGTCAAGCACTCGCGGATGAAAACCAGTTGCTCTTGAAAATCTACTGGAAGGCTTTCAAGACAGTTGAGAGTACGAGCAATTGCACGGAAAATATCACTGAGGGTACGCTCCAGTTGAATGCGCGGTAGAATGCGGCAAGTACCCAGGTATTGCTTTTTCGCAGAAGTAAAAATGACAGCATCAAAGGTAGCGACTGGGGAACCATTGTAATTTTGGTAACTCGCTTGTAAACAACGATAGGCTGCTTCTAGAGCCAGGGTAGTTTTGCCCACACCACCAATCCCCTCAATCGTAATGCGATGTACCCTAGGGTTAGCCAGTAAACTAATCAGACGCTTTAATTCCTCCCGCTCAACAAAGCGAGTATGTTCAGGAGCTGGCAGATTGTGATAAACCGATTTAGGGATGACTTCAGGTGTCACTGGAGGAGAGTCGCCATTGGCAACTCTTGCTTCAAGCTTGGCACGAAAAGTTTTTTTGGTTACTGTCACCTCCAAAGCTTCGGAAAATAGCTGCCACAACTGAGAACCTTCCTTTTTGATATGCTGCTCAGTATATCCATCAGCAGCAGCAATATCTTTATAGGTCATGCCCTTCCAAGATTTCCGAAAGATATCTTTTTGCAGACGACTCAGTTCTTTTGCTTTCCCGGTAGAAATAACTAATTGATCCGCTACATTTAATGCTTCTTCGCAATCCATAATCGAGCCTTGTTAAGTGGTAATACTTAGCTTAACCTACCTCAATCCTACTTTTCCTACCTAATCAGGGAACTTTTCCTCCTAGTAATTACTAAGTAGATATTCTTACAATATCAACATACAGATGAAACAACGGTATATCAGACATTTCGCACTCTTTCAATTTGTCTCCTCGTGATATCCCGGGCATCCTCAAATTTACACCAGGGTAAATTTACTAGAGGCAAAGTGCGATTTTATACAGACCCATCTACTAACATACCTCTCGATCAATCCTTCAATCCTTGACTCTGAGGAGTTTATTTTTCCCCTATCACCAGCAAAATCATGAACCAAAGTCTTGTAAGTAAACTAGCTAACTACGAATTCTGGCTCACCCAAGGTCAAAAGTCAGCCCAAACAGGTTGCTACTCAGAAGCACTCTCGAGTTTAAAGAAAGCTTTAGAGTTGCAACCAAGCAGTTGTCAAGCTTGGATGTGTCTGGGACGAGTATTGACTCAACTAGATTGTTATGAAGAAGCTATCAGGAGTTTTGAGCAGGCAACTCATGTTTATACAGTGGAGGAGGGTTCTGTATACTAGGATTACCTTAATTAGCCAAAAAGCGTCATCTAAAATTATCCTCACACTAGACTAGAAGCGTTTACCAAGCAAGCGTTCGCGAACACCTTCGGCAATTTTTTGACCTAGATACTCAGGAATCAAATTCTCATTGGGACCCAAAAGATATAGAATCAGGCGAGTCCTACCGCGCCAAACTAGCAAGTTGGCATTGACAACTAATAAATCTTCTTGCCATATAGCATACATAATTTTGTAGAATAAACCGGGTTGATTGTCTACTTCAATTAGTAGTGCAGGAAGGTGGAATACTGGGTCGATATAAAACTCGGTTTCTACCTGCTCTAAGCCAGCATCCAGGTTAAATTCTACCGCCAGCATTTCCTCCACCTCAAAACGTCCCACAATCGCTTCTCGAATCGCTCGACAGACATTCTCTGCGATTTTATCTGATAAAGCCTTGCTCCCACGAGATACTACTAGTTTGATAAACACTAGCATGGGTGCTCTAATCTGACCGTAGAGGCTTAAACTAGGATGAATTGTTAATCCGTAGGCTGCAAGAACACCAAAAATATCACTGAGGATAAAAGATTGGTTGCGATAAACGAAATGCAGGACACTTTTTGAGCCTTCGGGTTTAATTTCAATGACGGCTCGCTTAGTCTTATATAAACGATAGGCTAATCGCAAATTTTGCAGTTGAATTTCACTACTGACAAACTGTTCATAAAATTTAGGAAACGCCCGGTTAAAGCGTTTCAAGAGTTCTAGAGTAGATGATTTCAAACCTGCAGCCATAGGTAGGAGAGGTAAAGTGTTAATCAGTTGCCAATCGAGATTGGGTATTCTGGCTTATTTTGCCCAAAAAGAGCAAGGCTTTGGACACGAGCGCAAGAAATTAGATTTAAATTATAGGCTTTGCTCAGTAGTCTCTAAAATTCAGATTTTAGGCATTTTGGCTTGATCTTAGTCTTTGACTCCTACAAAACAGAGGTACGTGCTAAGCTGTTGTGGTATTATCTAATGCGTGCGGTTGAAACAGGACAAGGAGTAATTGGACTAACTTTCCAGATGTACTCTTGACCAAGTGAAGCGATAATAGTCGTTTGTCACTGGTTTAACAGTAATCATGGAAAAAGTGCAGTATTTACCTGCTGTACTCAAGTTAGGTTAATCATAGCTTTTGAGCTAGCTTCAAGCGTGTTTCTTTAGGTAATTTCTCTTATGGAAATTCTAAACCGCTGGGCTTCCAAGCCTGCCAGCCTTTGGCGCACAAATAGATACGTTGCTTAGCCGCATGGGCATGGGTTTCTGGAAAAGTTTGTTTAGTAATTCTGATACTGTAGCTGACTCACCGACACCAAAGCTTGAAGGAGAAACTTTGGAAAAAGCGGTTGATATTGACCGAAATTTAGCGGCTGCATCACGCAATGGCGAAACGCGCATCTTTTTTAGTACGGAGCGCGACTTAGACCTTTATGAGTTAGAAGAGTTGTGTGATGCTGTGGGTTGGTCTCGACGTCCTCTACGCAAGGTAAAGAAGGCGCTTCAATATAGTTTCCTGGTGACTTCTATGTGGGAAGTTAAGGGCAATAGAAAGCGTTTAATTGGTTTTGCTAGGGCGACCTCAGATCATGCCTTTAACGCGACAATTTGGGATGTTGTGGTGCATCCTGACTTTCAGAGTAAAGGCTTAGGCAAAGCCTTGATGAAATACACCATCAAAAAACTGCGTCGAGAAGATATTAGTAATATTACTCTCTTCGCCGATCCCCAAGTGGTTGATTTTTACCGCCGCTTAGGCTTTATTCTCGACCCAGAGGGCATTAAGGGAATGTTCTGGTATCCTGACTAGTTAGAGCTACCAGGAAAGCTAATTAGGGGTTAAGACACAATCGGGTATTAGCTAGATATTTTGGGCATACAGCATCTGAGCTTAAGAAGGGCTTAATTTTTGCCCCTGACCAGGTTAGAGTGAACCTAACAGCAGATTATCCCTTGTCTTCTTCTGTTGAAGTAATGACCTATACAACTTCCCAACTAATCGAATTTCTTGACCAGGAACTCAAAGCCAGTTGGAGGGGGGAAAGGATTGTTCTCTCATCCCAAAATCGTCTCGATAATCCAGTAATCGCCAAGGCTTTGGGAACTGAAAAGCTGAGTAAGGTTTTCGCCTATCGGGACTTTCGCGCTCAAATTCATCAATATCAACAAAAGCATCAAGTATCAGGCTTAATTTGGCGTGAGTGCAGCTTTGCAGGAGTTTGTGTCCGTTTTCCAGAAATGCACAACCAATTGATGGCTGTAGCTGGAGATAAGGAGAGTCTAATTCGTGCTAAGGAGTCAGTTTTGTCTTTTTGGTATCGCACAACGGAAAATTTCCAGTTTTGGCTAGCAGGAAATGACCCTCAACCCATAACCAAACAAACCCTAGCCCAGCTAACTCAAAAAGCTGAGTGGGCTGAGGTAGATGTGGCTGTCAAGGAAATCTATCTGGGTTTGTGTTGGGGTAATCCTCAGGAATACCGCTATCAGTGGGCGAAACCAGATTCGGGTTGTGAGCGTATTATTGCAGCACAAAATCAACCTAGTTGTCTTAAATTTTAGGGCGAGCTAATTGCTTTGCTCAATCAATCGGTTGCTGGGCGATTCTAGCAAGTCCCACCTGGGTTAAAAGTTCCTCCCATGCCAAGGTAAGTTTGGGATCATCTGGCTGGGCTAATTTTGCCGCCGCTAGCACACTGAGGCTATCGTACCAAATACCAGAGTTGGCATAGAGACTGGCACGTTCTAGGGGCGTTAGCAGGCTGTTGGTGAGAGGTTCAGCTACCCGACGCACCCAACCACTAACACTGTAATTATCGGGGCGCAAAGCTTGTCCTGGTTCCATGGGAGCAAAAAACCAGGCGTAGTCTTGACCAATTTCTAATGCTGCAATTTCTGGGGGTATGGTAATCCTAACAATGCCACCTTGACCAGAAATTTCTACTTGGGTTTGGTAGTGAGATTGACCTGTTTCGTCTTGTAGACTAAAAAATGCTTGTCTGGAAACAGTTGGTGGAACATAGACCAAAATAGTAGGATGGGAGGCGATGGTACGTCCATGGGCAGTGTCTGGTAGTAGGGCAATTACCCTTTGGTTTTGTGGACTACGCACGCCGCCACCGATAGTGTTTACAGGTGCACTTTCTCCGGGTACTCTAAAGATTAAATCGCCACGCACGCCACCACCGAGGGCATTTCTGGGAGCCGCATCTCCCGGTGGCTGGAAGCTAATATTACCACGCACGCCACCACCGAGGGCATTTCTGGGAGCTTCATCTCCCGGTGGCTCAAATTTTATCAGGGAGGAAGCAAAGGCGGGAAGATTAATTGTGGTGCTGAGTAAGGAAGCACACAGTAGTAGATGTAAGGGAAAGTGACGAGATTTGGTCATGATTCAAGCTCCATGTGGCAAATTTGATTGAAATTAACTTTTTTAATCCCAGATTGCCTGATAAGTTGTAAATTTATTGTGTCAGAAAAAGTTGAGGCTAGAGCCAATTACCTACTAAGACAAAAGGTGCCCAAAAATAGGGCTGGTGATAAAGGGGGTTTTTTAGTAGTTTTAATTGTGCTTGTCGTAGGGCTTGGGCTTTGCTCACTTGATTTGGTTGAGTCAGCTGTCGGTAAAATTCACTCATTAGTTCCGCAGTAGATTGATCGCTAACAGACCAAATAGTTGCTAGGGTACTACGTGCACCTGAGCGCAGAGCAAAACCTGCTAAACCCAGTGCTGCTCTTTGATCGCCCACTGCAGTTTGACAAGCACTCAGAACAAGTAGTTCAATGGGTGGTTGCTTTCCTTGTCCTCTTTGTTCGACCAAGCGATCAAAATCTTTGACTTGAATTTGGTCGTTCCAAGTCAGAAGAAATGTATCTTCTAGATTGGAACTAAATTGACCATGGGTTGCCAGATGTACCACACTAAAATTGTTTTTGTCTACCCGATTGACAAAAGTTTTGCGGGTAAAATCTTGGTCGATTAGGATTTGGGAGTTTACCTCTGAGGCAATTTCGGCGATTTCTATCTCCACACCAGGTAGAGGTGGAAAGCCTTGGCGCGCTTGGGTTAAACCCGCAGTAATCGCTTGAATTTTCTGGCGTTCAAGTCTTTGGGGAAAAAGCTGTAACCCTGGACTTAGGGCAATGCTGTATTGTTCGATTAAATACTGCTTGCCATTGTAGAGAGCACCCATGGGTATATTTTTGAGCAAACCATCGAGAACAAAAACTAGGGTTTGGATTTGGTGGTAGTTGAAGTCAGAATTTGCTGGTTCAATTAACCAACTGTATATTTTCTGGGCCAGACTTAATCGCTCATCTTCAGAATAGCCCAGATACAGAGAAGAATAAAATTTTTGTAAAATTGCTTCAATTTTCTGGCTGGGTAAGTTAATAGGGTAATGTTTGAGGGGTTGCTGGGGAATGGAAACAATTACCTCTAAGCGATCTGGCAGAATAATAGGGTAAATAACAGCAGCTTGGGTGTCGAGGTTATCAATTTGTACGGGATTGGTTTCCAGACAAGCTTCGCGGAAAAAGTTATCAAGTTCCGCTAGTTGCAGGGCTTCAATGACATCGCGGGCTTCTTGAATTTCCCTTTGACTGGCTTGGGGTTGCAGTAAGAGGCTAACTAATTGCCGATAAATTGGTTCTACGGCTTCACGAAAGCTAAATTGAACATCAGAGTTAATTGCAACTAAATCGCTGCGCAAGGTTTGTAGAGTTGTTACTGCTGTGCGATAGGCTGTAATTGCCTCTTTTACATTGCCTTGCTTTTGCAGTATATTTCCTAACTGCCCTGAAGCAAGGGCTAATAAATCGTTGGCGTTAATTGTTTGAGCCAGTTGCAGTGCTTGTTGGGTTACCTGTTGCGCCTCTTGCCATTGTTTGGTTTGGCTGTAGAGTTGTCCTAGGGGAATTAAGGCGTAGGCTTGGGCGCGTAAATCCTGTATTTGCCTCGCTTGTTGCACTGCGGTGGCTAAAATGGGGGCGATTTTTGGCTCTAAATCCTGGGTTAGGGATGATAATTTTAGGAGGCTAGCGGCGAAGTTAACTTGGGCATAAACTGAGTTTCTACTGGGGGAAAATTGAGCTAATTGTCCTGGAATCCCTTGGATTAAATCTTCGACACCACAGGGGTTTGATTGTTTAGCGAGGGTAAATCCGGAATAAGCTGGGGAAGCTGGGGAAGCTGGGGAAGTGGGGGAAGCTGGGGAAGTGGGGAGATGGGAGATAGATTGAGCAGTAGCCTTTGATAAGCTTGACTCACAGGTTGTTACGAGCAAACTCAACTGATTGAGTTGGGCTTCCAGATGGGCTATTGGGCTTTGGGCTTTTTGGGCAGCATTTTGATAGTACAAAAGAGCCACCTCATTTTGTCCCACATCCCGCGCTAGGTTACCTAAACTGAATAAAGTTGTTCCGGAAGCAGCATTGTCACCTAATTTCTCGCTCAAATCCCAACTTTGCTCCAATCTGTCTTTCGCTAGGGCAAAATTACCAAGGGTTTGCAAAGCAATGCCCAAACTGCGCAGTGCATCAGCTTTAAGTAGGGAATCGGGTTGGTTTTGCAGTTGTTGATTCACCTGATCCAGCAATTCCCCGGCACGTCGATGTTGCCCTAGGGCTCGCAGGGCTTGGGCTTGGTTGATTTGACTGCCCCATTTTCCCGTGGCATTTCCCGCCTTTTCATAGATAGTTTCTGCCTGTTGCCAAGTTTCTAAAGCCTGGAGGGTTTGTGCCTGTGCCAATTGCCAGCTACCTTGGGTATTTAAAGCTTGTGCCAGAATTGCCAGACCCCTTGCTTCTAATTCTGTTTGAGTTTGCAGCAGCGAGATACTAGTCTCAATCGCCCTGTGCCCGGCTTGCCATTGTCCCAATGCTTGATGGGCTAAACTAAGGTAGTTCAACGCTTGGGCTTGATTTAATATTTCCCCTTGTTGAGCATATTCTGATGCTGCTTGTTGCCACAGTTGTGCGGCTTGGGTAAATTTCCCCGTTTGATAGAATTGTTTTCCTTGGTTGAGAAGATTGACTGGCTGTTGGGCAAAGCTAGGAATAACGCCAACTATCAGCAACAGAGTCAGGCAAAGTATGACTAGAAAGCGAATAATTGAAGGGAAAAGAATTCGAGTCATTTTACTTACTATTTTTAATACCAAGTCCGCTTTTCCAAGGCTACTTATATATCAATAATCTCCCCCTGCATCCCCTGCTCCCCCAGCCTCCCCTGCTCCCCCAGCTCCCCCTGCTCCCTACTCCCCAACTCCCCCACTACAACTAGGAGTTTGCTGCCAATTTTCTGTAACTGTTCCCGGCGCTAAGTTTGTCACTAACTCCAGCTTTCCCTGATGATTAGTCATCCAACCTGTGGCTTCTACAACAGGAACACTATCTTTTTGAGAAGGTAAGAGGGCTGGGTTAGGTTGACTATCGCCCTGGGCAAAAGTAGCAGTGGAAAAGTCTTGTAAATCTTGCCACAGAGTGCTACCTGGTAATGTTGCTCTAGGATCTTCTGGTAATCCGCCTCTTCCTGTAACCACAAAGCGACTTTCCACTGTTGTATTACAGCCAGCAACTACCTGTTGTGTAGGATCGCTTACTTCTTCTGGTAATTCGACTAAGCCAGAGTTGGGATTA
Organism: uncultured bacterium; assembly: GCA_964633315.1. Taxonomy (GTDB): domain Bacteria; phylum Cyanobacteriota; class Cyanobacteriia; order Cyanobacteriales; family CAWCAG01; genus CAZWGS01. The sequence continues at coordinate 37,883 of CAZWGS010000016.1, read as the reverse complement.
ATTTCCGGGGTTTGAATGGTGACAACACCGCTAAATTCTGCACCCAATTCTGAGGTTGCTGTAATTTGGCTATCGGGGGAAAGGAAAACTCCAAGTGCGGTGACACTAACTGCGCCACCTCTTCCCTGTTGGGCATTAGCAGTAATATCGCTGTTTTCTAAACCGATAAGGAAAGTGGTTTGAATCTCGATGTTACCACCGTCTGCATTACCTGCGTCGGTAGCAATTCGGCTATTGTCGCGCAGTTGAAGCATTTGGGTATCAATCTCAATATTGCCCTGACTACCCGATACCGTAGCACCAGTAATCGCTCCCTGTTGCTCCAGTAAAATATCCTCTGCAACAATACTCAGGTTACCAGCAGCCCCACTACTGGTTCCCCGCACACCAATTTCTGCTCCATCGCGGACAATTAGAGAGGGAGTTTGAATCATAATATCTCCTGCTCCACCCATACCACTAGTATTAGAATCAATGGCACTAGGTACAATTCCATCGCCGATGATGCCAAAGGAAACTGCTTCTACTTCTGTGGGAATTCCTGTGATAAAACCACTAACTTCAATAGATTCGGAGGCATTGATTTGCAGATTTCCTGCAGTTCCCGCACCCCCTGTGGCGACGGAGATTTGCGCCCCTTCTTGAACTAGAAGGCGTTGAGTATTCACAATTAAATTACCTGCTGCTGAGGTTCCCATTTGCCCAGCAACGGTAAGTAGGGAAGACGAAGTGAAAAAGCCACCAAGAAATTGACCATCTGCGGCAGCTCCCCTCAATTCCACTAAGTTAGCATTGACATTAAGATTACCCCCTTGCCCTCCTCCTGTAGCTGCGGTAGAAAGTTGGGTACCATCAGCAAGCAAAAGAGAGTCAGCATTAACGGTTAAATCTCCAGCCTCTCCAGTACCAAGAGTGGTGGTGAAAAAACCGCCTGGAACCGGGGCTGCGGCTGGAGTTCCCTTTAATTCCACAGTAGTGGCATTGACTGTAAGATCGCCACCTCCTCCTGTACTAAAATTACCTGGGGTAGTGCTGAAAGATGAGCCGTTGAGTAATTGTAAATTTTGAGTTGTCACCTGGAGATTTCCCGCATCGCCAGCGCCAACAGTTCCTGTTAATACTAACGAACCATTACTAATTGTGATGGTATCGCTAATATTTAAGTTAATATCACCGCCAACGCCCTGGATAATACTGGTGGTGACGATATTAGCACCATCACGCATTTTCAGTTGTTGCGCTTCTAGGGTGATATCTCCTCCCCCGCCGCTACCGAAGCTCAAACTGTACAAACCGTCGCTTGGGTTAAGGGGGTCAAAAGTTGATTCTATAAGCTGTTGAGGGAGCAAAAAAGGTTCACTACCAGCGATTTCTATGGTGTCTGCAATGAAGGTTATATTCCCCGCATTACCAGCACCAAAACTGGAGGAGGAAATCAAGACACCATTGCTCAGATTTATCTGTTGGGCTAAGATTTCAATGCCACCACCGGGAAAATCACCGAAGGTGTCAGCTAGTAATCGCGAACTATCGGTTAAATTAACTTCTCCTCCCTGGATGCGGATACTACCGCCAGCTAAACCACTGGTATTGACTGCGGCGAGAGCAAGATTAATTTTTCCCCCTGTAGCTGCGTCAATTTCTCCTGTGGCGAGGTTATAGACACCATTAGCCAAACTCGCTAATTCAACTTTTCCCCCCGACGCAGTTACCACTCCACCCTCGAAACTGAGATCCCCAGCAATTAGCCCTAGGGTTTGTCCGGGAAACACTTGTAAACCCGTTATTTGTCCGGGAATAATTAAATCGCTAGTAACCCTCGATTGATTGGTAATAGTGCCTGGATTTGCCCCCATTTGTAAGCCAACGGGGATATTAACGGTGACTAGAGGCGGGGAATTGGGTGTCACAGCGCTAAAAAAGCTGCCATCGGCAAAGATAATACTCTCGGCTGTGCTGGCAAAAAAAGAGCCCCCCAGATTTAAACTGGCATTGGGACCAAAAATAATACCCTGGGGATTAAGTAAAAAGAGATTGGTAGTGCCGTTTGCTTGAATTAAGCCATCAATTTGGGAAACTTGCCCTCCAGTGACACGGGTAATAATATTTTCGATGGTGAGGGCATTGTCAAAATAAGCTGTTTCTCCAGTAAGGACGTTAAATTGCTCAAAACTGTGGAATAGGTTAGTACCTATTGCTGTTCCCCCCAGTAAACGCTGAATAGCTCCTTGTTGCTCTACGAGGGAGTTTTCCGGTAAGGTATCATCGGCACTAATTTGAGCCAGGGTGGTGAGGGGAAAACTAGCAACCAAGAGCCACGGATAAACTAGTAATCCCTTGCTAAAATAATTTTTGAGGAAGGAAGGCGCACAGAAAAGCTTCATAATCCTACCTACTCGAGGTTCCGAGAATTAGTTTGAGATCGCAATGCACCTCTTACAAAAGTAACTATCTCATCAATTTTGATCAATTCCGGCACTTATTACTTATGTGCGGACGCAACATGTTACATCCCTACTTATTACGTGACTTGGAGCAAGAAGTCTAATGCACCCGTGACTCAATTTTTCTAATTTATAGCGCCATAAATCAACCTATGAACCCGAAGCAGTGGGAGAATACTGGTTGAGGTTTCCTTGACCATTAGTATGATGTTTTTTGGGTACTGGAAGAGTGGGATGATGGAGTCTGATTAATTGTGCCAAGGTTTTTTTGAGCTGGGTGCGTGGGACAATGGCATCAACAAAACCATGCTGCATCAGATATTCAGAGGTTTGAAAATCATCGGGGAGTTTTTCCCTTAAAGTTTGCTCAATTACGCGTCTTCCAGCAAAGCCGATAGTAGCCTGAGGTTCTGCCAAAATCATATCGCCTAACATGGCAAAACTGGCGGTAACTCCTCCAGTAGTCGGGTGAGTGAGGATGGGTATATAGAGTAATTTTGCCTCTCTATGGCGCTGCAAGGCTCCAGAAATCTTTGCCATTTGCATCAAACTGAGCATTCCCTCTTGCATTCTCGCACCACCGGAAGCGCAGACAATGATAACTGGAATGCTTTTGTTGGTGCTAATTTCAATCAGGCGACAGATTTTCTCTCCTACTACAGAGCCCATGCTACCACCCATAAAGCGGAAGTCCATCACTCCTAAACCAATGGGCAGATTGTCTAATTTTCCCATCCCTGTTTGCACTGCATCAACTAAACCTGTCTTTTCCCTAGTATCTCGCAGGCGATCGCTGTATGCTTTGCGGTCTCTGAATTCTAGGGGGTCAGTAGCATACAAATTATCGGCTAAAGGTAACCAAGTTTGAGCGTCAATTAGTTGGGAAATACGTTCATCGCTATCCACACGCAGATGATGACCACACTCTAGACACACCATCTGATTTGCTTGTAAGTCTTTAGTATAGGCTAGAACCCCACACACAGGACATTTATTCCATAAGCCATCAGCAATTTCCCTTTCCTGTTGTTGCTGAATGTGGGGTGAAGATTTTTGTCTGTTAGCAAACCAATCAAATAAAGACATAAATTTTTTTAAATCCTAAAATTCAGCTATTTTGGCGATTTATTCCGCTTCTGGGTCACTCAAGAGCAGTAATGCTGTCCATTGATCTTCGGGACGTACCTGCAAAGCTGCTTGGCTACCCTGTCCAAAATAGAATCCAACACCAATATCAATTACTCGACTAGGTATATCATGAGCTGCTAGCAGTTGCTGCATGAGCTCTGCTTCCCAACGAGCCTTAGTAGTTTTGAGGGTAATCCAAGACACAGAAATTATCTTAGCAGCTAGTTGGCTTGCGTTTGACGAAGAACAAACAACAAATCATAAATAACCAATCACCAATTAGTGTTCCCAAATATAGTCTGTGGGTAATTTTTCCCCTTCAAAACTTCCCAACCAAACTTTAACTTGGGATGAGTCTAAACCAATTCGTCTAGTGACGCGACTAGGGATACCATGACCATAGGCAATATGACCTTTGCCAGCTAAGACTACAATCTGATAATTGGGATTAGCTTGATGAAACTGGGCAATTTTCTCTGCCATTGTCTCATCCCAAAGTACTTGAGTGGTAAAAAAGCGCTCAAAACCATCACTATTACCATGTCCACCGTGGGCATGTTGCTGGTATATTTCCTCTAGACGGCGGCGATATTCGACGTTGTCGGTGCGGATTTCAGAGAGGGGGGGAATTTGGCTTAATTCTTCTGGAGTTAAGCTTTCTAAGCCTTCACGGGCGACTTGGCGGGTTATTTCTGTGGGTGTGTTGAGGGCGAGAAGGGGTAATTTATGGGCTTTAGCAAAACGGAATATGGGTGCGTATAGTTCCCACTCAAAACCCCAACGCTGATCATACTCGCTCTTCTCGCGCAGTTGCTCTTCGTTAATTTCGCCAGCTAAATATTGGTCTAAAATCCCTTGATAGGGGCGCTGGAACATTTCTAGGGCAATGGCGATTTGAGTTTTGTTTTGGTAGAGTTGGCTGATAATATCCAATTGTGCTTGATGATCTTCTAGGCGATCATGATTTTCAGCAAGGTAAATAATATCGGCGCTTTTGAGTTGACTGAGGATATTGGCTTGGGCTTGGCTATTACTTGTTTGCTGTTGCGGGGAACTTAAGCCATCGGGCGTACAACCAGGCATTGCCCATAATAAAATAACACCTAATGACCAGACACAGATTTTTTTGATATTGTTTGTTTTCATGAGGTAAGTAATGGGGAAACCCTATGGCGTGACTCGCAGAAAGGAACAATTGTAAGCCTACTAAAGTAATAAAGTAAGCATAAGCAGTGGAATCTTTGATTTGGCAATTCTTTCGCGATCATGTTGCTACATTGCAAAAATCGCAACTGCCGATATTAGAGCAAAAATTAGCTAATTTTGTTAAATAATCACCAATCAGACTTATTTATTTAATCTCACCAACCCCTATTTCTTATGAAGGCTAAATTACTAGGCACTGCTATGTTAGGTGTAATTTTAGCTAGCTGTTCCGGAGAAACCAATATGCCCCAAGCAAATTTACCATTGAATGCTGCTGAAGTGATTCAGGTTGAAGTGAAAGGGAATCCGCAAGCATACACTTTTGTGGTGACGGTGCGTAGTCCCGATACAGGCTGTGAGCAGTATGCTAATTGGTGGGAGGTGGTAAGTTTAGATGGTCAGTTGTTGTATCGACGGATTTTGCTGCACAGCCATGTTAATGAGCAACCTTTTACTCGTAGTGGTGGTAGTGTAGCAATTGCGGCTGATCAGGAGGTGATTGTTAGATCCCATCTCCATCCTAGTGGCTATGGTAACCAAGGGATGCGTGGTAGTGTTGCTAGGGGTTTCGAGACTGTAACTTTCCCAGCAGAATTTGCCTCTGGGTTAGCACAGGAAGAGCCTTTACCCAATGGTTGTACCTTCTAATTTTCAGTGGATTAGCTATTAATTAAAAGAGGTTTTGGCGATTACGGGTTGCCTTGTTTGAGCAACTTCTTCAATAATATTGGCAGTCTGCTCGACTCCACCCGATGCTTTAATCATCTTTTGCAACCTCTGAGCATGATCACGGTAGCTCGATTGAGTCATAACTTCTGAAATTGCTTGATGAAGTGTTGTTTCGTTAAGTTTACTCAGTGGCAATATTTTTCCCGCCTTGCTTCGTGCTAAACGTGCTGCAATCCCCGGTTGTTCATTAGTTATAGGAATCGCTACCATTGGAATACCACAGCCAAGAGCCGTCAATACTGTGTTCATCCCTGCATGGGTAACCACAACTGTTGAACGCTCAATTAATTTTTGATGAGGTGCAAAGGGTACCACAATCGGATTACCAGGAAGATCAATTGACTGCGCTTGTGGATTTCCTAAAGAGATAACCAGTTGAGCTTCCAGTGACAAGCAGGCTTTAGCAATGCATTCAAAGATTTCTGGGCGCTGGTTTTGCAGTGTTCCCAATGAAGCATAAATGAGAGGTTGATCACTAAGGCGCTCAAAGGGAAAATCAATATTATTAAAATTAATCGGTTCTGTTCCCGATGGATCCTGGAAACGCCCAATATAATGAAAATGGGATGGAAGGCGCTCGCGAGGAAAGTCAAAAGCCTGGGGGAGTTGACATATCTGAGCCAGAGCTGAATAGCACTCATCTCGACTTTGGTACGCAGGTAACTTCCAATTTCGTCGCTGCTTAACAATTTCTTGCCAGATATCGCGAGTCAAGAAATTGACTAGGGCGTTTCCTAAACTATTACGCAAACGCGCCCAAGGTGTTTTTGAGTAATCCCAAAGGGTAAAATAGGGCGGTACGGCTGGCTCACGGTGAATCAGCATGGCATTGCATACCGTGACAAAAGGTAATTTTAGATAATCGGCAACTGTTGCCATTGATGAGGTAACTTGATCTACGATGAGTAAATCAATATCTGCCTCACGGATCGCTTGGGGCGCTTCGCGAAATAGCATCTGTGCTTCACCCTTAAAAAAATCAACCGTGAATTCTAATCCAGCCTTCCCCGTTAGTTTACCTAGAGTTTTGTAAGCAGAATCGACGCTCCCTCTGGGATAATCAGAACTACCAATTTCCCAGGTTGTGATATCAAGATTTCCTATTTTTGCTAAAGCATCGGGAACTCCAAATAAAATGACTGTGTTGCCACGTCGCTGGAGTTCAAAGGCTATAGCACACATAGGGTTCAGGTGTCCGATAGCAGGTGGACAGAAAATGCCAAGTCGTGTCATTGGAGTATAAATTAAGGGCAAAATTGGGTTAGTAAGTCGTAGATAGTACCTAACCCTAAGTAAATCGCCTGTTGTGGACTAAATTAGCTTGATGGCGCGGAAGGCAAAATATAATCCTAAAGCTACAGCAGTAAAACCAAGCAGAATTCCCAAATAGACGATTGCAGATATCATTTAATGTTTCTCCCAAAAACTTAAAAAACCGATATCAACTATTGAAACATACCGTGGTATAGAATACATCCCACAGTGATTGATAGATAGCATTTTTTATGTTGAATTCTGTGATTCGGGTTACTTTACCGCAAAATTCCTACGAAGTTGCCATTGCCCCTGCTAGTTTAAGTCAAGTTGGCGAACGAATGAGGGAGCTAAATTTAGGGAAAAAAGTTCTTTTGGTCTCCAATCCAACGGTTTTTGAGCATTATGGCAGCATAGTCTTAGAATCGCTAGAATCTGCGGGTTTTCAGACTTGTAAGCACCTGATTCCCGATGGGGAACAATACAAAAATTTGTCTTCAATCGCCCAAGTCTACGATACCGCCTTGGAAAATCGTCTGGAGCGATCCTCTACTCTTGTGGCTTTGGGAGGTGGTGTAATCGGTGATATGACTGGTTTTGCAGGAGCTACCTGGCTGCGTGGCGTGAATTTTGTCCAGATTCCCACTTCCCTTCTCGCAATGGTAGATGCTTCTGTGGGTGGCAAAACGGGAGTTAATCATCCCCAAGGTAAAAACCTGATTGGTGCATTTTATCAGCCAAAACTAGTATTAATTGATCCTTTAGTACTTAAAACTTTACCCACTAGGGAGTTTCGCGCTGGGATGGCAGAGGTGATTAAGTACGGTATTATTTGGGATGCTGATCTGTTCTCACAATTGGAGGAAAGCCCTAATCTCGACAGTCTTAGCCAGATTAGTGAAGGTTTACTCCAAACTATTCTTACTCGCTCTGTACAAGCTAAAGCTGATGTGGTTAGTCAAGATGAGAAGGAGGGGGGATTACGAGCGATTCTTAATTATGGTCACACAATTGGTCATGCGGTGGAAAGCCTCACTGGTTATACTCTCGTCAATCATGGTGAAGCGGTGGGAATTGGGATGGTAGCAGCGGGAGAAATTGCTGTGGCGATGGATTTATGGGAAGCTGAGAATGCTAAACGCCAAAATAGTTTAATCGCGAAAACAGGTTTACCGACACATATTCCTGCACAATTAACGACACCAGCGATTATTAATGCTCTGCAAAATGATAAAAAAGTTAAGGCAGGAAAGGTACGTTTTATTCTGCCAATTCAAATTGGTAAAGTAACGATTACAGACCAAGTTAAATCGGAAAATATTACTCAAGCATTGCAGGTAATTAAGTAATAAGCGCCTAAGGATGAATTCAAAATTCACGCGTTCAAAATTTTAAAATGATGAGTTGCTGAAAAAAGGTGAGTAACTTTCATCTCAAAGGATTTAGATATCCTGTAATCATTTCTAGTTTCCACAAGATTAATAAGTTCTGAAGCCCTTGTAGTTGCGTACTTAGTCTTGATAATATGATTTTTACACAAGGTTAAAACCCTAACGCTACAAGGCTAGTTTTTAATTCACATCAGGTGTAAGTAATAAGTTTCTGAGTTTAGAAGATGCGATTATTGCTGCAAATATCTAGGATTATTGATGCTGTTAATGAGTGGGTTGGTCGTCTTACTTATTGGCTGGTTTTACTGATGATTTTTATTGGTGTCTGGAATGTTGTGGGACGGTATTTGGGTCGTTTAATTGGGTATAAGTTAACTTCTAATGCTTTCCTGGAGAGTCAGTGGTATCTCTTTGATTTGGTTTTCCTGCTTGGTGCTGCTTATGGGCTAAAACACAATGAGCACGTTAGAGTGGATGTCTTTTATAAAGATTGGAGTCATCGGCGTAAGGCTTTAGCGAATTTTTTGGGCACTATATTTTTTTTGATTCCTTTCTCGATTTTAGTTGTTTATTTTTCTTGGGGTAGTGTTATTAACTCCTGGAAAATATGGGAAGTTTCTCCAGACCCCAATGGCTTACCTCGCTACCCGATTAAATCTATGATTATTGTTAGTTTTCTATTGTTAATTTTGCAAGGAATTTCAGAGGCGATTAAAAATTGGATGATTTTGAATCCACCAAAAACGCTCCAAGAGGAAAGGAATGATGCTGGTTTATGATTGGCTTGGTCCCATCATGTTTGCAGGGGCTTTATTCTTACTTTCTTTTGGTTATCCGGTTGCTTTTTCCCTCGGTGGTGTTGCCATTATCTTTGGCATTATTGGTATTTCTCTCGGTATATTTCCCGCCAGTTTTTTGACAGCTATGCCCCAAAGAATTTTTGGTATCATGGCAAACTATACTCTCCTGGCAATTCCCTATTTTATTTTTCTTGGTTCTATGTTGGAAAAAACAGGAATCGCTGAAAAATTACTGGAAACAATGGGGATTTTATTCGGGCGATTGCGGGGTGGTTTAGCATTAGCTGTAGTGCTTGTGGGCGCTTTACTGGCTGCTTCCACAGGCGTTGTTGCTGCTACAGTGGTGGCGATGGGGCTAATCTCTCTACCCATTATGTTGCGCTATGGCTACAATAAAGAGCTAGCTACCGGGGTGATTGTCGCTTCAGGTACCCTCGGACAAATTATTCCCCCTAGCGTCGTCTTAGTGGTTTTAGGGGATCAATTAGGCGTTTCCGTAGGCGATTTATTTATTGGCTCCCTGATTCCTGGTTTAATGATGGCAGGCGCTTTTGCTCTCCATGTTGTGATTGTAGCTTTCCTGAAACCAGAAGTGGCACCAGCACTGCCCCCACAGGTGCGCAATCTTACTGGTAAAGATTTAGGTAAGCGGATACTGGGAGTTATGTTACCGCCTCTGGCTCTAATTTTAGTAGTATTAGGCAGTATCTTTTTTGGTGTGGCGACACCCACTGAAGCTGGTGCTGTGGGTTCTTTAGGTGCAATGATACTAGCAGCAGCAAATCGTCAGTTAAATTGGGCAGCCTTGAAACAAGTTTGTGATGCGACGATGCGGATTACCACAATGGTAATCTTCATCTTATTTGGTTCCACAGCTTTTAGTTTAGTTTTTCGAGGCTTAAATGGTGACAGGTTTATGTTTGATTTACTGACAAACTTACCTGGTGGAAAAGTAGGCTTTCTCGCTGCCAATATGTTGGTAATTTTTATTTTGGGCTTTTTTATTGACTTCTTTGAAATCGCCTTTATCGTTATTCCTATTTTTCTTCCCGTTGCCCAAGCCTTAGGTATAGATTTAGTTTGGTATGGGGTTGTTTTGGGGGCAAATTTACAAACATCTTTTCTCACCCCACCATTTGGTTTTGCTCTCTTTTTCTTGCGAGGAGTTGCACCTGAGGAAGTAAAAACCGAGGATATTTATCGAGGTGCAATTCCCTTTATCATTCTGCAAGTTCTAGTTTTAACTTTAATTATTACTTTCCCTGGAATTGTGAGTTTTCTTCCTTCTTTGCGTCTCAATTAATGCCTAAACTATAATCTATATTTAGCTAAGTTCTTCTTCAATGGCAGAGGCGTTATTCAAAGAAGATAACCAATGACAGACTCTGACAATCTCTACCTCATTAGAACTCAAAGCGCGATTCCAACGACGGATTTGAGCTACGTGAACAGGAACATGACTATCGTAATTAGTGTGGAGTAATCTTACTTTTTTAGGAGCATCTTCCCTCATAGTACGTTCAGCAACTTGATTCCCATCTCGGTAAATAAGTTGTTGATTACTATTGCTATCATAAACACAAGTCCAATGATGCCATTCTTGGTCAGGACAAGCATAGGTATCTAGCTCATTACCATTTAAAGCAAAAGTTAGTATATTGTTTTCCCTAAAACCAATATACAAGTCTGATTGATTAGTTATAGAATCGCCTGCCATGATATCATAGCTTCGTTTAAATGTATTTCTTCTTGCCCAAAAATCAATAGTAAAACTACCGCACTCATTAATATCGGTGACGCAATTATTTCCTGATTGAAAGACTGGTATCTTTCCCATCAAAATGATTTTGGTTAGGTTGTGAAGTGTTTCTGGTTGTAGAGGCATAATTTCTAGGGAAATTAGAAATGATAAAAAGGCAAAATGGAAAATAACGACAGTAGTAATCACGGCATTAACTAGTACAATCTATTGCACTAATAAATATCTGGTTATAAGGGATAATTCTTGAAACCTATACATTTCAAAGAATAGACAAGTAGAGAAAATAATTACTTCAAACTTTGGCTTCTAAGACTGAATTTAATTGTCTTGCCTATATATAGATTTTTTTTGTTAATTTGAAGTAATTAATTACCGAAGTCAATGCAAATATATTGACAATTATTATGTGTATTTGTCTAGGCATTATTGACAAATTGATACAAAATTTACATTTAATAATTGATATGATTTTTTCTTGTACTTACCAAATCACCAGTACTATTGATTTTTCAGGCTTTCCTGGCTCAAACAAGAAATGAAGCTAAGATAAAGAGCGAGGATAAAATAAAGTCAAATATCGTAGTAGATGTTTGCATTTACCTAACTACCTTTATTTCTGAGATAAAGGTACTAATCTACTTTTTCTCACTATCTATAAAACTGTCGCTGGGAAAACTTACATGATCTCCCTTAGTTCTCAACTGCTAGAACTTTATCTCAAACTAGGTGCTGGTGTTTCTCTCGGCTGGTTTTTAGGCAAGAAATTACCATCAGTGGCACCCGTTAAGATTGGTAAATTTCTGTTTTTGATTGGTGTTCCCATTGGTATAGTAGCCTTCTTACGTCGTGCTGATTTGTCGGGAGCAATTTGGCTAGCACCTGTAATCGCTTGGAGTGCTATTTTCTCCGGTGCATTTCTCAGTTGGCTGTGGCTTAAACTGAGAGTGGGAGAAGAAGAAAAATCCTCTTGGAGTAAACCATCCCAGGGTAGCTTTATCTTAGCCTCTATGGTGGGAAATACAGGCTATCTTGGTTTCCCCATTATTTTGACCTTGTTTGGGGAAAAATACTTTGGTTGGGCACTATTTTACGACCTATTAGGTACTACGATAGGTATATACGGTCTAGGCGCACTTATGGGTGCCTATTTTGGTAAAGGGGCGCAGGATTCTCAACAGTTAATTTTGACATTGTTGAAAACGCCAGCTTTATGGGCTTTATGTTTTGGTCTTTGGTTCCGTAGCATTCCTCTTCCCCAACCATTAGAAATCAGTTTGCAAACCTTTGCTTGGACGGTTATTTCTCTGTCTCTAGTTCTCATTGGTATGCGTTTGAGTCAGATTGATTCTTGGCTATCTTTGCAAACAGCATCCATAACCTTAGGGATTAAAATGTTACTAATTCCCCTAATTTTAGGTTTAATAATTTTCCAATTTGGAGTTCATGGTGTTCCTCATTTAGTTCTGGTTCTACAAATGTCGATGCCACCAGCTTTTGGGACTCTGGTATTAGCAGAAAACTTTGATTTAGACAGGCAGTTAGCTGTTACTGCTTTAGTTGTCGGTTGTGGTAGCTTGTTATTAATGTTACCTGTTTGGTTACTTTTGTTTGGCTCGATGGATGGCGCTTTTACTATTAGTTGGGGATTTTAGATTACTTCTAGATAATAAAAATCAAGAAATTTAATTAGTGTTACATTAGAGCAAAAAAAACAGTCAATTTTGCTCCTAACTACTAATCAAAATTATTACCTGTGTGTGGACGTAATCTGTTTCATCCCTACCCAACTTCTCTGCCTTCAAATTAATGTTCCAGATTGGAACTAGAGTCTAATTTTACAGAGGGATTTAAATCGTCAGCAGCAGAGATTTGGGGTGGATTTACAGGTAAAACATTCAGCGATTCAGACACAATTCCTTTCTGTGTAAATAGTTCTCCTAAGGCTTTTGCTAAAACCGCAATCGCTTCTTGACGTTCACTTAATTGATACGTCATCGCTTCTGTTTCACTGCTAAGGGTAACTAGCTGCTGTTGTATTTTATCAAGTTCTTCTTGATGTATTTTCCACTCTTGGTTCAAGTTTTCCGGTACACTGTCACTGAGCTGGTTAACTTTAGAAGTCAAGTGATCAAATTTACCTAAATCAGCTTTTGATTTTTGGAGATAAAGAATTTCTGCCATTGACTTATGTTGTTCCCCAGACAAGTGATAGATTGCCCAACTACCAGCACCACCTAAAATTGATACTGATAAAATCCAGCCAGCAATTAGCCAACGGACTTTACCCATCAATTGTTTAATCAGACGGTTTTGATAATCTACTTGGGATATGGATGCTAGTTTAAACTCAACCAGAGTTTGAGCCAACTCTTGTAAGTGTTTTTCTTCTGTGGTTTCATCGTTAATGCTTGAAGAAACCACAGGTAGGATGGTTTCCTTTTTCACAAGAGTTCCCTGACTATAATCTTTACCAGATCGATTTTTGAATGGAGTAGGCATTGGCAATAGGTTAACTAGAGTGAGAAGATAAGGTCTGGCTGACGCTTGGGGGTAGATGCAGTTTTTCCTGTAGCTCTCTGTAGGTCAAGATTTGAGCAATAGTAAGGGCAATTACAGCTAAACTGAATATAGTAAGGCTAAGGCTCAGCATTTGTTTCAGACGTGAGTTAAAAGCCTTAAGGTGATACACTTCTAGCTGCAGTTGGTTAATACACCTAATCGCTCTGAGATCTGACCATACTTGATGTTCTGTGATTGATTCACAGGGAGTATCTTGCTCTTTGACAATCATGATAAATTCTCACTCCAGCACTCTCAATGTCTTAAATGAACATTGTTACATTTTCCTACTCTATGGTTAAAGTTGGATTCAACCAAAGCATGATTTCTTGATGGAGTTTGTGTAAATCTCGATACATTTCTTGCTTCATCCATTGACCAATAGCATCAAAGGGAGTGAAGACTTCTCCTGCCTGCCAAGTGATATCCTGGGCTAGGGGAGTTGTATGGGTTCCTGGTAATGTTTTAATTGCTACCAAATTGGGAAAACGAGCTTGCAAAATAGGTTTTAGTTCTAGGGTTTGATCAATATTATCTTGGCTAAATTTAATCAGAAGATTACGTCGAATGTTGTAATCTTCGGTAATAATTAACTTTGTTTCCTCTGGCGAAGGAATAAATTCTAAATTTAGTGCTGGTGTGAGGTTTAATTGTTGTGCAAAGGGAATAGCACGATTAACAGGATAATTATTAAAGGACAGGAGGATATTTCCTGCTCTTTCTACAGGAAACAAGCTACCGATGAGTAAATGTAGTTTACAACCCATGCTGTGTCCTAAGCCATAGGTGGGTAGGTAGCGCCCCGCAAAAATGTTTCTTGTTTGGAGACGTTCGACGATATACTCAAAACGGTTGAGTACGACTCTGGCGATCGCACCGTGGTCTAATGTGGTATTAACAAAAGAGGTTGCGATCACAGCATAACCCGCTCTACCTAGTTGTTCTAGCAACCAACGATAGGTAATGTGGGGGGCTGTGGCGACAAAAGCGCCACCTAAAAAATGTATAATGCCGATTGGTTGCGATGGTAGTAATACCCAACCACCAGAAATTTCTTGCCACTCCATAATTTCCCCACCACTCCGGAGTTATATTTTTCCTATTTTATTGCTTATTACTTGATAGCTGATAGTTGAGAATTTGCTTACCACTCACAGCTTGGAAATAAGCGCTACCAACAATCCCTAAAAAAGCGACATAGGCGACTATTTGACCTAAAAATAGGGTTTGTCGGTAACCAAATAGGGTTTTGAGAATAATACCAGGAAATTGCTTATCTGGCAGGATTTCTGAACCATTCCAGACTTGAGTACCTAAAATACAAGAGTCAGTACCAGAGAAACATAACGCTTCATAGCTACTATTTAGTTGGGATAAAAGAGCCATTCCTGCATCGATGTGCTTTAAAGCACCCATGACTAAACCCGCCACAATTAGGAGTAATAATACTCCCATAATTTGGAAAAAGAGGCGGATATTAATTTTAACTCCCAAGGCAAAGAGCAAAAAGCCCATTAATGTAGCTAATGTTAAACCAGATATTGCTCCTAAAGTTGGCAATGTCCATCCTTGCTGAAATTGCGCCACAATGAATAATACTGTTTCAAATCCTTCGCGCAAAACAGCAATAAAAATGAGGCTAAAAACGCCCCAACCTGCACCATTATTACCTTGCAAAGCAGCACCAACTGCGCCTTCGACTTCGGATTTGAGGGATTTAGCTTGCACAGTCATCCAAACTAGCATCCAACTCAGCATGGCGATGGCGAATAAACCAAAAGCGGCTTCTAGGAATTGTCGGAATACTGGTGCGTATAAGGCATTGGAGGCTGCTAATTGTTGCAGAATTCCTCCTAGTAATAATCCCACCAATACACTAGCTAGGATACCAGCTAGCACACCACCATAGACCCAACGAGCCAAGGACATTTGCTGTGCTTTTTTCAGACAAGCAAAGACAATTCCTACTACTAAAGCTGCTTCAAAGCCTTCTCGTAGGGTAACAAAAAAAGTCGGTAATACAGCGCTGACATCCATCCCCATTATTCCTTAAATTTTAAGCAGCACCAAAAGCTTCTTGGAGTGCTTCATCATTGTCATCAGCAATTGTAGCCACTAAAGTAATGGAACGGGAAATTTCTTCTGGTGAAAGATCGGCAACTGTACGCTGTGCTAAAACTATAACCTCATCATTGAGGATACCAAAACAAGTCTCAAAGGTGTCTGACCAATTCATCTCCAGGAGTTTGCGCATTAAACCTGGTTCGTCTTTTGCTGGTAGCTTTAGTACAGAAGACCAAACGGTGAGTAAATCTTCTTCTGTCTCACCTGTAATCTGTACATATACTTCCACGCTACCGTATTTGAACTTCCACAGTGTACCTGAATCGCTATGACTCACCATCGCTGTGTCATCAAAATCGAGACTGGAAATAACTGTTTCGATTACGTCAGCGTGACTAGTGGTTTCGGTGGTGTATTCTTCCACCTCATTGGGGGTAATGGTTTCTGGGTTAGGGTTTGATGTAGTCATTGCCATTCCTTTTTTTGATGAGTCAGTTGAGCACTACATCTCTACCGTAGCTTCTTTTTTGACCACTGTGATTGACTCGTTGAGGATTTATGGCTGGAATTATTTTCTGATTGGCGATTATGGGCTTACAGAATGGGGAAAATTTAACTCATCCCTCGGCTAAAGCACAAGGGATTTCGTGTTGTTTGTTGTTCGTTGTTGGTTGTTTGTTAAAGCACAAATAACGAAGGATTGGGTGGCTATTCCTCCTATTTATGAACATCCGTCGGTTTCTTTGAAAAAATGTGATTACCAACCCTTTTGGTGAGCAGATAACGGCTAATTTTTTTAAAATAGGGTGAAAGTGATAAACAATGTAGGGACGTAAAATTTTACGTCTCTACATAGCATTGTTTAACTAGGGTTTATCTTGAATTCAACAGCTGTTTTATAACTCACAAGGAAACTGAATATCAATGACGGGATTTGAGCCATTAATCGCTGCTGGTGCTAGGGCTTTATTTAGCGTTGCTACTCCTATTATTCAAGACATATTCAAAAATAAGCTGAAAAAAAATGGGAAAAAGCTCATTAGCGAATTTAGTGTAAGTCTGGATGAAAGGATTAAACGGTCAGTATTTTATGCTTCTAAAAAATACATTAAAAACTATAGAAAGCGCCACGGATTTTTGAAGGTTCTAGGTATGCGGGAACCAGTTAATTTGGAATCTGTTGACACTACAGTTCAGATTCTGAATAATTGCAGCATTTTGCAGTTTGATTCAGTTCACGAAATAGAAAAAAGTTTTCGAAAAAATCCGCAACGTCAATTCAGTTATAGAGATAGAAAAATCAGTAAGAAAAAGGGTATTGACGTTGCTAATGAGAAACAATTGCTCATGGTCTTAGGTGCACCTGGTTCTGGAAAATCTACCTTTCTCCGCAAAATAGCTTTAGAAGCACTGAAAGGTAAAAAAGGAGCATACAAAGATCGCTACATTCCGGTGTTATTAGAACTACAAATATTTGACAGTGATGATATTGATATTACTAAAGCAATTATTGAAGAATTCAAAACCTGCCGTTTCCCTGAAGCAAGCAATTTTACAGCTAAAGCCTTAGAACAGGGCAAGCTACTAATTTTGTTTGACGGTTTGGATGAAGTACCTACTAAATATCGAAACCAAGTCATTGATAAAATTGAAGACTTTGTAGATAAACACAATAAAAATCGCTTTATAACTTCTGGTCATCTTGCTGCTTATCCCAGGAATTTCCATCACTTCAGCTATGTAGTAATGGCGGATTTTGATGACCAACAGATTGAGCAATTTATTAATAATTGGTTTCATTCCGAAGCAGATAAAACAGCAAAAACAGCCGAAAATTGCTGGAAATTATTACAAGAACCAAGAAATGCAGCAGCCAAGGAATTAGCACAAACACCACTACTACTTACCTTCCTATGTTTCGTATACGATAAATCGCAAAAATTCCCCAACAATCGCAGTAGTCTTTATAGTAAAGCACTAAGAATCTTACTTGAAGAATGGGCAGCCGAAAAGCGAGTTCCAAGAGATGAAATTTACCAAGGATTGCACACCGAGTTAGAAGAAATTTTGCTTTCGGAAATTGCTTACAAAAACTTTAAGCAAGATCGCCTCTTTTTTGAGAAGCGGGAAATTGTCAGTGAGATAAAAAACTTTCTTGCAGGAAACTTGAATGCACCACAAAATATTAATGGTGAGAAGGTTTTGAATGCCATTGCAGTGCAGCAAGGAATTTTGTTTGAACGTGCAAAGAATATCTTTTCC
Organism: uncultured bacterium; assembly: GCA_964633315.1. GTDB lineage: Bacteria > Cyanobacteriota > Cyanobacteriia > Cyanobacteriales > CAWCAG01 > CAZWGS01. The sequence continues at coordinate 20,284 of CAZWGS010000016.1, read as the reverse complement.
TTTTCCCATATCACGCTCCAGGAATATCTTACAGCTCAATACATTGTTGACAATATCTTAATTAAAGACTTAGTGCAAAATCATGCTAGTGATAAGCGCTGGAAAGAAGTATTTTTACTAGTAGCAGGTTTGATGCGTGGTGGTGCTGATAATTTGCTGTTAGCGATGGAACAAGAGGCTCAAAAGTTTCTAGAAACACCTATGGGTAAGCAACGCCTGGTCCCTATACTAAATTGGGCTGAATCAATAACACAAGATTCAAGAGGAAATTTGAAGCCAGTGGTTAAACTTTCCTTCGCCAACGCCTATGCCTTAGCAAACTCCTATGCCTACACCTACGCTAAAGCTAACGCCTATGCCAACGCCTACGCCTTAACCAATACCTACGCCAAATCTTACGACTACGCCATAGCCAATGCCTACGCCTACATCTACACCAACTCTTACACCTACGCCTTAACCAACGCATACGCCAATGCTAAAGCCAACGCTTACACCTACGCCAACTCCTACGTCTTAGCCTATACCTTAGCCAATGCCTACACCAACCCCTACTTCCCTGACTACAACTTAGGCAAAGCCATATCCAACGCCTTAGAAAGGCTTATCAAGTCTGTCCGTGAATTACAGCAACTTCCCGAAGTTTTCGGCAATGTCAACTATACGGTAGTTATTACCGGATTAAAAGCACTGACAATACGAATACCATATAATGAATCACGAGAAATCAGACAAGCTTTTGCTAAACGTATTATTGGCACTTGGCTAGAAGCTTTTCATCTTACTCCTGGCATGGTTAATATACCGAAAGAAGAACTAAGAGAAATCGACACCAACTATTTCTATATTTACTGGTTAATGGTGCAGTGTAAACAATCTGCAGTCAGGGTTTTGCCTCAAAACTGGGAGGGAATTGAAGATCGCATGTTGCGAGTAATTTGAAACCTGAAAAAGTAAGCAACCAGGTTAATTTAAACATAAAATATCTTCCTGCCTAACACAACTTCTCTTCTTACCTAGGACATGAGATTTATCAAAGTATTGTTTTAAAAAAAGTTGTGATTTACCAATCCAATAAAAACGAAAAAACAATCTTTTCTTCCCCTGCTACCCCTGCTACCCCTGCTACCCCCGCTTCTCCTACTTTCCCCACATCCCCGGCTTCTCTCAACTAACCACTAGCTTTGTCCAAAATCGCGGCAGAATGTACCATAAACAATTAAGCAACAATAATCAGCAACATGAGCGAGCAAACCCAAACCCCAGAACCAACAACTACTAGCACCACTGAGCCACCTCCAAGTTACGTCAAGTTGGCAATGCGTAACATGGTACGCAAACGAGGTACTTCCCTGAAACACTTTTTCCTCTCCGCCTTTGGTTTAATCGCCCTTCTCGTCTTGCTTTCCTACCTCACTCGCTAACCACAACTATGCCGCCTGTGACAAGGCTTAACCCACAAGTTACCGTTAATTTTCAAGATTTTTTCTTTAGCGTTAGCGCGCAGGAATCTCCCATTAGCGAGGAGAGGTGGAATCAATGGTTGCAACAGTGGCTGATTGTTTCTGCTGAAGACTTACCCTCTGCGCCAGCCTATGAATTGAGTTTGCGCCTCACCACCGACTCGGAAATTCAACAATTAAACGCCCAATATCGCGCTAAAAACCAGCCCACAGACGTTTTAGCCTTCGCCGCCCTAGAGGTAGATAGCCCCGCCTTACCAGCCGAATTCCTCGCCGCAGAGCCCCTTTATCTAGGGGATATCATTATTTCAGTGGACACTGCTAGCAAACAAGCTCAGCAACAAAATCATAGCTTAACCAGAGAATTATCATGGCTAGCAGCCCACGGTTTATTGCATCTTTTAGGCTGGGATCATCCCGATGCAGAAAGTTTAAATCGGATGCTCGCTCAACAGGAAAAATTTTTAGCTAAAATCAGTCTATAGGAGGATGCGTATTGTATAGCTATAGGGACTCTAAAATTAAATCAAAAACCACAGGTTATAGTGATTTGATTATAGGTAATCGGGATTTATACGTACCTTACATATCTAGCTATGTAAGTCCTAATCTAAATAGAAAAGAGTCGATTACCGAATTCGAGAAATTTTGATTATAATCCCGTTGACTGGCTATAAAAGTTTCAGTGTCCTATCTACATAAAATTTGACTATGAGATTAAACCTCGATTTAGTCACATCAGGGAAAAAAGAATCTTCCAATTCTCCGCTAATTCCTTCGATGTCTAGAGATATTGCAGTGTCACCTCCCGAAATAACCGAACCACAAAGTAAATTTGACCGTCAACTAGCATGGCAAATTGCTCCTAATCTTTTCTTAAGTTTTAAGTATGCCTGGGCTGGGGTACTTTACGCTTTTGTTACCCAACGTAATTTCCGTATTCATACTATTATTGGTACCCTGGCAATTAGCCTGGGCATTTTTTTGCGGATTCCAGCAGTACAATTGGCGATTGTTACTTTGACAATTGCCCTAGTCATGGTCTTGGAATTATTAAATACAGCCCTAGAATCAGTAGTGGATTTGACGGTTAAGCAAGCCTATCATGAACTAGCTAAAATAGCTAAAGATTGCGCTGCTGGTGCGGTTCTAATTGCTGCGCTTGCGGCGGTTAGTGTGGCGAGTCTGATTCTCTTTCCGCCTCTTTTTAGTCTAATTGTCGCTTCCTAATTTATACCTAGTCATCTACGAATTTTTACATCAGGAGAATTACATTGATTATCGTCATCGATAATTACGACAGTTTCACCTATAACCTGGTGCAATACCTCGGAGAATTGGGTATCGGCATCGCTGATGAATCGCCCCTACCCGTAGCTTCAGAAGTACAAGTCTATCGCAACGACCAAATTACCATCGACAAAATCCGTCAGCTACAACCTGATGGTATCGTAATTTCACCAGGACCTGGTCGCCCCGAAGATGGTGGTATTTCTCTGCAAGCGATTCAGGAATTAGCCCCTAAAATACCTACTCTTGGAGTCTGTCTTGGACATCAATGCATGGGCCAAGTTTTTGGTGGCAAAATTGTTTCAGCCCCTGTACTAATGCATGGAAAAACCTCCGAAATTTACCATAACAATATCGGTGTCTTCCAAGGCTTGGCAAACCCCTTCACCGCCACCCGTTACCATAGCCTTGTGATTGAAAAAGCAAGCCTTCCCGAGGTTTTGGAAGTTACTGCTTGGACAGAAGATGGGACAATTATGGGAGTTAGACATCGGAACTATTCCCATATCCAAGGAGTCCAGTTCCATCCAGAGAGTATTCTTACAGCTTCAGGTAAAAAACTGTTGCAAAATTTCCTAGAATCTCTCACGGAGTCATTGGTTACCAGTCATTAAAGATTTAGCCACCAAGGACTACCACATACCAAAAACCGATTACAAATTGCGATGAAAAGGCGACAGCTAATACGCTATGGCGGCGCAGGTTTACTCTCCGCCATAGGTAGTACTTGGATTTCTGGATTTCAAACTTCCCAAGCCCAAAGCAGTGGTTCTCTCTCGATACAATATTTAGGACATACCTGCTTTCTATTCACTGGCGATGGTTTACGAGTACTCGTGAATCCCTTTCGTACTCTCGGTTGTACTGCAGGTTATCGCCTACCTAGTGTGGAAGCAGACTTAGTTTTAATTAGCAGTCAACTCTTCGATGAGGGTGCAGCCGAAAACTTACCTGGAAACCCCAAGATTCTCTTTGAAAGCGGTGTTTTCCTCTTCAACAATACCAAATTCCAAGGTCTTGGTATGCCCCACGACCGCCAAGGTGGACGTAGATTTGGCACTAATGTAGCCTGGTTATGGCAACAAGGTGGCATCAAAATTCTACATTTGGGAGGCGCTGCAGCCCCCATTGATATTGAACAAAAAATTCTCATTGGTCGTCCCGATGTGGCTTTAATGCCTGTGGGTGGCGGCAAGAAGGCGTATAATCCAACGGAGGCAATGCAAGCAATGAGAAATATCAAGCCAAGGGTTTTAATCCCCACCCACTATCGCACCGCTGCCGCCGATGCCGATAATTGTGATATTGTTCCTGTGGAAGAATTTTTACAGTTAAGTGAGGGTTTTTCAGTACAGCGTTTGGGTAATACAACCACCATTAGTCGCAACAATTTACCAGCAGAAGGAACTGCGATTCGGGTTCTGAGCTATAACTTTTAGGTACACTTCCACACCTATCACTATCATGCCCCAAACTGTTTGGATCGCTCGACATGGTAATCGCATTGACTTTGTGAATCCCGCTTGGTTTAATACTGCTGAGCGTCCCTTTGACCCTCATCTCTCAGAAGATGGTATAATTCAGGCGCAACAGCTAGCCCAAAGGCTAAAAACAGAGTCTATTAAACATATCTTTGTTTCTCCCTTCCTACGCACTGTACAAACGGCTCATGAGGTAGCGGAAGTTTTGGATTTACCTCTAAAATTAGAAGCAGGGCTAGGTGAATGGCTCAACCCGGATTGGATGCCATCAATGCCAGAAAAGTTACCACCGGAAGTATTAGCCCAAAAATATCCGCGTATCGATTTAAGCTATCAATCGCGCCTGGAACCCCGCTACCCTGAGAGTGTAGCAGCTATCGAGCAAAGATACGCCAAAACTATCCGTTTATTATTAAAAGAATTTACCGAAGAAATATTACTCGTGGGTCATGGAGCTGGTGTAGAATGGCTACCTGCGGCTTTGCTAGGATGTGTACCAGATGTCAACCCTTCCCTATGCTGTGTAGTGAAGCTGGTAAGGGAAGGAGAAGACTGGAAAATGCTGCTGAATGGCGACACTTCCCACTTAACTCAAAGTGAAAGCAAAATTCGTCTGAATTAAGCTGCTAACGCTTCTCAAAAAATTTTACACTTATCTGTGATGAATCATGATTAACCAGAAAGCATGACATTACTATTGGCTGGAGACATTGGTGGTACTAAAACCATACTGCGTTTAGTAGAATCAGAGGGTAAATCCTTCAAAACACTGGCGCAACATACCTATAAAAGTGGCGCATATCCCGATTTAGTACCGATGGTACAGGAATTTTTTGCCCAACAGCAGCAAGAAATACCAGCTATAGCTTGTTTTGCGATTGCAGGTCCTGTGGTTAACCAGAGTGCTAAACTAACTAATCTCAGCTGGTTTCTGGAGGAGAAACGCCTAGAAAAAGAATTAGGCATCACTAAGGTAAGCTTAATTAACGATTTTGCTGCGGTTAGCTACGGTATTCTTGGTTTAACCGAAGCTGATTTATTTACTCTCCAATCAGGAGTTGCCCAACCCCAAGCTCCCATTGCTATTATTGGTGCAGGAACGGGTTTAGGAGAAGCTTTTCTAATTCCCCAGGATTCTGGCTATGAAGTGTTTTCCTCTGAAGGGGGACACACCGATTTTGCGCCGACAACGGAACTAGAAATCCAGCTACTTCAATATCTTCAGCACCAATTTAACCTGGATCATGTTTCCACAGAAAGAGTGGTTTCTGGACCAGGAGTTGTTAGTATTTATCAATTCCTGCAACAGCAAAACTTCGCCCCAGAATCTCCAGCCATCTCTGCTATCAGAAAAGAAAATCCCCAAGTTGATTTAGCTGCTATTATCTCCCAAGCAGCCCAGGAAGAAAAAGATCCCCTAGCGTTGAAAGCAATGGAGTTGTTTTTTAGTACCTATGGTGCAGAAACGGGCAATCTTGCCCTCAAATTGCTGCCCTACGGCGGAATTTACCTTGCTGGAGGAATTGCTGCCAAAAACATCCCTCTCATCTCCTCAGGCGGCTTTATGCAAGCATTTAAGAATAAAGGCAGAGTCAGCCCTTTACTAGAAAATATCCCAGTTTACGTAATCTTAGATCCCCTAGTAGGAGTTTTAGGTTCTGTTTTATATGCGCTGAAAGACTAGAAAATTAGGGAAGCAGGGAATTGGAAAATTATGTAGGGACGTAAAATTTTACGTCCCCACACCAGTAACAAGTTTTATTTGTGCTGATTTACCCAATTCCTCTATTACCAAATAATTTCCTTTTACCAACCAACAACAATCAACAATCAACAATCAACAAACAACCAAAAACAATGACAAAAACCTGGATGTGGCGAGGCTTTCCCATAACCTATCAACAACAAGGCGATCAAGGAATGGCGGTAGTATTAATACATGGCTTCGGTGCATCCTGGGGACATTGGCGCAAAAATATCCCCGCCTTGGCGCAAAAATACCGTTGCTACGCCATCGATTTGATTGGTTTTGGTGGTTCCGCCAAGCCAACTCCCGATGTGGAAATTCCCTATACCTTCGACACTTGGGGACAGCAAGTAGCCGATTTTTGTCGTGAAGTCGTAGGTGGTAGTGCCTTTCTGGTTGGTAATTCTATCGGCTGTATTGTCGCAATGCAAACAGCAACCAGTGAACCAGATTTAGTTTCGGGTATTGCTGCAATTAACTTTTCCCTGCGCCTTCTCCACGAACGTAAACTAGTGCAGAAGCCTTGGTACGAAAGGATTGGACCACCTTTGATGCAGAAAATTTTGAGTAATAAGGCGATTGGAAATTTTTTCTTTAGCCAAATTGCTAAACCTCAGGTGGTAAGAAAAATTTTGTTGCAAGCTTACAAAAATCCTGAAGCAGTGACAGATGAATTGGTGGAAATGCTACTGAAACCAGCGCGAGATGAAGGCGCAGCAGCAGTATTTTTGGCTTTTACGGGCTATTCCCAAGGACCTTTACCAGAAGATTTACTGCCCCAGTTATCTTGCCCTACAATCATTTTATGGGGAGCAGAAGATCCTTGGGAACCAATAGAAATGGGACGCTCTTTGGTAGCACAATTTCCCAATATAGATAAGTTTATACCTTTGCCTGGTTTGGGTCATTGTCCCCAGGATGAAGCACCAGAAATTGTTAATCCAATTTTACTAGATTGGCTCTCTAGTGAGGCGATAGCATTGCCCAATTAGAGTCAAAAATAGCCAACAATCCTGAAAACTAGACCTTAACTTAACTACAGCTATAACCCAGTTTCCAGGATTGCTATTAAAAAAAATTAATTTTTGGTATTTAATCGCGACTTATTCAGCAGTTGCTAACTCTGTACTACCGCGATCACGGCGACGGGTTAAGGTATTAAATACCATGATGCCAATCGCTTTGATGAAATTTCCTTCTAGCTCTTGGAACAATTTCATGTTCATATCAAAAGCACCATTAGCCTCATCAACTATAGCTTCTGCTGTAGCCTGATCAATAGGCAATTCATTCATCGCTTGACGATACTTGTTTTTGAATGCCTTTTCGTCAGTAATTGTCTCAAAATGATAAAACGCAGTACCTTCTCCATCAGAGAGATTCATCGCATTCTGGGCGATTTTTTTGAGGATTTGTCCGCCAGATAAATCTCCGAGGTAGCGAGTGTAGAGGTGAGATACTAACAGAGGTGGATTCTTAGCCGCAACTTCATGGATGCGTGCGACGTATTTTTTGCCCGCTTCAGAAGGCGCTACTTTATTTCTCCAGTTAATGCCAAAGTAGTACTGTAAATCTTGCTCTAAGCTCTTTTTGCGGTCTAGCTCAGGATAGTAAACTTTGGATAGTACTGGATGGTCTTTTAATTTCTCCATCTCCTCTTCCATCGCGGAGTAGACGAAATAAAGATTAGCTACCAGTTCCCGATAGGAATTTTTCTCAACAACACCTTTTAAAAAACATTTAACAAAGCCAACATTTTCGGCCATAGTGTGGGATTTTTTTGTTCCCTCACGCAACATCGTAGCTAAATTTACACTCATACTAAATTTCCTGTTCTATAGTTAGCTAGCAGTGGGCAAATCTGACGAAAATCTAAAAATCCGCCTAATTTGCTACATTAAACTGTTCTGATGAGAATTACTATTAAGAATTCTTACGTAACTTAAGATTAGCCCCCACTAATTAAGCTTTAAGCTTTCGAGAGAGTAAAGGTAATCATTGCTCACTTCTTCTTCTTCCAAGCAGTAAAATCCTGGCTAAATTGCTCGAGAGACAAAAGTTTCAGCTTGGAGTGCCCAGCTGCAATTGCTTGAGCTGAGGCTGTATTATATCCCCAGTCAGCAAGGTAAAGTTGAACCCTTTCTAAGTCTGATTGTTGATGCACACTTTGCAAAGTTTTAAGTCGATCTTCAACAAACCAAACACGAGGTTTCTTACTGCTATGCATTTGCATTAACAGCCTCAAGGTTTCGTATTTGGGACGCTGGGATTCTTTCCCAATGATAGAATCGTCTGGTAGATTAATGCCTTGCTGCTGCAACAACTGCTTCACAAAGCGCCCTTCTTTGGTAGTTACAATAACTAGCTGGGTTTTCCCTTCCGTCAAAATTGATTGTATTCGCTCCACCACTCCAGGGTAAAATTCATGGAGTGCTAACCAACCTTGAAGGTCTTTTTTGATCCAATGATCGCGCACCGCATCTAGTTTAAGAGCGACATCCTTCTGCTCCAAATGCTCTTCTGCTACTATTTTATGGGAAATTTCTACCCAGTGCTCCAATATTTTCTGCTCCGGAATGCCGATAATTAACGCCCGTAGTAAAACAGGCATCTCCCAACCTGTTTCAATCACGGGGCGCAATTTATAAAAGCTTGCCGCTAAACCTTGTGTAGGATGTTGACTATCCTCGCTCCAAATTTGACAATAGGTGCGGCAGGTAGTACGAAAGTATTCAACAAGACCATTACAGATTACACCATCGAAATCTAGAGCCAGAATTTCCGGAGCACGGGTGGTCATATTTATTTATTCTTGCCGAAATTCAGACGGTTCACAAGAGTAGGGGCGACAGTTTTATTAAGTCGCCCCCAGGTAATGTGCTGGGGTGCTAGGATTCGAACCTAGGAATGGCGGGACCAAAACCCGCTGCCTTACCGCTTGGCTACACCCCAATGGCTTTGCCTAGACTATAATAGCAACTTTTTGCCCTAGAGTGTCAAGGGAGGGGAGAAAATTTTCTTGACTAAGCCTAGATGTTTAGTTTTAGAGTCAAAGCTGGGGAAGCCGGAAAGTAAGGGGAGCAAGGGATTGGCTGCCCTCGGAAGAAAAGCTTGGTTCTAGTTTTCAGTTACCAAAATTTTCCTTGGGAGGTTCCACTTTAGCATGAGGATATGTCTCTGGGGCTTCTATTACTGGTTGAATTGGTGTTTGTGTTTTTTTCTTGGCGCTAGGGGTAACTTTCGGAATGGGGTTAGCTTCTGGAGAATCATCTGCATTCAGTAGCTGCTTCACCTGCGCCAATAATTCACCCAATTTACCCTCTTCTACGAGTGTGTTGATTAGTGATAAGCCACTGGTGGAAAGAAGCAGTTTGTTAATATCACCGACACCAGATCCACCATTTCCGTTATTACCATTAGTACCGGGGAGAGAATAAATACGAGTATCCCCCAAAACTCCTGGTTGAGGAGCAAGGTTCTTGCTGATTTCGGGCAATTTGTCGGCTATTTCTGGGAAAATGGCTTTGATTAGCTCGGCAGTGCGATTGGCGTTGCTGAGGGCATTTTCTGCTTCAATGAGGGCTTTTTTACCTTGGGCTTCAGCTAAATCTTTAAAGCGATTGGCTTCTGCTAGGGTGCGAATGGATTCTGCTTCCAATTCTGCTGCTTGGCGGGCAATTTCTGCTTGGCGACGGCGACGGAAAACATCAATTTCGACAACGTTTTGCTCCGAAATACGGCGTTGTGCAGCTTCTTGTTCCGCAGAAATAATTGAAAGTCTTTGCTCTCTTTCGGCTTTTTCTACTTCTGTAGCAGTTTGTACTGCTGCTTCTGCTTGGGCTTTTTCTGCTTCACTATTAAAGCGATCTCGCTCTTTTTCAGCAATAGCAATAGCGGCTTCTTGTTGAGCAATTTTAGATTCTCTTTCTGCTTCTGCTAATTGTACTTGAGCATTGAGTCCAGAAGCTTCAACAGTTTTCTGGCGTTCAATTTCTGCTACTTCTGCTTCTTGCTTCTGCAAAGTTTGGGCAACTTTAAGTTCTTTATTACGCTCTTCTAAGGCAATATCGGCTTCAATTTTACTCTGCTGAACTGCCAATTCCTGCTGGATTTTTTCTTCCTCTACTGCCTTATTTTGCAAGATTTTATTGCGCTCAATTTTTGCCGTTTCTTGGTCTTGAGCTTCTTTGATTTCCCTCGCTCTTTGGGCTTTGAGAAATTCTACTTCTTTTTGTTGCTTAAGGCGAAGGGCTTCTACTTCCTTAGCTTGAGTTAGTTTAGCATTTTCTTGTTCCTGACCAATCTGTAAAGATTTCTTTTCTGCTTCTAATTCCTGGTGTTCGATAGCAACTTTTGTATTCAATTCAACTTCGCGTTTTTGCTGAATTGAACGCTGAATAGTTTCTGTTCTTAAGCGCACACCTTGGGCATCAAAAAAATCATTAGTATTATAAGTATCACTCTCTTCAATCTCAGAGATAGCAATATTGTTTAGAGTCAAGCCCACTTTTTTTAAGTCTTGCTGAATCAGGTTTAAAACTTCATCGGCAAATCCTAACTTATCAGAATCAATTTCTGCTAAACTCTTCTTCTTCGCTGCCGCACGAATCGCATCATCTGCTCTTTTCTCCAAAGCATTTTTAATATCTACTTCAGAAATTTTCCCTTGCTTAGAAAGACGAGCTGCAGCCATCAAAACATCATTCTCATCGGGAGCAACACAGACATAGAAAGTCACTCGCATATTTGCTCTGAGATAGTCCTGAGTGCGTACAGCCAAGTTTCCAGTTCGTTCTACATCAATTGATATTTCTCGAAGAGAAACACGAGTTAGTTCATGAAATCCTGGCAAAACAATACAACCGCCATTGAGAATTACAGTTTTTGTTTTGAAGAAAACACCACCATTTCTAACAAAAGCCTCGTTATTAGGAGTAACACGGTAAACTCGCGTATACGCCAAAACGCTTAAGAGTAATAAAAGTACTAAACCACCAATCAGACCAGGAAAGACTAACGCACTATTAACTTGAGCAACTGTTGGAGGCACAGAAACAAGAGATATCTCTTGTGAAGTTAAAGCTACTTGTTGCTCATTTAATTCCCCTTCTGAAACATTGAAATCTTCTTGAGCTATTTCTGTTGTGGAAATCGTGGGTAGAGTTTGGATTAAAGTCAACCAAAAATTCATGATTATTTCTCCTGGATATTTTTGTTAATTAACACTCGAGAGAACTTGTTGTCCTTTGGGCGATTTTAGATAACCTAAAAAGGCTTTTACTGCTGGGTTAGCTGGTTCTTGATAAACGTAGAATAGTGTACGCTGATAAGGATAACTAGAAGCCTCAGGAGTTAAGCCCTCAATAGGCACAGCACGCACCGTACTTTGGCTGATAATCTGAGTAAAGGTAGCATAGCCGATACCATTATTTTCTAAAGCTCGCAAGATGGGTGTTGTCGCATCTACAGGTGCGGTTTCAATATTAGAATTAGTGCCAAAATTGTTGCCTTGAAGTACTAATTCCTGAAATACTTGCCGCGTCCCACTTTCAGTAGGGCGATTAATTACTTTAATCGTTTCTGAATTACCTCCTACTTCTGACCAATTGGTAATATCTCCTTGGAAAATTTGTCTGACTTGCTGCTGCGTTAAACTTTTGCGAAAGGGATTATTAATACCAATAACAATAGCAATCGCATCTTTAGCAACAGGTACAGCAACTAAACCTTGAGCTTCTTCTTGAGATTTAAGAGGGCGAGAAATTGCAGCTAAATCCAAATTGCCCGCTAAAAGTTCTTCAACTCCTTTACCTGAACCCCTAGCATTAGTAATAACTTCACTGCCAGGAAATTGTTGCTCAAAAGAGTTTTTCAGCCCCTGGTTAATTTGCACCATGCTAGTGGAACCATCAATTTTTACACTCGTACCACTGGGAACATTTATTGGTGGTTTGAAATCATTACTGGAAGTGGAATCATCAATTTTTACACTCGTACCACTGGGAACATTTATTGGTGGTTCGAAATCATTACTGGAAGTAGGAGGAGTTTGGTTTCCAGAATTTGAGTTCACATTAGCCAAATTCACGCCAAACTTATTCTTATACCACCAAAAACCGCCACCAAGTATGCCAGCAGTAATCAAGAGAGCCAAGATTAAAGGTAAAGTTTCATTCTTTTGAGACATGGCACAAGCAAGTGGAATTATTTTCCAAATTGACTTTATCAAAAATTGTCGCTGAGACTCTATAAATTAAGATTAATCATGAGTTTTCCTGCAACAGAACTCATTATTTCTGCGACATTAAAGAAAAGTAAGTATTCTAGAAATTGAGAAGTGGAGGAGCTAAAAATGCCAACTGATAACGTCTTAGACAAAATGCTCAAGTTTATCGCCGCCTATCAGCAGCAAAATGCGGATAAATCTTCTCCAGAAATTATCAGGGAACTAAGAGCCTATACTAAACCTGGCTACACTAGTAAATTCTGGGAATTAGTGGCGGGAGAGAATCCAGATTTCATCAGTGGTGAACTAGATAACGAAGATGTAATATTAGCTAAACAGGAAATTGACTTCGCTCATTTTATCGCTGCACTCTCAGACCAGTTCTTTGGTGGAAGTTTGTTTGCTAACTTTGTTGATGGCTTCTTCTATCTTAGCTCTACATTATTAAATCGCCTGCCCTACGATAGTCGTGAATTTACATCTGCGATTGGTGATACAGCCCAACCAATCACAGTTTATCTGTCTAAATATGGCAGCTCAAAGTACAACCAGGAGCAAATTGACACTCTGCTACGTGTTTTGTCTTCTGATAAAGATTATGCCTCAGATTTGCTTGCCTATAGGGTAGGACGTATTATTGAGGCGAATGAGAAAATCTTAGTGGCGGATGCTATTGCGAGGGCAGATGATTTAAGTTACACCGCAATAGTCCAAGACTATGTGGAGCAAACCCTAGGCGGTAGGATTAACAAAGCAAGTCAGGTAATTACCAACCAAAAGGAAGTAGAAACAAGAATTCAAGAAAGAGTTAACACCTACGTATTTTATGCTCACGATGCTCTTAAAGAAAGTGTTTTTAATTCCAACTACCGCAAGCAAGTTAAACCTGCTTTAGTCGAAACAGCAAGTGCGCATTTTTTAGATTATTTGTTGCGCCATCTCAAATGATGGTCTGTGATTTAGAAATGATTAGTTGAGGTAAGCAGGGGAAGCAGGGGAAGTTGGGGAAGCGGGGGGAGTAATAAGTATAGCCTTTGAAAAGCAGATTGGTATGATCAAAAAAAAGCAGCACCCGTAGGCGCTGCTAAGTCTAAATTAAGCAGAGAAAGATATTTTACGCGATCGCTGCCATTTGAGCATCATTTTCAGCCAATAAACGTTGCAATTCCTCTGAATCTACCGTTTCCTTCTCAATCAACATTTCTGCTAGCTTATCGAGAATATGGCGATTACTTTGCATCACATCCTTTGCACGTTGGTAAGCGCGATTGACTAACTCACGCACCTCTTCGTCAATTGCAGATGCTGTTTCATCAGAAAAGTCGCGATCTGAAGCAATATCTCGTCCCATGAACACGTTACCATTTTGACGACCCAAAGCCACAGGTCCTAAACGGTCACTCATGCCGAAACGAGTTATCATCTGACGTGCTACCCTTGCTACTTGCTGCAAATCGTTGGAAGCACCAGTGGTCACCTCTTCCTCGCCGAAGATAACTTCTTCCGCAATACGACCACCTAAAGCTACCGCCATCTGGTTTTGTAGATAAGAGCGAGAGTATAAACCAGAATCCATGCGGTCTTCGCTAGGAGTAAACCAAGTCAAACCACCAGCACGACCACGGGGGATAATGCTAATCTTCTGTACTGGGTCATAATCTGGCATTAAAGCGCCGACCAAAGCGTGACCAGCTTCATGATAAGCTACCAAAGCCTTACGCTTCTCACTCATCACTCGGTCTTTCTTCTCTGGACCTGCTAATACGCGGTCAATCGCATCATTAACCTCATCCATTGAGATTTCAGTTAAATTGCGACGCGCAGCTAGAATTGCAGCTTCGTTGAGTAAGTTGGATAAATCTGCACCAGTGAATCCGGGAGTACGACGAGCGATTTTATCCAAATCCACATCCTTAGACAAAGTCTTACCACGAGCGTGAACATTAAGAATCTCGCGGCGACCAGCATAATCAGGACGGTCAACTACCACCTGACGGTCGAAACGACCAGGACGTAGCAATGCTGCATCTAATACATCAGGACGGTTGGTAGCTGCAATAATAATAATTCCTGTATTGCCCTCAAAACCATCCATCTCTGTGAGTAATTGGTTGAGAGTTTGCTCTCTCTCGTCGTTACCGCCGCCTAAACCAGCGCCTCTTTGACGACCTACAGCATCAATCTCATCGATAAATACGATACAGGGAGCATTTGCTTTAGCTTGTTCAAACAAGTCGCGGACACGGGAAGCACCCACACCCACAAACATTTCCACAAACTCAGAACCAGAGATGGAGAAGAAAGGAACGCCTGCTTCGCCAGCAACAGCACGGGCGAGAAGGGTTTTACCAGTTCCTGGAGGTCCTACTAAAAGTACACCCTTGGGAATTTTAGCGCCAATAGCAGTGAAGCGGTCTGCATTTTTCAGGAAGTCTACCACCTCGTTTAATTCCAGTTTCGCTTGCTCAATACCCGCTACATCACCGAAGGTTACCTGGGTTTGGGGCTCCATCTGGACTCTAGCTTTTGACTTACCGAAGTTCATCGCCTGAGAACCAGGACCACTTTGAGCGCGGCGCAAGAGGAAGAAAAGTCCCACTAACAAGAGAATGGGGAAAAACAGGCTACTCAATAACCGAAACAGGAAACCGTCGTCACTTTGAGGTAAAACGGCAATATCTACCCTGTTTTCCGTCAAAATATTGATTAGTCCTGGATCGTTGGGAGGCAAATTAACCAAAACCTGCTCCCCGTCTAGCTTAGTTGCTACAGCTTGGGAACGGTCAGCACTAATTTTTACTGTTTCCACTTGGTCGCTAGTTACCTGGTCAATAAACTGACTGTAAGCCCAAGTGTCTCTACTCTGGGTTTCCCTGTCCAAGAATGCTGTTCCCAGAGCAATAACTACCATTGCTAGTAGAGCATATAGCCCTGCATTACGCCATTTTTTGTTTTTGTTCACTCGTGTAACCTCCTAGGTTTGAGGGTTGAGAATTACTGCGTGGATTTTTATGTGCTTTTGTAATTGTTTCTGACTTTTTCCAGCTCAATGATTCTGGATGATTCAGTAAACAGCTTGTTTAAAACAGTTATTGTTAACTTATGTTAACACCTCTCAGTAACTACTGACATACTCATTTGCACACAAGGGAGAGTTTGAGCAACTCAGCAGTAACTTGTTGCAGCTAGAGAATCTAAACTGTTCACGTCTCAGCAGTAGTCTTAGTGACTACAGATGAGTGGTGACTTCCTAATAGCTAGTGTAGCTTGGAGAAAAAATTTCGTAGCGACTGTGAGTTTTAGTGCAAATTCTGCTTATGAGGAGAAGCTGAGAGCGTTAGTTCCCAGTCTGTTTACAGGAGTCACCTGAGGAATATCTTCTTGTGCTAGTAACTTGTATTTTTGCAGTATGGTTTTAATTTTATCGGGATCTATTGGTTTGGAGAGAAAATCCGTAGCCCCCACCATTTTGGTACGCATGCGGTCTACAATGCCATCTTGAGCAGTGACAATCACAATAGGAGTCTCCTTAAACTGGGAGATGCGACGAATTTGAGTGCAAATTTCGTAACCACTAGCAATTGGCATAATTAGATCCAAGAAGATTAAATCTGGTTGATGTTGAATTAACATTGGCAGAGCTTGTAATTCATCCTGGATGCTAAGAGAAGTAAACCCTTGTTCTTGCAGAAGATTCTGCATCAGTAAGCAAGCTTGTAGACTATCATCAATGCAGGCAATTACGCCTTTTTTGTTGGTCTTCGCATTTGGCAACTGGGATAATTGTGGTGTACTTTCCTCTACTTCCTGTAATCTAGGTTGAGCAAGATCCTGAATAGTCTTTAATCCAATCAAGTTTTGCTTTAAATAGGGCAAGAGCAAACGAACTAACTTAAGTAAATCTTGCTTGAGCAAAAAAGCTAATTCTCGTAGCGTGTGCTTTCCTTGAATCAATTTAACCAAGTTTTTGTACACGTGGTCAGGAGTTTGCTGCTTTAGTAAAATAGGCTTTCTTATTATTGGTGCTAAATTAGGAGAGCAATTTTTCAGTCCTGCTTTCACCCAAATTTGCCAGTTATGTTGTGCTTTTTGTATTAGTTGCTCAATCGATACTATACAAGATGGCGGCAGAATTAAATCGTTAGAAGGGCGCTCGCGCAAATAACATTTAATCTGGCAGCTATGAGTCAAATTTTTATGAGGTTGAGGTTGACTCTCTAACTTTTGGAAGATGTCGAAAAGAACTTCAATTGCGATATTAGTAATAACTTGACTAGCTCCCTCAAGAGTTATCAATTTGCGTTTAGCGAGCACAGCCAGTAGATGATAATCCCAGCAAGTGAAGTCATCTGTTCTTTTACAGCTAATAGCTTCCCAGTTAATTTGGGGATAATATTCTCCCAAACAGCGTCGCCATCTTCTAGCCTTATGTGCGCCACCAGTAGCCCAAACTAAGCGTCCTAAATTGAAGTACAAACTCCAGGTTTGTGCTGTGGAGACTCGAATATCCATTTTACCTGTGAACTGCTTTTGCTTTAAGTTCATCAGTTGTAACTGGATTTTTTGTCTAGGTGTTTGAGTCTCTATTTGTGCGCTCATATTGACCCTGATTTCTTGATTTAGTGATTAAACTAAGCACTTTCTTCTTCTTAGGATAGGCATTAAATTGTGAAAGTATGGTGATCTGCTTGTAATGTAATTTAAAGCTTTGATAAATATGCATCAACATCAAAGTAACTAAAATAATTACAGGGAGAGAGTTTGAGCGATTAAATAAAACTTTAAATTTTTCCCTTGGCTAGCGATAGTAAGCACTCACATTTTGAATTCATCAAACTTAACAACAGACGAATCTGGTTGACGGGTATCAAAGCGATAACTACTGACTGTTCCTTTAGCAGTATCTAGAATGCTAAATACAGTAATCTCATTGCTGGCAATATAGGGTAGAGGTTGATCCGAATCATCTACTAAAGGCTTAATTGTGGGTACAACAGGTTCTAAGCCATTGGGATCTCCTGTTGCTACATATTTTTCTGCGTATCCATCAGGTATTGGTCGCTTTTTTTCCCCCAAATAAGCGCCGTAGCTATTACCCACATTGGAAGACTCCAAAAAATTGACACCACTAGCACTAACAAAGCGATTCCAAAGATGGGAGTGTCCATAAAAGACTAAGTTTACACCCGCAGACTCCAATAAAGGTTCCAC
This sequence comes from uncultured bacterium, assembly GCA_964633315.1. GTDB lineage: Bacteria > Cyanobacteriota > Cyanobacteriia > Cyanobacteriales > CAWCAG01 > CAZWGS01. The sequence continues at coordinate 2,866 of CAZWGS010000016.1, read as the reverse complement.
ATCGCGAATAATGTAATCTTGCTCTAGGGGGTATTCGTAGCGTACCGATGCGATTTTACCATCAGGAGTGTATTGGATTTGGGGAAGGGGTTCAGTGTAAGCAGGAACAATATTATCACCAAGGCTGTGGGGCGGATGGTGTAGCATCACCACCTTATACTTCGCCTGCTTAAATTCCTCACTTTGCAATTCCCTCTCCAACCATTGATACTGGAGACTACCCTTAGCAATGGGTTCAAAAATGTGTTGTCCGTAGCCCCAATTTACCGAATTTTCCAGGTCTGCATCGCTTTCACGGTAACGACCTCGTATTTGAGCGCCAAGCTGGGGAGAACGCCAAATACTGGTAGCATAGAGTACCACTAAACGTACATCACCGAAGGTAAGGGCATAGTACTTTTTACCACCAGTGATACTTTGAGGCAAGCTGAATATTTCCTCGTAGGTATCGGTATTAAAGGAATTTGATTTTAACCAGTTGGCTTCAATCGCAGGATCTTTGGTGGGGTTGACTTCTGAAGAGACCACCTGATACAGAAGTTTAGCTCGCGATTGGGGATAGGGGTCATTAAATTGTAGATTAAGTCCTGTTGCTGTTGCAAAACGCCCCATCACCTCATGGTTACCAATGGCGGTGAATAGAGGTGCAGACTGAATTAAAGCAGCACCATTGTAGGTCGTTTTCACCCCTTCTTTTTCTAATTCATAGTTAGCATGACCCTGAAGACAGGGAAAAAATGCACCACCACGTATATCATCAAACCATTCAGAGGCGCGATCTGGAACATTAACCAAATCGCCCGCGAGAAAAACCGCATCCACCTGTCCCACCGTTTCCGCAACCTTCTGTAGGTTAGCTGCTATCATCGGCATCAATTGGTGGTCAGAAGTGAGTAAAATTTTTAATGGTTGTCCGGTTTGTGGTGCAGGAGAGAGACTAAATACATCGCTGATAACTTGTTCTCCATTTGTTGTTGTGCTGGCTACCTTGTAGGGAACCCTTTGATTTGGTTTTAAACCACCAACCTCAGCCTCATGTCTCCAGATATCTCTAGGGTAGGGTAATTCCTGTTGAGGTTGAGCAATTTTTGATTTACCATCCTCACGAGTACGACTCAGTTTTGTAGTAATCGCTGTTACCTGATCCTTGAGTTGTTTACCATAAAACACTTGATGGCGAGTACCAGCAAACTCCGTAAACCAAACAACTCGTACCGAATTTTCCTGGGGTAGCTGCAAGAAAGGATCGCTCAAAAGTTGAGTTTTCGCTGTCATTTTTAGCTGCTGATGAGGTTGAGTTTGTAATAAGATAATTCCCAGAAGCAGGGAGAGGAGAAAGAGCAAGACAATTCCTGGTTTTGTCATCACCTGTTAGTTAGCGGTAATTTTTTGCACCACCCAATCAAAAGTTTTCAAAACTGGTTTGAGAGCCGATGCATCCACTAGAGTAGAGAGGGGAAAATCTGGAAATCTTTTTTGATGTCGGTCGTTGGGCAGAGCTAAACCAATAGAGGTAAACTTATTACGTAACTCTTGCCATTCTTGCTCTTGATTGAAAGGTGGTAGTACCGAGTAGTGGTCAGAGGAAATTTGCAATCTACCATTAATACCAACAAAGAACAACTCGTAGGTTTGCTTACCAGATGGATTGAATTTAGCTGCAAATCCTCCTTGGGTTTCTCCAGTACCCCAATGCACTTCAATCTCAGAATTTTGCTGTTCAATCCACTCGTAAATAAGCTGAATCATCTCTGACTCAAACTCACCATAGCGGAGTTCGTATTCCAGCAAGAAAGAATGGAGATCCCACTGTCTGCGTTCACGAGTAGTACGAGATTTACGCTGTTGTGCTTCTGCTGTTTGACCAATTATTTTAGATACTAGAGTTTTGTGAGTTTCTTGGGGACTTACATACTGCTTAATTTCTATAGCTAGTACTTCAGCTGGATCCATTTGTTTGTTGAGAAACTCAACCACACGTTGCAATTCCGAGGGAATTTGGTCAGCAACAAAAACCAAGCGTATTCTACCAGCCTGTAGATTAGTCTTCACCTGTTGCCAAAATGCTTCCTCATCAGCATCAGCACCAAGAAACTCCTCAAATACCTGTTCAGGATCGCGATTGGCTAAACGACAGTTAGCTTCAAATTGTGCCAGAATTGACTCTACAGGCCAATAGAGTGCCACATTAGCAGCATAATCAAACATCTGACCAATCAGTTCTCTGCGGGTTTGTAAATCTATTCTCTCTCTGACTTCCACCAAAGTTGGAACTGCTTGAGGATCAAGGAATAAATGATTAAGCGACCATTGTTGAGCATAAATTTCTTCAGAAGATATACTCACTGTACGTTTAACTAATAGCCAAGGTTTGGCTCTGCTATTGAGATTTTGATCAATAACTATTAGATTAGGATATCTCTCCAAAAGTTCTTGCAATAGGACTTCTGAATCGTATGGTCGCTCAACCATTTCCGTTAATTGGTCGTCATTTTGGATGAGATAGATACCACCACTCAACGCAAACCTCCATTTCTTGCTATCAATAAGGATACAGGAGGCAGAGGAAAGAGGGGAAGCGAGGGAAGTTGGAGAAGCAGGGGTAGCAGGGGAAGTTGGGGAAGCAGGGGAAGCGGGGGAAGCAGGGGAAGCAGGGGAAGCGGGGGAAGCAGGGGAAGCAGGGGAAGCAGGGGAAGTTGGGGAAGTTTAGTTAAACCGGACTTTGTATTAGGGGGTTGAAAGTTGGGAAGTTGAGGAATTACACAACGGATAAGTTGTTGAATTTTAATCAATTACAAAGGATGAAAGACAAACAACCAACAACCAACAACTAACAACCAATTACCAACAACCAGTAAAAACTTGC
>CAZWGS010000015.1:0-63340 GCA_964633315.1 uncultured bacterium | reverse complement strand
AATGGCGAAACAATGAATAGTTAGCTAACCGATGAATTGGGCAAAGGAAACAATAGAATGAAGGGATTATTAAGAGATACTCTAACAGTACTTCTCCCTCAGCGCAGGCGTTTGTGGAAAGATCGTGAGAAGGCATTTGAGTTACACAAGCGCCTTCTTGGGGAATACCAATCTCTTGCGGAATTACCTAAAACGTCCTGTGATCTATCTAATCTCCGTCATTGGGACGCCAGTGCATTCAACGAATTTCTTGCTGACCCTAATAGAGAAAAAGAGTGGTCCGCACTCAAGGAAAAACTAGAACTCACTACCACCCCAGGAATGCCGGGAGGTGTGAATCGAGGAGATCAGCGGTTGATTTTTCATCTAGTTCAGTATTTGCAGCCTCGCAAAGTTCTCGAGATTGGCACTCATATTGGCGCCTCGACATTGCATATTTCATCTGCATTGCAGAACACCGGAAAGCAAGGCACCCTGACGACAGTAGATATCAAGGATGTCAATGACCCCAATTTTAAACCTTGGTTGCTTGATGGAGTCCGCCACTCACCAGAAGAAATGCTAAAGATTGCAGGTGCGGAGCAACTTGTGACTTTCCATGTCTCGGATTCAGTGGAGTTTCTCAAGAAAAGTACTGAGTCCTTTGATTTGATTTTTCTTGATGGAGATCACAGTTCAACTGCTGTCTATCGAGAGATTCCCCTTGCTTTGGAAAGGCTATCCGAAGGTGGTATCATCCTTTTGCATGACTTTTTCCCGAGTCTAGAACCGCTTTGGCCAGAGGAGCAAATACAGGATTCAATGATACATCAGTCTGTTATTTCAGGTCCTTTCCTTGCTTGTCAAAGATTTGAACGTGAGAAAGCTGGTTTCTGTGTCTTGCCATTTGGTGCACTTCCGTGGACTACGAAGTTGGGAACAAACGTCACTAGTTTGGCTTTAGTTGATCATAATCGCTAACAGTTGCTTGCACCTGACCCTCAAGCAACCGAAAGACTTATACATTGTTACAACACCTCTGCAACTGCGGGCGGGTGAAGCAATAGCTGTTAGGTATTTTCTGAAAATAGTTTCATAACTGTTCAGTGCAAAGTTCTCTGGTGTAATTTTTCACAGTTACACCAGAGAATACAGACCTGAAAAATGGACTCTATTGTTAGACTGGAGGCTGCTAGAGCAATCCATTTTCTCAAAGCAATTAGAAAAGTGCGATTCAGGCTTAATTTGTCACCAACTATTGAGGCACTTCTTTATCATATAAGTTAAATTCCTGTGGTATTCCATCTAATTCATTCATCAATTTTTCGTATAAATCTTGATTACCATTTTCTCCATCCCATACTTCATCCACCCAGGTGAGTAAAAAAGCTTCACGCTGATCAATCTGACCATCATCTTTTATAAAAGAACCCTTTCTTAATCTTTCTCTCACCGCATCACTATTGGAGGGAAGATGCTTTAAAATATCCCTGGATACAAAGTCTAGTTTATTTTCCACATGTGGGTAAGCTTCAAGAACTTCTTCGATGATGAGGTTGAATACTTCTTTGTGAGTCAGCTTTGCCATTATTACTATAGTCTTTAGTTCATCACAATTAGCATAGTTTTTTGCTGTTAGGCTTACTCGCTACCTTTATCTTTTTTTTAGGGTAATCAAGCTTACTGTAGCCTGGGTTGAAGGCATATAGCGCTACGCGCAAGGCAGGAGGTAGAAGTATACTCACAGAAGCTTTCAGGACTTTAACTTGTCCTAAGGTTAATAGGTAGCGCTATAAAACCCAGAATCACAAGCCTTTGTAGACTTAACCTTTTACTGTACTGGATCGCTTGGCAATGGCTTGTTTGTTACCTAATAAATATATAGCCGCTAATGATAACAGTAGTTATGGATGATTTATTGAGGATAAGATGAAAAAAATTTTATTAGCAGGCTCAACAGGTTATTTGGGAGTCTATATTGCTAAGGAACTTCAAGAACGATCCTTTTTTTTTAGGGCGATTGCTAGAAGTCCAGAAAAGCTTGAGCAAAATGATATTAAAGCCAATGAAATACTGAAGGTAGAATTGACGGATCCAGATTCTATCAGAGATTGTTGTCAAGGTATTGATATTGTTATCTCAACTGTTGGTATCACCAAACAAAAGGATGGTCTTACCTATATGGATGTAGATTATCAAGCCAATATGAATTTGCTGCAAGAAGCAAAAACAAGTGGAGTTAAGAAATTTATTTATGTTTCAGTGTTAAATGGTGAAAAACTAAGAAGTTTAAAAATATGCGATGCAAAAGAGTTGTTTGTTGAGCAGTTGAAACAGTCTGGGATAGATTATTGTATTGTTCGCCCCAATGGATTTTTCTCGGATATGTCAGATTTTGTTTATATGGCAAAAAAGGGGAGAATATATCTTTTTGGCAATGGAGAGTTGAGAGCAAACCCAATCCATGGTGAAGATTTGGCGGTTGTTTGTGTAGATGCGATCAACAAATATGATAAAGAAATTGAAATTGGAGGTCCGGAAACACTCACCCAAAATGAGATGGCATCGATAGCTTTTGATATTGTGGGTAATAAACCGAAAATAACTTACATACCAGAATGGATTAGGATTGCAATTCTCAAACTTATAAAATTATTTACTGGAAGTAAGTTTTATGGACCGATTGAATTTTTCATGACTGTCATGGCAATGGATATGCTTGCTCCTGAATCTGGTAAACACACGTTAAAAGAATATTTCACAAAATTGAATGATTCCGTTGCCTAAAAATCATCAAAGCAGAACTAAAAATTAATTAGCGATTACCAAACAACAAACAACAAACAACAAACAACAAACAACAAACAACTAATTACTGATTTGACTTTTGTTCAAAAACTTTTTGGTAACGAAAACGAAAGAGGATCGCGAGGGTAACTTGTTTCATCAGCCAATATAAAATGACTAGGACGATGAAGGTTATTATGATGATCCCAATTTCCCAGGTACCAGTTAGATCGTTGACGATGCTTTTGGCTAAAATATCAGGTTGAGTGACGAAGTCCCAACTATTGAAGCGTTTGAATCTTCCTAAGTAAATACCTACGGCACAGAGGGCGTGAATTACTAATTCCATGGTTACAATATGTTGTTTTAGCCCTTCTTCTTCTAAGTAATAACCGAAGTTCATTAGTGAGATTACATAAGCTTCAAAACCAGCAAGGATGAAGAGGAAATATTGGGGAATAACAGCGAGGGTAACAATCCAAACGGAGTAACCACGACGAACAAAATTTATGGGATGAATAATGTCGGTTAAGACATAGGGTGCGTTGGGTAAAAAGGCGATGAAAACGAGGAAAACAAGCCACCAAGTCAAGGAACGAGGGCGAGATGAGCGAAACAGCCAAAAACTCAAAACTAGAGGTATATAGGCTAAAAATGAGTTCCAAATAATCCGGCGGTGACTATAGCTGAGCACTTTCCAGGCATTTGTCATCCATATGATTAGGGTTTCCTTCATGGGCAATTCTGAATTAGCTTGTTTGTTTCCATCTCATACATTTTATTGACATTTCGTTAAGTTTGTGCGGATAACTGGCAATTCTCAAAGCCTAATTAATCTAAAGAATTGCTTTATTTATGGTTAATCGTGATTGGCTGTTTTGGGTTACTTGTTTGTTTTTCTGTGTGTTTTGGGAAGCACCAGGATGGAAAGAAAACTTTTTACAGCAGGGTGTTGGAGTTGCGATTGCTGCTGAGGTTACTTCGTCTTTGGAGGTGGGGAAACCTGTAGAAGGAGCAATTAGCGGTAGGGAGGATAGTTATAGCGCTACGCGCTATAAATCGCGCCGCCCAAGATGCAGGAATTAATTGGAAACGCTTACCAGGAACACGTCAAGAAGCAGAAGCGATTCTCACCTTAGTACCAGAATCTGAAGCTACCATATCCTTTGATATGGCCTCAAATCGCGAACACGTCACAAGTCCTAAACTTGCAAATTATCGCTTTGTCCATTTTGCCACCCACGGCTTCGTCAACAGCGAAAAACCAGAATTATCCGGAATTGTCATGTCTTTAGTCGATTCCCAAGGTAATCCCCAAAACGGTTTCTTGCGCCTCAGCGATGTTTTCAACCTCAATCTCCCCGTGGAATTAGTCGTATTAAGCGCTTGTCAAACAGGCTTAGGTAAACAAATTAAAGGAGAAGGATTAGTATGCTTAACCAGAGGCTTTATGTATGCAGGCGCATCTAGAATAATTACCAGCTTCTGGAATGTAGATGACCAAGCCACAGCACAACTAATGACGCAACTATACCAAGAAATGCTCAATGATGGTTTAACACCAGCCGCCGCTTTGAGAGAAGCACAATTGCGATTATGGAAGAATAAAGAGTACAAAAATCCCTATTATTGGGCGGCGTTTGCGATTCAGGGGGAGTGGGAATAATTACAAGGGTATCGTTTTTGGACTTAAGGGTTTAGATAAGCAGGGGAAGCAGGGGAAGGAAAGCTTGTTTTTCTGTTTTAATCAGATACAATATCTACCACTTTTTTAAAAACATACCCTTAAGAAGTGAGAATAGGTGCAAACTAATCAAAGCTTTTCCCCCAGTAAAATTTTCAATTCTTCTTCTTTTTCTATACCTACCTCTTCTTTTATACATTTGAGCAGAGTGTTGCGCATATCATCTAAACCTCTGCAAAAAGCTAGCTCCCTATCAATTTTCTTTTTTTTATCTATCAGATGAGCATCTATTTCATTTTCAATTCTATTTCTGATATATTCTTGCTCACTTCGATAATTTTCATTTGGTGAATCAAACAGTGTTTCGCCTATATGATAATCTATTTCATTCACCCAGAAATCAAAACAGGTATGATCCTGGGTTAACAGCAAAAGTTTTTCCAATTCTTCTCTTTTTTCTGATGTCTGCAAAAAAAAATGGCTTGCAAGCTTCCAATATTTTTCTATGTCCTTGACAGAATCAGGAATATTATATTCAGGTACATCATTAGGTTCTAGCTCTGAAAAAGAACGAAGTGTAGAAAGACCTTGCTTTATCATGACGCGGACTTCTTCTTCATCGACTTGTGCTCCTTGAAGATTTAAGATTGTGCAGATTTGCAGCAATGTCATTTGGTCAAGTGATTTCATTTTCAGGGCTTCAAAGTTGACAGAGCGAGAAGCAGAATTGAGTTTTGCATAGGCATCATAGGTTTTCCACAAAATCAAAGTTTTTTGCTCATCATCTAGCAGTAATGATTCACAATCATTGGACTTAGAATCTAGTTGACACTTATTATTCAAAATCCAGTAAGCTGCCAAACGTATCAAAGCACTGGGATTGTTAATATATTTATTTGGATAGATATAGCCCACATAAAAAACTATTTCAATAGCTTGTTTAATAACATCACAAACAAAGTCTTTGTTTACCTCAGAATCAAGCTGTTCATACAAATCAAACTGTTTCGCTGTTCTCCAAACAAAAGCCATAATAGAGCCAAAAACAGCAATCGGTTTTTTAATTAAACCTTTTAATCTGGGATATATAGGAATTTTCAAAAAATCAGAAATATTGCTTTCTTCGAGACTTGCCACTTGATTTTTTCCAAGATTAGTTGCTTCATTTTGCTGTAATTTAGAATTATCTTTTTCTTCTGGACTTTCCAGTTTAATTTTCCCAAGACCAATTTCTTCATTTAGCTGTGAAACACTCATTTTCCGATGACTAGCTTCCTCCTTAAGTCCTGACCAAGCAGTGTCACTTAGAGATAGATTGTGTCGGTTCTTCTTCCCGAAATTGGAATTATCAATCTTCGGTTTATCCTGGCTGCTTAAAGGTTCCTTAGGAGCAGTTTTGTTCATTATTGATGCTAAATGCCTAGGTTAGTACTAATTTCAGTGTGTATATATATTCTATTCTCAGCACCACATCCGTACAAATTTAGTACAAAAGAGAGTACTTGTGCCATGTAACATCAAATATACACACATAATCATGAATTTGTTACAACACTTAACACGATCTTAAAGCCTTTATTGTGTGTATTGTGTGTAGTATGTGTATAATGCGAATTAAGTACCTACCACAAAAAAAATGGATCTCTTTCAATGGCTTAAATGGCGAAAACAGTCCTCAAGACTTAGTTCTGGGAAGAAAGAACTTCCGGAGATCCAATTCGGAGATCAAGGACAAGCGGTTCGAGCATTACAACAAATTCTTAATAGTCAAGAAGTGAAAGTTGATGAGGTAAAAGTCGATGGTAAGTTTGGAAGTATTACTGAAATGCTCGTCAAACAGTTTCAGAAAAATCAAGGACTAAAATGTAATGGAGTTGTTAACGATAAAACATGGGAATGTTTCATAAAAGTTGTAATCGACAATAAAGCAGGTACAAGAAAAAGAACTAGTAATGTTCAAACTGGAGAAACTGGTGACTTCCCTGTTAGACAACCAAAACCATATGATGTCAAAAGTAACTATCTATTAACAATTAAGCAATACATCCCTACAGAGATAGTAGGGGGCTACCTAGCAGCTCGATCAGTACTAATTTCCCAGCCTCCAAATATTGTAGTTTATTGGCTGATTTTTACTATTTTTACCATAGCGACACCTCTTTACATCAAGAGAGTCTATAAAAGGCATCGTAGTGAAAGTATAGTAATAGGGACTGTGGCGTTTTTTGTGTGGACTCTTTGTATTGGTGGACCATTTGATAACCTCGAATGGTACAGTCAGAGCATGGGTACTTTACTTGCAATAACCTATACTGTCATAATTCCGCTTCTCGAACACCGGAGCTAGTTAATAGCCCTGCCTTTACATCATAATTATTTCTGGTACAGTAAATAGTCTACTCTCGTAAAGAAAACCAACATTCACACCATTGAGAGGATATCAGCTTCTTACTATTAAACTGGTATTGCTATGCTTCTTATCACCTTCGTCAAGCCCAGAAAGCTCTCAATTACCCACGAAACTTTGATGCAAAGTACTTTGTCTGTAATCTGATTTTAGGATAAAGTATTAGTCTAATAAATTTTTTTTGTAAACAAAATCGTTTTGGAAGAATAGTGGTATCGCTTCACACAACCATCCCCAAACAAGTAAAAGCAAAAACTAGAGCGATGGTATTAATCCAAGGTAGAAAACTAATCACTACAGCACTCCAATGATAACCGTGATGGTTGAGAAACCAACACACACCCAAACTAATAATAATCGCTAAAGGAAAGGTTAAAGTCGAGATAAAATAAACAACAATGCCAGGATTTTCGGTGCTACCAGGAGCATCAAAAACCATTGGAGAAAATAAAGCAAAAGCAGAAGCAGGTAAGAAAACGGAACCAAATAAAATAGTGTTGATGAATAAAATAATGCGGTGAAATTCCATCTTTTACAGCGAATAAATAGCTAGAGTGTAGGTTGTGGTTGAAGAATGAAACCCAACATCATTGATAATTTGCTTGATAGGTTTCACTTTCATTCAACAACCTGCGCTATTAATAGTGATTAATCAGAGGTCAGAAATTATTCTGTCACAGAGTATATAGAGCCTTGATTTTGAAGCTAAGTAGGTAAGTCAAATTAAACAATAAAACCTTTTCCCACCTAACTTCCCCCCTCTCCTTTCAGGAGAGGGGATGGGGGAGAGGTCAGATAATACATTAGATATCTCTGGGCATTAAAAAAATTAAATTTGTAACCTTTGTAGAGACGTAAAATTTTACGTCCCTAAATTTTTGTTCGGAGATCGCTATTTATCTGTAGCAGTTTAGAAAAACATCTATTTAAACTAAAATTGCACAGGTCGACTTTTGTCATCAAGCGCTTGCCAAAATAAATCCATATCATCGGTTTCCAGATGTTGTTCCATACGATAAACTCCAGGTTCTATCGGCTTTTCTGTCGTCGCCAGCTTGACTAAACCCAAAAGTTGCATGGTGACGATGGGATCTATATATTCTGTTTTGACACCTTTCTCATGTTTAGCAAAAAAGTTAATCACAAAACCATCTGCTAACAGTACTAATCTTTTGCATTGGTTATTCATCGTAATGTTATAGGTGATACCAACATCATGGTGAATATATTTCTTAATCGCAATCTTACTCTTGATTTTCTGGCGAATCCATTCAGCTAAAGAGGAAACCAATAGACTCGGTTCAATATCACTTAAACCCTTGCTTGTAATAAATTCAGGATATTCTCTCAGTTTAGCGATTAGAGCATCAGGTGTTTGTGGAGAGGACAATAATTGATTAACGACTTCAAAATCACTGTCTAAAATAAAACACAACTTTTGCTCATAATACTTGTGGTAACAAGCTAACTGTTTCTCAACATCTATAGTTCTCTCTGAAAGAATCTCTAATAGCTCATCGAGAAAAACTATTGCTTTTTTGAATTCATAATCCTTCGATGAGCCACTGGAAAGAACCAATTCATCTACAGTATTTCCAAAATTATCTCTACTAAAGAATGCATTGATATCCTGCTCATCGAATGCAGGTGAGCCACTGATTCCAATTATTGTATCAATATGGTTTTCAATCAGGCGGGTAACTTTTCGGAAAGCGAGTATTTGTTCAGGAACTAATAAGGTAACTTTTTTGGAACTATTTTCTTTGCTAAATATTTGACTCATTCCCTGTCCATTAGCTAATAGTTCAATTTTTTCAGGGACATAGCCATATTGCTCAGAAATTGATTGCCAAAGACTTTTTAATTGATTATTTTGACCCCATAGTGTTTGTAAGGAAGATTCTGGAGCAGGGAAAGAATTAGTAAAAACTAACTCGTCAAAAGCTTCGTACTTTGGAGAGGAGAAAAAGTCTTTCACCGATTGCTCAATCTTCTTGCTATATAGTTGAGGATTGCGATCGCCAAAGGATAAATCAATAATCACAGGTAAACAGGTATCCTTGACAAGATATCTACCTAAATTTAAATAATCAACTTTTATGGCAGCATAGGGAAATCTTTGGCTGTCTATTTCTCTAGAAAATGCCTGATTAACAATATCTACACAAAAAACATTACTGGTACTATTTTGCATTTCTGTGAGTTCTTCAACTAATCTAGTACCAATGGCTCCATTACCTCCAATAACAGCTACTTTGCGTGTTTCAAATGTTGGTAATCCTAATCTTCCTAAGGCTGTTGAAGTTGAATCAATAATCGCCTGTGATACTCCTTTGGCTTCAAAAATAACTTTGATGTCATCCCTTGCTGTGGAAAGTACGGGAAGTAAAGTTTTTCCTCCATAGTTTTGAATCGCTTCTAAATCTCTTCGCTCTCCAGCAGCAGTTACTTCCACAGCGCCAACAATCATCTTTTCATCAACAGCTTTTTTGAACAAAACATGTAAGGGATGCTTTGAATCTTGATAAATTTTATAAATTAAAGGAACAGCATATCCTCCATCTTCATAAATCAAGAGTTTTTTCTTCTTCTCAAGACATTTTTGAATGCAGCGAACAAGTTCTGTTTCCACTAACTTTGTCATGGCACTCATGTAGCTGCGATTAAATTCTGAATCGTTATATAAGCTAGTAAATGATTTTTCTTCAGTATTTTTGATAAAAGAGGATTGTTTAAAATCAAATTTGAATTGTGTTGGTTCTATTGGGTGTTGAATTGAACGTAAACATCGATAGGTTTGCTCAGAAACATAATCGAGCATCCTCATAATTGACCAATTACTGTCCCCATAGGGAATACCAATAAAGGCATCAATTTGCAACCCTAAAGCATTCAATGTTTTTAAAGTCATGACAACTTCATGAGTGCGGTGATGAAGCACAAAGACGTTATAGAGGTTGCTAGACTCAAGGCTTAATGTTTTGGATAAATTATCATAAACATTTTTCTGAATTGGCATATTAATGCTGGAAATTAGCTCTTCAACCTGCTGACCAACAGAGGCTTGACTCTCTCCTAGATATATAAAAATATTAGCTGTTGTTGTTGAAGATTCTGAATCGTAATGTATGCCCTTTACTTCCCATTGAATATAGAAGGTTTGCTGATGTGCATCGCAGTTCTTATTTACAACTAAACAACCTGATTTTCCTGCCGTACCAGGATCGCAAATCACCTCAAATATATCTTGGTCAAGGTTTCTATTTATCTGGTTACTACCAATTAGAGAAAAAAGAGTATTTAATACAATAACACCAGAAGGATTTCCCGGTGCTAAGAGTTTTTGTAGTAGATGGGGAGTCGAAAAAAATGCTAGGTCAAGGTCTTCTTTTTGGGGAACAACACCTGAAATTGAATCTTCCCCCGACAACATAAAGTGGTGTTCATCTCTAATAACAAGCTTTTTATTTAAGGGAATAATACTGTCACATTGATAAGCTTCAGCAGCCAGTTCTTCACATAAAAAATAAAGGTAGTAATTACTGAGAGTTTGTTGAGCAACTAAGGAATTACCTTCGCGAACCTTAGCAGAAAGAATTGTAGCAATATTTTGGGTTATTTTATAACTAGTTTCAGGCTCCTCTTGGTAGAGTTTAGCAAATGCATCCTTTGAAACCTTTAATAACTTTGCTTCCCCAGAAGCACAGATGGCTGAATTAGGAGCAGGAGATTTATCAATTAAGGAAATTTCTCCCAATGATGTTCCCTTAGTTTTCTCTGCAATTTTTTTGAGCCCAATGGTTCCTGTTTCTACATTTCCGTGCAAAGCTGGGTCAATCATAATATCAATTTGACCTTCGAGAACAACATAGAGATTGTGACTGTCTGTGCCCTCATCAAAAATATGATCGCCACAGTGATACTGCTTAGTTTCACTAATCTCTAAGATTTTTTGGCGCTGTTGCTTGCTCAAGCCTTTAAAAACAATAATTTTCTCTAAGATACTTTCAATAACACCCATTTTTTTATATTTCCAGTCTAGAGATTTTTGGATATGCTGTTCAGACCCTAATATTTTGCCCGAGCTGTAATTTTTATCGCAACTAGAGGTCAAATAAATTAAGGTCTGAATCTAAACACTTGAAGCTATTAATTACTTCCTGACATAGGGTGCTAACTGCTCCCAGAGGTTAGGAAATTTCTGTTTAAATGTTTCAGCTTCAGCAATTTCCATATCACGAAATTCAAAACCTGGTGCCACAGCTTCTCCTAGAAGTCCAAACTCTCCCTCCTCTAAAACCGCAGCTTTCCAGTAGCCAGCAGGAACAAGAATTTGTGGTCTTTCTCCGTTTGCCACATCCAGACCTAGTTTGAACTTTTCCAAATTGCCACTAGAATCTACAACTAAATAGGTAACCGGAGAACCTGCATGAAAGTAATGCATAATATCTGACTTATTGATATGAAAATGATCAATAGGGCGATCATCCGTCAGCAGATAATAGATAGAAGTCATAGCAGGTCTTTGTTTACCTTCTCTATCAGTATCAACAATTGTAGGGGAACGATAGGTTTCCGAATAATAGCCACCCTCAGGGTGCTCTTGCAAGTTTAAGTTTTGAATTAGATCCTGTTTATTCATGACTATGTACGGTAGAGCAAAAGAACTGGTTTATTTTGTATTAACAGACTACTAAGTAATAACTAAATTACGCAAGTCTGGTGCAATAGATAAGAGAAGCTCTGCTTTCTTTGAGTCACTCTTAAGAAGCTCAAAACCTGAAAATTCAAATCCTGGTGCCACAGAACAACCCACTAAAATCTTTCCTTCTATGGGCATTGCTGCCTGCCACACGCCTGAAGGTACAACATAGCAGAATTGGTTTTCTTCAGGTGAGATTGTAATACGTTGTGGTGGCGAATCAGTACCATCCCAAAGATAGAGATAGAGACCTATTCCTTGATATAAATTCCAAATTTCATCACTATCAACCTTGTGAAAACAACTCTTTTCATCTTGGTTCAGAGAAAAGTAAATATGACTAAGAGCACACCTAGCGCTAGCATCGCTTGTACTCACAGAAACGTTTGAGCGAAATACCTCCTGGTATCTTCCTCCTTCAGGATGATCTATCAAGTTGATTGGCTTCATTTAGATACACAATTTAGATGATTAGATTCAGTAGTGTAGAGCTAAACTAATTCTTTGTCGAGAAAAAAATGCTAATCTTAATCCCATTTACATAACCTGAGTTGGCAATAACTAGAGTTGATACCAAATCAGCTTTTACAAGGCTAGTTATCAATAATCTCTCCCTTGTATCTTAAGAGAAATAGACCGTAACTTCCTAGATAGAAAAAGCAAACTTTTCTTCCTCAAAACCCAATCCTTTGCTCTCCCTGCATCCGCCGTTTATCCTACTTATTGCAGACTTAGTTTAGTTAAAGCCAACTTGATATTATTCTTAACCCCAATCAAAGAAAATCCCTCCAAAATTAATTGGAGGGAAGTTGATTTGCAGACCAAATCTTCAGCACTCTGCATACACCAACCTTTTACTAGGGTGTTGTGAAATCATCGGGAAGGAAATTGAAAAAGAAAATCTCACTATTTTCCATCTAATTGGGCAGCGCTACCAACTCTTCCGGAATCACTCAATTAACTTAGAAAAATATATAAAACACCAAACAGACGAAGACAACTCTGGCAGGAAGACACTTGTTGAGCAACGAAGTCTACTACCCACTCCTGGGGCAACTACTCCATGAACGTTACCAGATTACTCAAGTTTTGAGTTCTGGAGCCTTTGGGCAAACCTACATTGCCCAGGATATCACAAAGCCTAATAATTATCGGTGCGTTGTCAAACACCAGCGACTTTTATATGATTTTCCAGATCTATTAAAAACTAGTAAACGTATTTTGCTCAATGAGGCAGAAATTTTAGATAAACTGGGTACTCACGAGCAAATTCCTCAGCTTCTAGCTTGCTTTGAGGAAGATAATTGGTTCTATCTGGTTCAAGAATTAATTACAGGATATACTCTTGGCAGTTGTCTTCCTCTCAAAAAGCACGATGATACCTGCTGGAGTGAATCTGAAGTTGTTCATTTGCTTCGGGAATTAGCCCATTTACTTGGGTCTGTCCACAGCAGCGGGATTATTCACTGCGACATCAAGCCGAATAATATTATTAAAAGAGCCCAGGATAGCAAGTTTGTTCTGATTGATTTTGGTGCTGCTCAACCAATTCGCGACTACACAGAGCCACAATACACTCATCAATTACCACCTGCCAAGTCAAAAGCAGCAGCGCATCCCTTAGGCTATCTTGCGCCGGAACAATTGCTGGCAACAGTATATCCTAGCAGCGATTTCTATGCCTTGGGGATGATTGCGATTCAGGCATTAACAGGTTTAGAGCCTACCCAACTACCTATTCAAGAAGATAAGGGAGATATTGACTGGGAGCAACTATTTCAGGAAAGGGTTTTAGCTGCCCAAGTTAGCGAAGAATTAATTGCTATTGTCATGAAAATGGTATCGTTTGAGCATCAAGAGCGTTACCAATCAGCAGGAGAGCTAATTGACGCTCTAGAAACGCATTTAGCCGCACCAGCGCAACCAAATCTACTTTTTGAGCAAATTGAGCACAAATTACTTTCAGAGGCAGAGAAAGACGAAAAAGAGCTCAATCCAAAAGCAGAAAAGTTGGCGACGACGGATATCATCGACTATGGTATCGAACTACTAGAGTCTGCCTTTTCCCATTTTTCCAAGTTACCCCTGATTGTAACGGGTATGGGAGTGGGGATGACAGTAACCAATGCGATTGCAATTGCAGTGGGAGCATACTCTCTCATTAGTACCATAGCGACGGTTCCAGAATTAGATGTGCTGCGACACGCACACCAAAAATATCAGGATGGTAACCTATTTGAAGCTCTCTCCATTGCTGAATCTATTTCTGATGATAGCCCTTTATTTAACGAATCAAGAGCTGCACTAAAAACTTGGACGAGGCAATGGGAGAAGGCGGAAACTCAGTTTGCGATTACAGAACAGGCTTTCCAAGAGGAACGCTGGTATGATGTACTCCAAGAGGGAAGCAAGATTCCAGATATCGCCTATTGGCAAGAAAAAGCTGCTCCTTTCACTCAACAAGCTTACGCGAAAACAGAAGGTATTGCCAAAAAATTACTCAATCAAGCTTTTGCAGAAGCGAAGCAGAAAAACTTCACTCAAGCTTTGGTTTATTTAGAGCAAATTCCACCGGAAACCAAGATTGGCAGTAAAATTAGACCAAAAATTATTGAATATAGAGCCAAGGAGCAAATTAGAGCAACTTACTTTCTCCAGCAAGCTTATAATCAAGCGCAAAAGCGAGAATTTCAACAGGCGATTGGCTATCTACAAAGAATTCCCCAGCAAGCTAGTGTAAAAGAAATTGCACAGACTAAAATTGTCGAGTATACAGAAAAGCAGCGTATCAGAGAAATAGTTGCCAAAAACCAGCAATTGAGAAGGAATGAGACTGTAAAAAGGGCATTTCACCTCAATCCAGGTAACCAGTTACAGGAAGTGAAAATTAAGCCTCAAATTTTTCCCTCCTTAAATTGGTATTAAATTGGTTGTTGGTTATTTGTTATTTGTTGTTAGTTATTTGTTATTCGTTATTAGAATTTGTAGGGAGGTAAAATGTTACGTCCCTACAAGGGTTAAAAATTCAGATATTTTTATTTCCCCAGATGTCTAATTTTGATGTCTACTCAACTGAAAACTGCTATCAATAGTAATAAATTAGTCAAATCAAGCCAATTAATAACTAATTTCAGCGATCAATAGCCAATTAAACTTATTACTTATTACTTACACCACTTAAGCCTAATGTGAATGATAAAAGATTCTCATAGAATAAGGCATTTGAGCTTGGTCTAACATTTAATTTTCCAGACAATGAATGTAATATCAATCGTTCTGGCGATCAATTTAGACATTACTCATTACTCATTACTTATTACTTATTACTTATTACCTACAGGATAGGGCGGCTCTGCATAAAGGGAACCTAATCGGTTGAGAGGCCAAAAACGCACCACTGCACGACCGATAATATTATCGTGGGTAATAAAACCCCAGGAATGGCTATCGCAGCTATTATTGCGATTATCACCCAGAACGAGATAAGAATCTTCTGGTACTGTTACAGGATCCAAGGGATAGTTGGGCGCTTCTTTGATATAATTTTCATCTAACTTATCACCATTAACGTAAACTTCTCTATTCCTGACTTCTATGGTGTCTCCTGGTAGTCCAATTATCCTTTTAATGTAAGCATCACGTCGTCTGCTTTGAGATGGTTGCTGAATTGAACCAAGACAAATTGCGCTAGCTTGCTCTGGAGGAAGGAAAACAACAATATCGCCTCTTTCTGGTTTGCGGAAGTGTTTGGAGACTTTTTCAATAATCAGGCGATCATCAATCTCCAAAGTCGGTAACATTGAACCAGAAGGAATGTAGCGTGCTTCGGCAACAAAGGTACGAATTCCAAAAGCAAGAATCGCACTCAAGCCAAGGGTTTTGAGCGCTTCTAGCCAAGGATTTTCAGCGTTTTGCTGGTTTTTCTTCTCTGGTTCTGGATGCTGGCTTTGAGTCATAGTTACTCGATAACCAAATAATGTTACGAACGTTAATAAGAGTGAATATCTAAAGAGTATATGCCCTCAGGCCTCAGTTGTGCATTTACTTTAATTGTCGAGATAGAATTACTGTGGAATTTTAACTTATATTTCCTCTACCGTGGAATTGTTAATTCGCAATGCCCAAATTTTGTTACCTGAAGGTGAATTCCTGCAAGGAGATGTAGCAATTGAATCGGGCAAAATTACCCAAGTAGCCCCGGAAATACAGACACAGGGTGCAGGTAAAATAATAGACGCACAGGGTTTAACTTTGTTGCCGAGAGTCATCGATCCACAAGTAAATTTTAGGAAACCTGGACTAGAGATAAGGAAGACTTATTTACCGCTAGCTTCGCCTGCGCCAAGGGAGGAGTTACTTTTTTCCTGGAGATGCCCAATACCCGCCCTTTAACCTCAACTCAAGAAGCATTATTTAAGTTTTCAGTAACGTAAAGTAGGACATATAGAGTGGGGACGTAAAATTTTACGTCCCTACAATGGTTAAAAATTCAGATATTTTATAATTTTCCTGTTTCCCAAATTCCTTTTACTCAAACGAGAATCGAGAATTAAGAGTCAACACTGCTGTAAATTCTCCCCCAGCATCCCCAGCATCCCCAGCTTCTCTTACTCTCTCTACTTCCTACTCGCAATGGGCATTCGCCAACCTGTACCGAACGCACGGTCTGTAATTTTCAATCCTGGAGGCGCTTGACGGCGTTTAAACTCAGCGCGATTGACTAATCGCATCACTTTATTTACTACTTCTGAGTCGTATCCGGCGGCGATAATTTCCGCTGCCCCTTGATGTTGGCTAACAATACGTTGCAAAATATCATCCAGGATATCGTAGGCTGGTAGGGAATCTTGATCCACTTGTCCTGGCTTTAATTCGGCGCTTGGTGGCTTATCGATAATATTTTGAGGGATTACCTCTCCTTGACGATTTAGCCAGCGACAGAGGGCATAGACGAGGGTTTTTGGCACATCTGCGATTACAGCTAAACCACCATTCATATCGCCGTAGAGGGTGCAATAACCCACCGCCATCTCCGATTTGTTACCTGTAGAAAGCAGAAGATAGCCGAATTTATTAGCCACTGCCATCAGTAGGTTACCGCGAATCCGTGACTGAATATTTTCCTCTGCAACACCAAATTCTGTTCCTGCAAACATAGTTTCGAGAAGTGTGTCATAGGCTTGCATCGCCTCGCCAATGGCTAGTTTTTCACTTCTGATACCGAGGTTTTCTACTAGCGCTAGGGCATCACTAATGGAATGATCGGAACTGTAGGGTGAAGGCATGAGAACACCCAATACATTATCGCCACCCAGTGCTGCGGCGGCAATAGCGGCGACTAAGGCAGAGTCAATTCCACCACTCAAACCCAACACTGCTTTAGTAAAACCACATTTTCTAGCGTAGTCGCCTACTCCTAAAACTAAAGCTTCCCAAATCTCTTCTTCTTCGCATTCTGAGATGGGTGCAATAGTAGTGGGAATTAAGTCTTTTGTTTCCTGATTCCACTGACAAATTACTAAGTCTGTTTGCCAAGCTAAGGCGCGACAAACCAATTCTCCCTGGCGATTTAAGGCAAAGCTACTACCATCGAAAAGCAAATCATCATTGCCTGCTATTTGATTGTTATAAATAATCGGTTTCTGGTAGCGTTTAGCGCTATGACTTAGCATCGCCTCTCGCACTTTTTGTTTGCCTAAAGTGTAGGGAGAACCTGAGAGGTTAACAACTAAATCTACATCTAATTGGGCTAGGTCAGCAAGAGGATTTACCTCATAATTTCGCTTGCCCCAAAAATCTTCATCATTCCACAAATCTTCGCAGATAGTAACACCAATTTTAATATTATTCAGGGAGAAATAGTTGCTGGTTTCTCCTGGTTCAAAATATCGGTGTTCATCGAAAACATCGTAGGTAGGTAGAAGACGTTTGTGAAAGATTTGCTTAATTGCTCCTCCTTGGAGTAAAGCAATACTATTAAATAGAGTTTTGCCACCTGTTTGTGTCGCCAAAGAATTGCGATCTACACAGCCTACTAATACTGCTAATTCCGATGGTAATTGCTGCGCCAACTGTTGCAATTTCCCAGACATTGCCTCGATAAAAGCATGGTTTAGGAGTAAGTCTCGTGGCGGATAACCACACAGAGACAGTTCTGGAGTTAGCAGCAGTTGTGCCTCTTTTTGGCTCGCTGTATTTGCAGAATCTAGTATCTTCTGAGCATTACCAGTGAGGTCGCCAATGGTAGGATTTATTTGTGCAATTGCAATCTTCATTATCTTTATTTATTGCTGTTTTAATAACTAATTTGCTCACGCAAAATTTCTAAGACTGTAGCGTGATTTTCTGGTGTTATTGCAACTTTAATTGTCTCTCCTTCATCAATGACAATGCACCTAGATTTTCGAGGACGTTCAGAATCAAAGTGAAACCATTCTGGACTAAAATCCATCCCCCAAATTCTTATCTTACCTGAGAGCCAATCCATGCTGCGCTCTGTAACCTTGGTAATTAAACTATAGGGAATGCGTTTACTACCTACCGGGAAATAGTACTGATAAATGGTAATCGCATTATCATCACAAATTAGATACTTGTCTTCGTAGAGAATACTCATATTATTTTTTATCAATCAACAAATAAATAGCATATTATAACAATCAATGTTGTTTGGCTAGATTTAAAGAAAAATTATTAACTTATCTTCTTCTCTATTTTTGTTTGCCCCAAGAAATATTTTTTGATTCTATCTGTCAACAAAATACCCAGGCATCACAAAAGATTTGCACTCCTTTAAATAAACACCATTGGCTTATCTTTCAGAGGAGCAAAGGCTTCCGCATCAAAACGATATAAACTAGCTGGACGACCTGCACCTCTAGAAGATTTCACTCCTGTATCGTATAAAATACCTAATTTGAGTAAGCGAGAACGAAAGTTAGAATAATCAGCAAAATTTTCACCTAAAACTGTACTATAAAGTTGATAGATGTCATTGAGAGTAAAAACATCTGGCAAGACATCAAAAGCAATAGGGCTATACTCTAATTTATTCCTTAATCTTTGATAACCATACTGAAGAATTTGATTGTGATCAAATGCTAGTTTTGGTGCTTTATCGATTGCATACCAAGAAGTTACTTTCAAATCGCTTACTAATTTTATATCTTCAAAACGAACCAGAGCAAAATAGCTGACTGAAATATAACGTACACCAAAACTGTCAGGTAACTCTCTAGGATCGCGATTAGGACCTCCAAAGGTATAAAGTTGTTCTAGATAGAGGTTTTTTGCCTCTATTTTTTCGGCTAATATACGCTGAGCAGCATTTTCTAAAGATTCTCCTTGACGCACTAAAGTTCCAGGTAAACCCCAATAATTGAAAAAAGGTTCTTCATGACGTTTTACTAGTAGAACCAGAAGACGATTATTTTGGGTATCAACGGAAAAAATAACATTGTCTACCCCCACTTTAAAACTAGCTAAAATCTTCTTGTCTATGTTGTTTGCCGATTCTGGCATAAATACAATTGCTCTTGATCAATATATTCTTTAACAGCTAAAGGCACCACATCAGTATTTCCCTTTTCACGATAAGCTGTTGAGGAAACTGCTGGTACTTTTAAGTCTGCAATACTACATTTTGCACCTAGATTTTGTAGCTCTCCCATGTCATTTTCTACTATTCCATAACCAGGGCGAGGTACTATCAGCAATTCAACTTGTTCTAGTAACTCTTGAATCCGATACCAACTCAGCATTTGCGAAACTAAATCAGAGCCAATAACCACAGTGAATCTGGCTTCTTCTCCCCAAATTTTCTTGGCTTTAGCGACACTTTCGATAGTGCGACGACTACTCAAGTCTTGCTGCAATCTAATATTAGATTGAGATTGGGTTATGGACTCAATCACCAGATAGAGCATTTGAGCGCGATGTGAGAGAGCACTATGATGAGATTTAAAAGGATTATCTGATGCCCAAACTAGTACTAAATCATAGTTATCACAGAGCCATTTGAGTATTTCTTGATGTCCTGAAGTTGGTGGATCTGCACTGGTACCGAAAAGGGCTATTTTCATTTGGTTGATGGTTGATGGCTGATGGTTGATGGTTAATGGTTAATGGTTGATTGCTAATGGTTAATGGCTAATGGTTGATTGCTAATGGTTGATGGTTGATGGTTGATGGTTAATGGTTAATGGTTGATTGCTAATGGTTAATGGTTGATGGTTAATGGCTGATGGCTGATGGCTGATGGTTGATTGCTAATGGTTAATGGTTGATGGTTAATGGCTGATTGGGATACAAGTAACTAATTTGAAAACACTACGAAAACCTGAGTTCGTGATAAGTAAAAATCTTGATTCTCTTGTTGGCTGTAACTCCTATTACTTCGTATAATCAGTAGCAAAATCAAAATATATTTAACTCAAACTGAAGTTACGAAAGGAAATAGTTACTATTTTGTCGATTGTCTATTTTGACTCATTACTAATTCCTGCAATGTTTTTAATTCCTCAGAAATTTTAACCTGAGGAAGAACTGGATTATTTAGTTGACGTGTTGGTGAAGACAAACTATTTACAGAGGTTTGAGTGCGCTTTTGAATCTCTTCAAGAGTTTCCATTTTTTTTATCTTTTTACCCTGGTACATTACCATTTCTAACAGTGGCTGTTTATCGGCACCAAATTTCTCATTAGCTAAACCTAAAATATCCCCTTCACTACTACGAAAAATCTGTTTTTTTCCAGGATAAGTAGCCTTCTGACTAGATAACTTCATGGTGGGAATACCATCAATTTCCACTAATTTATAAACACCACCAACTGGAGAACCAGTGACTAATTTTGTCCCTAATCCATAACCATCAATGCAAGCACCAGCCTCTTGCAAACGCTTAATTTCCCACTCATCCAAATCGCCACTAACAAAAATTTTTGTTTCTGGAAGTAATGAACGCACTTGTTGCGACAATGCTACCAAATCTCCCGAATCTAAACGCACACCACTCACCTTTCTAACCCCTGCCTTTACCTGTTGTGCCAGACGTTGTGCAGCCGCCACTGTATCGTAAGTATCAATTAACAAAGGTGCTTGGGGAAAATAGCGATCAAAAGCAGTAAAAGCCTTATCCTCACTACCTTCGAGCGCACCAATCGCCATCACCAAAGCATGCGCCATAGTACCCACAGGTTTACGCCCTAACTTGAAAGCAGCTAGCACATTTGATGTTCCATCCAAACCTCCTGCAATCGCCGCCCTAGCTGCCCAAATTGCTCCCTGAGGACTAAAAGCTCTTCTGGTGCCAAATTCTAACAATTTTGCTTTTTCACCAGCGACATCGCGTATACGTGCTGCTCGTGTGGCAATTAAACTTTGATAGTTAAGAGTATTAAGTAAATAGGTTTCCACCAGTTGCCCTTGCCACAAAGGAGCCTCGATCCGTAACAATGGTTCATGGGGAAATACAGCTGTACCCTCAGGAATCGCCCACACATCTCCTGTAAATTGGGCTGATTCCAATAGTGACCAAAATTTTGCTGGCGCTTGCTGAAAAATCCCTGTTTGCTGCAAAGCTGCGATTTGATCGCTACTAAAGCGCAACTTCTCCAGATAATCTAGCGCCTGGGCTAACCCCATAGCAATCAAATAACCAAAACCTGCAGGAAATCGCCGCACAAACAACTCAAAGCTAGCTGGTTTACTCTCCAGATTCTCCCCAGTGTAGCAAGCTGTCATCGTTAGTTGGTAAAGATCTGTCAGCAAGCTGTAATCTTCACTACTAAGTACTAATTCCCGATCCTCACTCATCATCATTAAATTGAGAATAAAACTGCTGTGTCATTAAGCTTCAATTGAGTAGATATTCTGTCAAATCACTCAAATGTGTGGTTTTCCCTAATTCTAGTGATTTTTACCAAAACTAACTAGAGGGAACTCAAAGACAAAGAAACCTTTAAAATAAAACCAGTAAAAAGTGCTTTAGTATCTCCCTAATATGTCTCCTGCGGTTGTAATCGAAAACCTAAAAAAATCCTATGGTTCAGTAGAAGCGGTGAAAGACATTTCCTTTCACGTTGCATCGGGCGAAATATTTGGTTTACTAGGTCCTAATGGTGCAGGTAAGACGACTACAATTCGCTGTCTTTGCACTCTAGCCAAGCCAGATACAGGCAAAATTGAAGTAGGTGGCGTTTCCGTCCTCAATAATCCCAGAGCAGCAAGAGCTAGACTAGGTTATGTAGCCCAAGAAGTTGCTCTGGATAAGGTATTAACGGGGCGAGAATTACTGCAACTACAAGCAGCAATTTACCATTTACCTAGGGCGGCGGCGAAGGAGAGAATTAACCAATTACTTGCTATGCTAGGGTTAGAAGCCTACGCAAACAAACAAACTGGTACCTATTCTGGCGGTTTGCGTAAGCGTCTTGATTTAGCAGCTGGTTTACTCCACCAACCGGAAGTATTAGTCTTAGATGAACCCACAGTCGGGTTAGATATTGAAAGTCGCTTTGTCGTGTGGGATTTTCTGCGTCAGCTAAGGGAAGCAGGAACAACAGTATTAATTACCAGTCACTACCTAGAAGAAATTGATGCCTTAGCAGATAATTTAGCCATCATAGACAAAGGAGTAGTGATTGCAGGAGGTACTCCTTCAGAGTTAAAAGATAGAGTAGGAGGAGATCGCGTTACCCTACGTATTCGGGAATTTTCACCACTAGAAGAAGCGCAAAAAGCACAAGCGATTCTCCAGAAATTACCATTTGTAGAAGAAGTAATCGTTAATGCAGCTCAAGGAAACTCCCTAAACTTAATCGTACAAACTCAAAGTAACCCTCTCAGTAAAATCGAGCAATCCCTGCAAGAAATCGGTTTACCAACCTTCAGCATGGCACAATCTCGTCCCAGCCTAGACGATGTCTATCTTGCAGCAACAGGAAAAACCTTAATGGATGCTGAACTCGCCGCTGCTGGAAGTCGGGATTTAAAGAAAGAAAAGAAACAACAAATGAAGTGATTCTTTCAAGCAGAGGAAGTAGTAGAAGCGAGGGATACAGGGGAACCAGGGGAAGGATACAACGGATAAGTTATTGACTTAAATTATTTGATTTTTAGATTCAATTTAGATAGATAGGTAAGGGAAGCGGAGGGAGAGTAAAAGTCAATAGTAGTGCATTACCAATCCGTTGTTATTAACCATTAATTATGCTGTAGCACTACCCATCATCCGTTTCCACATCCGTTGTTATTAACTGTTAATTAAGCTGTAGCACTACCCATCATCCGTTTCCACAATCAGCAATCAACAAACAACAAACAACAAATAACTAACAACTAACAACCAATTAAAATGAGCCAAACCATTACACCGCCCAAACTTAACTCCAATCTCTCTCCCAATCCCACCATACCTACAGAAGTAGTAGCCAACCAAAACTCTTGGGGGAATTTTATTCAAGAAACCCTAGCTTTAACCAAACGGCTATTTATTCAACTACAACGTCGCCCCACAACCTTGATTGCTGGAGTAATTCAGCCTTTGATGTGGCTGATTCTCTTTGGCGCTTTATTCTACAATGCTCCCCAAGGATTATTTGGCGCGGACATGAATTATGGTACATTTTTAGCTCCTGGTGTCATCGTTTTTACCGCCTTTTCTGGAGCCTTGAATGCTGGATTACCCGTAATGTTTGATCGGGAATTTGGCTTTCTTAATCGCCTTTTGGTTGCGCCTCTAACTTCCCGCTACTCTATTGTTGCAGCTTCCACAATTTACATTATTAGTTTGGCACTAGTTCAAACAACAGTAATTGTTGCTGCTAGCGCCTTTTTGGGAGCAAATTTACCTAATATAGCAGGCTTAATTACCATTGCCCTGCTAGTATTTCTAATTGTATTTGCTGTCACCGCCTTGAGTTTAGGTTTAGCCTTTGCCCTCGCTGGTCATATAGAATTAATCGCAGTTATCTTTGTCACCAACTTACCACTTCTATTTGCCAGCACCGCCCTTGCACCTCTATCCTTTATGGCAGGCTGGTTACAGATAGTTGCTTCTCTCAATCCCCTTACCTACGCAATTGAACCAATTCGCTACCTCTACACCCATCAATATTGGACTTTTGGTAGTGCAGTGATGACCACTCCCTGGGGTACAGTAAATTTCTGGGGTGTAGGGCTAGTTCTCTTTGCCTTTGATGCTTTAGCATTACTAGTAATTCAGCCACTCTTGCGTCGTCGCTTTGCTTAGGTTCAAAATTACCCATTAGCTAAATTTTTTCAACGCCATGAAACGTAAAATTGCCCTTGGTTTCAGCTTAACCGCCGCTTTGAGTCTAGGATTCGCCTTATTACCTCAACCAATCCAGGCTCAAATAAATGACGATCCCCAGAGTAGAGATGCTTATCCAACTAACGAGCGCGATGCTCTTACTGGTGGTTCTTTTAATGCTCTAGATTTAATCCATCGAGCCAATCTAATTAATAGAAAAAATGGTGCTGATTTTCAAAATGAAACCAATCGCAGCCTTGACGATGCTAGTGCAGAGTTTCGTCGCTTACAGCTAGAGAGATTTAATAATCCTAACCCAGAAGTGACCACAGAGGCTGAAGTGCAATAGTTTTTTAGATACTTTTGCATCAATTCCGGCGCTTCTTACTTATTGAAGGACGTAACATCTATAGAGACGTAACACCTGTGGGGACGTAACATGTTGCGTCCCTACCTGTGTGCCAGGATTGGGATATTGTACTCTGGGAATAATCCATGATCAGAAAGTACCATATTTCCCTCCTGGCGTTTGCTTGTCTACCTTTAACATTATTTGGTTGCAACGCAATCCATCTCCCTCTCACCTCCAACGCTTCTAACTCCGCAATAGTTACCGCAGCGCCGAAAAATGACGGTGAATGGACACCAGAATTAGAAGCGCAATTCCAACAACGCGCCCAAAGGGTGATTCAGCAGATGTCTGGTTTGAGGTATGGTGGAACTGCCAATGAAAGTGAAAAGCGATCCTATCCCAAAGCCATGTTTGACTTTTTGGCGGGGAATCGAGAAGCTGCAATTGCCTTTCTACAAGCAGAAGATGTCAACGCTTCAGATCATCAACACACCGAAGGCATTGATTATTACTATAGTTTTACCCTTAAAGGACAAATTCGCAAATACTTCTTTTTTGGTGAATTCCTAGATCCAGCTTACAAGCAAAGGATGTTTGAGGGTGCAAAAAAATGGACTGCGCAGGATCCAGCAGAGGAATCCCACCCTGTCTACGGAAAGGGCGATGGTAGCGGTAAGGATTGGGATATTAGTCGAAGGGGACATTTGGTAGATAGACGCAACACAGACAATCTGCGGGCGATGCGGGAGGTTGCAGTTTACCTAATGGCGGAGGAAACGGGTAATGAGGAAGTACGGCAATTATACCAACAAAAACTACGTCGTTATGTCTGGGCGCTCTACAACATTGGTATGGGAGAATGGGATTCAGAAAATTATTTTGGTCATACCTTTGCTGCTTACCTAAATCTCTATGATTTTGCCAAGGATCCAGAAGTTAAAGAGTTAGGAAAAGCTGCCCTAGATTGGATGGCAACAGCAGCAGCATTAAAATACTATCGAGGTGGTTTTGGTGCGCCGACTAAACGCGATCATGGCAATGCTAACGTGGTTTATGGTTCTGGTGCAGCCCGCACTTTTTGGCTTTATTTTGGTGATGTTACCCATCCTAATCCTAAGCCGGAACTAGATACAATTCATCTTATTACTAGTAGTTATCGTCCTCCCAAAACTATAGTTGATTTGGCACGCAAGCAGTTTGCAAAGCCTGTGGAAATTTTAGGAAGTAAACCCGCTTACGAAAATTGGAAACCAGGAGGAGAAGATCAACCAAAGTATTGGGAAACTAATTTTTTTGGTCATACTTATCAGATGGGTAGTCTTGTTTCCACCTTTGCTGATGGTGATGTGAGTCCATTTAAATTAATGGCATCTAATTCCCAACGTGGTGTGGATTATTTTGTCGCTAATACTGGTAAAGGTTGGGCAACAACAGGTAAAAATCCAGGCGATCAAATTGCCCAATATCGCAATCTTTTAATTTGGTTACGTCCTGCAGATAATCAGCCTTTTTACTTCCAAATACCTCGCAGTGCTAAAGCAGAAGTGGAATCTGGAATTTGGTTTTTCCAGCTAGAAAAGACTTGGCTGGCACTACGTCCCATTAATCTCAATGCTTACAGTGAAGTTGCGATTCCTAAGGAAAAGTTTGCCAGAAAATATCCCGAAGAAAAAACCTTAGGAGCAACAACTAAAGGTGATGGTTTTGCTGGCTTCGCCTTAGAAGTGGGAGAAGAGAAAACCCACGGTAGTTATCTAGATTTCAAGCGATCAGTTAAAAATAATAGTCGTTTGGATTTAAATAAATCATCCCAGGGAGAGGTGCAATTAATTGGGATGGAAGGTAAAAGTATAGCAATTAACTATAACCAAGATAATCTCTTGCCTTTTGTCATTCGTAATGGCGAAGAACATAAATGGGAAGATAATTTTGCCCTCTATCAACCAACCCAAGGTAATATTCCTGTAACCCTAGGTTGGAAAGAAGGAACTTTGCGAGTAGAAGTTAATAATTCTGTTTTTGAGAGTAAGTTTAGATGGTAGTTGTTTTTGTAATTGCTCTGACAGATAGATTTTAATCTTATTTACTAATGTAAAATCAGATTAAAATTGCTCTTTTGGAAATGCTAATGATACAACGACGCTACGACTTTGACTGGCTCAGGACTATTGTGATCATCAACTTAATTCCCTCTCACGTTGTTTGGTTGATGGTATATATTCCAAAATTTTCTCAAGTATCTACCACCAGCATAACCTCCACTTTATTAAGTACTTATCTGCTAGAAATTACGCCCTGGCATATGCCTTTATTATTTCTGATTGCTGGTTACAGTTCTGCTATTTCACTATCGCGGCGATCGCTTCGTGAATACTCAAGGGAAAGAATACGGCGACTCTTCGTACCTTTAGTCTTTTTTATGCTTACTATTGGAACACTACAGTCCTACCTGTTTTTAACAATTAATGACGCTCCTCGTAGTTTTAATAACTTTTTCTTCGAACACTTACCCTATTACTTTCAGACTTTATTTAATGGTAATCGAGGTATTGCCCCTCGTTGGGGTCATCTTTGGTTTATCGCCTATCTCTTGGTAATTAATCTGATTACTATTCCTCTTTTCCTCAAAATTGGTAGTAAAAGAATTAAGAGGATTACAACAGGATTAAAATCTCATTTAGTCTGGCTACCGATGGTTATTTTCGGTAGTATCATGGCAACCTTGGGTTGGCGCTGGTCATTATTAATCAATGGTCAAACCCTAATCGCAGATTGGGGCTATTTCACCTACAACTTATTTGCCTTTATTATTGGCTATCTGCTGTTTTTTGATCAAAGTCTGGGTAAAAAAATCAACAGCAAACTCCGACTCTGGCTGGTTTTATTCTTAGGTAGCTCAATAACTCGCTTATTTCTGCTTAGCCAGTACCAAGAAGCTTTCTATGATGGTTCTGATTTAGGACGACATTTACTTTGTTCTGCAGTGACTGGAGTTCATACTTGGAGTGTAATTGCTTTGATGCTGGCTCTCGCATACCGCTATTTAGCAACCAGTAATAATCCCTTTTTAGTGTACATGAAAAAAGCTTCATTCCCTTTCTATGTCTTGCACCTTCCCATCACAGTTATTTTGGGAATCTATATTACGCCACTAGAATTAGGATTTTTGCCAGAATTTTTACTCTTAACTATTCTGACTGCTGTGATAACTATTCTTGCCTATGAATTACTCGTTAAACCTTGGTCTTTTGTCCAATTTTTAATGGGAGTTAAAATCAATGCAGCTAAATCATAAGATATCTGAATTTTTACCAATTGTAGGGACGCAGAATTTTACGTCCCTATATTATCTATCGCAAATAAAAATTAACCTCTTCCGCCTTCTCTGAATCTCCTTGCAAACGATAGCGATTTTGTGCTTCTTGGAGGAAAGTAAGAGATTGTTCACGCTTCCCTAATTCCTGCAGAGAAACGCCCATATTGTACAAAGCATCAGTCAAATTAGGATTAAGATTAATCGCTTCCTCGTATTGAACAATCGCCTCTTCATATAATTGAGTACGTTGGTAAGCAACACCAAGATTATAGTGCGCTAAAGAATCCTGAGGTTGCAAACGTACCGCTTCCTTTAGTTTAGCGATCGCCTGGTCATTTTCTCCCCTCTCCAGTAAGATTAATCCTATCTTTTGCAAAGCTTCAGGATTATCTCTATCTAACCGTGTTGCTTGCTCAAATCTACCTGCTGCTGCACCAGTATCACCTAAAGCTAAGAAAACATTACCCAATTCATATTGGGCTGCAGCATTATTCGGTTCTAAATCTACAGCTTTAATTAGGTTATTCCTAGCTAATTCTAGCTCCTCTTCCTGGGCATAAAGAACTCCTAACTGATAATAGGCTGCCGCAAATTTAGGGTCTGCGTCAATCGCTTTTTCTAAGGAAGTAATCGCCTCTCCAGTTTGTTCCTGTCTGATGTGCAACAAAGAAAGATTATAATAAGCTCCTACGTGTTTTGCTTCTAGGGCAATAGTTTGCTCAAAAGCTTGTTGCGCCTGAAGATAATTGCCTTGATTAGTAAGAGCTAAACCCAAATTGTAGTAAGCTGAAGCAAAGCCTGGATCGCGAGCAATAACATTACGAAATTGATTAATTGCTGCTTCTAAATTATTCTGCTCATATAAAGCAATACCGAGGTTGTAGTGAGCTTCTTTTAAACTTGGGTTGAGTGTTATGGCTTGGCGATATTGAATGATTGCTTCACTAGTTTGACCTTGCTGTGCCAGACTATTGCCCAATAAATAATACGCCATCGGCATCAATGAGTCATGTTGCAAAGCGCGTCTGAAAGCCGTAGCAGCAGCAGAAAAGTTTCCCTCTCCATACCTTCTCACCCCTTGCTGAAACAGCTTAGCAGCGTTTAAATTCTCGCTATGGAGTCCATCAATAACTTGTTTCGTAGCGCCTGAGAATACTTGTGACTTAGCAACAACTGCGCCTCCTTCCACAATAGCCCAACTCAGTAGCGCCACACTCGCAAATTTATACCATTGATATTTTCCAGACATTGGTAGCCAACCCAAAGTTATTTAAATTATTTTGATAACTAAGTTTAACCCAGGCTTATAAACAGGCTACTAGACTATTTTCCCAAAAAAAGGGACGCATAAATTTACGTCCCCACACCTAAATTATTAACTAATTTCCTTACCTACATCTGCGCTGCAGACTCAATTTCCACTTCCTCAACTTCATCAGCTATTTCCAACGATGAAACCTGTGCAATTTGAGGCTGAAGCATTGGTGTAGTCGTCACGGAATTATTAGCTAGGGTAAACAGAGGATTGGAGAGAATACCTGCTGTTGTCGTCGCGATTAGAGACAGTACTAAACCATATTGTAAGGCACGCATACCAGGAAAATCCCAGCGAATTGGTGGGTAATTTTTCACCGCCTCTGACATCTCGTGGGGTTCTTTTACTACCATCATTTTAACAACGCGGATGTAGTAGTAAATCGAAACTACACTAGTAACTAAACCCAAAAGTACCAATCCGTAAAGTCCTGCTTGCCAACCAGCCCAGAACAGGTAAATTTTACCGAAAAAGCCTGCTAAAGGAGGAATTCCACCTAAAGATAGCAAAAAGATACTTAAAGCCAGCGTAAGTAAAGGATCCTTTTGGTATAAACCCGCATACTCACTAATTTGGTCAGTTCCCGTCCGCAAGGAGAACAGAACAACGCAGGAAAAAGCGCCCAAATTCATAAACAAATACACCAGCAAGTAAAACACCATACTGGCGTAACCAGCTTCAGTTCCCGCAATTAAACCCAACATCACAAAACCAGCTTGGGCAATTGAGGAGTAAGCCAGCATTCGCTTCATGCTACTCTGTGCCAAAGCAACCACATTACCCAACACCATACTCAAAATAGCTAGGGCGGTGAAAATTAAACGCCACTCTTGGGTAACAAAAGCAAATGGTACCGTCAAAAGACGAATTGCAAGGGCAAAACCAGCAGCCTTGGAACCCACCGAAAGGAAAGCCACCACAGGAGTTGGAGAACCCTCATAAACATCGGGAGTCCACTGGTGGAAAGGAACAGCAGAAATTTTAAAAGCAATACCTGCAATCACAAATACCAGAGAAATCGCGATTCCCAATTGGTTGGTTCCCGCCGTAGCAATTCCCGCTGCAATCGCATCCAGGCTAGTTTCTCCCCCAGACAAACCGTACAACAAAGAGACACCGTAGAGGAAAATCGCTGAACTAGAAGCACCAATTAGCAAATATTTCAGCGCCGCTTCATTGGATCTTCGGTCTAATTTGGTGTAACCTGTCAGCAAATAAGAAGAAATACTTAAAAGTTCTAGGGACACAAAAATAGTAACCAACTCATTGGCTCCCGAAAGGAACATACCACCAAGAGTCGCCGTGAGCAACATGGCAATAAACTCTGCCAAAGAAGTACCCGATTGCTCAATATAACTCACGGACATGGTAATCGTCGCCGCTGTAGAAAGGGCAATAATTCCCCGGAAGACAATACTAAGATTATCGCTATTAAAAGCACCCAAAAAACCTATAGGATCGGCACTATTCCACTGTTGGTAAAGGGCAAACTCCGCCGCCACAATGCCTGCAATGGCTATATACATCAACCAGCGAGATGACTTGCGTCCTGCAATCAAATCTACCAGCAGTACTGCCATGAGGGTAATAATAATTATCCCCTCCGGCAAAATGGTTCCAGCGTTAAGCTGGGCAGCAATATTACTAGAAAAATCCATACACTCTAGCTAAATGGAACTAAAATTTGAGCAAACGAAACACCCACGTTGAGCCTTGCCCTGGTCAAAACTGGCTATAGCCGATTTTTTTAAAAAACCTTTACAGTGGATTGTAACCCGCAATCTACCCCAATTTATTTCTTGCTCCCACATTTTATCTCTCTTGTGGGGTAAGACCTTTGGTTAGATTTCGCAATTAATTGAACTTACCATCAAACAGAATTAATTTAGATCAAGCCCTGATTAAAATGAAGGTAGTTCACATCAAAAGGGCAAATAGAGGACATTTATAGTTATCTTGGATTAAGCTAGTTTTTTAGTACCGTGAACGATGGTGTTACCCTGGCTGAACAAGGAAGTAAAGGCAGAGGCTAAAGTTGCCTAGCTATTTTTGACCCTCTCCAAAACATATCCATTACCAAAAAACTAAATCCAACCTGACCACTGACAAACCTATGTCAACTCTCGTCATCGTCGAATCTCCCACAAAAGCGCGCACAATTCGTAATTACCTACCCAAAGATTTTCGTGTCGAAGCATCAATGGGTCATGTGCGAGATTTACCCTCCTCGGCTGATGAAATTCCGGCGAATTTAAAGGAGAAAGAATGGTCACAGCTAGGGGTAAATGTTCAAGAAAACTTTGAACCGATTTATATAATTCCGAAAAAAAAGAAAAAGGTTGTCAAAGAACTTAAAGATGCCCTCAAGGAAGCCGATGAACTAATCTTGGCTACTGACGAAGATAGGGAAGGAGAAAGTATCAGTTGGCACTTGCTGCAACTGCTAAAACCAAAAATCCCGACTAAGCGCATGGTATTCCATGAAATCACTCAAGATGCCATCCGCGCTGCCCTCAACAACTGTCGGACAATCGATGATAACCTGGTTCACGCCCAAGAAACCCGCCGCATCCTCGATAGATTAGTCGGTTACACCCTCTCTCCCTTGCTGTGGAAAAAAATTGCCTGGGGTTTATCCGCCGGACGGGTACAATCTGTAGCAGTACGCTTGCTGGTAAAACGGGAAAGGGAACGTCGAGCCTTTAATTCTGGTACATACTGGGATCTCAAGGCAACACTAAAACAAGATAAAACTTCCTTTGAAGCAAAATTAATCACCCTAGATGGCAAACGCATTGCCAGTGGCAGCGATTTTGACCCCCAAACCGGTAAAATTGCCAAGGGACGCAAAGTCGTACTACTCAGCGAAGAGGAAGCCCAAACCCTCAAACAAAAGCTTCAGGACAAAACCTGGAGTGTGAGTAAAGTCGAAGAAAAACCCACCACCCGCAAACCTTCACCACCCTTTACCACCTCCACACTGCAACAGGAAGCCAATCGTAAACTTGGCATCTCCGCTAGGGATACCATGCGTACTGCCCAAAGCCTCTATGAGCAAGGTTATATCACCTACATGCGTACTGATTCGGTAAATCTATCCCAACAGGCGATTCAGGCAGCTAGAAGCTGTGTAGAGCAAAAATACGGCAAGGAATACCTCAGCCCCAAACCTCGCAAATATACCACCAAAAGCAAAGGTGCCCAGGAAGCACACGAGGCGATTCGTCCTGCTGGTAGCAGCTTCCGTACCCCCAAAGAAACAGGTTTGTCGGGTCGGGAGTTAAGCCTCTACGATTTGATTTGGAAGCGTACCATTGCTTGCCAAATGGCGGAAGCCAAATTAACTCAAATCGCGATTAATATCGATGTGGAAGACGCTGGTTTTCGTTCCTCCGGTAAACGCATTGATTTTCCCGGTTTTTTCCGCGCCTACGTGGAAGGTTCCGATGACCCCAACGCCGCTTTAGACAGTCAGGAAGTGATTTTGCCATCTCTGAAGGTGGGAGATACCCCTGCTTGCCAAGAACTTGAAGCCATTGGTCATGATACCCAACCACCAGCCCGTTACACCGAGGCTTCTTTGGTGAAAATCCTTGAGAGTGAAGGGATTGGTAGACCTAGCACCTACGCTAGTATTATCGGCACCATTATTGACCGCGGTTATGTGCAAATGCGCAATAAAACCCTCATTCCTACCTTTACCGCCTTTGCTGTCACTAAACTGCTTGAAGAACATTTTTCTGATTTAGTCGATACCAAATTCACCTCCAAAATGGAGCAAACCCTCGATGAAATCGCCACAGGACAAGTCCAGTGGTTACCTTACATGAAGAGTTTTTATCTGGGGGATCAAGGGTTAGAAACACAAGTTAAGGAACAAGAAAGTCAAATTGACCCCGCAACGGCAAAGACTGTACAGCTAGACAACTTGTCAGCCAAGGTCAAAATCGGTAAATTTGGTCCCTATGTGGAGGTGGAAAATGGTGATGATTCTCTCACTGCTTCCATTCCCCAAGATTTAACTCCAGCAGACCTAAACCCGCAACAGGTGGAAACCTTACTACGCCAGAAACTAGAAGGTCCTGATAAGTTAGGGTTGCACCCCGAAACAGGGGAACCAATTTATCTCCTCAACGGTAACTATGGTCCCTATGTACAATTGGGAGAAAAGACTGAGGAAAATAAAAAACCGAAACGCGCCTCCTTACCCAAGGGTACAAAACCTGAGGAAACAACTCTAGAAATGGCTGTGGGTTTACTTTCCCTGCCACGATTACTAGGTACTCATCCTGAGACCAACGCTTCTGTCAAGGCGGGATTAGGTCGTTTTGGCCCCTATGTAGTTCATGACCAGGGTAAAAATGGTAAAGACTATCGTTCTCTGAAAGTAGCTGCAGGAGATGATGTTTTAACTGTAACTCTTGAGCGTGCCTTGGCATTATTGGCAGAACCAAAGCGGGGACGAGGTGGTAGTAGTAAGACCAAAAAACCTCTGCGAGAATTAGGCGTTCATCCCGAAGACCAAGAACCTGTAAACATTTATGATGGTCCCTATGGACCCTATGTGAAACATGGTAAAGTCAACGCCAAAATGCCTGAAGGAGAAACGGTGGAAAGCCTAACCCTCGAAGTTGCCTTGACTGCCTTGGCTCAGAAAACGGAAACTAAGAAAACGAAAAAGAAGAAAACAACGAAAAAAAAGAGTGCTAGCTCAAGTTAATAGAATCTAAACTACTAGCTGGTTTCAAAAAGCACCACAATTGATTAAACTGGGATGATTGGGGTTTTTTGACTTGTAAGTAAAAATTCCAGTCTTTCTTTCTCTGTTGGATCTTGGGTTATGAAACACACCATTTCTGTTTTAGTTGAAGATGAAGCTGGAGTGTTGACGCGCATCGCTGGTTTATTTGCTCGACGCGGCTTCAATATTGAAAGTCTAGCCGTGGGTCCAGCAGAGAACATGGGTGTTTCTCGGATTACAATGGTGGTACCGGGAGATGAACACAGCATTGAGCAATTAACTAAGCAACTCTACAAGCTGATTAATGTGCTAAAGGTGCTCGATATTACTAGAACTCCTTGTGTAGAGCGGGAGTTAATGCTAATTAAAATTAATGCTACTGCTTCTAATCGTGGCGAAGCGATTGAAGTAGCCAATGTGTTTCGGGCTCGCGTTGTTGATATTTCTGATGCTACTCTGACCTTGGAAGTCGTAGGCGATCCTGGTAAAATGGTGGCACTAATGCAGATGCTCAACAAATTTGGTATTCGCGAAATCGCACGTACCGGGAAAATTTCTCTGCCGCGCGAGTCTGGAGTGAATACAGAATACCTTAAATCTTTGGAGCAAAAAGTTTAGTGCGCCAACTAGAATTCATCGAAAAAGCAGTGCTTGCCTAGGCGTTACCCTAAAACAAGCACCACTTTCTAAGTTTATTAATTTGAAGCAATGGAGCCGAGCAGAGTTGAACTGCTGTCCAAACCAGGTATTTACATCATGCTCATTCACAGGCATAGCCCCTCTAATCCTTAGGGCGGGAACCATCCCTTATCCCGGATGATGGGATTCTCTAGTGAAGTCTTTACTCAATAACTGACTAGAGGCAGAATAGAGAGTGCATCCGTTGGGGGTTGGTTCCTAATCCTTAACGGAGTCAAACTAGGAACGAGCAAATCTAGGTTTTAGATTTAGGCAACAAGAGCTGCCTGACGCTCAAACTTTACGATGTTATTCGCAGTTACATTTGTTTTGAGTCCGGTATTTACGAGAGAAGACTCACTCTCGACCCGAGTCACATTTCAGCTTTCGCTGGCCTGTCGAAACCGTGACGGCCCCTAGTATATGTAATCTGGCTTACTATTATATGATAGCGCACAAATTAGTGTGATGACCTTTAAGAAATCTTGAGTAACTCCACATCAAAAATCAGAGTTGCATTGGGAGGAATAACACCACCTGCTCCCCTCGCGCCGTAACCTAAATCTGGGGGAATAATTAGCTTGCGTCTACCGCCAACTTTCATGCTGCCAACGCCTTCATCCCAACCCTTGATTACTTGCCCTATGCCAATCTTAAATGAGAAGGGACTATTGCGGTCTCGTGAACTATCAAACTTACTTCCATCTTCTTCGAGAGTGCCCGTGTAGTGAACCGTCACCGTTTGACCTCTAGTAGGCTCAGCTCCTTCACCTTCCACTATATCTACATACTTAAGACCAGATGCAGTGGTTACAACATTTTCATTTTCCATATTATCTTTTGCTTCTGAAGAATTGGCTGCCGTAGCTACCAGGTTACTTGTATCTGAGTTAACTTGATCGCTAGAGCTAGTTTGCTCTTGAGTAATTTCCTGTTGATTGGGATTAGCAGGATTTGCTATAGTCTTTTGCCCAGAGCCGTTACCAAAAACTAGAGACAGGACAAGTAAAACTGCAAAAGCAGCAATAACCCCAAAACTAATTAAAATTTCTCTCATTTCCCTATACTCTCACCTAAAGTGCCCTTAACGCCAGAGTCGGTTTTCTAAATCGCGTATTTGATGCTCTAGGCGATCAATCCGCCCTCTGAGTTCATCCATCTCTGATTGGCGAGGAACTCCTAAGTCTTGCATCATATTACGCATCTGTCGTTCCATTTGCGACTCAAAACTCCCCTGCTCAGATTTTAAATGAGTCATCAAATCATCCACAAATGCCTTTGCTTGGTCAGGGTTAATCTTACCCTCCTTAACCCATTCCTCACTCACTTCGCGCAATTTTTCTGCTGCTAGGGAAGTTGTTCCAATACCTACCATTAATAGCTGTCTAACCCAGTTATTGTCGTCCATATTACCTTCTCCGTAATAATGGGAATTCCTTATCCTCTGAACCTTTTCATCATGGCACAACTAAGAGACTCTCTTGCGCAGTATGTTAGTAGTAATTACCGGGCAAAACAATATCTATGGTCATTGAATGGTTAAAATTTCGGGTTGCAGCCCAATTGCGTGAAGAATTTATTATTCAAGATGAAGCGATTTGGACAACTATGTTAGCTCAATATCCTGGTTTCCTGGGTAAGGAAATTTGGCTCAATCCCCAACAAGCAGAGGAGGTGGTAATTGTGATTCGTTGGCAAACTAGGGAGCAGTGGTTTGCTATTCCCCAAGCAGATTTAGAACTTACAGAACAAAAATTTAATCAAGCTTTAGGCGGTAATTACGACATGGTGGAATCTAAAGAATATCAAGTGCGCAAGTTTCCTCACACAGATTTTTAGTTCTTGGTTATTGGTTGTTGATTCTTCCCCTACCCTAACTTCCTGAAACTACTGAAACTCCTGAACCATGACTACTTGTCCACGTTGTCACCAACCTGTTGAATCTGAGGCGATTAAATGTCCTTTTTGCCAGAATCAGCTTAAAGCCTATGGTCATCCTGGTATTACCTTACACCAGTCAACAGGAGAAACTTTTCTGTGTGCCGATTGTCGCTATCACCAAGATGATACCTGTAACTTTCCCAAGCGCCCCTATGCTAAAAGCTGTACTCTCTATCAAGATTACGCTAATACCATTGCCAATCAATCAGTTCAACCACTCCAGTCTAATTTTAATTTGTCTAACCTAAAATACTGGTTGCAAAGAAACCGAGGCTTAATCTTACTTTTGTGTATTGTACTCATCAGTGTGTTGCTCACTTTCACTTAGATAGTAAACCCGTGCGTATCTTGATTGTTGACGACGAACCAGAACTAACGGATCCTTTAAGTAGTATCCTTAGCCATGAAGGCTATCAAGTTCGGGTAGCTAATGACGGTATCACAGGGAGTCAGTTAGCACAACAACAGGAATACGAGCTACTAATTTTAGACTGGATGATGCCACAGCAATCAGGTTTAGATATTTGTCGTGAGTTGCGATTGCTAGGTAAAACAACACCAGTACTCTTTCTCACTGCAAAAGATACTGTAGATGACCGAGTCATGGGACTTGATGCTGGTGCGGATGACTATTTAGTCAAACCCTTTGAACTGCGGGAATTGCTCGCCAGGGTGCGGGCGCTTTTGAGACGTTCCTCTAGTTTTGAGGTACACAACACCTCACTACACTTAAAGGTAGCAGATTTGGAGCTAGATTTAGAAAATCAACTTGCTTATCGTCAAGGTAGAGCAATTGAACTTTCTGCCAAAGAGATGCAGCTTTTAGCTTATTTGATGCGTCATTGTGGTCAATTACTCACTCACCAACAAATTTATCAATCTTTATGGCAAGAGGAAGAAAAACCTAGCAGTAATGTACTCGCTGCTTTAGTGCGTTTACTGCGTCGTAAAATTGAGCATCCTGGAGAAAAGCCCTTAATTACTACTGTTTATGGTAAGGGATACCGCTTTGGAGGCGAAGCTGAGGTTTCTTGATTTTTAATGTTTTTAACTCATTCCCTGGCTAAAGCACGAGAGATTTCGTGTTGTTTGTTGTTAGTTATTTGTTGTTTGTCAAACAAACAATCACAAATAACAAAGGGCCCTTGTGACTATCGGTCTCCTCTTTGAAAAAATGGGCTGCGGGGCCCCTTCGGTTAGTTATCTGATGGGAAGGGTGAAGTAAAAGCTGGTACCAATACCTGGCTCAGATTCAACCCAAATTCTGCCTCCGTGATATTCGACGATTTTCTTGCACGTAGACAATCCAATACCCGTGCCGGGATAATTTTGAGAGCGATTGAGACGACAAAAAATTTGGAAAATAGCTTCAAATTTTTCTGGCTTAATACCAATGCCATTATCTTGAATTATAAAAAGCCATTCTTCATAATTAGAAGAGTTTTGGCTGTGGCGACGTTGAGCAGAGATTCTTATATTTGGGGATTGATTTTTAAATTGAAATTTAATAGCGTTGCTAATTAGGTTTTGAAATAGCTGCATTAATTGAATGCTATTTGCCATTACTTTTGGTAGAGAATCGCACTGAATTTTTGCGTCCTTGCGAGTAATATCTGTTTCTAGATTAGTTAAAACTTTTCCCAGTATAATTTCGCAGTCCGTTAATTCCATTTGCTCACCATTAAAGCCAGCCCGTGAATAGGTCAGCAAATTTTGAATTAGCTGTTGCATCACCACACTAGCATTTCTAATACGCTCAATATAAAGGTTTCCTTTTTCATCCAAGCATTGATGATATTTAAGTGCCAATAACTCAGAGGAAGTCATAACCCCTTGTAGAGGCTGTTGCAGGTCATGGGAAACTACGTGGGCAAACTGTTCTAGTTCCTGATTAGACCTCAATAGTTCTAAATTAGATTGCTCCAGCTCTAAGTTTTTTTCTTGGAGTTCTTTTTGTAATTTTCTAATTGTAATTTGATGTTCTACTCGTACTAGTACTTCTTCAATTTGAAAAGGCTTAGTAATGTAATCTGCTCCACCAATACTAAAAGCTTTAACTTTATCTAAAGTTTCATCAATGGCACTAATAAAAATTACTGGAATATCAGCAGTCCTCGGATTATTTTTTAACTTTTGGCATACTTGATAACCATTGATTCCTGGCATCATAATATCTAGTAAAATTAAATCTGGTGGCTCAGCATT
This sequence comes from uncultured bacterium, assembly GCA_964633315.1. Classification (GTDB taxonomy): domain Bacteria; phylum Cyanobacteriota; class Cyanobacteriia; order Cyanobacteriales; family CAWCAG01; genus CAZWGS01. Next base: position 24,961 of record CAZWGS010000015.1, on the reverse strand, counting down.
TGCCCCAGTTAAAGCCATCGAACCATTAATAGCACTACGAACGGTGTAACCTCGCTTAGTGAGTGTAATTGACAATAATCTGAGGTTATTTGGTGTGTCATCAACAATCAAGATATTCCCTTTCGGGGATTGGTTGGGATGGCTGCTCATAGATTCCTTATCTCGCCCTGTGGAACTAGTTACGATGGCAAATCAAAGACTACTAAGCAATTATGAACTATACAATTTGCCAATCGCCTGGATTTAGGTGAGTTTAATTTCTGTGTAGCGGTTTAGCTGAGGGTTTTTGAGGGAAATTTGGAGTCACATTATATTTTGGAGGAAAAAAAAATATTCTAAAATTCCGCACAAAAAATACATGCTTATGCTTCTTTGAGAGTACCAAGAGCAAATATGCACAAATCCCCGTAACTAGAACTGATGAATACTTTTCGGATTGGGATTGCTGGACCAGTAGGTTCAGGAAAAACAGCTTTATTAGATGCTTTGTGTAAGCACCTGCGCCAAAACTATCAAATTGCAGTTGTCACTAATGATATCTACACTCAAGAAGATGCTCAATTTTTAGTCCGCTCTCAGGCTTTGGCACAAGAGCGTATTCTGGGTGTAGAAACCGGAGGTTGTCCTCACACTGCGATTCGTGAAGATGTGTCAATGAACCTCGCCGCTATTGAAGAATTAGAACTGCGCTTTCCCGACTTAGACTTGGTTTTTCTTGAAAGTGGTGGTGATAATCTAGCAGCTACCTTCAGTCCAGAATTAGTTGATTTAAACATTTATGTCATTGATGTAGCTGCTGGCGATAAGATACCCCGCAAAGGTGGACCTGGTATTACTAAGTCAGATTTGCTGGTTATTAATAAAATTGATTTAGCTCCCCAAGTAGGAGCAGATTTGCAAGTCATGGAACGTGATGCAAAAAAAATGCGAGGAGATAAACCTTTTGTCTTTGCTAATTTGAAGCAAAAGCAGGGATTAGAGTTTATTATTAACTTCATTTGCCACCACAGAGTTTAGCTTCAGGGTAAATCTTATTACTCCACAAGATAGAAAATTTGGAAACAACTGCAATACAATTGGTATAAGTGGAGGTCTCACTAATGAGATTCAGTTTTACCTGGGTGGTTCTGTGGCATCATATTACTTGCTCTTAACCAAAGTTTTGGTCTTGCCTCAGTACATATGTTTAATTTTCAACAGGTGTAGTGAGTACTGTAATTACTGGCTCTTAAGGCAAGTATTGGAATCACCGCTACCTTTGGTAGTTATGGTTTCATAGTATTTTGTATCGAAAAACGTCTCCTGGAGGTTTGGGAGTAATTTGACCAACCAGCACCAGAGGCGTTTTACTTTGTCTATCATGAGGTGATTATGTCTAAGCGTCGCAACCTAAAAAAAGAAAAAGCTCAACGAAACAAAGCTTATGCTCGTAAGTTTCGTAAATCATCCAACGGAAGTTATTTCCGCAAGAATAACCAACAAAACAACACTACCAATAAGCGCAATACTGAAAATTCTGAGGAGGGAGAATCACAGTAAAACGTTGTTGCTAAAAGGGATTGATTAAAGTTAAAGCTAGCTAGAAAAGCAAGCGTAATTTAATTTTTTTTGGGGAACATTTCCTGAAGTTGGGAGTCGGGGTTAGTACAAAAATACCGGCTCCCAATTTTCATTAACAACCATTTGCGAGATACATTAAGTAATATGAAGTAAAGCTTAAAGAATGAGAGCTGATAGCAGCCTACCCTAAAACCAAATTTTCATCGAGAGAAAAACCGTGAGCCGAGAAAACATACCCCAAAACAAACCAGAGTTCAATGGGAATCAACCTCCAGTAGAATCTCCAGAGTTATCCACAGCGAAGAATCCAAGCCAATGGTTTGCACAAAAGCAGGGTATTTTCTGCGGTATCGCTATTGGTATGTTACTCACATTGGTGGGTACGCGTTTAATCTCTTCTGAGTCATCGGTATCCGCAGAAGCCACCGCACCAGTAACTGTAGCCCAAACGCCAGCTAAGAGTGTGACTGTAGCAGAAGCAGTGACAACAAGTGTAAATCGTACTTTGAAAGCAACTGGTAGCGTTGACGCCCTGGAAATGATTTCGGTTCTCTCCCAGGCGAGTGGCTTACAAATTGAGCAGGTTTTGGTTGATGAAGGGGATGTGGTGAGTCGGGGACAGCTACTAGTGAAACTCGATAATGCTCTCTTGCAAGCCCAGTTAGTTCAAGCCCAGGCGGAAATGGCCCAAGCAGAAGCCCGTTTAGCGGAACTGCGGGCTGGGAGTCGGGCAGAGGAAATTGGGGTGGCTAGGGAGCGAGTGAGCAGCATTTCAGCAGATGTGGAGAGAGCTAAATCGGAGTTGGATTTGGCAAGAAAGCGTGTTCAGCGTAATCAAGGTTTAGAAGCCCAAGGAGCAATTGCTCGCGATCGCTTGGATGAGATTCTTAATGAAGAGCGTATTCAAAAATCTAATTTAGACCAAGCCCAAGCCCGCCTGCGGGAAGCAAAGGAAGAGTTGGCGGAAAGGCAAGCAGGACCTCGCCCAGAGGTAATTACCCAAGCAGAGGCGCAATTAGCCCGTGCTAAGGGACAGGTACAGTTGGTGAGTGAACAGCTGAAACAAACGAGAGTTCTGGCTCCAGTATCAGGGAAAATAGCCTCCAGAGATGCCCGTGTGGGTAATGTAACTTCTAATTCCCAAAATCTTTTTAATATCATAGAAAATGGGCGCTTAGAATTGCGCCTGGAGGTCCCAGAAACCCAATTGCCAGAAATTCGCCCTGGACAGACAGTTGAAATTAGCTCTGATGTGGATCGCAACTTGCAACTAACTGGTAAGGTACGTGAAATCGACCCGGTAGTTGATGAAACATCACGCAAAGCAACGATTAAAGTGGATTTACCTGGGGTGAGTTCCCTGCAACCAGGGATGTTTTTGCGAGGCACAATCGTAACTTCAGCAACGACGGGTTTAAGTATTCCTTTTAAGGCTATCTTGCCCCAAAGTGATGGCAGCGCAATTGTCTACCGTGTGCTGAGTGATGGCACTGTGGAGGCGCAGTCTGTGGAGGTAGGAGAATTAATGCCTAATGAACAGGTCGAAATTAAAAATGGTTTGCAGGCGGGAGATCGCTTAGTTATCAAAGGTAAAGAATATCTCAGTCCCGGTGACCGTGTCGACATTATCCAGTAATCGTCATTTCTAGCAAAAATTAGCCCAAAATGTAAGATGTCTTTCCACGTTTCCTCTTGGTCAATCAAAAATCCGATTCCCACCATCGTCATGTTCCTAATTTTGGGCATTGTGGGGCTCAAATCTTTCGGTGAATTGGGAATCGATAATAACCCCAACATTGATATTTCCGCCGTGATGATTACAGTTACTCAAAGGGGTGCTGGTCCCACAGAATTGGAATCCCAGGTGACAAAGAGGATTGAGGATGCGGTGGCTGGTTTGGGTAATATTGATGAAATTACCTCCAACGTCACTGAAGGTAGTTCTACGACAACGATTAATTTTGTCCTGGGAACCGATGCTAATCAAGCAACCAACGATGTGCGCAATGCGGTGGCGCAGATTCGTCAAGATTTACCCCAAGATATTAATGAGCCAATTGTTAGGCGTTTAAGATTTGCTGGCGGTGCAGTGATGACCTATGCTGTATCCTCAGATAAGCGTTCTGTTGAGGAATTGAGCGATCTAGTGGATCGCAATATTAGTCGGGAACTGTTAAATGTGCCAGGAGTCGCCCAAATTGACCGCTTGGGTGGGGTAGACCGAGAAATTCGCGTTAATCTAGAGCCAAATCGTCTCCAGGCTTTTGGGATTACGGCAACGGAGGTTAATGAGCAAATACGCAACTACAACATTAATTTACCTGGTGGTCGTGCAGAAATAGGTGGCGGAGAGCAAAATATTCGGACTCTAGGTAGTGCTGCCACGGTGGCACAACTGCGAGATTATTCTATTGTTTTACCTGGAGGGGATAGTATACCTCTGTCTAGTTTAGGTTCAGTTGACGATAGTTTCGGCGATCCCCGCAAAGCCGCACTCCTCAATGGTAAGCCAGTGGTTGCCTATTCGATTCGACGCAGCACTGGTAGCACTTTAGTTAGCGTTGAGGAAGGAGTGAGAGAGGCGGTAGCACAATTGGAGAAGAGGCTACCTGAGGATATTGAACAAAAACTTGTTTTCACCCGCGCCAATTCGATTCGCGATTCCTTCCGCGCCACGATTGATGCTTTAGTTTTGGGTTCGCTGCTAACTGTAGTAACTGTGGGTTTTTTCATCCGTGACTGGCGAGTTACCCTGATTACAGCAGTCGCCCTACCGCTATCGATTATTCCTACTTTTTCGGTGATGAAAGCCCTAGGCTACACCTTAAACGGGATGACATTGCTGGCTTTGGCACTGGCGGTGGGAAACTTGGTAGATGATGCGATTTGTATGATTGAGAACATCGATCAGCATCTCCAAATGGGTAAAAAACCGTTTCAGGCAGCCCTAGATGGAGCCAGAGAGATTGGTTTGGCGGTAGTTGCCACCACAGCAACGATTGTGGCGGTATTTGTGCCTGTAGCCTTGATGGGTGGTATTCCAGGACAATTTTTCCAGCCCTTCGGCTACACCGTGGCTGTTTCCACCATGTTTTCTACCTTGGTGGCTTGCACGATGACACCGATGCTGAGTGCCTATTTACTCAAGTCTAAACCTTTGAAGAAAAAGGGCAATGGAAGTTCCACTTCACAGCGCAAACCACGTCTGCAACCCTACCGCTACCTTCTCACTTGGGCTTTGAGAAATCGTATTATTACCCTCTTGCTAGCGGTGGTTTTCTTTATTGCTAGCTTACAGTTAGTACCCTATATTCCCAAGGGTTTATTTAGTGAGGGAGATACGGGTTTAAGTACCATTAATGTGGAATTACCTCCTGGATCGCAACTTAGTGAAACAGTGGAAATTTTGCAGCAAGCAACCAAGCGACTCCAAGATAATCCAGCCACTAGTAGTGTTTTAGCAACTGCTGACTCGGTAAACCAAGCGATCATGTATGTTAACCTGGTGCCCAAGTCAGAGAGGATTGCCCAGCAGGAATTTGAACGGGAGATGCGACAGGAATTTAGTCGTATTCCCGGGGCGCGCATCAGTTTCCGCAGTGATGGTGCAGGCGGTGGTTCAAAAGACCTCTCAGTTGTACTCAAGAGTGAGAATGGAGAGGTACTAGAAGCAACTGCTGAGGCGCTGGAAAGCCAGATGCGTCAGATACCCGGTTTGGTGGAACTAGTTTCTAGCACCAGTTTAGTGAAACCAGAAATCGCAATTAGACCAGATCCAGATAGGGCAGCAGATTTGGGCGTTTCTGTCCAGGCGATCGCCAGAACCGCATCCCTGGCTCTCATTGGTGGAAATGACTCCAGTTTGGCGAAATTTGACCTGCCAGACAGACAAATTCCAATTCGAGTGCAAATTGACCCTCAGCAGCGTAATGACCTGGAAACGCTGAAAAACCTGCAAGTCCCCAGTACAAATGGGACTTTGGTACCTCTTTCTTCCGTCGCCACGATTCAACTTGCTAGTGGTGCAGCAGAAATTAAGCGCTTTAACCGTCAGCGTCAAGTGACAGTGGAAGCCAACTTAGAGGGTGTTTCCCTAGGAGATGCGATGGCGCAGGTGAGACAGCTACCTGCAATGAATCCCCTACCTCCGGAGGTTAGTGAGGAACCCTTTGGCGATGTAAAAATTATGCGCGATATCTTCAGCCGTTTTGCTGGGGCGTTGGGGCTAGCGATACTCTCGATTTATGCGATTCTAGTCCTGCTATACAATAATTTTCTCTACCCCTTCGGTATTTTGGCAGCCTTACCCCTATCTATTGGTGGCGCTTTACTGGGTTTACTGGTAATGCAAAAGGAGTTGGGTTTATTTGCCCTCATTGGTATTGTCTTGCTGATGGGTTTGGTGACCAAAAATGCCATTCTCCTGGTAGATTTTGCCCTCGCAGGTATCAAGGAAGGTAAACCCCAGTTTCATGCGGTTGTGGAGGCTGGTGTGTCCCGTTTGCGACCTATTTTAATGACCTCAGTCTCGACGGTGGCGGGGATGACACCCATCGCCCTAGAATGGGGTGCGGCGGGGGAGGTGCGCAGTCCCATGGCGATCGCAGTTATTGGCGGTTTTACCACTTCTACATTGTTAACATTGGTGGTGGTTCCAGTGTTATTTACCTACGTCAATAGTTTCAATCGCTGGCTGCAAAGTTTGCGTCCACAAACGAAAAAGAAAGCTCAATCTTTGACAGTAGTAGAGAATGCGATTGTAACTGGCAATGGGGAACAAAATTAGACTTTTTGTTCCAAGTACAACAATTGACGGAAGCAGTATGGGCAAAATATTTTTGCCAGAGGAATACGAGATAGCGATTCTCATACTAAATCGGGTTTTGTGGGTAACATTATTGGCAAAACCTATAACTTTTACCCTAAATCCCTGATTCTCCACTAGCAAAAAAGCTATTTTCATAAACGGATTTAGTCTAATTTTAAATAAACATCTCCCTACTTTTTTGAGAGTAGTCTATTTAAACTGGATCTAGTATGACCCTTACCCTGTTAGGCTAGTGGGACAAATTAACTGGTGCTTTTACTCATCATGCATCGCCGTCAATTTATTTTAGGTAGTTGCTTAACATTTGCTGCAGCAATAACCCATGCTCAACTTCAAGCTCAAATCTCAAAAACTCCAGGAGCATTGGAACCAGGAGTAACACCTCACAGAGTTATTATTGTTGGAGCAGGTATATCTGGTCTTGCTGCGGCTTATGAGTTAGCAGTTGTTGGTCATAAAGTGACTGTCCTGGAAGCTCGCTCAAGAGTAGGAGGCAGAGTATTAACTTTGCGAGACCATTTTAGTGAGGGGTATTTTGTGGAAGCTGGAGCAGCAAGAATTCAGCCAAGCCATGAGTTAGCCCTGAACTATATTCGACATTTTAGTTTAGAATTGACTCCCTTTTACCCCTCACAAGGTCTATATATCAAGTTTCAGGATGGACAACGCATCTTAAATAGTGCTGATGACTTAGCCAAGCAATTCTCAGCAGGGCGACTCCTACAATGGACTAAAATTGCCCAGGGCTCAGATAGGCTACCACAGGCATTTGCTGCTGCTTTAGGAGAAAGCATCCACCTCAAAGATGCGGTGACCAAAATTGTACACAATTCTCTTGGAGTAAAAGTTTGGTGTCAATCAGGACATGAATACGAGGGCGATTATCTCATTTGCACTGTACCATTGCCAGTGATGGGTCGCATTATTTTTGAACCTCAACTATCTGCTAAAAAACAATTAGCGATTAATGGAGGATATAACTATCGTCCAGCTACTAGGATGTTTGTCGAGTTTCCAGAAAGATTTTGGCACCAAGAAGGTTTGAATGGTTGGGGTATATTTTCTGATCGAGCAGAAGAACTTTGGCAACCTACTTGGGATACTCCTGGAAGATCTGGTATTTTACATGCTTATTTAAAAGGAGAAACTGCTCTGGCTATCGATAGGCTAAATTCACAGCAAAAACTAGCTTTGCAACTGTCTAGGTGGGCGGAGGTATTACCTGGAGTAAATTCTTATCCAGTCAGTAGCCTAACTCATTCTTGGAGCAATGATCATTGGTCTAGGGGTGGCTGGGCTTACCCAAGTGATGAGCAGGAGAAAAGTTTATTTGATGAACTGGGACGTACAGAAGGTAGACTCTATTTTGCAGGGGACCATACTTCAACTACACGAGGTTGGATTCAAGGAGCATTAGAATCTGGATTAAACGCGGCACAACAAATTCATCACGCCAGTAAACTTAATGCTTATACGCCGTCAGCTATTTAAACTGAGTTCGAGTTAAGTAGATTGAGGGAAAAGCTAGTTCAGAGGAAGGTGAAGTTTCCTGGGTTGGTGATTATAGCGAGCGATCATATAATTCTGCTTTGAAAATAATTTATTATTGACGCATCTTTATTTTTTTGTTGGTCAGCGTTTGGGATAGAAATAGGAAATTAGGTTTTTCCCTCAAACAAATATCGACTTCAAGAAAAGCAATCAGCTAACAACAAATAACCAAAAACAAACAACTAACATCTAAATTTGATCCAAATCAGGTTCAAATGTTTCTTCATCTTCGCTGGGCTGACTTTTTGCCATAAACTCACCCACAGTAGCGTTGAATTGATCGCCAAGTAACATAATTAAAGAACTCATATAGAGCCACAGCATTAAGGCGATTACAGCACCCACAGCACCATAAATTCTTTCGTAGTTGTTGTTGCTGGGGAAGGAGGAAAAATAAAAACTGAATAAATAAGATACGATTGCCCAGGATATGGCTGCTAAGGTAGCTCCTAGAGCTACAGGTCTACCAGGTTGCCAACGACTCGTACCAAAGCGATAAACTGAAGCAAAGGCGATTGCGACTAAGCCTAGGGTAACAGGAGGACTGATTAAGTGCCATAAAGTGGAGAGCAGGTAAGCTCCAAATTGTGTATCCACTAACTCTACCAATAAATTGCCTATAAACATCACAAAAGAGGCAGTTACCAGCAATAAGAGAGTGCCCACAGTGAGAATGAGGGATACTAATTTGGCAAGTAACCAAGATCTCCTGGCTTTGCGAGGAATATGATGGATTTGATCTAAAGCATTCATCGCCGCACTCAGTGCACCAGAAGCAATCCAAATCGCCACTAAAAAATTGAGGGAAAACCAACCTGTCCGCGTCTCCAACTGGGCATCGCGGGCAAAATCAACCAATAATTCCCAGACTCTTTTGGGAATCACAATTTCCAAATCCCGCGCTAAATTCGGCAAAGTAGACTCTAAAAAATTCTCCAACATCCCAATGGCTCTCAGAAGGGCTAGAATTGCCGGAAACAGAGCCAGCATAGAATGGAAAGCCATTTCCGCTGATAAGCTGGTCAAGCGTCGATGATAAGCATACCAAATGGTTTTGCGTAAAGTAAGCCAATTGAGGTAGCGAAAACCAGACAAAAAACGTTTGATAGGCATGATCGAGGTAAGTTTAGCGCTAATCTCTTAATAGTTAAGCTTCCCCAATATATCGGGAGGTTAAATAAAATTAGGTTAGTAAGATAATCCATATACTACTCACAATGGATTTAACCTAACTCCCAATCATCAATTATCCGTTTCTACTATGCAACCACGTGACGTTCAAGTTTTCCCTGTTGCTGACAAAACTATTGTCCTGCGATCGCGTACTTGGGATAGGCTAAAATTCGAGATTGAGTATGCCAGGCAAAAAGGTACCACTGCTAACTCTTACATCATTCAAGCAGATAAAACCGCTTTGTTTGACCCACCAGGGGAATCTTTTAGCGCCATCTTCCTCACCAATCTACAACAGCGTATTGAGCCTAAAACTATTGATTATGTGATTTTAGGACACGTTAACCCCAACCGTGCTACTACCCTGGAAAAATTACTGGAAATTGCTCCTCAAGTTACCATTGTCTGTTCCAATCCTGGTGCGATAGCGTTGCGAGATATCTTACCGGATCGAGAACTAAAACTCCAGATTGTTAAAGGTGAGCAAACTCTAGACTTGGGTCAAGGACATAATCTAGAATTTATTCCTACTCCCAATCCCCTTTTTCCGGCTCAAATTTGCACCTACGATCCAAAAACTCAGATTCTTTTTACCGATAAATTTTTTGGGGCGCACGTTTGTGGCGATCAGGTTTTTGATGAAGGTTGGCAGTTTTATGCTGAAGATAGACGCTACTACTTTGAGTGTCTCATGGCTCCCCACGCCAAGCAAGTAACTACAGCCTTGGAAAAGTTAAGTGACAAACCTGCCCAATTATACGCTGCAGGTCATGGTCCTTTGGTACGCTATGGTTTGAGAGAATTAACCTCTGCTTATAAAAAGTGGCTTGCAACACAAAAAGAACAAGCTTTGAATGTGGCGCTACTATATGCTTCAGCCTATGGGAATACGGGAACTATTGCCAATGCAATTGCGCGGGGTATTACCAAAGCTGGTGTCAGTGTCACCTCGATTAACTGCGAAACGGCTGAACCAGAAGAAATTAAAGCTATTATCGAGAAAGCCTCTGGTTTTATTATGGGTTCCCCTACCCTCGGTGGACACGCACCCACACCAATTCAAACAGCTTTAGGAATTATTCTCTCCACCGCCGACAAAACTAAATTAGCAGGTGTTTTTGGTTCCTTTGGTTGGAGTGGCGAAGCAATTGATTTAATCGAAAATAAATTCCGTGATGCAGGCTATCGTCTCGGTTTTAAAAGTATTCGCGTCAAATTTAAACCCAATGATTTAACCCTCAAAACCTGTGAGGAAGCAGGAACGGATTTTGCTCAAGCTTTGAAGAAAGCTAAAAAAACCCGCAAACCCAAAACCACAGCCACTGCATCCCAATCAGATCGCACCGAACAAGCATTGGGTAGAATTGTCGGTTCCCTTTGTGTTGTCACCACCAAGCAAGGCGATGTCACTGGAGGAATGCTTGCTTCTTGGGTATCTCAAGCCACCTTTAACCCACCGGGATTAAGTATTGCTGTGGCGAAAGATCGGGCGGTAGAATCTTTGATGTATTCAGGCAATAAATTTGTGCTCAATATTCTCTCAGAAGGTAATTATTTGGGTATGATGAAACATTTTCTCAAACCCTTTGCTCCTGGAGAAGATCGTTTTGCTGGAATTGAAACCGAGGAAACCCAAGAAGGACAGCCAATTCTCCAAGATGCTTTGGCTTACCTTGAATGTGAGGTAGCTAATCGCATGGAATGTGGCGATCACTGGTTAATCTATGCGATGGCGAAACAGGGTAAAGTGCTGCAAGATAACGAAGTGACAGCAGTGCATCATCGCAAAACAGGAAACCATTATTAAAGCCAACGAGCACGGAGGGATTCGAACCCCCGACACCCAGAACCGGAATCTGGTGCTCTATCCCCTGAGCTACGTGCCCTCACTCTAATCAAGAATAACACTTCTTTTGCAATCTGGTTTGGAGCGATGGATTGATCAACGGATGGGTTGTTTTTCCTGAGTTATCCCTCTTCTAAGAAACAGAAATGTTTCTTTACATCCATAGGGAATGAAATTGCTTTCCTCGGACGCTTTTGTCACTGTAAGGTCAAACCTCGATTTTTCGTCGGCTAGAGCAACGAATTTTCGTTGAAAATCCCCTTAGTCATAAAAGATGGATGATACTAAATCCGGTTCTGTGAGTAACCTGATGCGCAAAATCCATAACCCATTTCCCCATTCTTTCAAGCCCACACTGTAATCTATAATTCAGCGTGCGGTAGTTGACTCCCTAGATTCTGGTTTCAACTAGAAGCTTGCGCAAGGTAACTTCACGGTAAAAGAGGTGCCAATTTCCTCTTTACTAGTGACTTTAATGCTGCCTTTGTGTAACTCTACTGCCTGTTTAACAATATATAATCCTAGTCCCGTACCTCTAATTTTCCCGACATTGGATGCTCTCTCAAAAATTTGGAATACTTTCCTTTGAGACTCTTGAGGCATACCAATACCTTGATCTTGAACTTGAAGAGTAATCAAGTTTGCTTCACACTTCAATTCAACCAAAATCTTACCACCAAGAGGCGAATACTTACAGGCATTAGACAAGAGATTATTGAGGATATGACGCAGCAATTTAGCATCTAAACTAGCGTATTTATAACTACCATTATTGACAAAAACTAGATGATGTTTTTCTGTGAGAGTAAGGCGAAAATCTTCAATTAAATTCACACAAAACTCTACCACATCAAAAAGTTGGGGACACAAATTGAGTTTTCCTTCTTCTATGTTTCTGGTAATCAGCAAATCTTCCAGTAACTCCGTCATTTCTGCCACAGTGGACTCAATACGGTTAAAGTGTTTGTCTTTCTTATCCTGAGACCAAGTTTCACCATAGTAGCGTAGTAACTCGATAGAACTGAGAATTGTGGCTAGGGGGGTGCGCAAGTCATGGGAAGTGATCGCTAAAGTCCTTGATTTGAGTTGATTGAGGGCTTGCTCTGCTTTCAGAAGTGATTGAATTTTACAGTCTTGTTGGTACTTTTCCAGAGCAATTTCAATTGTACTAGCTAGATCTTGGGGTTTATAGGGTTTAACAATATAACCATAGGGAAAGGTTTTTTTCGCTCTTTTGAGAGTTTGCATATCCGCATAGGCAGTAAGATAAACTACGGGAACTTGGAACTGATCGCGAATTTTCTCACTAGCACTAATACCGTCGATCTCTCCCTTCAAGAGAATATCCATTAAAATCAAGTCTGGTTTTGTGGTGGTTGTGGCGCTAATGGCTTTAGTTCCAGAATCAACAATACCGACAACTTGATATCCCTGGCTTTTGAGATCAAGAGCAAGACTTTCTGCGGCTATGAGTTCATCTTCCACTACCAAGATTTTGACACGAGTCATGGAATTAAATTCTGTCCTTATACTTAAGTTCTGAGAAAGTCACCTGAAAAGCTGTACCAGAAGGTATTTTTTGTTGTTCAATGGTGGCATCGATTTGTTGAGTGAGAATTCTGACTAATCTTAATCCGAGGGAGGAACTATTTTTCCAGTCTAAATCCTCTGCTAGGCCAATGCCATCGTCACTAACAACTAAGTTTAATTTTCCTTGATTGCTCAATTTCAAATCAATGTAGATATGTCCGGAACTAGCATTGGGAAAAGCGTGTTTAAAGGAATTAGTGACCAATTCATTAATTAGTAAACCGCAGGGAATGGCTGTTTCAAGATTCAAAGCAACAGGTTCGATATTTAAGCTAGACTTGATGCCACGAGAACTGGCGTTGTAGGAAATAAATAGATTATTCACTAAACGCTTGATGTAATCAGCAAAATTAATCTGAGCTAGGTCTTGGGACTGGTAGAGTTGTTCGTGGATTAAAGCCATTGCCTGGATGCGATTTTGGCTATCGGCAAAAAGATTCAGGATATCTTCTTGGGCAACATAGGCAGATTGGAGATTGAGTAAGCTGGAGATAACATAGAGATTATTTTTGACTCGGTGGTGAATTTCTTTAAGTAGAACTTCCTTTTCTTTGAGATTGGTTTTGAGTTGGGCTTCAGCAAGTTTTCGTTCACTAATGTCACGACAGACACGTATAAGTCCACCATCGGGCAATAAAGTGAGAGAAAATTCCTCAGTAAAGGTGCTACCATCTTTGCGTTTCGCAGTTGCTTCACCTCGCCATTGACCAGTTTTTACTAATTCGGAACTAATAATTTTCTGGAGACGTTGCACTTCTTGGAAATCATAAATATTCTTCCAAGATTTACCCACTAACTCATGAGGATCGCTGTAACCAAATAGTTGGAGATGGGTGTGGTTGAGATAAACATATTCTCCTACCGCATTAACCAAAGCAATACCATCAGTAGCTGCTTCAAGGACACTTAACTGCAGCTTTACCTGTTGTTGGGATAATTGTCTCTCTTGGGCTAGGGAAATTGCTGTGGCGGCTGAACTTAATAAATTTACTTCCACAGGTTCCCATAGTTGAGCATGAGTACAATTATCAAAACCTATAAAACCAAAAAAATTACCCTGAACAATTAAAGGTAAAATCAAAATTGTGGAAATACCTTGGGGTTCAAGAATTTTTCTTTCTGACTCTGGAAAATCTGCCACAATTCCATGAACAAATTTACCCTGGGTTAATATTTTCTGCCACCGAGGAAATGTGTCTTCGTAGCTGAGGTTTTGCAGCGTGGGATTATTAATTTCTGGGACTATTCCCTCACTACACCACTCTGCTTTTTGGCTCATGAACAAATTACCTTGGCTGTCGCGGTGATTTTCAAAAATGTAGATGCGACTAGCATCAACCACACTTCCCAGTAACTCTATGGTTAATTGGTATAAATTTTGCTCTAGGGAAGTTGCTAGTAGCTGATGCTGCAATTCCACAAGGATAGTTAGGTAGCGATCACGCTTTTCCAGAGATTCTTCCACTCGCTTGCGTTCGGTAATATCAGTGTGGGAACCTGCTAAGCGGTAAGGTTTACCTGTCATTGTATCCCAAAGGGCTGCACCACGGGCTAAAATCCAACGATAGGTACCATCTTTATGTAAGGCGCGAAACTCTACTTCATAACTGGAACTTTTACCCTCCAAATAGCTGTGATGCATCGCTAAAACTCGCCTCAGATCATCTGGATGGATATTTTGTACCCAAGACTTGAGGACATTAGGTAAATCCTGATCTTCGTAACCTAAAATGTTTTTCCAGCGAGGTGAAAAGTAGATCTGACAGCTTTGGAGATCCCAATCCCAAATTCCATCTTGGACTCCCTCCACTGCTAGAGCAAAACGTTCCCTACTCTGATGTAATTTTTTTTGAAATTGCTGGCGTGTTTCTTCTACACCAATGGCACTAGCAATTAAACTTATTAATTGATAGTCTTCTGCCTTAATGGTGGCATCGTAGTGATAGAGTACAGACAAAGAACCAGTCACTCTTTGATCGCACTTGACGGTGATATTCAGGTATGTGTAGAGCTGATCGTCAATAATTAAAGCCTGATGCTCTTCTGTGTCAAGAAATGAACTTTGGCTGGAAATTTGTGATGACAACTGTTCAAGACTATGTTGACAGGTACCAAAGCTGTGAATTAAGTCTCCTGCTCGTTGATGATAAAGAACACCCACTGCACCTAATAGTTTGTCACATAGCATCACCAGGTTAGTGATATTGGCTTCTGGATTACTGCCGAATTTGAGAAAACATTCGTTAAGTTGAGCAAGACGCTCCTCTGTTCGTTTATGATGGGTAAGGTCTCGAATCGCAACGAGTAGATAGGGTTCACCAAAGGCATCAACAAAACAAGTTTTTTTTGTGGAAATAAAACGACATCTACCCCGAATGTCGGTTAAGTATTTTTCCTGTTGTTCCACTTGATGTGTTGCTAGTACTCTTTCTTCCATATCCCAACATAGTTGAGCATCAGCATTAGATAATAACTCCTGATCTGATTTGCCTAGTATTTCTTCTCTAGTGACACCAAGAAAATCGCAAGCACTATTATTTAATAATAAAAATTGGTGTGCTTTGTTTTTGACAAAAATAGGGTCAGGAATGGTATCTATAACTTGATTCACAAATTCTTGGGTTTGTTGGAGTGTTTGATTTGAGGTTTCCAATTCCTGGGCATATTGTGCTAAATTTCGATTCAGTTGTCGAATTTGATCTTCGACTTGTTTGCGTTCACTGATATCTTCGCAGCTACCTAGAATACCGATGATGTCGCCTTGGGGACACGTGAGAGGAACTTTATGAATTTCAAGCCAGATTGGTTGATTTGTTGTCGGTGATTGTGCTTGAATAATTTGGTATGATGGGGCCACAGTGTGCATAACTTCAAGATCCTGCGATCGTAGCTTCTGTTTCATCTCAAATTCCCAGGCTAAATCCTCCACACTCTTGCCCAAAATTGCTTCGGTATCTGCGACACCGACGATATTAGCAAAGCTTTGATTACAACCTAAGTAGACTGAGTTCTGATCTTGCCAAAAAATGCCCTGGGGAAGATGATCAAGTAATGTTTGTTGCAACTGTTGGGAAGTCCGTAGCGCTTTTTCTACCTCTTGACGCTCTTGAATTTCTTGTTGAAGCTGTTGATTGAGGCGTTTTTGCTCTTCAATACCAAGTTGCGCTTCTTCAAACAAGGCAATGATGCGATCTGCCATCAAATTGAAGTTGTGTGCTAGTTCCCCCACCTCATCAGCTGCTAAAATTTCAGCACGCGCTTGCAGATTTCCAGAAGCAAATTGATGAGTGGTTTTTTGCAAAAATTCAATTGGTCGCACAATGGTTTTTGCTAGTAAGATAGCTAACCAAGCATCCAGAACCAAGGCAAAGAAATAAATTGCCATTGTCAGGCTAAGTTGTTGGCTCAGGGAGATTAATATTGAGTCATGGCGAATTGCCAAGAAAATTCCCAACGTTGTCATTACTAACAAGCAAATTACTTTGGAAAGACAGAGACTAAACAACTGTTTTTTGTAAAGTGAAAGGTTATAAAATTTTTGCAACAAACCTGATTTACGCTTCCGGTAATAAGGAGCATTTGGTAGATAAGAAGTAAGCTTCATCACAGTTTAAGTCATGAGTATTTTGTTGGTAGTTTATTATTTTTTAATAGTTGACTAAATATAGAAGTTAGAAAAAAAAAGTTGATTTAAAAAGCAAGCAGTAGTGATATATTAAGTATGGGAGACTAATTAAAATTATTACTTATTACCTATTAATCACCCTCATCCAGTATGGGCAGCGATAGTCAAAGTATCATGGACGTAAGTACGGAAAAATTTGTGACTCAAGTTAAGTTTTACGGATTTTCACTGAGTCACAATTAGTTAGTTTAAAGTTAGTTGAAGTAGTGATGAATATTCGCATTGGTAATGGTTACGACATCCATCGACTTGTTGAAAATCGCCCTCTAATTCTCGGTGGTGTTGAGATTCCCCATGAATTGGGTTTACTAGGACATAGTGATGCTGATGTGCTAACCCATGCCATTATGGATGCTATGTTAGGAGCTTTGAGTTTAGGTGATATTGGACATTATTTTCCACCTTCTGACCCCAAGTGGGCGGGAGCTAATAGTTTAATTTTACTAGAACAGGTAAATCAGCTTGTAGTTAATAAAGGTTGGCAAATTGGTAATATTGATTCAGTGATTGTGGCTGAACGTCCCAAATTGAAACCCCATCTCAAAGCGATGAGTAATCAGCTTTCTCAAAAGCTAAATCTTGAAGTTAGTCAAATCTCGATTAAAGCTACCACTAATGAAAAATTAGGTCCTGAAGGGCGTGAAGAGGGCATTTGTTCCTATGCAGTGGTATTGTTAGTTAAGCAAGATTAGAATAATTGCCAGTCACGAGATCGCAGTCTTTTAAGTTGTTCCAAACGTCGAGTAAAAAAGCTGCGATCTAGACGGCTGTAGTCATGAATCTGCGCACTATTAATACTAATAGCCCAAGACCAAATATGAGCAGTTTGAGTCAATTGTTGTAGACAGGATAACTCAAATTCTGTGAGTTTTTGCACGCTTTGATAACTTTCAAGCAAAGCCTCACGAATGTTTTTAGAAACTCCGCTACTGAGGGAGACATGGAGAAACTTGGCTAAATCGAAAGCGCGCCAACCATAACCGCATTGATCAAAATCAAACAAAGTTACCTGATTATCCTCTGTAAAGTGAGCATTCCCACTATGGGGATCACCCCAACAAATAACCCAAAAAGGAGGTTCTGTGGGCAAATTTTGCAACTTCTGTTTGATTTGACAACAGGTTTGCTGGAGATAATCATAGTCTTGGCTGCGATGGTAAAGAAATGGTGCAATTTCAGCCATAGAATTATCAAGCAGGTATTGTAAATTAAGAGTTAGGCGTTGGTGAGAACAGTGAAAATTTGCTGTAGCTTGATGCAATTTTGCCAAGGTTTTCCCTAGTTTTTGACTTTGCTCAAAATTGAGATCTCCTAGCGCTACTTCTCCCTTTGCTTTAATAAACAAAGCACTATAGCGTTTACCTTCGGGTGCATTAATTTCCACTGATAATTGCCCCTCTTTTGTCCATAGGGGGTAGGCTACAGGAAGCTGATCTTGACGCAAAAAATCCAATAATTCCAATTCAAAATCAATATCAGATTTTGAACGCCAGTGATGGTGAGAAATTCGCAGGATGTACTCACTAGTAACTGTCTGTACTAGATATACATCACTAAGTCCCCGATGCCATAACTGACAACTGGTTACTTGATCTATTTTATAGAGGGGTAAAATTTGCTCCACAATGGCTTGGGGAGCAAGAGTTGAGTAAATTACGGGAAATGGCTCTTGACTCATGGCTACATGGCTATTAATAATCTTGAAGAGCAAAGCCTTGAATAAAATTAAGAATTTAGGGTGAATATTGGTTAATATGCCCTATTAAAGCAAAAGAAATGACAGATTTACTGTTGATCTTTGTTGCTAACCAAGAGGGTTTACAAACTATAGTTAGTCAAGAAAGTAAAGTAGGTAACCTTCCCAAGAGAGAGATTTTATCTAGATGAAAGGGTAAACGAGGAACAATATTATCAGGTCTAGTCTAGTTCAAAAGCTTTACAAGCTCAGGATCTAAGTTTGATATTTTGCTTGAAATTCCATCATCATTCGAGGTAATTCAATGTCCAATTATGTCTACATAGCAACAAGCTTAGATGGATTTATTGCTACAAGTAATGGTGGATTAGATTGGCTAGAAAAATTACCGAACCCTGAACACAGCGATTATGGATATGCCGAGTTTATCGATAGTGTAGATGCTGTAGTTATGGGGCGAAATACTTTTGAGAAAGTTCTAACTTTTGGTCAATGGATTTACACTAAACCTGTTTTTGTCTTAAGTAATAGTGTGAAACATCTACCACAACACATTTTTTGTAAAGCTGAAATTGTTGCTGGGGAGATACAGGAATTAATTACTCAGTTACATCAAAAAGGATATAAAAACTTATACATTGATGGAGGTAGAGTAATACAAAGTTTTCTTCAAGAAGACCTAATTGATGAAATTATTATTACTCGCGTGCCAATCATTTTAGGGAAAGGAATACCTCTGTTTGGCACACTAGAATATCAGCTTCAGTTTAGACATAAGAAAACAGAGATATACAATAAAAATCTAGTCAAAAGCCACTATATACGAGATAGATAAGCAATATCTATAGACTTTTCTGTCGTTGCTTTAACTTCTTCTTGTTTAGCTAAAGCTACTCAGGAATAAATACCGTTGACCACTTTTACAAGACAAATATCTGGGAATAACAACAATCTCTGTTGCTGATTTATTCCTGAAAATGGCTATTTCAAACTTTTGTCTTGAGATATTTTTTCTTACCTTCAAACTTAATCTGAGGTGCTAGATGATTTCATTGCTTTTTTTTCCAAAGAAGCGATAGGAAAAACAATTCCTGATTTCCTTGTTGGAGGATTTAAGGTATTAAATACACTATCCCAAAATCCTTGAATACCATAGTTTTTTCGAAAACCAGTGTGATGGAGATCGTGAAAATCTGATGAAATAAAAAATATTGATAGTGAACTGTGACCTTCTAAGTTATAAGCATTACCTATGACAGTCCAAGCTAATAGTTGAGTTATATCGTATCCAAATATAAAAATAGGTAAGAGGTCAGTAATAGTAACAATAATATATTCTAGAAAGCTTTTATGGCCTGCAACGAAACTTGATGTGTCGCGAAATTCATGATGTTTCAGATGTATTTTTTGTAATGCCTTGCTATGCAATAACCAATGGGCGATATAAAAACAAAAGTCGGCTAATGCTATCCTCATTAAAAACCATCCCAGGTTCACAATTAAGCTATTACCTCTGTAAACTTCAGGTGCTACATAGAGAATAATTGCAACAGCAACTAAACTCTTGATTTCTCCAAGGATAATCCCTTTAGTGGTAAAAGCAGGGAATGGTTGTTTGTTGACTTTTTTCACCCTCGCGTTCAATTTATCTCTTAACTCTTGATTGTTTTTAATGACCATTTCAATCAACAAACCAATGCTGTAAAAAGATATAGAACCCACTAGCCAGTAAAGTACTACCTGAATGCTAAAATTAAGTTCGTTATTGCGCAATATCCAATAGAAAAACTGTTGAAGTATTGTGCAGCTAACTGCCACTTTAAAATAAAATTCGAGTTCAGAAAAAATATTGAATAGCTTCTGCATAGTGTTTGAATTTAAAGTTTAATTTTATTATAGCGATTCTCTTTCTTAGTGAGTTAAATCCCAATCAACAGTCAATCAGAATCAGGTTTTTGCTTGTATCTCAGTCAAATTAAAAACGCTTTACTTTAATAAACTGAAAATAATTATTTGATGAATTAGCCTATTATTCCTCAGGGATTATTGGTTCTGGAGGAGCAATAATTGATGAATCTTTAGGTTCTAATGAAGCTATTTCCTGGGTTATTTTGTTAGATAAATCTTTATCTTGCTTATCTAGAATATCCTTAATTACTGCTTCTTCAATCCAAGTTTTAGTCACCACTGCCAGGGGAAGTGCTAATACCAATCCCAGGAAACCGAGAAAGCTAGCGAAAAAAAGTTGAGCAACTAAAGTTGCTGCTGGTAGTAGAGATATCTGCCTTTTCATCATCATAGGACTAAACCAGTAGCTTTCAAGGTTTTGTACTACTAAATAGATTAGAACAACAGCAATAGCTTTCCAAGGTGCTTGAATTAAGGTTACAGAAACAGGAAAAATGACACTGGCAACAGGACCAATATTAGGAATAAAGTTAAATATTCCCGCTAATAGTGCATTAGCCAGTACCAAGGGAATTCCTAACATTAGCATTCCCAAACCACTTAATGTGGCAACGAAAAGAGAGTTAATCGCAAAACCAGCCATCCAGCTCAGTAAATCAGTTTCACACCTTCCTAAAATTTTGTCTACTCGTCGTCGGTAATTAGAGGGAAATATACGTACTAAAAGATTTCGATATGCTGAAGGGTTGGCTAATAACATGAGAGTAAAAACCAACACCAATAATAGTTGTAGTAGAACCGTGACCGAACTGGAGAAAAAGGTAAAAAAGTTACCTAAAAGATTTTGGCTTACAGGAGCAACTTGCCTGGTAATATCAGCAAAACTAGGTGGTTTTAAGTCTCGCAGGGATTGAGGTAACCAAATAGGTAGCGAATTGAGAGAATTATCCAGTAGTTCTAGGAATATTCTGATGCCTTCAGGAACTGATTTTAATAATTGTTGAAACTGCTCAAGAAAAGGTGGTAAAACTAGACTGGCGAACAGAGTACTAAATAGTAAAACTCCTGCTAGAGTTAAAAGTACAGCTTTACCTCTAGCGATACCAAATTTTCGCAACCGACGTACTAAACTATTGAGTGCGATTGCAAACACAATGGCGGTAAAAATTAGGAGTATAATTTGCCGGAATTGCCAAAGAATGACTAAGGCAATAATTAAACAAAGAAAAGCAACTAAATCTGGAAGTTTCACAATACCAGCTCCTCACTTTTTGCTCTAGCAATCGCAACTCAATCAACTTTACCAAAACCTCCGCCTCCCGGAGTTGCAATCACAAAAATATCTCCTGGCTGCATTGCAACTGTGGCGGTACTACCTAAATTTTCTTTACTACCATCGTGACGTTCAACCCAGTTAGATCCTACTTTTCCTGGTGAGCCACTGGCTAGACCAAAGGGGGGAATTTCTCGATTTCCAGAGAGAATATTGGCTGTCATCGCTTCGAGAAACTTGAGACGACGAATTACCCCATCACCACCACAATAGCGTCCTTTACCACCGCTATTGGGACGCAGGGAGAAACTTTCGAGCATTATAGGATAACGAGTTTCTAGCACTTCTGGATCGGTGAGGCGAGAATTAGTCATATGGGTATGTACAGCATCTGTACCATCAAAGTTTGCACCTCCGCCAGAACCGCCACAAATAGTTTCATAATATTGGTATTTAGCATTGCCAAAGGTAAAGTTATTCATCGTTCCTTGGGAAGCTGCCATAATACCCAAAGCACCATATAAAGCATCTACAATTGCTTGGGAAGTTTCCACGTTACCAGCAACAACTGCTGCGGGATAGGTGGGGTTAAGCATACAACTTTGGGGAATAATAATTTCTAGAGGTTTCAGACAGCCTGCGTTGAGGGGAATGTTATCTTCAACCAGGGTACGAAATACGTATAAAACTGCTGCTTTAGTTACTGCTTTGGGTGCATTGAAGTTACTATTTTGTTGCTCAGAAGTACCAGTAAAATCAATATTTACACTACGTGTTTTGTGGTTTATTTTAAGTTTTACTTTGATTGTAGCCCCATTATCCATAATATAGCTGAATGAACCATCTTTTAATACCTCAATTGCTCGTCTAACTGATGCTTCAGCATTATCCTGTACAAATTTCATATAGGCTTGAACTGTTTCTAACCCATATTGTTCTACCATTTTGAGTAGTTCTTGTACTCCCTTTGAATTGGCGGCAATTTGGGCTTTAAAATCAGCAATATTTTGGTTTATGTTTCGAGCTGGATAGGGATTATTCGATAATATTTTTCTAATCGCAGCTTCCTGAAAAACTCCTGCTTCTACTACAAGAAAATTATCTAATAAAATTCCCTCTTCTTCTATATTATTACTGTGGGGAGGCATGGAACCTGGAGTAATACCACCAATATCAGCTTGATGTCCCCGAGCTGCTACGTAAAAAAGTGGCAATGGATGAGTGACTAGTTGGGAGTCAAAGTTGTTTTTGGAAGTGGAAAATGGATGAGTTATTGATGGTGTTTTTTCATTTTCTCTTGATAGAAAAACTGGTGTAATGGCTGTTACGTCAGGAAGATGGGTGCCGCCGTTGTAGGGATTGTTAGATAGGTAAATATCTCCTGGTTTGATGCTATCTCCTTTGTCTTTGATTAAACTACGAACACTCTCACTCATTGAACCTAAATGAACAGGCATATGAGGTGCATTTGCTACTAGCGATCCTAACGAATCAAAAATAGCACAGGAGAAATCAAGGCGCTCTTTAATGTTTACTGATGCTGCAGTATTTTGCAGCACAATTCCCATTTGTTCAGCGATAAATTGGTAAAGGTTTTTAAATATTTCTAGGCGTACAGGATCTGGTTTACCTATTTCCATAATTTTTTCCCAATTGCATCTGGCAATGCGAGCGTGTTAATTTGTTTACTTTTTAAGAAAATTAAATGCTAGATATAGTGAAGCATAGCTCTATTAAGCCTCAACAAAAATATTATCTTAGGCTGTGCTTTGCTAAGGTTAAAACTGCAATAATATTAATTACGCAATACCACACCATCGAGCTCTGCTTCAATCAGATTAGTGCCATCGAGATCCACATGGGATAAATCTGCTCCTGTTAAATTAGCTTTTCTTAAATTGGCTTCTCGTAAACTTGCATTCCTAAAATCGGTGTAGCTAAGACTAGCTTCGAAAAGATTTGCTCCGATAAGATTTGCTTCTATCAAATCAGCACCTGTTAAGTTGGCAGCACCAAAATTAGCCCCCTGCAACTTGGTATAATTTAAGCTCGCACTGGTTAAATCTGCTTGAGTGAGATCTGCTCGGCTCAAATCCGCTTGGATTAAATTGGCTCCAATAAGTCTGGCTCGACTTAGACTAGCACCTTGCAAGTTTGCTTGTTGTAGGTTGACTCGAATCAAGTTTGCTTGTTCTAACGATGCCATAGTTAAGTCTACAGCTACCAGGGAAGTACGGCTCAGATTCGCTTGATCAAGGAAAGAATGGCGCAATTTTGCTCTATTTAACTGAGCTTTAACTAAACACGAGCGACTCAAATTAGCACCAATTAAAATTGTTCCTATCAAGTTAACTCCCATCAAATCTGCTTGATGCAAATTAATGTGACTCAAATTTTTGCCACTTAAATCAGCTTCTATTAAGTCAGGGAGCAAACTAGGATTATTTTCTCGCCATTGATTCCAAGATTTTACACCTTGATCGAGCCGAGATATGTGGGTGGGGTCAGCCATATAAATAAGTCACCATAAACATAAAAAGGAGAATCTAAAGAAAATATTAAAATAAAATTCATATAACTACAAAAAAATTTATAATTATGACATAAGAAATTTAATAACGTTGACCGCCCCCAATATAAAAAGGTCAACATTTAATAAATCGCGCCTGGGTAGTAGCTACCCAGGCGCAAATATTTTCGTAAACAAAACATTCTGTCAGTCCATCAGGATATAAACTTATTAAAATCGCACTCTCTGTAACTATTCTCGCTCCTGAATCCACTCTGCAGCTTTACGACGCTCCCGACGCAGAGATTTAGCAGTAGCTTTAGGCAGTTGCTCTATTTTTGCCAATGCTATATCGTAGTTTTCTAAAGCTTCCTTGACTAGAGACATCTCATCGGTCTTGCGACCATGCTTACTGAGGATTTGACCTTTTAGATGGTACAACTCAGGATTGTCTGGTGTTGATTGCAGTGCTTGCTCCACAAACTCCCTTGCCTGATCGTAGTCCTTTAAATCGCGATAGGCAACAGCAATACCGCGATTAACCAAATAGGTAGGAGCCGCCATTTGTAGACGTGCAATGGCTTGTTCCGGGCTGGAGAAGGGTAAATTAACTGCTAACATTAACTCCATATAACCCTTAAGCAAATTTAACTCTGGGTCATTAGGATCGCTAGTTTCTGCTGCTTCGAGATGGTCAAATACCTCTCTGAGGTTAGCAATCGCCCCTACCAAATCATCTTCTTGCTTAAATTTGTAAGTGCCTTCGAGAAAATGACCCACAGCCAAGTAAATGTTACCACGTACAGGATCGCTCGACTTCAGCTCTGCAGCAGTTTCCTGAGTACGCAGTGCATAATTTTTGAGACTAGTCCAATCTTTCTGACTATATGCTAAAGATGCTAGCATGGCTTGAGCCAAAGGTTCTGAAGCTTCACTTTGCTGCGCCGCTAACAGATGACGCTCAGCTTGGGGATAATTTCCTTCCTTAAAAATCGCCTCAAAAGCAGCCTCTGTTTCCTCACCAATATCACGCGCATTATCGCTGCGGAAAGGATCTCCAGCAGCCACGGGATGAGCCCAAAAAGGCAGAGCAACTGCTAAACTCCAACAGAGGTAAATTACACGACGAGCAACAGATGGTGAATCTTTGTGCAACTTTCTCACCTCACGATACCAAATTCTGTTTAGTTATCTTACCTTCAAAAACAGCGGTGAGCAGGAGGAATTGGGGAGATGGGGAGAGGGAAGCAGGGGATGCAGGGGAAGCACGGGAAGCAGGGGAAGCAGGGGAGGCAGGGGAGGCAGGGGAAGCACGGGAAGCAGGGGAAGCAGGGGGAGATTG
>CAZWGS010000014.1:62259-71285 GCA_964633315.1 uncultured bacterium | reverse complement strand
TCGTTGTTTGGATAGATTGGAATCCCCGCACTTTTAGGGCGGGGAGGATGTCAACAATCAGACGCGTCTCCAGGGAGCAAAAGCATTTTCCACACCAGCCAAAGTCCGACTCAGACTGGGATAATGACGCTTCAACACCGACAGCATTGTGTTTTTATCAATCCAATCTAAACCAAACTGAGTATAAATCTCAGCCTTATAATCATCAGTAAAGAAGCGATCGCTCTTGAGACGACGGGATGCCATTAAGATAAAAATACGGAAAGCTGTATCGCTAAAACCGAAACCATCAGGTAAATCCTCTGCAAACATACCAATCATCAAATCTACCTGATTCACATCATTGTGATAGACTTCACGCAACTCCTTAACCCACTGAGAATTACTGGTAATCTCCTCAAAAGACTTCACCCTCTCCTTACCAATTAACTCTCGAAAATCATTGTAGCGAGGAACACCACGCTCGCGATCGCGTAAAATATCCACTGAACCAAGATCGAAAACTTCTCCTGTATCTCGCACTAAAGTTTGCAGCAAACGTGGATAATTATGCAGACTAATCGCTCCTGGATGCATTAAACCAAAGGAGTAAAATAAGTCTTCCATGCTAACCTGCTCTAGAATAGCGCGAGTACGCTTACCAGAAACAGCAAACAAATCTTCCGTTAGCAACAACTTTCCATCTTGCACTGAATAGAAGTTAAACTCATCTGGCATTAGGGGGTGCATCCGATATACCGAGACAAACTCTTCTGTCAGATAATAGGGTGCAGCATGATGATCTGTTGGTGAACCAACAATACCACTCAACACTTCACCATCACCAATATGCCCAAAAATATTCTTAACATCTTGACCTAACATTCCCCACCAATTAGCGCGCATTGCGATTTGCAAAGCGGGATGTCCTAGAATACCAGGAGTCCATTCTACAGTATGAATTTTCGCCAGTAAGGCAGCATTAATCAAGCGTGCATGGTTGAATAAGTTATCGTCACCCCAGTCTGGATATCGCTGTTTGAGATGATCGCAAAGGGTATTATGTTCCTTCACAAACAGACTATGGAGTAAACTTAAACCTACCCACCAATTATCCTCAAAACCAGCCAAATCCACGCCTTTTTCTGGATTTAGGGGCAATACATCATCTTCCCCAATTAACATCTTCCCATCCACATGGGTGCGCAACTTATCAATGGTTTCTTGATCGCTACCATAAATTTGCGATGCATCCCACCAATGGGTAACTTTATTGCGGAAAGATGTGGGTTTAGTTTCATCAGCTACAGTTTTTCTCACCGATAAAGGTCTATACTCCTCTGGCCAAGGGTCATTTTCTTCCAGAGGTAATTCATACTCTTCTCCCCCTTCTAAATCCGTGTTCCCGTGAACAAACCAATCGTGGGTTTGGAATTGAATCCAAGCTGCTGCTAAAAGGTTTAAGGTACTAGCAGGAACAAATTCATCCCGCGTTAACAAGCGACGACTGACAATGCGAGGATTGGGATTAAAGAGATTCTCTGTATCCGGCTGAACATATTTTAGCGGTACATTACGTCCAAAACGGGATTTTACCTGACCCATTTTCGGATCTTTGAGATCATTAAAACTACCATCAGCGGTGCGAAATTTAAGATTAACACCCTCTGCGCTAGGCTGGGAGGGCGCTTCCCCATCAGCATTCTTTAACTGCGCAGTATCGTGGAGATTGTCTTCGCGCATTTTATCGCGGAAGGCGATTAACTGTAATAGCCCTAGGGGTACAGGTAGTTTATGCCAAGGTTTATTCTTGGTTATGGTATCAACTAGGTTGTTGAATCGTTCGAGGAGAGAATTAGACATGGCACTTTTAATTAAAAAACATTAAGAGAAGGGAACTTTGAGCCACTTTTTTGTTACCTAATTAGGAGTCAATTTCTGTTAAAACCAATTGAATAATTGCCCCTTGATGCGAGATTAATACTTTTAATGGTCAGATCTGGCTAAAAATTATATTTTTTTTAAGCTTTTCCTGGGTAATATACTGCAATTTTAACGGTATAGAGCGATCTAGACCTCATTTTGAGACAGATTGTTCCTTAACCAATTATTGTTAATTATGGACACAATTCAATGTCAGTAAAAGTACCCTCAAGAGTACTATTTCAGTCAATCAACTGAACCGATTAACAACAAAGCCATCATTCTCAATAGTTGAGGTAAAAAATGTCTACTAGCAAAAATGATTTAATGAAAATGTCCCAGGTTGAACTCGATGCAGTTTACAAGACTAGCCCTGTGGGTGCGATTCCCGACGGAGAAAGTCAAGGAACAGCGATTATTTTTCCCGATACACCGATTAAAGAAGGTTTGAGTCAACTAGTGCAGTGGTTAGCTTGGCAAGGTAAAATTTTCTATCGGGAAAGGGGTACCATGGTGAATAAAGTTACTCTCTTTAGCATCGCAGCAGTAGAAGCAAAGGTTTATTCCGGTGAGAGTTTACTTTGTCCTGGAGAGGATGCTACTATTTTGGACTATTCCCAAAGTATATTCCTTGCCCAACCAATTCGAGACGAAATTCGTGAAGTGCAACCAGGACTTTATCTAGGTAATGCTTATTGGGATAAAATACGAGTTTTGAATTTTATTCTGGAATTTTAAGTAGGAACGTAAAATTCTAAGTTTCTACATTCTGGGATAGAAATGCTTTTAGATGCTCATTCGTGAGTATTTTGACCTTCTTAAATTTAGAAGTTTCACCACTTAAAATTTCGATTTCGCTTTTCGGTATTGAAAACTCCTGAGCGAGAAACTTAATCAATTCCTTATTCACTTTACCCTCAATCGCAGGTGCTTGAATCTTAACTTTCAAGCGATTATTCACCATGCCAACAATTGCATTATTCTTTGAGTTTGCAGCGATTTGTAGGTGCAGTGTAGTGTACATTTGATGTTTTGGAAATTATTTTTTAATCGCTTTTTTGTAAATTTTCTTACAGACGTAATATGTTAAAGTTCTACGAACTATTAGTTAAGCCTAATGTAAAAAAATAATCGTTTATGCCGTGTATATCAAGGTGAATTTAGAAGGCTGGCAACTACTTTACCAGACTACTGTTTGCAGGTCTTCTACCTCTTGAAAATGTGCATCTCGTGTCACTAAAATTAAATCATATTGTAATGCTAACGCTGCGATCCATATATCATTTTCAGGTAACGGACGACTAACTGAGCTTTCACTAGAAAACAAGGCAATGATAATATTAGTATCTAAAAGATATCTACCACTTCAAAACTACCTGCTATATTTTCCCACCACGGAGTTTCTTTTTTAAGCAAACCGACAAGTAGCTGTTTTAAATTTAATAGCTCCTCTTCCGATGTCGCAACCCGCACTTCAAGTTGTTGAGAATGATTATCCAGTTGCTGGGAAGTCATAAGAGCTAAAGTGGTTGAATTTTGTAGACCTATTTTAGCAAGCTATTTGGTAGGATGAATATTAGTGAATTATGACTTTGGTTCAACACATTCTAAGAAACTACTTGATAGAAGCATACATAGGCATCTATTAATGCAGATTAAGGAGTCTCAAGGCCTCATAGATAATTCTAGCTTTTTTGTCATCTAGATCGTCAATCCAATTATCAATATCTTCCCAAGTCTCACCTACTTTTGTCCCGCCTTAAGTTGGTAGCCCCATCTCTTATACTTCACTGGAATTCTTTAATCTGAGTTGAATGAATCAAACCCATGGTACCAGAGCAGATATCTGTGTAGTACCAATCACTATTGGGGCTACATTTCCCAAAGGTATCAATTGTTGTAACTTGCTTTACTTCGCATAGAATATTACCGTTAGGCTCATTCCGCACGTTAGATGGAGGCTCATTAACAGTCACCTCCATCTTGGTCTTAGATGGTGATTCCAGACACGAATTAGACAAATTTCCCTCACTTATTAGAGGAATATTGAGACCG
The DNA here is from genome assembly GCA_964633315.1 of uncultured bacterium. GTDB lineage: Bacteria > Cyanobacteriota > Cyanobacteriia > Cyanobacteriales > CAWCAG01 > CAZWGS01. The sequence continues at coordinate 67,328 of CAZWGS010000014.1, read as the reverse complement.
AGAAATAGTAGAAAAAACACAGGTCCGAGAATCCGAAGTCTTGCTTTTGTTTGAGGTGAAAACTCAGGAATTTTGAAGATTCCGAAATCGAATCCGGAGAAATAGGGCGCAAGAAGCAAGATAAAGCCAAAAGTTATTAGTAAAAGTACAAATTGATCTGGGATTCCAAGTTTTGCGAACAGACTCATAACTAATGATTCCTCAATTTCACGCGCGAAATCAACAATGTTTGACTAATAATTGTATCGCATCTGCGGTATAGTATTCCTCTAGCGACAACATTCGAGCAAATTACAGATAAATGTCAACACCTTCTTACTCCTCATCAGATTTTTTTTCTGAGTCGAGTTCGATGTACTATTCGGCATTTTATTGAACATAAAAAAAAGCAGGATAGACAAAAGCAAACGCTGTGGAACTAGCAATCGCTCTTCCATCCATCTCCTCAACTACCACAGTATCCAACGCCTCATCCCAACGGGCGAAATTTTATGTTTCTCTTAGCCATTTATACATTACAAAGGCATCAATATATCCACTTGATGGGCTATGAAAAGCTTTTGGTAATGTACCTACAATCTCAAAACCTAATTTCTTCCACAATCTAATTGCACCCTCATTACTAGATGCAACAAAATTGAATTGCATTGCCTTGTAACCCAATTCTATTGCCTTATTCTGTGAGTGCTGGCACATTTGTGTTGCAATACCCTTCCCTCTTGATTTTGCTGCAACCATATATCCACAATTACACACGTGGTTTCCTGGACCTTCCTGATTCGTCTTTATATAATATGTACCTACAATTGCACCATTATCTTCTGCTACATATGTTTTCTTAGGTCTATCAATCCAAATTCTTTTCGCTTCTTCTTCTGTTGTGTTTTGTGGAAAAGCATAAGTCTCACCAGCAGAAACTATTTCATTAAATATGGGCCATATATGTACAAAATCTAACTCAAGTGCTTCTCTAATAATCAATTAACACCTCATTTAGAAACATAACTTGAATTATATAGCAGGTGAATTATAGTATTCTCTTAACAACAACATTCGAGCAAATTATGTGTAAATGCCAACATCTTTTTACTCCTCATCATAATCTCCTTTTCTGAGTCGAGTTCGACCTACTATTCGGCATTTTATGGCACATTAAAAAAAGCAGGATAGACAAAAGCAAATTATGTGGCACTAGCAATCGCTCTTCCATTCATCTCTTCAACCACCACAGTATCCAACACCTCATCCCAACGGGCGCTAATCTGACGACCTGCAAATTCTAGATTATTATCTATTGTAGATAGAAACGCACAATTTTAGGTTCCTACTTCAATCATGGTTGTGGTTGTTATTGTTATTATCACTGTAATGAAATCGCGAACCAGCCCACATCAATTTTTCTTGTAAGTTCTTATAAAAAGAGTTTTTCTCACGCAGAATAATAAATTTGGCCTGGCAATTTGCCATCTTAATACAAACTCGTTGTCCAGGCCAAATACTGGTAGCTAAAACACCATCAGACCATAGTTTAGTACTCAAATCATAATCTCCCAGAGGCCAAACACTGACTGCAGCGCCAGGAGGTAGGACAATAGGACGTGTAGAGAGGCTCAAGGGACAAATGGGAGTAATAGCGATTGCTTCCATTCCAGAGTGGAGAATTGGTCCATTGGCTGAAGCTGTGTAGCAAGTGGAGCCTGTGGGGGTAGATACTAATAATCCATCACCGTGGTATTGATCGACAAGTTCTCCATCCACTTCTACCTCCAGAATTGAGGTGATCATGCGATCAATGCTAGCAGGTTTAATGCACATTTCATTGAGGCAGAAAAACGGCTCACTTACTGTTTCGGGATCATGACGACTTCCTTCCAAAACATAGGCTCGTAGCATCATGCGCTGTTGCACTGCATATAAGTCTGATTCTAGCCGATGCCATACCCTTTCTAGATCCTGAATTTCCTCGAAGGGTTCGGTGAGAAAACCTAAATGTCCACCTATATTAACAGCGAGGATGGGAATGTTTTCGGGAGCAAGATGTCGTGCGGCTGCAAGAACGCCACCATCACCACCAAAAACGATGGCAAGGTCGATTTTATTGTTTGAAGAAGCTAGAAATACGGGGTAAGGGTTATCCTTTGGTCCACTGGGTCCTAGAAGAACTTGACACTGACGCTCTTCTAATTGTCGGGCACATTTTTCAGCCCAAGCTTTGCTTTGGGAGTTCCCCGCTTTATGCACAATAATAACTCGCTTGAGCTCCACTTTTTGTCACCAGTTATGAGGTTTACAAACGTCGGGATTTATCCCGAATCACTCGACTACCAGGCATTTAAATACCTGGCTAACTCTCGTTTTAATCGTTTTGGTTTAAGATTAGCAAGTTATTCCGATTAACGGATGGGCTATTTTAGTACTTTCCTTCACTCTCTGGATTTTCAACTTTTGGTAGTCCCATACTGTAGTTGAGAACACGACTGTCGAGATTGTAGCTAATTTGTCCCTGTTGCAGCAGAGAGCGAATATGATGCTCTAAATCGGAACCAATACGACGAAGATTATATTCGGTTAAATCTTCACCATTGTAGGCTTCAACTAGTTCATCAAATTTGCGATAAACCTGTTGCAAAGCATCTTCGCTCCAGTTAAATTCGTTATCTGGGTCGATGTCTAGGGTGAGGACTCTTTCACTGGGTACTAACTCATTATTTTGCAGTTCCGCAGTGTAGATACGCACATGACGAGTTGTGGATTTGAGCAGCATAGTGATTTTTAATCCTTTTGAGATGGCTTCTGTTTGATTTTAGGTGATTAGCTCAACCGCGAGAAGCCCCGCGCTGTAATTTTTAATTCAGCGTCGGGACGGTGCTTTTAAAGTGCCCAAATAGTTCCGCACACAGCACTTCATGATAGCGGGACAAACGGAGGTACGGAGTTTGTCAATTAACTGGAGATGGAAACCTAGCAATTAAACTACGGATTAATTCTGATTTTGTCATACCTCTACGTTTTGCTTCCTCCTCCAATTGTTTCATCTCATATTCAGTTACCCTAATATCTATTCTTTTTGTCTTCATTTTGTCCGTACTTATGGCTACACATAGCCTATAATAATTATAGGTCGAAAAACAAGATTTAAAATGAGGACAGCTTATCAATTCAAATTGCGTCCAACCAAACAACAAGCAGTCTTAATTGATCGATGGTTGTCAATGCTTTGCGCTCAATACAATTACTTGCTGGCAGACAGATTTAATTGGTATGAACAGAATCGCTCTCCTGTTAACTGTTGTCCTTTGATTTGTCACTTACCAGAACTGCGGGATAATCCCAATTACTATTCACAAAAGAAAACATTACCAGGTCTTAAAAAGTCGCACCCTTGGTACAAACAGATTCACTCTCAAGTATTGCAAGATGCGGTTAAGCGGGTAAAAATTACTTTTGATAGATTTCTTAAAGGTGACAGTAACGGTAAGCGCAGTGGTAGACCTAGATTCAAGTCTCGCAGTAGATACAAAACCTTTACTTATCCTCAAGCTAAACAAGATTACCTGCAAGGTCACTTGATTAACCTTCCAAAACTAGGGAAATTTAAAGTTATTTTGCATCGTCCAATCCCTGATGGATTTAAAATTAAAACTGTTTCTGTTACCAAAAAAGCTGATGGTTATTATGTAACTTTAAGCCTTGAAGATTTAACAGTTCCAAGCATCATTCCTGTTGACAAGGTAGTTAATCCAGTAGGAATTGATCTGGGACTTAATTCGTTTTTGGTTAAATCAGATGGAACTGATGTAGAAATACCTCAGTATTACCGCAAAGCTCAGAAGCGATTAAGAAGAGTCCAGAAAGCTGTCAGTAGGAAAAACAAAGGTAGCAACAATAGAACAAAAGCTGTAGCCAAACTAGGAAAGGTTCACAAAAAAGTAGCTGATACTCGGAAGGACTTTCACTTTAAAGTTGCTAAGAATTTACTAGAAAATCATGATTTGGTAGCTCATGAGAAACTCAATATCAAAGGATTAGCTAAAACTAAGCTAGCTAAATCAGTTCTAGATGCTGGCTGGGGTCAGGTTCCCCGCCGTCAAACGACGGGGCTTGCCTGACCGTTGGTCAATTCTTGTCAATTTTATCAACCAAAGCCGAAAATGCTGGGTTGTTAACGATTGCAGTGAATCCTAGAAACACATCGCAGAACTGCTCAAACTGTGGTCATAAAGTACCTAAAAAATTGTCAGATAGATGGCATTCTTGCCGGGTTTGTGGGTATCAAGCCGACAGGGACATAAATGCGGCAAGAAATATCTTGAATTTGGCGGCAGGGCATTCCGTCAGTAATAAAGCGAACCCTCGTAACCGAAGCAATAGCTGGTGTTGGTAAGAAGCCTACGTCTGTACCCGTAGGGTCAGCGTAGGAGTATGTCACCTAGGAATCATACCTGTTTGTCTAGCGTAGGCAAAAATTCCTCCAGCATCAATTACGGGTTTGACTTCGCCTAAGGATTGCAGGGTAAATACTTTACCTGAAGTGTGGTTGGTAAGTTGGTTGTTGTCAAAGTCGATGGTTACTTCTTCTCCGGTTTGGAATTGGTTGCACAGTCTTTCTTGGGATTCCCAGGGATAAAGTTCTCCGGTGGATGTGCAATTGCGGAAGAAGATGCGAGCATAGGATTGGGCAATTACCGCCTGTACTCCAGAAGCACCAAGGGCTATGGGTGCGTGTTCACGAGAAGAACCACAACCAAAGTTTTCCCCGGCGATAATGATAGGGTATTCGGTTTTCATCTCTCCAGGGGCGACAAAGGGGCTATAGTTGTCGGGTAAGCCAATGAGGGCGTAGCTACCTAGTTTTTCGTACTCGTCTGGTTTGGAAGGAACTAGGGTTAAATATTCGGCGGGAATAATTTGGTCAGTGTCGATATTATCCCCAACTACAAAAATTTTACCTGTAATTGTTTTGCCCATAGTTCTCACTCCCTACGTGAATTTACAATCTACCTACGAGTATTTAATCGTAACAGGGATTACTCACACTAATCATGCAAATTAGCTTAACAAAGTAACTA
>CAZWGS010000014.1:7874-62159 GCA_964633315.1 uncultured bacterium | reverse complement strand
ATCGTAACAGGGATTACTCACACTAATCATGCAAATTAGCTTAACAAAGTAACTATGTTCTATCTGATTAACTGACAAATATTCATGATGTAGTAGCACGTTCAAACTACAATGCTGAGTCACGTAATGGATGCAATCTAGATAAATGATGCTTTTAAAGATTTTTTGAACTCCAAAAGCTAACCTAGACAAACAACAACAGTATTATCGAATATGACAGGCATCGCAAAGATCAAGGATAGAAAGTTAATATGGGAAAGGGTAAACTCAATCAGCTAACGAGTTCACCCTATCTATGCTCTAGAATATTACAAGTCAGACACTAAGTGTCGCTAGTATCGTCGTCACTGGAACTAGCTGCAGCCATACCACCAACTGCAGCTCCACTAGCAGCATGACCAGCAGCCAGGGCAGCTCCAATTTTACCACCAATTATATGCCCAATACCTGGAAGAACAAATCCTAAAACAAGAGCACCAGCAGTAGCGCCAGCAGCACCTTTCGCTGCAGATTTAGCAAGATCACGACCTAATCCCATAACTTTATCTCACAATCGATAGAATAATTAGTAAATATATTCCAAATTAATTATGTCTGTCAAATCTGAAAATCAGCCTCTTTTATTAATCTCATCAGAGAATATTTGATGTTCAAGAAATCGTTAATCATCACTCAAGTTAAATAGTGCAAACTAAACTTAAACACCACGGTTATTTATCCTCTCTACAAAGTAAAAAAGCGTCCAAGTAAAGAAATTGCATTTCCTATTAATATAAAAAATATAAATGTTTCTTAGAATAAGGATATATTGACTAAAAGTTTGACAGTCATTGTTAATTTACTTTGTAAACGGCAGGAATTTAAAATCTCAATCACACGGGTAAGATGACGACAAATTCTGTTCCTTTTCCTATCTCGGATTTTACTTCAACCTGACCCTGATGCTGATTAACTATTTGATAAGCAATAGAAAGTCCTAAACCAGTACCTTTACCCACTGGTTTAGTAGTAAAAAAGGGGTCAAAAAGCTGATGGCGAATTTGCTCAGGAATTCCAGGACCATTATCCCTGATAGTCACCTGAACTTGATCGCTATCTATCTTAGCTGTATGAATGACAATCTTTTTGGGTTCAATATTGTTTTCAAATAAAGCATCTATAGCATTGGTGAGGATATTCATAAACACTTGATTCAATTGAGCGGGATGACACAATACGAGGGGTAAATCTCCATATTGCTTGACTACTTCTACACCATGTTTGAGACGATGATTGAGAATGAGCAAAGTATTATCAATACCTTCATGAAGATTGGCTTTTTTAATCTCAGCCTCATCGAGACGAGAAAAATTGCGCAAAGACAGCACAATATTTTGAATTCTAGTGGTTCCCAAGTTCATGGAAGAGATGATATTGGACAAATCTTCTTGAATATAATCAAAATCAATTTCTTCTAAGTATGCTTCAATTTCAGGGCTAGATTGAGTTAAGCTATTTTGATAGAGATGAATTAAATTCAATAGGTCTTTTGTATATTCATTAATGAAACCAAGATTGCCATGAATAAAGTTAACGGGATTATTAACTTCATGGGCAATACCCGCAACCATTTGTCCTAAACTGGACATCTTTTCGCTTTGAATTAATTGCATTTGAGTTTGTTTGAGGTTTTGTAGAGCCTTGCTAAGTTCTTGAGTACGTTCTTCTACTTTTATTTCTAAAGTGTTGCGACTTAATTCTAGTTCTTGGGTATATTTACCCGCCCAATTTATTAGTTGATTCAGAGAGGTAGCTAAGCAACCAACTTCATCATTTGAGACCACATTAGCTTGCAGTTTAAAATTAGCTTTGCTGGTAACTTCCTGGGCTATTTTTGTCACATCTTCTAGGGGACTTGCAATCGCGCGACTGGTACGAATAGCGAAGGAAGCAGCTATTAATGAGGAGAGCAGTAAACTGACAAGAATAATTTGCACCCTCAGAGTGTTGGCTTGTTGCAGTTTAGTATTAGCTTGTTGTTTTTTAGTTTCTAAATCTTGCTGTATACGAATCAATTCCTCAGCAAGGCTCTCAAATTGCACCTCTAGTTCAGTTGCTTGCTCACCACGTATACTAGTCAAAATTATTTGTTCTGCTTGGTAAATTTCATCTGGGCTTAAATTCTGAGCATCAATTTTTTCTGATAGGGAATATAAAAACTGACCATATAAAGTAGTTGTGTGTTTATAGTTATCAATCCAATTGTGAAATTGGTTATTGTTTACAGCAAATTTTTCAGTTTTCTGCTCAACCACAATATTCAATTGAGACAGCATATCTTGTACTTTATTAACGTCAATGAGTAACTTATTAGTGTGATATTGCAACCAAATTGAATCTTCAATTGCTATCAATATTTGCTGAGGATATTGATGTATGGTTAAGATAGCATTCTCAAGACTATAGAGTAGATCTTGTTGCTCCTCTATTAAATTTAATTCCTGTTGCGCTCGTCCTTGATAATAGTCAGCGATCAAAAAACCTACTGTTGTACCTGTCAAAGCAATCCCAATGGATAGAGAATAACCATAAGCAATCTTTTTTGCAATACTTAAGTTGCTAAATATTTTTGTTTTTCCATAAGCCAAAAGTGTGTTAATTCTTAGAATCACTAGCTATCCCCTTTCTAGTATTATTCCAATTTCAGAAAATATAGTTACAGATATATTTGCCTATTACTGATGCTCCCTCATACCCTACTCTCAACGGTATTTTTTAAACAAAGCGATAATTTATCAATCTAGTAATAACAACAAAAATATTCTTCTGCTTACTCTGCTTATCTAAACCCTTGAATCTAAAAATAATTTACTTGTAATTTTCTCCCATGCTCCCCGTCAGCTATATATAATTAACTTCAATGAAAACAATCTTAGTCCCTATTTATTGAATCACTTCCTGTTGTCCAATAGCTTGATAAACTTCTCGAATTATGTTGTAGTCAGCATCTTTAGCTTCAACCAATTTGGCTCCTAAATATTTATCATCATCAGCATCTAAAAGACTTTGTAGAAGTTGGTCTTGATTCTGCAAGATTAGCCATTTCATCTGTTCGATTATCTCTGTAGTAAGATTCTGATTTACCATCAATAAATCGTGGGGTAGAGGATCGCTTTTTCCCAGGATGCGAAAATCATTGTCAGTCAAATCTTGTAACTTGAGAAAATCTTGATATCTTCGCCAAGTACCTCCCCAAGCATCAACTTCTCCTTTTTGCAAAGCTGATAAACCCTGCTTTCTTAACATACGAATAGTGACATCAGAGTTAGGATTTAAGTCGGCATTCATTAGTAATTGAGTTGGTCCTAGATGACCACTAGTTGAACCGATTGCTTTCATGGCAATAGTTTTACCTTGCAGTTGTTCTAGAGAATTAATTTCACTATCATTGCGAACGCAAATTACTGAATAGTAATCAGGACGAGTAATACCGATGATAGGAATGCCTTTTGCCTTGGCATTTAAGATGACGTATTCTGATGGTCCTGCTAATAATAAGTCAAGCTGATTATGTAATAGAGCGGGAACTGCAGCTGTATAGTTTTCTAAAGCAAAGAAATTAACTTTTGTAGCTAAAACTTTCCCCAGAGTAACCCGAAAAGAATCATAGTATTGCTGCAATTCTGATAGACCAGCAACATCAGTAACTCCAAATCTTAGCTTTTGGGGTAAATTTACTTTCCTAGTAGTAAAGTTGCAACTAGCTAAAAACAGCAGAAAATAGCAGAGAAAACGTCGTCTTGGCACAGACATGAGAAATTCCTAAGTGTAAAAACTAAGTATTTTTATTAGACTTCCCCAAAATCAAAGAAATGAAACTAGCTCTAAAAATATTTTCAATCTTTTAGCGAACTGCTCCATAATGGGGCAAAATTATCACAGCAACAGGAAGAGAGAGATTGCCTACTGACAAAAAAGAGCACAATATTTTACCTATCTTTATAGAACACATTGTGCTTGCTCTTTCCTGGAAAATAACAATAGAATCAGTCGTGCACACAGAAACAAAATCTATGCCTGAGATTACTTTAGAGCGTGTTAATGCAGCTATTAGATCAATTTTAGAAACGCTGGGAGAGCCAGAATGTCCATTACATCGCGAGGCTTTGTCTGCTTTTGAGGCAGGTAATTATCAGTCTGTAAAGCGTCTAGCGGCAACGAATTTAGACGATTATTACTGCAAGTCTTTAGGCTACTTAGGTGGAGCCTTGAAACTGACACCCAATACAGACACAATTTTAGCTGAGTCAGCAAGAGCAGCGGCTGATTTTGTAAGAAAAAAAACTTTAGCCCAGTTGGGTACTCGCATCGCCGAGTCTCTTGGAGAAAGTTAGTGATAAAGAACGTAGGGACGTCAAATTTTACGTCCCTACAATGGGTAAAATTTCAGGTATTTTAATTTCTACCAGATGTCTAATATATTAATGGACTTCTCCATGAGTCGATTAATATAATTAGTTTGTTCAGTTTCAATAACTTCTCATAAAAATATGAAATAACTAGATTGTACTATTTAATCTTTAGCTGTAGACCATTAAATTTTAGCAACGCTAGTACAAACAATTGAGAGCTATGAATAACAAAACCACTCGGCGAACTTTTATGATTACTAGCGTAGCAGCAGCTACAGTTGTTGGCGCTAAAAGCTTAAGCCCACAAAGCAACATTGCTCAATCAACTATCGCTAGCTCTCAATCTATGCCAGAAAGAGTATTAGGCAAAACTAATATCAGCCTACCTATCTTTGGTTTAGGTGGTGCTGGGCGAACACCTTTATCGAGGACAGGACAAGAGAAAGAAGCAATAACTCTTGTGGAGAAGGCTTTAACTTTAGGGGTGCGTTACTACGATACTGCTGCTGATTATGGACCAAGTGAAAAGTATTTGGGAAGAGTTTTACCTAACTATCGTCGTGAAATCTTTCTCAATAGTAAAACGGCTGCCCGCGGGCGCGATAGGGCTTGGCGAGATTTAGAGAATTCGCTCAAACTTTTAAATACAGATTACCTCGATGCTTGGCAATTACATCACGTTTCTTTTGAGTCAGAATTAGACGAAATCTTCGGCAAAAATGGTGCAATTAAAGCTTTAGAAGAAGCCAAAGAGCAAAAATTAGTTAAATTTCTGGGAATTACGGGACATCACGAACCAGATGTGATTGCTGAAGGTTTGCGACGCTATCCCTTTGATACTACTCTAGTATCTCTTAATGCCGCCGATGTTCACCATCCTCGTCCTTTTGCACCTACAGTGTTACCAGTAGCAAAGGCAAAAAATGTCGGGGTGATTGCGATGAAAGTTCCGGCTTATGGACGTTTATTTAAACCTGGTATTTTAGAAAGTATGCAACAAGCGATGGGTTATACACTTTCTCTATCAGGTGTACATTGCTGCATTATCGCCGCCGAAAATCCTGAACAATTAGAATCTAATGTGCGGGTAGCACAAGCTTTTCAACCATTAAATGAAACACAAATGAAAGCGATAGAAAAACTTACTGTTAATGCTGGCACAGATGGCGCATTTTTCCGAAAGTGGACTTAGGAATTTGAAATCAAGAATTACACAAATTAGCTTAAATTAGACATCTCTAAGAAAGAATGTAGGGACTGGAAATTTGACATGCCTACAATGGGTAAAAATTCAGATGTTTTAATTTCCGCTTCTGTTTATGAATCGTATCCTTATCCCACAGCTTAAGCGTGTGGGGTTTGATTAAGCTAAACTCCATATATATATTGTGTCAGTGCATAAGTCCTGGAGAACTTAATTTCTTTTTTTTAGTCAGGTTAGATTGATACAACAGTGCACATGCACAATGTCATTGAGGATGAACGGAACGAATATGCAAATTCAAGACCAGGTGACGGCAAAAGCCCAACTCGCTGGTGCAATCGCCGCTAGCCAAGATTATCTCCTTGGTAAACAATACAGCGATGGTTACTGGTGGTCAGAGCTAGAATCGAATGTCACAATTACTGCTGAAGCTGTCCTGTTGCATAAAATTTGGGGTACAGATGAGTCTCGCCCCCTACATAAGGCAGAAGCCTATTTACGCTCACAACAACGGGAACACGGCGGTTGGGAGTTGTTCTACGGTGATGGTGGTCATCTGAGTACTTCTGTGGAAGCTTATATGGCTCTGCGATTACTTGGTGTTCCTGCAAGCGATCAGGATATGCTACGTGCCCGCGACTATATCATAAAGCATGGTGGTATCAGCAAAACGAGAATCTTCACTAAACTTCACCTTGCCTTGATTGGTTGTTATAACTGGCGAGGCTTACCCTCTCTACCACCCTGGATTATGATGCTGCCAGAGTGGTTTCCTTTTACTATCTACGAGATGTCAAGTTGGGCGCGTAGTAGTACTGTTCCCCTACTCATTGTCTTTGACCAGAAGCCAATTTTCAAAGTTACACCCTCTATTACTCTAGATGAACTCTACAGCGAGGGCATAGATAAGGTTGAATACAAACTACCTCGCAATCATGATTGGACAGATTTTTTTGTTTGGCTAGATGGTGTTTTTAAGTTAGGAGAAAAATTAAACATCGTTCCTTTCCGTCAAGCAGGAATGAAAGCGGCGGAAAAATGGACGTTGGAAAGACAGGAAGTTACCGGAGATTGGGGCGGTATTATCCCTGCGATGCTAAATTCCCTGTTAGCTTTACGCTGTCTAGGCTACAATGTCTGCGATCCCATTGTGGAACGAGGCTTACAAGCGGTTGATAACTTCACCCTGGAAAGCGAAACTGGTTACTGGGTGCAGCCTTGTGTTTCTCCGGTGTGGGATACTGCTTGGGTGCTGCGTGCTTTGGTAGAATCAGGTGTGGATCGTGATCATCCTGCTTTAGCTAAGGGAGGAGAATGGTTACTGAGTCAGCAAATCCTCGACTACGGCGATTGGTATGTTAAAAATAAGCAGGGTTTACCTGGCGCTTGGGCTTTTGAATTTGATAATCGTTTCTATCCCGATTTAGACGACTCTGCAGTAGTTGTCATGGCTTTAACGGGACTCAAATTGCCCAATGAACAGTTAAAGAAGGCTGCGATCGCCCGTTGTGTACAATGGATGGCATCTATGCAGTGTAAACCTGGTGGTTGGGCTGCTTTTGATATTGACAATAACCAAGATTGGCTCAATTCTTTGCCCTATGCTGATTTAAAGGCGATGATTGACCCCAATACTGCCGATGTTACTGCCAGAGTACTAGAAATGTTGGGTGCTTGTAATCTTTCTATGGATGCAAGTAGAGTAGATAGGGCGATTAATTATTTACTCAAGGAACAGGAACCAGAGGGTTGTTGGTTTGGACGTTGGGGTGTTAACTATATTTACGGCACTAGCGGTGTGTTAGCTGCTTTAAGTCTCATTACACCCAAAAAGCACTCTGAGGCGATTACACGAGGCGCACAGTGGTTAATTAGCTGCCAAAATAGTGATGGTGGTTGGGGTGAAACTTGTCTTAGCTATAATGATCCTAGTCTCAAAGGGCAAGGTGTTAGTACTGCTTCCCAAACTGCTTGGGCGTTAATTGGTTTAATTGCAGCCTACGATCTTATTGGTAATCTAGCAGATTCGGCTTTGGAGCGAGGTGTTAATTATCTCTTGGAAACTCAGCAAGAAGATGGTACTTGGGATGAATTAGAGTTTACAGGTACAGGTTTTCCCTGTCATTTTTACCTGAAATATCACTTCTATCAGCAGTATTTCCCCTTAATCGCTTTAAGTCAATATCGTCAGCTAGGAAACTAATTTTTCGGGACGTAGTAATAGTTTATTACGTCCCAAAAACGATAGTAGACAACATAGATGCATACCTAAAACTTCTAAACTTATTACTTATTACTTATTACTTATTACTTATTACTTATACTCCCCTCCTTCATAAATCCACATTGATTGTGTTTTCCCAGCTTTTCTAAAACCACATTTTTCATAGAAAGGAATTGCTTGAGAATCTGCTACCAATATCTGCATATGAAAACCTTTATATCGCTGCTGTAGAATCGCCATAATTCTTTTCCCAATACCTTGTCTTTGGTAATCTGGGTCTACTAAAAGATGGGAATAGTAAACCACTATAAATCCATCTGAAATCGCATTGCCAACTCCAACTAATTTTTCCCCATCCCAAGCAGAAACTAGACAATGTGAGTTTAGCAGTGCTTGGTGGAGTATTTGTGGTTTTTGCGCGGCAGACCAATTATTTGCTTGGTAAAGTGACAATATTTGCTCTACTGTAAGGTTGCGCTCTTCGGAAAAATTAATCATCTAATCCAAAGCATAAAAATCTCTTTCTCTTCCCGCAGCAAAACGTAGAGAATGAATGAGGTTTTTACTAGAGAGAGTAAGAAAAATTGTGAGTGCACAAGAAGCGAGAATCGCAGCTAAAAAAAACATATCTCGGTAGGTAAAAGTGGAGGCTAAATAACCAAACATTGGTCCTGCCATACCAATTCCTAAATCAAAACCACCAATACAAAAAGCATAGATTTGTGCCCTTTCTTGAGCAAGGGAACGATCTGACATTAAAGCGATCGTCATCGGAATTAATACTCCAGCGCCAATACCTTCAGCAATAGCAGAAATAATTAAAACTAGAGAATTTTGACCAAAGCTTAAAAGCAGCATGGAGATAATATAAAAAACTAAGCTACTTGTGATGAATAAACCTCGCCCGTAAATATCAGAAGCCCTACCTACAAAAACTCGCATCACAAAACTGGCAATGGCTGCGGCGGTGTAAAATAGTCCTGCGTTGAAATCTAATCCTGTCTCTCGGATATACAAAGGCAAAAAGCTTACTAGCATACCGAAAACTAAACCAATCAGGAGTAAAACCATTGCAGGGACTCGCAGGTGATGCATCTTGCAAAAATGCCAAATCCTTAGTCTTGGTATGTTAGAGTTTCCTTTCCCCTTGGGCTGAGATTTTCTTCTCTTATTGTCTTCTTTTACTCGACTAGCTAAATTAAAAGAGAGAACTCCTGCTACAGCAGCAAATAAAAACACTGTTGCGTAACTTGTTGCTTCAGTAAGTATTCCTCCTAAAGCTGGTCCTAAAGCCATACCAAAGGGTATAACTAGACTCATATAGCCAATCAACTCACCTCGTTGCTTTGGCGGCGATAAATCCACCACCAGGGCGTTGTAACCTGTGGTAAAAGCTGCAAGACTAATGCCATGAAATGCTCGCAGTACCATTAAAGTAGGAATTGAGTGAGCAAACAAATAGCCTACAGGTGCAACTCCTACTACAAACGTACCAATTAAAACAACTATTTTGCGTCCTCTATGATCTGCTAAGTGTCCAAGTTTTGTCCTCGATAATAATAGCCCAATGGCAAAGCAACCCATCACTAGTCCCACTTGCTGTGTGGTTGCTCCCACATCTTTGATGTAGGCTGGCATTACTGGTAGAAGTATAGTTGTGCTGATCCAAAACAGCATTCCTGAGGAGAATAAAGTAAGTAGATTTCTGAGTTTATCTGGTTCTAAGGTTCGAAGTATTTTCACGGGGTTGAGGTGAGAGAAGTAATGGTAGATATTTCAGATTGTAACAATTCTTAATGTAGCTAACTCTCTGCTTCTTTTACTCCCCAAAATAACTGATATTGACTATAAATCTAGAGCAAAATCAATAATTTAGAGATTTAAGCTGTTACATCCCTGGCAAAATTCTGCTGAAACAGAGATAGTTCCCATCTATATCTAGTAGAGGTGTACTCAATTGCTGTTCCTGATTTGTCTTGAGGTGTTAATTACAAGAGGCAGATGGGAATACTAACATCTAGTCAATTGAGTTCTACCTCTAATTCACTAATGATAATGCTTCTTTGGCTGGATATCTTCAGACGAAATTAATTAAATTGCTTAGCTTGCACAGATAGTATTAATCCTTTTTTCTTGGTTTTATGGAGATTATTGCTAACCCTTGTTCCATATTAACCAAGCTTTTTATTGACATAACTATCATCACAGCCAGGTTTTTCTCTGAATAATTAATCTTATGAACTCTCTGCTTGATTATCAAATTATCGAAACTTTGCAAATAACTGAACACAGAATTGTTTATCGTGGTTTGAAGCAACCGAAGCAAATCCCTGTCATTATCAAAACACTAAAATCTAAGTATCCTTCCTTAGCTGAAATTACTAACTTAAAAAACGAATATAAAATTGCTGTTGATCTCGACGTAGCAGGAGTAATAAAAACCCATAGTTTAGAAAAATATGGCAATGGCTTAGCCTTAATTATTGAAGATATTGGTGGCATTTCTCTCAAACAGTTTCTCAGTAAGTCAGTTTTACATATTAAAGAGTTTCTCAAAATTGCGATTTCCCTCGCACAAACTTTGAGTCAACTACATAAAAATGGGATTATTCATAAAGATATTAAGCCCTCAAATATTATTATCAACTCAGAAACAAAACAAGTCAAAATTAGTGATTTTAGTCTAGCAACTAATCTAGCAAGAGAAATTCCTTTAGGAATAGAAGGTAGTTTAGCTTACATATCACCGGAACAAACAGGACGGATGAATCGCGCTATTGACTATCGCAGCGATTTTTATTGCCTAGGAGTTACTTTTTATGAAATGCTGACCCATAAGTTACCTTTTGTTAG
The DNA here is from genome assembly GCA_964633315.1 of uncultured bacterium. Classification (GTDB taxonomy): domain Bacteria; phylum Cyanobacteriota; class Cyanobacteriia; order Cyanobacteriales; family CAWCAG01; genus CAZWGS01. The sequence continues at coordinate 51,487 of CAZWGS010000014.1, read as the reverse complement.
TAGCGATCCCCTGGAACTAATTCACCACCACATTGCCGTTATTCCCACACCTCCCGATCAGATTAACACTAAGGTAACTCCAGCTATATCCGCCATTATCATGAAACTGTTAGCCAAAAATGCGGAAGACAGATATCAAAGTGGTGAAGGAATTAAAGCTGATTTGGAAATTTGCCTTGAATCAATGCTGACAGGATACTCTAGCAATGTTAGTTTTCAAAGCCAATTTATACCAGGAAAACTTGACAAAGCCAGCCAATTTCTCATTCCTCAAAAACTTTATGGTCGCGCTCAAGAAGTTGCTAAACTTTTATCTACTTTTGAGAAAGTTAGTGTCGGCCAAAGTGAAATTATTCTGGTATCTGGCTACTCTGGAATTGGTAAAACCTCCGTTATTAATGAAATTAATGAACCAATTTTGCGGCAACGTGGTTACTTTATCTCTGGTAAGTTTGACCAGTTTAGACGTAATATTCCCTACGCTGGGATTATCCAGGCTTTCCAGTCTTTAATACAACAACTGCTGACACAAACCAAAGATAAAATTAATCTCTGGCGAGAAAAGTTGCTAGCAAGTTTAGGTGATAATGGTCAAATTTTAATTGATGTCATTCCCGAAGTAGAACTAATTATTGGCTCTCAACCTGCGCTACCGGAACTAGGCTTAACAGAATCTCAAAATCGCTTTCGCCGGGTATTAAAAGAATTTATTTATGTTTTCACTCAACAAGAGCATCCTCTGGTAATTTTCTTGGATGACTTGCAGTGGGCAGATAGTGCTTCACTAAAATTAATTGAACTATTGATGAGCGATCCTGAGAGCAAATATTTACTACTCATTGGTGCTTACCGGGATAACGAAGTTACTGCTACTCATCCTTTAATACAAACCCTAGAAAATATTCATTATTTCAGCGAGATTACACTGCAACCTTTGGGTTTACAACAGGTACAGAAATTGGTAGATGATACTCTTAATCAATCTACTCTAGAATCGCGCTCTCTTGCTGAATTACTTTTTAATAAAACTGGGGGTAATCCCTTCTTTCTCACTCAATTACTTCAAACTCTTCACAGTGAAAAACTAATCACTTTTGATTTCCATACTGGTTGTTGGCAGTGGAATCTTCAGAAAATTCAAGCATTAGGTATTACAGACTATAACGTAGTTGAACTGGTTGCTAGAAGTCTACAACAACTACCAGAAGTAACACAGCAAGTGTTAAAGTTAGCTGCCTGTATTGGCAATCAGTTTAGTTTAGATATCCTGGCTGTAATTAGTGAAAAATCTAAGTCTGAAACTGCTGCCGATTTATGGTTTGCATTGCAAGCTGGTTTGATTTTACCTCTCGATGATACTTACAAAGTTCCGTTAATTTTGGCTACTGAGGAGTCAGAAAAACTACCAAAAATAACTTACAAGTTTCTCCACGATCGCGTCCAGCAAGCTGCCTATTCACTTATTCCCACAGCAGAAAAACATCAAACCCATCAACGCATTGGTCAACTATTACTCTCTCATACACCGCCAGAGGAACTAGAGGAAAAAATATTTGTTTTAGTCAATCAGCTGAATGTGGGATGGGAATTATTAAATGACCCAAAATTAAAAATAGAATTGGCTCGACTTAATCTAATTGCAGGTAAAAAAGCGAAAGCTGCCACCGCCTATGAAGTGGCAGTAAAATACCTGCAATTTGGCAAAGACTTACTCCCGGAAACTAGTTGGGAAGATAATTATGATTTAACGCTTGATTATTATTCAGATTTGGCAGAAGCAGAATATTTGAACACTAATTTTACCCAAGCTAATGCCTATGCAGATATTATTGTCAAGCAAGCTACCAGTTTACTGGAGCAAGTAAAAGTATATGAGCTGAAAATGCAAATGCATATTGCTCAGTTGCAAATGTCAGAAGCAATAGAAATGGGTTTGCAAGTACTCAAAAAACTAGATATATATTTGGAACAAGAAATATCTAGACAAATAATTGTTGAGGATTTAATTAATTTACCAGTAATGAAAGAAGCATCAAAAATAGTAGCAATGAACTGTTTGATGCAGCTTGTTTCTCCTGTCTATGTTACCCAGCCAAAATTGTTACCAGAGATAGTTTTTACAATGATAAATCTATCTATTAAATATGGTAACTGTCCTGCTTCTGCTTTTGCCTACATAATTTATGCAGATATCCTCTGTGGTCCTCTATTAGATATTGAAACAGGATATCGCTATGGAGAACTAGCAGTAAAAGTACTCGATAAATTTGCAGCTAAACCACTACAAGCTAAAGTTTTGGACTCTTTGTATGGTCAAGTACTACACTGGAAAAAACATCTTGGGGAAACTATTGAGCCACTACAGCTAGCAATTCAAAGTGGCTTAGAAACAGGAGATTTGGTGTTTACAGGTTACTGCACTATTAAGTATAGTACTCATCTTTTTTTCTGTGGTAAGCCCTTAGAATATGTAATTGAAAGAGCAAAAAAATATACTGAACTAACTCAAAAAATAAAGCAAGAATATCCAACTATTTATCAGCAAATATGTCTACAAATGGCTTTGAATTTACAGGGCAAAAGCCATGACAGACTAAAATTAGTTGGAGATTTTTTTGATGAAACAGAAGCTATACCAATTTTTATCAAAGACAAAAATGCCACTACTCTATTTTTTACCTATTTAGCAAAAACAATTATTTTCTATTTATTTAAAGAGCCAGAAAAAGCCCTAGTTACATCTAAGGAAGCACAAAAATATATTGATTCTTGTCCTGGCTTAATTTGTGTTAGTGAGTATATTTTTTATTCTTCTCTTGTTTTACTCGCATTGTATCCTCAGGCTTCAATTATTCAGCAACAAGAATACTTAAATCAAGTCTTTAAAAATCAAGAATTATTAAAATACTGGGCCGATTGTGCACCCATGAACTACCAGCACAAATATGATTTAGTGGCAGCAGAAATCGCACGATTAACAGACAATAAAGAATTAGCAGCAGAATTATACGATCAAGCCATTAGAGGAGCTAAAGAGTCACATTACTTACAAGAGCAAGCTTTAGCAAATGAACTAGCAGCAGAATTTTATATCTCCTGTCATCGAGATAAATTAGCCCAAATGTATCTTACGGATGCTTATTATGATTATCTTCGTTGGGAAGCTAGAGCTAAAAGTCTAGATTTAAGATCTAGACATCCTAATTTTCTCTATCAATTAACTCAAGAAGAAAATTGGAAGACTAATGGAGTAATCAATTTCAATCAAGTTTCTACAACTAGCAAAAGTAATCCTAATAGTTTAGATTTAAACAGTGTCATTAAAGCATCTCAAGCACTTTCAGGAGAAATTGAACTAGATAACTTGCTCCACAAATTAATGAAAACAATGTTAGAAAGTGCAGGAGCACAAAAAGGATTGTTGATTTTACTCTCCCATAAAGAAAATAATAGTAATCGTGATAATTGGCTACTAGTAGCAGAAGGGATTGTGGAATCTGAGCTAAGGGTAAAACAGCCCTTTATTCCTCTCACAGAAACTCTAGATATGCCACTTTCTCTAATTAACTACATTCAAAGAACTCAGGAAGCCGTTGTTCTAAATCAAGCAACCACAGAAGGGCTTTTTACCCATGATTGCTACATTCTTAAGCATAAACCCCAATCTCTCCTTGGTTTTCCTATTATCTATCAGGGAAAATTAAATGGTATTCTCTATCTTGAACACCGATTACTACCAGGAGCATTTACCCATGATCGCCTAGAAGTATTATCTTTGCTTTCAACTCAAGCAGCTATTTCTTTAGAAAATGCTCTACTCTACAACTCATTAGAAGAAAAAGTTGCAGCTCGAACTCAGGAATTAAACGAGAAAAATTTACGCTTAGAACAAACTCTAGAACAGCTACAGCAAACCCAACTCCAGCTCATTCAATCAGAAAAAATGTCTAGTTTAGGACAATTAGTTGCTGGTATCGCTCACGAAATTAATAATCCAGTTAATTTTATCTATGCCAACCTCTCCTATACCGATGACTATACCAAGGATTTGTTTGAGATAATTGCACTCTATCAAAAATGTTACCCAGAAACAGCTCCTGAGATTAAAAAAAAGATGGAAACTATTGATTGGGCATTTGTAACTACAGATTTACCAAAAATCTTAAATTCAATGAAAGTAGGAACTGAACGCATCAAAGAAATTGTTCTTTCTTTAAGGAATTTTTCTCGCCTCGATGAATCAGAAATGAAGTTCGTTAATCTTCACGAAGGTATTGATAATACTCTACTAATTTTGGAAAATCGACTTAAAGGCAAACCTAGTTCTCCTAGAATTGAAATTATCAAAGACTATGCTCAACTACCAATGGTAGAGTGCTATGCTGCTGCTATGAATCAGGTTTTTGCCAGTATTATCCATAATGCTATCGATGTTCTAGAAGAATCATCTAGAGAACAACCACAAATTCATATCCGTAGTGAATTAGTAGACAAGAAATTTGTATCAATCACAATTAGAGATAATGGTTTTGGCATAAGCAAGGATGTCATCAAGCGCATCTTTGATCCTTTCTTTACTACCAAACCTGTTGGTCAAGGTACGGGTATGGGTATGGCTATCAGCTACCAAATTGTAGTTAAAAGACATGGTGGTAAGCTAACTTGTAATTCTACTATTGGTCAAGGAAGTGAATTTATAATTCAAATTCCCATTAAACAACAGTCAAAGAAAGTTAAATTAAGGCAAAGTAACCTGAGCTATGATTTGGAAACCAACGCTCAGGAACCATTCTCAATTATTGCTAAAGAAGCAGAAATATGTGAACTTATTGCTCATCAGCTAGAGTAAACAGGAGATGGCATTCTTTTAGCTAGCAAGAGATAGTTTTCTCTCTGGCAAAACAACTTTATCCATCATGTACTCAATTGTTGTTTGACTTAACCAACCTTGATTAGATATTATTTCACCAAGACGTGTGTTGCTCTTTTGCTGCTCTTTAAGGGCTATCTCTAGCTGCTCTTGCGTAATTAAATTTGCTTCTAACAAATAACTTCCCAAACGCTTGCTTGGCATGGATTGTTGCCCTTCTTTTTGAAAAGCTAGTACCTGAGCTGTCTGCTGCAAAACTGCTTCTGGTGGGTTTGTTATCACGTGAGAATTAATAGAGTTAACAAGCTGCATGGAAACTTGATTTTGAGCTTCCACTTTCCACCATGTTTCTCTCTCTAATGCCCAATCAATATACCTCTTTATACCTTCAGTTATTGACACAGGAGGTGGTAGCTGAGGATATAGTTCCTCAATTATGGAATTATCGGAAATTCTTCCTTCCTCTCCTTCATCTGGTACTGGTTTGTAATAAATTTTGGCGCTAGAGTTCAGTGTCTCTAAAATAATACGAGCAATTTCACCAACTGAGGTATTGATACCCGAACCACGTTGTATAGGTTGTTCAGGTATTTTGCCATCTTTGGTGGAGAAAATATTAACTAGCCAATCAACAATGTCATCCACATAAATAAAATCTCTACCTTGTTTTCCTGAACCCCAAACTTCTAAATCTTGCTCAGGATTATTTAGTGCTTTGCTAATTAGAGCCTGAATTACCTGTGCACCATTACCTTTCATAATACTTCGAGGTCCATACACATTATGAAACCTAACTGGGATAGAACGAACTCCCTTTTTAGTGGCGTGCATTTTAATGGCTTTCTCGCCTAATAACTTTTGTGCACCATACATAGTGTGGGTTTCTCCTTTCCAAGCATCTCTCTCTTGAAGAGCACATTTGCTGCTAGACAAATTTAAAGGATAAACACAGGATGAACTGGCATAAATTAGATTCTCCACACTACTTTCAGATGTCACTGATTGAAACATATTGGCATCAATTAAAGTGTTGTTTTTCCACACCTTTAGACCATCTTTGAGAACATAAGCTATACCACCAACATCAGCAGCAAGATGGTAAATTGTATGCATCCCTTTTACTAATTCACCGCAGATTTGTTCGTCTCTCAAATCTACTTTAAAGTAATTAATTCCGCTTTTAATCTCAAAACCAACATCTTCTAGGTTGCTCTTACTACCACGAGATTCATTATCAGCAACATAAACCTCTGCACCAATTTCTGTTAGTCCCTTGACGAGATTACAGCCAATAAAACCAGCACCACCTGTTACTAAAACAGGCTTTCCTGTCAGATAGTGAATATTCAACTCTTTGCTCCTTATGTGTTGTTTAATGAACACTGCATAACGCTAATGCTTTAAATTTGAGACACTAGAAATCGAACCAGAAATAGAATTTATCTAGTTCAAAAGCCAGCAAAAGCAAGCATTATTACACTTTGTTTTGAATTTGTGATTAGAGCTCCTTTCACTCCTAAAAAGGAGGATATCCCCTTGTTGCTCTCAGTGTTCAACTAACTGAATGCAATAGTTTGGATTCAGTTAACTAACGATATTCAAAATTGAAACATAAATCATCAATCCTCAGATAGAAAATATTCTGTTTCAGCCTATTATATGATAATAGTTTGAAAACATTCCCCAGCTTAAATCATTATTTATTTTTCGATATATCTATTTTTTTTTGGATAGCGAGACTTCAATACTATTTTCTAAATAGAAGTGTTGAACCCATAGTTACTTTCTACTCTTCCCATACATAAAAAAAACTGGTAGTAATCGCAACTAACCTGATCTCCTTGCTCAGAAAGCAAATCGATCCCAATTCCATTACGCCCTATTTTCTTGCCAGAACTATGGATATAAAAACGATCTCCTAAATACAAAGCAACATGATTCACTCGATTATTGTCGGCAAAGAAAACAAGATCTCCAGGTAAAGCGTCTGCTAAAGAAACTGATCGAGTAAAATCTGCTTGTTGATAGGAATCTCTCGGTAGCCAAATTCCTGATGCTGCAAAAGCAGCCTGAATTAATCCAGAACAGTCATAATTGGGTGCGACTGTACCGCCCCACAAATAGTAATTGGGCTCCCGTTGTGCTGCTTGGGCAAAAGCAATAACCTGAGGTAAACAAGGGATAATATCACTGCGTTTGAGCTGCTTAGGTTGGTAAACTTGTTCTGCTGGTTGTAGTTGGGATAAATCATCAACAGATAACCAAGCAATGTAGCCATCTTCAACTAAACAAACCTCTATCGCTGTACCTGTAGGTGTTGGGGAAATTAACTTCAGATGTCTCCCCCTAGCAGCTTGAGTTGCTAAAACTTTGCAAGTGGGAGAATCATAGAGGTTGAGATTACACAAACAGTAGTATTCACCACTAGCTGATGGAGTTAGTTGCATGAGTTACACCAAATTTTTCTTAATACTATTAACAGAGACAATCTAGAAACGATGGGGAAGAGTACGCGATATGTTAAATAATGACAACCCCAAGATAATTAGAAACAAAACTAAACCAATCGCGCAGGCATAGCTAATATTAAGATACTGGAATCCTTGCTCATAAAGGTAATAAACTACAGTTTTAGAGCTATTTCCTGGTCCTCCTTTAGTTAGAAGATAAACTTCCTCAAAAACCTTAGTAGCTGAAATCGCAGAAATAACAGCTACCAGAGATAAATAGGGTCGCATTAAAGGTAGGGTAATATACCAATGTTTCACCCAACCATCAGCACCGTCAATGGCTGCTGCTTCGTAGAGTTCTGGTGAGATGGCTTGTAAACCTGCTAAATAAATTACCATGTAGTAACCCAAACCTTTCCAAATTGTTACTATCATCACACTTGGTAGGGTTAATTGAGGACTAGTTAGCCAAGGAATAGTAGTCTCCCAACCAAGATATTGAAGCATTTGGTTAAGTAAACCATTAGAAGCATAAATAGCTCGCCAGGCAATACCCGCAACCACCAGAGAAATGATCACTGGTGTGTATAAAAAAAGGCGAAACCAATTAATGAAGCGCAGTTGACGATTCACTAAAATTGCCAATACCAAAGGCGTAAATACTAAAATAGGAACAACGCCTATCAGATAAACAAAAGTGTTACCAATAGTTTGCCAGAATACTCTATCTGTCCAGAGGCGTTGAAAGTTAGTTAAACCAATCCATTGTGGCGCTTGGGTTAAATCATATTCATAATTAGTAAAACTGAGGTAAAAAGCTTGAAATGCTGGCAAAAATACTGTTAACCCCAAAACTATCATGGCAGGTAACAGGAACAGATAGGGAGTCAACAAAGCGAGTTGAGAAGAGGAAAATCGCTGTTTCATTGGCTATGGGAAATCAGGAAAATGAGAACAAATAATTCTATCTCCGGGCAGTTGAAGCACAATTTAATCATCAATAATCAACCAATAACTGGTAACTGAATCTAAGAGTGTGTCAAAATAAGGCATCTATTGGTTTAGACCGCTATCGTACCTGTTTAGTCGAGCAATTGAGAGATTGGACTTGAAGGTTAATCGATTCTAAAGTGCGTCAAAGCTGCAACAAATTCCGAGGATAAAATGTAACCCTGATGATGAATGCCAGTTTGCAGTATCCTATATTTGGTCCAGAGATTAAGTGTCCCCATTGTCGTCAGACAATTCCTGCATTAACACTAACAGACACTTATCTTTGTCCTCGTCATGGAGCTTTTGAAGCAGAACCAAAAACCCGTGAACTGATACACTTACAGTCTGGTCGTCATTGGCGACTTTGGGAAGGGGAATGGTTTCGCCAACATACTCATCCTGATGGTATCCGTTTTGAAATTCACGAAGCCCTAGATCAACTTTATACTCAGGGTTATCGAGCTACCAGAGTCATTATTGCCCATCGCTATCGAGATTTAGTTAGTGCTTATCTTGAACGTAGCACTCCCTGGCGCACTCACGATGACTCCCAATCTCCCAGACTCTACGGTTTACCTGTAGAATTTAGCCCTGATGGTAAAGATGAGCCTTGCTGGGAAGTAATTAACTTTGATTTGCAAAAGGAACCAGGAGTTCCTGTGCGCTATCCCTATTTCCGTCTCTTTGAATAGTTAAGCAATGCACCACGTTTCGATTCGTACCGCCGATATTCACCGTGCAATCGCATTTTACGAGCAATTAGGCTTCACTGTCCAAGAGCGGTTTACTACGGGTTATACCCTTGCTTGCTGGTTGGAAGGATTGGGTGGACGTATAGAATTAATCCAAATTCCCCAACCTAAACCTCCTGCTGATGCTTTTGGGGATGAGCATTATGTGGGTTATTATCATCTATCCTTTGATTTGACCCAAGAAACTGCAAATCTAAGCACTTGGATTAATAATTTACGCGACAGCTTAGCCCAAGCAGCCCAAACCAATCCCCAACAATATCAACCCTTGAAGATTTTACTCTCCCCCAGACAGCAAATGATTGGGGATCGAGTCTATGAAGTTGCTTTTATCGCCGATAGTGATGGTTTACCTCTAGAATTGATGCGTACCTTGAAATTTAACCAAAACTAGCAACTACAATTTCGGGGGCTAGCCATAATTGATCTTGTTCTAGCACCAACTTGCTAATACCTAAAAATTTACCCTGGTTATCTTGTACCTGAACGACCTGATCCTCTGGCTGAATTTGCTGGTAGGATATTCTTTGGCCATGACACCAACGCTTAGCTTCAAACTCATTGAGAGTAAGAGTTTTCAGGTTCCCTAAAGCTTGAGCGGGATCAATTAACTGGGAAGCTGCTACTTGCTCTAAATTAATACTATCTGCTAGCTCCAAACCACAACTACGAGTCCGCTTCAAAGCAGCTAAAGTACCACCAACATTGAGTGCTGCACCCAAATCGCGAGCAATAGCGCGAATATAAGTTCCCGAACCACAGGCGATCATCAGCTCCAATTCAGGATATTCTCCCGGATACCAGCCTAAAACTTCTATATTATTTATTTCTACCTTTCTTGCTGCTGCTTTTACCTCTTTTCCAGCTCTTGCTAGCTCATAGAGGCGCTTTCCATCTTGCTGAATCGCACTGTAAGCAGGAGGAATTTGCTCGATTGTACCCCTAAATCGCTTCAGATAGGGTTCCACTTCCTCTAATCTCAAGCTAGATGCTGGCTGTTGCTGGAGAATCTCCCCTTCTAAATCATCTGTAGCTGTTCTTACACCCAAACGAATGACGGCACGATAAACTTTATCCTGGGGCAAAAATCGCAGCAAACGAGTAGCTTTACCCACTGCAATTGGTAATACTCCTGAAGCTGCGGGATCTAGAGTACCCCCATGTCCAACTCGTTTGAGCTTCAGAAGGCGGCGTATTTGGGACACGCAGTCATGGGAAGTTAAGCCCAAAGGCTTATTTAAATTAATAAATCCAAACATAGCTCCATTATCCGACCTCCTGCTCACTAAATAGTGTGCAAATCGGAAATAGACTCCAATTTACACACTATGGAAAAGATGATTATTAACCGAAATTAGCGTGGTGGCGCAGGAACATTAAAACCACGATTGCGCAAAAACTCCTGAGTTTGTCTTCCTGGAGTATAGGTGTAACCGAAAGCAGATTCTGGCGAATCATCCATAATTTGCGGTGTAACTAGGATAATTACTTCGGCTCGTGCGTTAGTTCTGCTCGTATCGCGGAATAAAGAGCCAAGAATGGGCAAATCACCCAAAAATGGCACTTTAGTCACCGTTTCTCGCTCAGATTCCTGAATAATCCCCGAAAGCAGTAGGGTTTGTCCATCACGCATCCGAATTAATCCCGTACTCAGTTCACGCCGAGTAATCAGGTTAATAACATTCTCAGATCCTGCGCCACTATCAAACTCTTGTGCGTTACCCAAAGCACTGACTGTGGGACTAGCAGAGAGGGTTATAAAGCCATTATCATCAATACCTTCCACAGCAATATTTAAAATCAAACCCACCTCTTCAATTACAGGTGTGACAGTCCGAACACCGCTTTCGGCATCAATATCAGTATCAATACTGGTAATCGCATTTTCTGTTAAACGAACCGTAGCTTCTTGATCTTCTTGGATTACGAGGGTGGGATCTGTCAGAATCTTGGCATTACCACTAATCACCTCTGCTTGTAAGCGTCCCAAAAATTCTCGTGGAAATTGGAGAAAGTTAGGAACTTCAAAGGTTCGTTCACTGGTTAACACATCTGTTGTCGCTTGAATTAAGTTACCAGTACCAGTAAATTGCAACAGGGGTTGCAAGGTACCACCTAAACCAATAAATTCACTAGCCAGTCTCGGAATACCATTAACATCAAAGAACTGGGGTGCACCAGTGGTAGGATCTGCTGGTGCTGCTACAAAACCTGCTGTACTGATGTTAGTTGCAGGTTGAATTGTACCACCAAAGCCTTGCAACTCTTGAAGTTGGCGAGGAACACCATTAATATCCAAGAAGGTATTAGGAACTGGTGTTGGTGCAATGGTATCCTCAGCATCGGTAGCACTAAGGGTATCTGGTCGCGTTGGTAATAACCCATCTTCATCAGGTGTCAGCGCATCTTCCAAAAATACCTGCTGACCAGAAAGAGGGTTAGGAACCACAGCAGGACTAATGCGAGAACCTTCAACATCAATTGATGTCGGTGGTTGTAGCCTTCCCTGGTTAATATTTAAGCGACCTTGATCAACAGAAAAGAAGGTATCACCCACACCAAAAGAGAAACTGGTATTGAAGTTTTGGGCACCAGCCAAATCAATATCTACAATTTTGATATTTACCGCTACCTGGCGCTTCCGGATATCGATTTGAGTCAGCATGGAGGTGGCGACTTCCACTTTCCTGGGTTCGCCAACCATTGTAACTACGTTGGTACGCTCTTCACTAGACACTGACAAACCCCTTAGCAGCAAGGGAGAATCCAAACCAGGTTCTGGTGCATCAGGGGTCAGTTCTTGAATTCTGGGGGGTTGCAGTACTGTTCTTACTACCCTTTGGGTTACTGGGTCAACTATTTGTTCTTCTTCTTGCTGCAAAATCCGTACCGAAGCACCCTGAGTTGCTAAAAATATAGCTGCGCTTGATGCTTGTACCTGATTGAGACGCAAGCTACGACTGATAACATTTGTGGCGGCGATGGGCAATTGGGGACCCACAAAAATTGTTCTACCGCGACGATTCGCCTGCAAACCAGAAACTTGCAGTATTGTATTAAAGGCATCCTGTACCGACTCATTCTCTAAGTCCAAGGAAATAGTCGTTTCTACGCCTTCAGGCTCATCATTTTCACTTCCGGTATAAACTAGGTTTAAACCAGCATTACGCGCCAAGAGCGCCAAAACTTCGCGCACTGGAGCCTCTCGCAAAACTAAGCGAGGGACAATGACGTTGGTTCCCAAGTCAATAAACTCTGGTGCAGCATTAATATTACCCACCGCAATGTCACCTACTGGTGGTGGTACAGCCCGAGGGAGAAACGCTGGAGCTGGTGCCACAGGCTGAATTACGCCCGTTGCCGGAATTGGTTGACCGTCAATGGTAATTGTGGGATTGGGTACTAAAACATCTGGTGTGGAAGCAGGAACAATCGGTTGAGGCGATGGCGCTTCCACTTCAGCTTCCGCCTCTGTTTCTTTGGATTCCTCTGCTGGTACCTGGGCTGTTAGCTTGGGAGATTTGACACTTTGTTTTCTCCGGTTAGGAGTAATTTTGAGCAGTAAATCATCGCCATTGAGGGTAGTAACTTCGCCCACAGGAGAGTTATTTTTACCCTCAATTACAACCTTAATGCCATTGAACTCATTTTCACTAACTTCAATAGCTGCGATTCCTGGCATCGGGTTTTTCCGACGGAAACTCTTGCCAGCAGGGAGGCTGAGTTCAGTATTGAGAATGTCCGTAACTAGGGTGTTGCCACGGATAACACTTAAAAATTGAGGTTCTTGTTGCTCTTTACCTTCTGTCTCTAGTTGCAACTCCAAGTGATTGCCTTGGGAGTTAACCTCTATATCCGTAACCTCTGTCTGTGCTGCCTGTAGTGGCTGGGCACTCAAAACTAATGCTGCACCAAGGAAAAACCCTAGCTTATTTCGATTTTTTCTCACAATGAACTCCTCAACCTTATGCTGCCAAAAATTTAATTATCTTTGCTTTAACATCAATTTCATTACTGGGTATGACCTTCAGATTTAAGTTAGATAGAGCTTGGATTAAATAGCCCTATTTCGACTTATAATCCTATTTTTATTTCTATTTTTTATCTGTTTCTTCTTCCTCTTCAATCTCTTGCTCTACGGGTAAAATTGCATCTAAGCGAAACTTAGTTCTCAGTCTCGGTTGACCACTAGGAACAATTGTGTTTTCCTCTAGGATTAAAACTTGCTCCTCAAAAACCTCTGACTCAAAATCTTTAACCAACAGCAAAGATGATTGTAAGCGCTCAATATTGCGAATGAGAGACTGAGTTTGGTCAAAAGTACCTTCAAATTCTACCTCTATGCTTTGGCGCTTCATCTTACCATTTAAAGCCGTGCCCAAAGAACTATCTTCTACGGTTTGAATGCCATTCTCTGGTTTATAACTGGTGAGTTGTGCCTGTCTACTTTCTGAGAAGCGATTGAGGTCAAACAATAGTGTATCCAATGACTGTTCACTCGAGAGTAGAGCGATTACTCTCTGTTTGCGTCGCTGGGCATCTTGGAGTTGTATATCTAGTTCTGGGGCATTTTCTAATTCTTTTTTCTTAGTTTCAATTTCTCTTTCGGTGGTTTTAATGTCTTTCTTGGTTTCGCTCAAACTACTCCAAGCTGCTCCTAGTTGAGTGAAACCAAGGTAAGCTGCCAATAAAATTCCCACTACACCAATGGCAATACCACCAACCATCGGCGTAAAGGTAATACCAAAAGCTTCGGGATAACCAGAATCTTCCCCTAACTCTTCTTCATTTTCAACAGGAACGAATTCTTCAGCAAATGTCATTTGATTACTCCTTCATTCTCAAGATTTTTAATGCGGGTGACTAAACCAACAGCGCCCTTGCGATCTAGTTCACGGATTAACTCTGATGCACTTAAATTGGTCAGTTGACTGACAATTTTGTACTTAACTACCTGGGGAAACTCAACTTCCACATCTTGTCCTTCAGGTACTTGAAGCTCAAAATTACTATCAACTAATTGTGCTTCGGTAATCGCAGTTTCTTCTTCTTCTAAAAACTTGGAATCTTTAAGAGTTAAAAGAAAGTCATTAACTGCATCGTAGTTGTTAGCAACACCTTCAATTTCTAAGGTTACTACTGGTAGAATTTGTGGCACTGCTGCCGCTGCTGGAGCTGCATCATCCTTTGATTTTTTCGATTTCTTTCTGGATGAGCTCTTCTTGATTTTTGGTAATTCTTCGCTCTGTTTAACCGCCTTAATTTGTACTCCTCCAGGAATGCGGTCTCGCAAATCTTGGAGAATAGCTGACCAAGGTTTTACCTGATTAAAAACACTGGCAAAGGCTTCTGCTTCTGCTTCTGCGCTCCTGATTCTGGCTTTAATTTTCTGGAGTTTCTGACTTTGTTCCTCTAGCTTATCCCTCTCTCGTTCTAGCTTGACTAACTCTTGCCTGGCACCATTTTTTTGTACATTTACAAAACCCCACAAACCAGCAACAATGGCGAGGGGAATTAAACCAGCTGCTATCCCCGCAAACAAGGGTACCATCTCACCTACAGTGACTTTTCTTTTGGGGCGGATGGGTTTGGTAGTAATGCCTTCTATCTGGCGGTCTTTGAGAAAATTGGTTTCTAAGCTATACATTTATTTATACCTCCCTTAGAGCTAAACCCAGCACTGTACCCAATCCTGGTCTCAGCACCGGAGGAATATCTTCTTCTAGTTCTAAAGACATGGCTGAGATGGGATCAACTTGAGTTGTGGGTAAGCTTAACCTTTGAGTAAAAAATTCATCTAGTTGTCCGATACCTCCTCCAGGACCCGCCAGTAGTAGCTGTGCTACCTCGACGTTATCACTTTGATTGAGATAGAAATCAATAGAGCGACGTAGCTCATCTGCTAATTCTCCCAAGTCTCTGAGCAAAGCTGCCATACCAGGATTAATGCCAGTGGCTCCAGTGTGGTCGCTATCGGCTGGAGTCTGGGGAATTGTCATATCTTGCAACAGTTTGGCGTTTCTGTCCACTGGTAAATTCATCGCCCGTGAGAGGGAAGCTTGCAGTTGGTAGGTACCAATGGGCACGGTGCGATTAAATTGGGGTACGCCATCGACAATAATCGCGATTTCTGTGCTGTCAAATTCTATATCCACTAAAACGGCGGCTTCACGAGAGGAAAATTGCCGTAGTTGCTCTCTAATGGTGCGAATCAGGGCAAAGCTACTAATATCGAGCACATCCACCTGTAAACCTGCTTGTTCAAAAGTATCTAGGTAAGCATCGGTGGTTTCCCGACGAGTTGCAACTAGGAGTACTTGTACTTTTTGAATGCCGTCTTCTGGATCTTCAAAATAACCTAATTTCTGATAGTCAAGATCCACTTCTTCACGGGGATAGGGCAAGTATAAGCTTGCTTCTTGGTTCATCACCATATCCCGCAATTCTTGGTCGTCTAATTCGGCGGGAATGGGGATAATGCGGATCATTGATTCCCGCATTGGTACCGCCGTCGCCGCACGCAATGCCTTAATTTTATTTTCTCTGAGGGTATCTTCAATTAGTTCGGCAAGGGCAGGGGAGTCAATAATTTGCCCTTCCTCAAAAATGCCCTCTGGCACTTCAACGCTATGATGAGAAAGTAATTTGTAGCTTTGACCCTGTTTGCGAATTTGAGCAATATTAATGCGTTCAGGGGCAATTTCAATGCCTATACCCTGGGGCTTTTTAGCAAATAGGTTTGTGATACGGCTGAACATATTTGGAGTCCGCTCAGTAGAGTTAGTTCAAAAAAAGCAAGTAAAAGATTAAGATACAATTTACCAACTATCAGGCAAACCCCGTCGAACTGCGGCGCTTAACCTGAACCATGCTATGCTACCAAATCTATCTCAGATCGAGTGCAGTTGATTTTTTTTCTTCCCCAGGCATTTGATTTTGTGTGTTGCGATTCATTGGATAATTTTGGCAACAAACTAATTTTTTGACTCTTGTGTAAATCTATCTCACTTCCCCAAAACAATATTTTTAACAATGATATCTAGCAAAGGATTTAAGCTCAGATTCAGGCTTTAGATATGATCAGAGGAAGAAGAAGAGAACATAGGGCTAGAAGTTGATAATTTCCCTAGTTTATTCTCCAGCTACTCAATTGCCAATAATCAATTCAGATCTCATGATGCAAAAATTTGTTGGGCATCAATAGCACAAATAAAAGCAAGGGTTGTTGGCATCATAAAATAACTATGGTTGAAGAAAAATGACTGCCAAAAAATCACTAACTTCCCAAACCTTTGGTGATTGGGCGCAAGTTGCGATTGCTAAACACACAGCTAAAGTGCTTAAGCATGAAGTGGAAGTGTTGAGAGATCGAGATCCTGAACAATTGCACCAAATGCGCATTGGTATGCGGCGATTGCGTAGTGCGATAGTGGGTTTTGCTCCGGCGCTGGATTTCCCTGAGAGTATAAATGACCAAAAGATAGGAAAAGTCGCCAAGGTTTTGGGGCAGTTGCGAGATTTAGATGTGTTGCAAGATAGAATTCAACAGGAAGCTCAATTCCAGCTACCTGCAAAAGAGCAGCAAACCTTACAACAGGTAATCAAGAAACTGAAAAAGCAACGTAAGCAAGCGTTAAAGCGAGTTCAGGAAACCTTAACAGATCAACCATATCAGTACCTCAAAAAAGAGCTGCAAGGGTGGCTAGCTCAACCAAATTACCAGATGATTGCAGCCTTGCCGATGCGAGAGGTACTTTCTGCTTTACTTCTACCTCAAATTAGCCAACTCTTGCTCCATCCTGGTTGGTTGGTTGGAGTGAAATTTAAAGCAGGAAAAATGAAGTTAAGCCAGAATATTTCCCCAAAAAAATTGGATCGCCTTCTAGAAGTGCAAGGTAAACTCCTGCATAGCTTACGCAAGGAAGCGAAGCGCACACGTTATCAAATGGAGCTATTTACCCCATTTTATAGTGAGCGCTATAAATATTATCTCAAACAAGTTAAACAAATTCAGGTAGTTTTAGGGCAGATGCAAGATGATTGTGTTATTTTTGATTTTTTGCATCAATCCTGCGGCTTAGATAGTGAAAAAAAATTACCAATCTTGGTTCAAAAATTAAGGGACAATAGCTATCAACAATGGCAAAAATGGACATTGCTCCAAGATATATTTCTCGATTGTGCCACTAGAGAAGATTTAAATTTGTCTTTAATCATTGATACCAACAATAAGAATAAAGATGAAAAGCAGCAAAAAATCTTGACTTAAATCAACAAAAATAATTATTGTTTTGTCCCAGGAAAGTATCGGATTGAACTTGAAGAATAGTATCATCAAGACTTAATTTGAATTTGTAAAATTCGAATGTAAATCAGGAAAAACTACACCTTCAATCGAACCAATTTTAAATCTTTCTACCAGTAAGCTTATGTCCCTTAATTCATCAACGACTCAAGTCATTCTTGTACGTCATGGTCGCAGCACCTACAATGCTCAAGGACGCTATCAGGGATGTAGTGATGATTCTGTTTTAACTACTCAAGGTAGACACGATGCCTACCAAACAGGTTTATTCCTCAAATCCTTTCCTCTTGATGCTATTTACACCAGTCCTCTCCAGCGCGTGCAACAGACAATCTCTGAAATTACTGCTGCCCTAAGTACTTCAGAGCATAGCTTACCCACACCAAAAATCAGCGATAGACTTAAAGAAATTAATCTGGCTGCCTGGGAAGGCTTAACCTACGAGTATGTGCGTCACAATTGTGCTGAAGACTATCGCTGTTGGCAAGAAAGTCCCCAAGAATTTCGAAGTAGAGATGGTAGCCAACCGATTCAGGAACTCTATCACCAAGCCCAACTATTTTGGCAGGAAATTTTAGCCCAGCATCAGGGAAAAACGGTGCTAGTAGTTAGTCATGGCGGCACAAACCGCGCTTTAATCAGCACCGCTATTGGCATCAAACCCAGCCAATATCATTATCTCCAGCAGTGTAATTGTGGAGTGAGCCTCCTAGAATTTACCTCTCCAGAGTCGCCAGCACAATTAACCGCATTTAACCTAACTTCTCATTTAGGCAAGGCACTGCCCAAATTACAGCGAGGTCAGCAGGGTTTACGTTTACTGTTGCTATCTTCTGAAACTACGGCAAAGCAAGCACAGCATCTGGCAAGATATATTCCTCCACAATCGCTTAATTTTATCTTGAGTACAGACTTAAAACAGGCTTTAAAAATTGCAGAACCTATTGCTCACGAACAAGTTTCTGCCCTACATTTACAAGTGCAAAGGCATGACTGGACTAGGGCTTGGCAACAGGTACTACAATCGCGATCTTCAAGCGAGAAACAACAATCTCAGGCTTTAACTACTGGCTTAGTAATCGCCCAACCTAGCTTAATGGCAGAATTAATGCCACAATCATGCTCTCATCAAGCAGTAAAAGTGGAACCAGGAACCATGGTAGCGATTCATTATCCTCAAATGGGTAAACAGCCTATCTGGCAAACTTTATTACCCAATTGGAGTCAGTTTAGACCAGGAAGAAAATTGATTCAAGGAGTACAGTGGCAAGAGAATATTGCCTAGATAGGGAAGTTGGGAGATCAACGGATTGGGTGCCCTTGGAAGCTGGGGGAGAAAAAGTAGCAATTACCCTACACACTGTAGCCTCAAACCAGCAAGGCTATTGTTTTATGCCTTGCGCGTAGCGCTACATCAACTTGTTTCCAAAAGTGTAACCATCTCCAGTACTTTCCCCAGTAATTCTAAGATTAATTCTAAGGTCAAGACTTTTTCCAACTAAAAAACCGTGGTAGAACTGCATGCCACGGTTTTTTCATCTGTCTTGGGCGGTGGAGACCCGCACTTTTAATGCTGGGACGGCGCTTTTAAAGTGCGGAACTAGTTCCGCACGCAGCACCTCAGGAAACCGCCCCCTTCAACTATCGGTTTACAAATTAAGTTAGTGCTACGCTTGAGTAGCTTGGTTTTCTTAGCTGAAAATTGCCCTAATCTTTTCCAATTAAGATCTGAAACTGATACCTGATTTTTAGTATCTCCAGAAACCCAACCACGGTATTTAATCCCCTTGCGTTCAGTCTCTACAAAATCGCCTTTTCTCAAGCCATGTTTTGTAATTGTTCCGCCATATTTCCTGCGGTTTCCGCCTTTGGCAAAGACCATTAAGTGTAATTGGCGTCTAGCTACAGGTGGGCGACGAATAACAGTAAAAGGTGCTTGGGATAGTTCTACTTTTCCATCCCACCAACCTGTTTTACCTTTGAATTCTTTCCACTTTAAAAACCTTAAGCAAGCCAGGGTTATACCGTCGTTTGCATGGGTTGCAGGAGTTTGTTTACTTTTGTCATACTTGTCTTTTTCCAATCCTAAATATTGACGCAAGTTAGATGTTTCCCAACCCAGAAAACAATTAACAGGAGCTAGTTTTGGTAACCACTGGGTAGTGATGATTTTTTGTCCAACCATGACAGGAGAAAATGACTTAGAACCTTTAGCTTTGACTATTTCGTAGGAAATATGACTAATAGGGAAAATCTTGGTTAACTCTTTAGCAACCCTATATTCAAGTTGTTTGTTTGCTCGAATACTCGGAGCCAATTTAGAATTTCTGCGATTACTAAATCTTTTCTGTCTGTGGTTACGGAGTTCAAAAGGTAGCTTTCTATTAATCCTTCTTCCACGACGACCACGACGCATCATTGCCCGTTGCTCCATCCTTTTTCTTACGGTCTTGAATGGCAATTCTAAATGAGCAGTAAACAAGGTGGCTTTTTGGCTTTGAACTCCAATTCCAGTAAACATTTTACCTGGGTCAATGCCTAGAGATATTGGTTGGGTATTATTATCAGTTTCAAAAGTTAATTGAATGACAAATTGATTCAAATCGTTACTAAATATTTTGGCTTTTCCTTGTTTTAGCCAACGTCTAGCCCTACTAGGTAAGGTAGGCATTAACGGTTGTCCATTTTTGGATATTACTGGAACACGAATCATGGATATAATCCTATCGTGAAAAGTTAATTGTCTCCTCGACCACGTTAATCAAGATGTCCTTTCTTCAAGCACCATTAATAAGATGGTTTACAGATAATGAGGGCACGAGTTCGGCATTATTTCCGAACCTTGAGATGCCCGTCCGGGCTGGAGAAGTACCCGGAAGTGTGTACCGGATTAACGCTCAATGGTCTAGTCAAATCTGTGTGAAGCTTACTCTTCACAAGCCCGCACTTTCAGTGCTGGGTTATTGACCGAAATATTTGTGACGATTAAGTTTCGTATTTTTCGTAAGCCGCCACAATTTTTTGGACTAGGGGATGACGCACTACATCTGCGGCGGATAATTTACAAAAAGCAATTCCTTCCACACTACGCAGAATTTTCATGGCGACAATTAATCCTGATTGTTGGTGTTGGGGTAAATCGGTTTGGGTAATGTCTCCTGTTACTACCATGCGTGAACTAAATCCCAGACGAGTTAATACCATTTTCATTTGGGCGGGGGTTGTATTTTGCGCCTCATCCACAATCACAAAGGCATTACTCAAAGTTCGTCCACGCATATAAGCGAGGGGAGCAACTTCTATTTTGCCCCTTTCCATGAGATCGGGAATTTTTTCCGGTTCGATGAATTGATACAAAGCATCGTAGAGTGGACGTAAAAAGGGATTCACCTTCTGTTGTAAGTCTCCAGGTAAAAAACCTAGCTTTTCCCCTGCTTCCACAGCTGGACGAGTTAGAATTAGGCGTTCGCATTCATCGTTAAGTAGGGCTTTGACTGCCAAAACCGCTGCTAGAAAAGTTTTTCCTGTTCCTGCTGGTCCTGCGCAAAAGGTAATATCATGGGTTTGGATCGCCTGGATATATTGGCGCTGTTTAAAGGTTTTTGCCCGAATTGTTTCTCCGCGAAGGGTACGGGCGAGGGTTTCTTGTTGTAGTTCGCGGTATTCCTCACTACGTCCAGTGTCCAATGCCTGAAAAGCAGTTAAAATGTCAGCCTGGGCAATGGCTTTACCTTCACTCCAGTAGGGTTTGAGGGATTTTACTATGTTTATACAGCGTTCTACAGCCTTTGGTTGACCAGAGATGAGCAAATCTTGACCTCTCATCACAAGCTGTACGCCAGTGTGTCGCGAGATTAACTGGAGATTTGCTTCGCCAACTCCCGCTAAGGCAATGGCACTTTCACTACTAGGCAACTGAATTGTTTGGGATCTCACTCTTTTGTTGCTAGTCCTGAATTAATGAGCAATGGGATTAACCCAAAAACCGGGTTATCAGCGCTTGTGGCTGGTTTTTAGCCATTTTCAAGCACCTACTGACCCGATTCCTTCTAGTTGCATCAGTTAGTAACTGATAGCCACTATTCCTTGTTACGTAATTTCATCGCTGGTTTAGGACGAGATGAACGACGTGGTTGACGCCTCCTCTCTCCTGGCACTTCTGAGGTGATATCTGATGTTGTGGCGCTGCTTTTACCGCCGTAAATATCTAAATATACAGACTGACCAGCTATTTTTGCTGCTGAGTTCAAAATGGTGCGGATTGCTTGAATGTTACGCCCTCCACGCCCAAAAACTCGCCCTTTTTCTTCTCCTTCAAAGGCAACACGTAGCCAGACTCTCTGGTTTTGGTTGGCTAGTTCGCAATCTACTTTTAAAGCATTGGGCGATTCTAATAGGGGTTCCACCAGCATTTGCACTAAACCAGCATAATCAGGCTGAGTTGCTGATGCTGTGGTGGCTAAATTTGTGCTTGACTCAAGAGGCATTGACTTGTTCAAAAACTAGTGCCTTTTCTAGAATACGCTTTACTGTTGCTGTGGGCTGTGCTCCTTCCTTGAGGCGTTTCACAATCGCTGGAACGTTTAAGCGAGTTTCATCAGTTCTGGGGTTATAAAAGCCCAATTCCTCTAGGGGACGGCCGTCACGGCGAGTGCTGCTACTCATTGCAACAATTCTGTAGCTTACTTCCCGCTTTTTGCCGTATCTTTTTAAGCGCAGTTTTACCATTATACCTTAATAATTCTCCTTTCTGATTCTACAAGATTAGAGCAAAGCCCGCGTTTTTCTACCAGTACTTTTTTGATAGATTAACTCATCCCCCGTGCTTTAGCCGGGGGATTTCGTGTTGTTTGTTGTTCGTTGTTGGTTGTTTGTCAAATAACAAAGGGTTTGGCGGCTATCCCTCCTACGTATAAACATCCGTTGGTTTCTTTGAAAAAATGGGCTTCGGGGCCCTTTCGGTGTTAAGGTAGATCGCTACGACCCATAAGATACATATCACACTCACGGGCAGCACCACGACCTTCGTTAAACGCCCACACCACAAGACTTTGACCACGACGACAGTCTCCCGCAGCAAAGACACCAGGAATATTGGTTGTATATTTACCGTAGTCGGCTTTAATGTTGCTACGGGCATCGCGTTCGAGTCCCAAGGTATCTAATAAAGGCTGTTCTGGTCCCACAAAGCCCATTGCTAGCAAGACTAGTTGTGCTGGAATTACTTTTTGAGTACCTGGGAGATGTTGGGGGATAAAACGACCATTGGCATCTTTTTCCCATTTAATCTGGGATGTATGCACCGCTTCCAATTGACCTTGGGTATCACCTTGCAATTTTGTTGCTGTGGTTAGGTAATCGCGGGGATCGCCGCCAAATTTTGCTGCAGCTTCCTCTTGTCCGTAGTCCAGACGATATATTTTAGGCCATTCAGGCCAAGGGTTATTTTCAGCACGTTCCTGGGGCGGTTGGGGCATAATTTCTAGCTGCGTCACACTATTACAACCCTGGCGTATGGAGGTACCAACACAATCGGTTCCGGTATCCCCACCACCGATAATGACAACATCTTTACCCGCCGCTGAGAGTTCAGTTGCTCTACGGTCTAAAATTGCCTGAGTATTTTCGGTAAGAAACTCCATGGCAAAATGAACACCCTTTAATTCTCGTCCAGGAACGCTCAAATCTCGTGGTCTTGTGGATCCAGTGCAGAGAATAACGGCATCATAATCCTGGCGTAGCTTTTCAATAGGTAAATCTTTACCCACCTCAGTGTTGCAAACAAAGGTGACTCCTTCTGCTTCTAAAACATCCAAGCGGCGCAACACCACTTTCTCTTTATCCAGTTTCATGTTGGGAATACCATACATGAGTAAACCACCGGGACGATCTGCCCTTTCATAGACTGTAACCCAATGTCCAGCTTGATTTAATTGTGCCGCAGCACAAAGCCCTGCGGGACCAGAACCAACAATTGCAACTTTTTTTCCAGTGCGCTGGGCAGGAATTTGTGGTGTAATCCAGCCTTCATTCCAACCTTTTTCCGCAATTGAGTATTCTATATTTTTAATGGTTACAGGTGGGTCGTGGATACCAAGAACACAGGAACCTTCGCAGGGCGCAGGACAAACACGACCAGTAAATTCAGGAAAGTTATTGGTTTTGTGGAGACGTTCGAGGGCTTCTTGCCATAAACCACGATACACCAGGTCGTTCCATTCGGGAATCAGGTTATTAATTGGGCAACCACTAGCCATACCGCTAATTACTGTCCCGATATGGCAAAATGGTGTGCCGCAATCCATGCAACGCGCGCCTTGAGTGCGGAGTTTTTCCTCCGTCATGGGTAAGTGGAATTCATCCCAATTGCGAATGCGCTGAATTGGTTCTAGTTCTGGAGGTAATTCGCGGAGGTACTCAATAAAGCCTGTTGGTTTACCCATGGTTTTGGTTGTTGGTTGATTGTGGATGGTTGTTGGTTGATTGTGGATGGTTGATAGCTAATTGTCCTTAGTCATTCCCGCCATAGACGAGACACAATAGCTTTTTTAGGTATCTTTTGAAGCAGTAATAATTTCGAAACAAGCTAACTTTGACTATTAACAGCAAATCAAACTTATTACTTATTACTGTCTTGTCGAGCGTTCCCTTGCGTCTTACGCCGACGCGGGTTCTCGACGCTATTACTTCTTACTTAATCTCTAGCTTCCCCCAATACGGGCGATATCACGGGCATTTTGCTCAAAAGCAGCAGTGAGGGCTTCGTCACCACTTAAACCTTGGGAGATGGCTGTTTGAATCGCCTGGATTACTCGTTTGTAGTCTCTGGGCATCACTTTGACAAATTGCGGTTTCATGTTCTCCCAATTGGCTAGAATTTGAGTTGCTTTGGTGCTTTTGGTGTAGCGGACGTGGTTTTCCAGCATTTGGTGGAGTTCTTGAATTTCTTCTGGATCTTCTAGTCTTTCTAAATTCACCATTTCGGTATTACAACGTGTGGGAAAGTCACCTTTTTCATCCAGGATGTAGGCAACACCACCACTCATTCCAGCGGCAAAGTTGCGTCCTGTACCACCTAGAATTACAACTTTGCCACCAGTCATATATTCACAACCATGATCGCCCACTGCTTCTACTACCGCCTTGACACCGGAGTTGCGGACACAGAAACGTTCACCAGCGACACCGCCAATGTAGGCTTCACCGCCAGTAGCGCCGTAGAAGGCGACGTTTCCAGTAATAATATTTTCTTCGGGAATGAAGCTGGAATTGGCGGGAGGATAGAGGATTATTTTGCCACCACTCAAACCTTTACCGACATAATCGTTGGCATCGCCTTCCAATTCTAGGGTGACACCTGGAGGTACAAAGGCACCGAAACTCTGACCTGCGCTACCTTGGAAGTGTAGGTGTACTGTGTCTTCTGGAAGTCCTTCTCGATGCCGTTTGGTAATTTCGTTGCCCAGAATTGTACCCACAACTCGGTTGACATTGCGAATGGGTAGGGTGGCGCTGACAGGTTTGCCATGTTCAATTGCTGGTTGGCATAAATCCAGCAATACTGTCATATCGAGGGATTTTTCTAAACCATGATCCTGGGGAATTTGGCAGTAGCGACCAACTTCTGGGGCGACTTCTGGCTGATAGAGGATTTTTGAGAAGTCTAGCCCTTTGGCTTTCCAGTGATCGATTGCTTGTTGTGGTTCGAGGATGTCGCTGCGCCCTACCATCTCATTGAGGGTGCGGAAGCCTAGTTGTGCCATGATTTGGCGTACATCCTGGGCGATAAATTGCATGAAGTTGACGGCGTGTTCAGGATCGCCGATGAAGTTTTTTCGTAATCTAGGATCTTGGGTGGCGATTCCAGCGGGACAGGTATTTTTGTGACAAACACGCATCATAATACAGCCCAAACTGACTAGGGGTGCGGTGGAGAAGCCAAATTCTTCAGCCCCGAGGAGGGTGGCGATTACTACGTCGCGTCCGGTTTTCATTTGTCCGTCGGTTTCGATGACAATACGCGATCGCAAGTTGTTTAAGACTAGGGTTTGGTGGGTTTCCGCCAGTCCTAATTCCCAAGGCAAACCTGCGTGTTTAATGGAAGTCTGGGGTGATGCGCCTGTACCACCGTCGAAGCCGGAAATTAGCACCACATCAGCGTGGGCTTTAGCTACTCCTGCGGCGATTGTACCTACTCCCACCTCAGATACTAGTTTGACACTAACTCGTGCCTCGCGATTGGCATTTTTCAGGTCGTGGATTAATTCCGCTAAATCTTCAATGGAGTAGATATCGTGGTGGGGTGGTGGTGAAATTAGTCCCACACCGGGGGTAGAATGGCGTACCTTTGCGATCCAAGGATAGACTTTGCGACCAGGTAATTGCCCACCCTCTCCGGGTTTTGCTCCCTGCGCCATCTTAATTTGTATTTCTTTGGCTTTGGATAGATAGAGGCTGGTGACACCGAAACGACCGGAAGCTACTTGTTTTATGGCACTATTTTTAGAATCGCCCTGTTCATTGGTCCAGGTGTAGCGTTCTGGATCTTCTCCTCCTTCTCCAGTATTAGATTTACCCCCAATCCGATTCATGGCGATGGCTAGGGCTTCGTGGGCTTCTTTGGAAATGGAACCATAACTCATCGCCCCAGTTTTGAAGCGTTGCATAATCGCTTCTACGGGTTCGACTTCTTCTAGGGGAATTGGTTCACGGTTTTGGAATTGCAGCAGCCCGCGTAGGGTAAAGTGTTGCTGTCCTTGCTCGTTGACCAGGTTAGCATAGCGTTGGTAGAGCTCGTAGTCATTCTCTCGCACCGCCCGTTGTAGGAAGTGGATTGTTTCGGGTGCAAACAGGTGGCGTTCACCTTCTTTACGCCATTGATACTCACCGCCTGCATCCAGTACAGGGGTGTAACCTTGACGTTCTGAGAAGGCGTGTTGATGACGTATGATGGCTTCTTGGGTAATAACTTCGAGATTTGCTCCTTCAATGCGTGAAGCTGTCCAACAGAAGTATTTATTAATTAAGCTTTGACTTAAACCAATGGCTTCGAAAATTTGCGCCCCACGATAACTTTGAATTGTTGATATTCCTATCTTGGAGGCAATTTTAATTACGCCTTTGGTAACGGCTTTGATATAGTTTTTGCAAGCGCTGTAGTGGTCAATATCTCTGAGTAAACCCTGACCAATCATATCGTCAATGGTTTCAAAGGTAAGATAGGGATTAATCGCACCGCAACCATAGCCGATTAGTACTGCATGGTGGTGTACTTCGCGGGGTTCACCGGATTCAAGAACAATGCCCACGCGGGTACGTGTTCCCGAACGAATTAGGTGGTGGTGTAAGCCGGAAACTGCGATGAGGGCGGGGATGGGAGTGCGATCATGGCTGAGATCGCGATCGCTGAGAATAATAATACTCACCCCCTGGGCAATTGCCTGGTCTACCTGCTCATAAATCTCTGTCATGGCTTGTTCTAAGCCAGCGACACCTTTTTTGGGGTCAAAGAGAATCGGTAGGGTGAGGGAGCGAAAATCGTCTTGGTTAAGCTGCTTGAGTTTTGCCAACTCCTGGTTGGTGAGGAGGGGGGTTTTTAGCTCAATCAGATGACAGCTTTCGGGTTTTGGTTCGAGGAGGTTGCGTTCGCTTCCAATTGTAGTCTCAGCCGCCGTAATAATCGCCTCACGAATCGAATCGATGGGTGGATTGGTTACCTGGGCAAACAGTTGCTGAAAGTAATCGTAGAGTAATTTTGGGCGATCTGAGAGGACGGCGATTGGGGTATCGGTTCCCATAGATCCTATGGCTTCTACACCATTTTGCGCCATGGGTGCTAGCAGCAGGCGCAATTCTTCAAAGGTATAGCCAAATGTCATCTGGCGCTGGATTAGGTTTTCTGGGTTCGATGCGGGTAATTCGGCTGCTTCTTCTAGTTGTTCGAGGGTGACTAAATGTTGCTCTAGCCAATCGCTGTAGGGATGTTCGGTGGCTATTTGCTGTTTAATTTCTTCATCGGCAACAATGCGCCCTTCTTCCATATTTACCAGAAACATACGCCCTGGTTCTAGTCGACCTTTAAAGGCAATTTGCTCTGGAGGTAAGGGCAAAACTCCGGCTTCTGATGCCATAATTACTAGGTCATCTTTGGTTACGTAGTAGCGAGAAGGTCGTAAGCCGTTGCGGTCTAGCACTGCGCCCATCATTGTACCATCGGTGAAGGCGATGGAAGCAGGACCATCCCAGGGTTCCATTAAGCAGGAATGATATTTGTAGAATGCTTTTTTCTCCTTGCTCATGGATTCATGAGCCGTCCAAGGTTCAGGTATCATCATCATTACCGCATGGGGTAAGGAGCGTCCTGCGAGGGTAACTAGTTCTAGGGTATTATCAAAGATGCTAGAATCGCTACCTTCTAGGTTAATTAGGTTGGGTAGCTTCTTCATATCCTCGCCAAATAGTTCCGAGGCGAATAGGGATTGGCGGGCGTGCATCCAGTTTATATTACCACGCATGGTGTTAATTTCACCGTTGTGGGCAATGTAGCGATAGGGATGGGATCGCTCCCAACTGGGGAAGGTATTGGTGCTAAAGCGTGAGTGTACTAGGGCTAGAGCACTTTCTAAATCAGGGTCGTGTAGTTCTGGGTAATATTGTCTCAGTTGAATTGGCATCAACATACCCTTGTAGACTATGGTACGGCATGACAGGCTAGATTGATACCAAAATGGGTTAAATTCGGGTTGGTTAATGGCGCGGTGTGCGCGTTTACGGATGACGTAGAGTTTACGTTCAAATGCAAGTTCATCAGCTAGTTCCGGAGATCGCTCGATGAACACCTGCTGCATAAAGGGTTCACTGGATTTCGCTGTGTCACCCAGGGAGGAATTATCGGTGGGTACATCACGCCAACCTAAAACCTTCTGTCCTTCTTCGGTAACTATGTCAGTAAAAACTTGTTGAGTGCGCTGGCGAATCGCTGGATCGGGTGAGGTATACATCATACCAACACCGTAGTGTCCTGGTTGAGGCAGAGCAATACCTAACTCTTGCGCTACCTTTTGTATAAATTTGTGGGGAATTTGGAGTAAAATACCTGCTCCATCTCCTGTATTTTCCTCTGCACCAACTGCACCACGGTGTTCTAGGTTTTCTAAAATTGTCAGTCCTTGCTCAACTATGGCATGGGATTGTTTTCCTTTCATCTGTACGATGAAACCAACACCGCAAGCGTCATGCTCAAACTGCGGATCGTATAAACCTTGTTTGGGTGTCAGTGTACTGCTATTCATGATTTTGTTTTGTGATCCGAAGGTGACGACAAGAACTAAAAAATTTTACTTGTAGATAGTTTAGTTTGCATTCTCCATCGAGCTCAGCTTGTGGGTACTGGTTCTTAAGGAAATTGTCATATCTACACGGGTTTGCTTAGCTCTCAGTGTTTGGAGATTCCCCACTTTAAGCCTCTTTCTTACCCTTTAGTCAAGACTTTGGCTAATTTTCTTTGCGAAGTGTTAACTACTTATTGCTAATAAATTTCATCATGCTATTCTGATTTAGTTGTAAATCTTCTCAATATCAGGAGTTGCATCATGTCCATGCAATTAGAATCAAATAAGTCAGCAACAGCGAACTCTTCTAAGATTACTGTTGAAATTAAAGAGGTTAATTCACCCATCAATGCAGTCAAAGTTACTAATTTACAGGCAGGAGCTTTTGATGGGGATGGTTCTGACTAGATAGTAATTCTCACACCACAATAGAATCGATATATAAGGTTTCGATCTCTGAATTTAGGGGAAGTTAATTAGTGTAATGATACTTCCCCATTCTTATTTAATCTTTATTCCCCTCAGTTCATGGTTTTACAGCAGAGTGCAGCTACAGATTCCGCTCTTGCGGAGCTTCTATTTTCCTATACAAGGGAAGATTTTTTGGCTGAGTTTTGGACAAAAAAAAGCTTGTTTATTCCTGTTAAAGATAGGCGCAGCTTTCAAGATATTTTTACTTGGAGAAGTCTTAATAATCTGCTCAATTTCCATGATTTTAGCTATCCTAATCTGCGTTTAGCTAAAAATGGAGAAGTTCTAGATTCAAGGGAAAATATTAATTTCCTCAAGCATTGTCAAGAAGGGGCAACTCTGATTATTGACCATGTTAATCAGCTAGTTCCTGAAGTGGCTGCTTTTGCTGCTAAGGTTCAGCATGATTTAGGTCATCCACTGCAGGTGAATATGTACTGTTCCTGTTCTAGTCAGCAGGGTTTTAAATGTCATTACGACACTCACGAGGTGTTTATTTTGCAGGTTGAGGGGAGTAAACAGTGGTACGTTTTCCCGGAAACAGTTAAATATCCCCTAAAAGAACAAAAATCGGCTAAATTAGAGCCTCCTCAGGGCGATTATTACCTGAGTTGTATTCTCAATCCAGGAGATTTTCTTTATATTCCTAGGGGACATTGGCATTATGCGAAAGCTTTAGATCAGCCTTCTTTACATTTAACTTTAGGAGTTCATTGTTTAACGGGAATTTCTCTTTTAGAGTGGCTAACCAATGAACTTAAACAATCACAATTATGGCGTGAGAATCTGCCGATACTATCTCAAGATAATCTGGTTTCTGTGACAGAGAAGATAGACACTTTAGTTAAAAGCTTGGTTGAGCATACTACTAAGCCTAACTTTGCCAATCACTACATCGATTCTTGGCGAGTTGCAGAGAATGTGGTGGAAAAATATGCCTTTCCTTATCAAGTAGGTGCTCAAATCTTTAAACAAGGCATAAATACTCGATTTACTCGACCTCTATGGCAGGAAGTAAATATCACCACTCTAGCAGAGGAGCAAGGTTATTCAATTCGATTTGGCACTAAAGAAGTTATCTTGAAAGGTGTGCCTTTAGTGTTCATAAAAAACTTATTTGCTCAGCCCAGTTTTACTGGAGTTGATGTGGTCAACTGGCTACCAGATTTTGACTGGGAATTAGATCTTGCTCCTGTTTTATCTCGTCTGGTTACTGAAGGAATTATTTTTGTTGTTTGAGAAGACAGTGATTGCGAGGTAAAAACTAATTGATAACTGCGCTGAGTGTCCTCACACTGCGTGATTTTTTCTACATTAGGGTAGATGCAGTTGGGGTCAAATTGAAGTACCTTCTTGAGAAGATATTGCAATATATTGTAATCACTCATTAGTTAAGTTATCTTAAACAAGTAGGATTTTTACTTCAAATGGCGAATCTTGGCGAATTTTACTGTGCAGAGTTATCTCGTAGCTTAGGCGAAGATATTGTTGGCAGCGCAGGTTACTATCAAACCTATATTTTGATTGAATGTCCCTATCCTTGGGAATCGCAAGCATTTGAATCACCAAAAGTACCGAGTAATTTGCAAGCTTTCATTAGCGAAGTAGAGAAAGCTAAACTATCGGTGCGTTTCCTGTTGATGGTAAAAGATAAGTGTAAAGCGGATCAGAAGACGAAAGTCATTGTCTATCAGCAGCCACAAAAATCGACGCCAAGCTACCACAAGCAAGAGTTTGATTTACCAAGTATAGGTGAGGTTGCTCCTTTACTCGCTAATTATCTTACTGCTGAGGGCTTTAAATTCGCCACTCGTCCTAGTGAAAGTAGAGATTTCTTTGTTTGCACCCATGGAAGTCGTGATAGATGTTGTTCCAGGTTTGGTTATCCTTTCTATCGCCAAGCTGTGGAAATGTCTGCTAAGTTGGGCTTAGAGGATGTTGATGTTTGGCAAGTTAGTCATATTGGAGGACATCGTTTTGCACCAACTATGATCGCTTTTCCCGATGGTAGATATTATGGTGCTTTGACTCCAGATTCTCTAGAAACTATTTTGACACGCCAAGGGGACTTGAGCTGCTTTGAGCAAGTTTACCGTGGTTGGAGTTTATTACCCAAGAAGGTGCAAGTATTGGAGAGAGAGTTAATGTTGCATCATGGGTGGCAATGGTACGATTATGATGTTAGTTATCGCATTCTCAATGAAAGTAGCGAGTCTGATTGGCTGCAGGTAGAGTTATGTTGTCAGCAACCTAATGGTGATACTCTGATTTATCAAGCTGATATTGTTGTTAACGAGGAAAAAACGATACACTCACAGGGTTCTTGCAGTAGTCAAGATAATTCTAAGTTTGTGAAATATCAGGCACAGAATCTTAAACTGGTGACTAATTTGGCAAAGATGACAGCGTGATTAGGTTAGAATCTGGTTTCGTATTGAATCGCTGCACCATTATTACCGGAAAGGTCAGTGGTACTGCGTAGGATAATATTTTCATTAATGCGGTATTGCAGACTATACTGGGCTGGTCTGTCTTCGGCGAAAATTTGCAGTACGGAAACGGAAAGTTGATTGGTAATATTCACTCCTGCTTCAACCCCCAGAGTTAATTCAGGGTCATTACTTTCGCCGTTGGGAACACTGGTGGGAAAAACACGAAACTCACTCAAGCCCACTGTATCGCGAATTGAGTCTTGTAAACTACCAAAGACGGCTGAACTAGCAAGGTTAGCTATACCAAGGGTAGCATCCTGAGCAAAATTGTTGATGAAACTACCACCTAGTAAACTGACGATTTCCGTTTGACTGCGCCGAGGTACACTGTTCAATTGTACAATTCTAGTTTCATCGCCACTCAATTGGCTAGCGCGACCAAAAACACTTGCTTGAATGCGAACTGTTTGTGAACCACCAGCAGTGGTTAAGCTAAAATCAGGAGAAAGACTGACTTCTGCTGAGTTAGGATCTCTAGCTACTGGTTGGCGATCAAGTTCTGTAACATCAGTTACGAGTCGCAAGTCTAAGGTGGGATCTAGCGCTTCATCTGGATTGCGACCATCAAAAACAGCTTTATTATTGTAGTTGCCATCGAGGCGCAGTTGGGTAGCGAAAAGATTTACTTGACCAGATTTGAGGTTAATATCCCCTTTGGGTATAGGATTAGCGACAGTTCCGTTAATAAGAAGTTCACCATCAGCGAGGAAATTGAGGAGTGGTGGCTTAGCAATTTCTACCCTATCTCCTAGGATTAATTTTAGTCCACTTAACTCAAGATCTTCTTGTCTAGTTCCATCACCGCTAGCTGTTGCTTGAGTAGCTGAACTTGTTTCTGGTAGTAGTATTTGACCATCAGAGAGTGTTACCTCACCACTAAGGTTAGGATTGACGGCTGTGCCTGCAATTTTAACATCTCCAGAAACACCACCTTCGTAAATGCCTTTGAGATCTAGGGCTAGCTGTTGTAGATTTACCATCAGAGGTTCGCTAATAGGTGTAGCTTCGGAGATAGGAAGGGAACCTCTGACGATGATTTTACCTTCACCAAAATTACCTGTTAGTGGCTGCTTTTCCTCTTTGTTTGTGCTGCTACCTTCCTCGGGAATAGCGTTGTTATCTTCCTGATTCTTCTCTGATTGGAAGTTAATTATGCCGTCTTGGAAGCTAATTGTACCGTTGATATCGGTAACTTGTTCATCAGGTAAAAATTGAGACGCAATAATCGCATCTTCTAGTTTAATTGAACCTTTAACATCTAAATTACTTAAAAAGTCTTGTCTACCTTGTTTTTCCTCAACTAAACTATCTATATCTAAATCTACCTTACCTTTACCACCACTCCAGGCTAGTTGTCCATTGGTGAGGATATCGATTAAGATTAGTCCCTCATTTTCTACGTCAACTTCAACTTTGAGGTTTTTATCTTCTGGTTCAACCCTAGCAAAGGGTAACTTATAGGGAATACCACCAGAAATTGTGAGAGGATCTGTATCAGCTTTGATGACACTACGCCCAACAAATTCGAGACGAGAATTATTATAGGCAAAGCTACCATTAGCTGATTTTATTGGTTCTCCGTTAACTACGGCGTTGTTAATCTCAATTTCGCCTCGCGCCTGGGGATTATCTTTACTTCCTGCCAGAGAGGCATTACCATTGATTACGCCACTCAAGGCGATGGTGGGTGGTAATTCCACTACTTCTTGAAGTAAGTCCACAGGTACATTCTTCAATCGCAATTGTCCCGATTGAGTTTCTCCACCAACGCTACCGGAGAAGCTAATCAGACTTTCACCTGGTGTAAATTCTAGACGGGCAGGTAGGATAGTTAAGATGCCGTCTTTGTAGTCTCCTTTGGCTGTAACCTTTTCCACTTCGTAGGTATCCCATTCCCACTCTTCACCTTGGAAGTCAAATTCTGCCACAATACCAGCAGTGGGGGAACCTGAAATTGTTGCTTCACCACCAAATTTCCCTGTCAGTTGGTTTAATTCTGGTATCGGGGATGCGGCGCGTTGGGCTGCTTGTTGTTCCCCAATCGCTTGTACAATGGCTAAACGTCCCAGTTGTGTTTCCAGGGGTGATTCGGCATTGCCGCCGATGGTGATACCTTGGAGATTGGAGGAACTGCCGAGAGTGATAGAATCTTCGGTGTAGCGACGTAAGTCGTTGAAGCTATAGAGATCTACGGAAGTTAATATTTTTTGAATGTCTCCCTCTTCTACTTTCAGTGTGGCTTGGTAAATTGGTCCTTGGGAAGTGGTTTGGAAGCTAGCATCTGTAAGGCGATATTCACTGTCTCCATGTTGGAATACTGCTGTTTCAATGGTGGCTTTACCATTTTGGTAACCAAAGTTAGCGGTCAAATTTTCCCCTGTAAGGCTACCAAATGCTGGATTGGTGATTTGTACTTTCCCGGAACTAGCAAAGGTTTCTAGGTCAATTTCTAAATCGCTAGAGAGATTTCCAGCAACCCTCTGGTTTATAAGTTGTGGCGGTAAATCCAGGTTAACGTTGGGCAGCTTTTCGAGGACAAAAAGAGCAAATTCTTTGACAGGGGCGAGGGGTAAGTTGGCGGTAGTTAAATCCAGTTGATTACGCCGACGCTTACCTTTAGCCATAAATCCGTCTAATTCTACCAGGAGGGATTGGGGAAGATAATCAGCAGCGAGGGCAACTTGTATGCGATCATTTTCACTACCTACCAAATTTAAACTTGAACCTTCTTTGGCGGTGGAAGTTATGGTACCTGTAAGTAAGGGGTCAAACTGGAGATTCAGGTTAGGAGGGGCGCTAACGGCGATGTTGCGCAAGTCTATATCTCCGTTGACATTGGGCGCTTGGGGTGTTCCTGTTATAGTGCCATTAAAGTCCGCTGTACCTGCAAGTGTCGCCTGGGATGTAAAATCAGGTAAGTTGGGGCTGATTTGTGCCAAGTCGAGGTTTTGAGCATTTACATTGAGGTTGAATTGCTCCACACTATCCAAACCAGCTTGGGCTAAATTGAGGTCAACATAACCATCCACTGCTAAACCAGGCGCTTGTAGTTGTTGCAATGTCAGGCGATCGCCATTCCAGTTAAAGTTAGTATTTAGAGTACCAGGAATTAGGGCAACGCCTTCGCTAAGACTTAGATTTCCCTCTGCTGCAATCTTTTGGGGATTCAGATTATTAATATTACCCGTCACCTTAACTCTACCTGCAACATTACCGCGCAACTGTTCAGCAAAAGGACTCAGGGGTACATTTTCGGGAATAATAACCGTTTCTAAATTCCCGTTTACCAAACGCAGATTCTGCGCCTTTACCTGTGCGCCAGCAACTTCTAAGCTACCATTACCAGTAATACGTAAAGCTTCTGGTTTTAGATTACCAAGGTTACCCGCGAGATTAAAAGTCCCTGCTGCATCACCTAATTGGGGGGTATACTGACGTAGATTAGCAGGGAAAAGAGGTGCTAAGCGTTGGCTTTCAATATCTCTTGCGATTACCGTTGCTTGCCAATCGCCTTGATTTAATTTAGCACTGGCATCCACCTCACCTCCAGCTAATTTTAACTGACCGCGACCAGAACCATTAATTGCTTCGGGACTTAAATTAGCAAGGGAACCATTGAGATCAAATTGTCCCACAAGGGAACCCCTTAAACTAGAAGGAATTTGGGGAGTTAGCCTTGCTAGTTGTAAACCCTGGGTTTGCACCTTAGCTTGCCAGCGATTGTTTGTTAACTGTAAATTAGTGGCACTAACCCTACCACCACCATTGGGTAAAGTTAAATTAGCATTACCACTCGCTTGAATTCCCGCTGGAGTCAGATTATCTAAATTACCCTTCGCTTGGAAACTACCGTTGAGATTACCCTGCAAAGGTAGGGGTAAATTTGCCAGGCGATTTAACTCGATACCAGAAGCGTTAAGATTACTTTGCCAACGCCCCTGTTTCAGTTGCAGATTATTCGCCACTACTTGTCCCCCAGCAACCTTAGCAATGGCGCTACCTTGGGCGGTAATAGTTTCTGGGGCGAAGGATTCTAAGGTACCAGAAATATTAATTTCGCCATTGATATCACCCGGTTGTTGTAGAGTTTTGGGTAGGGCGGGAATTTTGGTAAGTTGTAAACCCTTTGCTTGTACTTGACTACGCCAACGCCCTTGTGACACCTGAATTTCCTGGGCGTTGATTCTACCTCCAGCAAAATTGAGATTTGCCGCCCCTGTTGCCGTAATATTTTCGGCCTTTAGGGCATCAGTTTTACCAGAAACGTTAAAATTTCCCGCCAGGGTTCCCGACTGCAGTTCTGGAGGCAATTGAGGTACTCTGGCAAGCTGTACACCAGATAGCTGCACCTGCCCACTCCACTTACCCTGCTGAACTTGAAGATCGCGGGCGATTGCTTTGCCTCCAGCCACATCTAACTGGGCAATTGCTACAGTATTAATAGCATTGGGTTGGTTCAAAGAACCGATAATTTGGGCTTCTGCCGCCAAATTTCCTACAGAAATTGGTAATTTACTGCCGTAGGTAGTAGCAATGGCTTCTGTTGGCAGATTACTCCCTTTCAGATTCAATACCACACTGCGGCTATCAGTAAGTAAAACTTGACCCTTACCACGAATCACACCACCGAGAGTAGGAATCGCCCGAAAATCAGCCACAATGCGGTTTCCTTCCACCAGTTGAGCTCCGCCCCGGATGCTACTAAACTGGAGTTTATCCACCTGGGATGGCTTGGTAGTATTCACCAAAGCTGAAAATTGGGGCTGTTGTAGGGAACCCTTAACTAAAAGTGTACTCTCCACCTCCGCCGTCACAGGTAGAGGTAACTTAGGTTCTAGTTGCGCCGTTTTCAATAGCTGTTGTAGATTTGTAGGCTTAGTCTTCGCCGTCAAATTAAAGCCCGACTCCAAACCCACTTCCCCAATAATCGCCGCTTCAATGGTATCGATGGTAGTCGTAAAATCTTCTAACTTGACCTCTTTACCTGTAAAATTCAGGTTACCCTGACTCTTCGCCACAGGTAATTTCGGCTGTTGAGTTAGCTTCGTAGTGAAATCCTCAATCTTCGCCTTACCTGTAATCGCATCCAACTGGTTATTGCGTAGCGCCACCTCCACCTTACCGCTTAGCTGACCAGTTTCCAGATTTACTGGTAAAGGTTTACCCTTAAATTGACCCCGAAATACTTGTTCGGCAAAAGCTGCTACATTAATATCCCGTAAGTCTATCTCTAAATCCGTTTCCCCAGTATCAACGCGGGCTTCACCCTTAACCTTCAAATCTCCCTCTGCCTTGCCAACAGAGCCATCTAGCTCAAATTGTACTAGCTTATAGTCATTGAGAAAATTGCTGCTACCTGAATCAAGAGTCACAGCAACAGGTTTAAGCAACTCCCCATTCAATCTTGGTACTAACTCTACCGCAGCATTTTCCAAACGGATAGTTTGTAAGGTAATATCAACAGGAGTATCACCTCCTTGCGTACTTAGATTCGTCGCAACCCAAGCACCATCACTATCTTGTTCCAGATATACCGTAGGATTAACTAGAGTAACCTGCAACTCCAAATCGCGATCTAATAGTAACTTCAGAGGGTCAAAACTAGCCCTTACACCCTCCACCCTTGCCCAATCATTATCAGATTCTACTTGAGGAATTGCAGAAGCGCCAAAACTGATTCCCCGCAGAGAAAAACCCTCCACATCCCCCACCTTAACAGGGCGATTGAGAGTTGTTGCCAAACTTTTCGCCACCAAAGGCGCTAACTTCTGGTGAATGAAAATCCAGCCGTAAGTCAAACCTCCACCAACACCAGCTAATAGTAACAAACTACTCCACAAAAGCCACCTACGCTTTCGCCTTGGGGGAGGAGGAGTAGGTTGCGTTTCTAGAGATTTTTCGTTGTCGCTGGGTTGAAAATCTGAACCGTCATTGGGGGTTTGTGTCATCTTGTTTACCTAATAGCCGATTGCTGGAGTAATCTGTCATTTTTGAAATGATTGGTTGAGATAAGCTGCGGAAGCAGAGGAGGTAAGGGAAGCAGAGGAAGATTTATCCCTCAATTCAAACTTGACACAGTAGTGGAAAACAAAAAATGATTCAGAATATCAGGTCATCACTATTTAACTACAGGACAACTCACCTGGGAACTGGCAAAATTCCCAAATCACATTTCTACCTGTATCCAGAATCTACAGCTGATGATTCAAGCTATCAGTATGCAATCTTTTGAGACACAATTAATCTCCAAGAGAGGTTATGTTTTCATAGTAGCGATCAACACCACAAAGCTGATCAACTTTCGCTAGCTTCAGGTAATTTCAATTTACCGAGAATAATATCTACTCCAGTGGGTTTACTCATTTCACCATCACTGATACCATCCCCATTGTCATCAATTTGGATACTGGGGGCAAAAAAGCTACACTGAACCTGAGCTGATTTTTGTGTTGATTCAGCTAATAATCTCAGATTCCCATCCTTAATTGCACACTTCACCTCATACTTCGCCATCACCTCTGAATTCATCTCTCGCAATTGCATCAGAGTCGTCTCGCAATCTTCTAGAGTCTCATCGCAACTCCACTTACTAGCAAAAGTATCCTCACTACCAGGAAAAGGCAAAGTACCTAGCCATTCGCCCTGAATAGTACCATCTGCTGCTGGTTCTTCCCAACAAACAAAGCTAACTTTCTCAATTCCTTCACTCTCGTAAGTATTTACACCCAAAACCCTACCCTGGCAATCATGTTCATAGTTAATCATTTGCGATTGCCAATTACTTCTAACTTGGGAAAGAAGTTCCTCGCAATCAAGACTACCACAATTGCCCTTCACTTCCCTTTCGCCAGTGGAAGGTGGGGAGACAAACCAAATACAGCCAGTGCAAGTAATCGCAGACAATAAGCTAAGGAAGATTAAATTTGTTGGTTTCATTAATTTTTAGGCAATAGAAATTAATCTAAGCGATGCTTAATTAACTTGTAACCTATATTTCTTCTTATCTTTCTGGCTTTTTCAGTAAAGTGAACTCATGACCATCACCATTTTCTTTTGCTGTGACATACTCCCGACGCTATATTCGTAGAATTAGCGCGGGCTTCTTACCAACACCAGCTACTGCTTTGGTTATTCGGTAAGCTTTACTACTAGCGGAATGCCCTACCGCCAAATTTAAAATATTTCTTGCAGCATTCACATCTCTGTCTTCTGTGTAGCCACAATGAGGACAAGAATGCACTCTGTCTGATAATTTCTTGGGTACTTTATGACCACAATTTGAACAATTCTGACTTGTGTTTCTGGGATTCACTGCAACTGTTAACAACCCAGCATTTTCGGCTTTGGTTGATAGAATTGACAGGAATTGTCCCCAGCCCGCATCTAGAATTGATTTGGCTAATTTAGTCCTAGACAACCCTTTAATATTAAGCTTTTCATGAGCTACCAAATCATGATTCTCTAATAAACTTTTAGCTGTTTTAAAGTGGAAATCTTTTCTGGTATCAGCAACTTTTTTATGAGCCTTGCCTAGTTTAGCTACAGCTTTCTTTCTGTTGTTACTACCTTGGTTTTTCCTACTAACAGTTTTCTGAATTCTTCTTAACCTCTTCTGAGCTTTTCGATAGTATTGAGGAATATCTACATCAGTACCATCTGATTTAATCAGGAAAGACTTCAAGCCCATATCAATTCCCACAGGGCTTGATACCTTGTCGACAGTAATGATAGTAGGAACTGTTTTATCTTCGAGGCTTAAATTTACATAATAGCCATCAGCTTTCTTTGTTACAGAAACCGTCTTAATCTTAAATCCATCCGGGATTGGTCTATGTACAATTACTTTCACTTCACCAATTTTAGACAACTTAATTTTATTGCCTACGAAATGATGATGTTTGAATTGCTTGTATGTGAAAGTTTTGTATTGACCTTTACCTTTAAATCTAGGTCGTCCAGACTTTTTACCATTGGTATCGCCCTTGAGCCATCTTTCAAAAGCCAAATCAACTCTCTTGGATACTTCTTGGAGTACTTGACTATGAATTTTCTTGTACCAAGGACGCTCTTTTTTGAGTTGTACTAAACTTTTCT
The DNA here is from genome assembly GCA_964633315.1 of uncultured bacterium. Classification (GTDB taxonomy): domain Bacteria; phylum Cyanobacteriota; class Cyanobacteriia; order Cyanobacteriales; family CAWCAG01; genus CAZWGS01. The sequence continues at coordinate 11,730 of CAZWGS010000014.1, read as the reverse complement.
CTTGACTAGATTTTGTAGGCTTCTCTTTAAGTTCAGGTAGGTGACAAACAAGAGGACATCTATCAATAGAACAACGATTTTGCTCATACCAATCGAATCTTTGACCAAGCTGATAATTATATTGACAGCGAAGCATATCAAGAGTGTTGTCAATGATATTTTGCTGTTCTTTGGTGGATCTTAATTTGTATTGGTATGAAGTTCTCATTAAAAATTTTTCTTGTTTTCGACCTATAATAATGATAGCATATTGTTACAACAATGTACGGACATAATGAAGGGAAAAAGACTAGAAATAAGGATAAGTGAAAGAAGACTAAACAAACTTAGAGAATATGCAGCTATTCGTGACAAGACAATGACATCGATAATCGAAGATTTGATTGATTCTTTACCCCAGGAAAGCTTGCCCGCAATTCATGAGGGGCTGTGTGGGTCACCTGCGTCCGCACCTTGTAAGCCCCGTCTCAACGCCAATTCAAATAATATGGCGTGAGCCTTCTTGCAGAAAACAGGTAATTAACTCGCGATCATGTAGTTTATCATTCTTCCACAAGAATACCCTCGCCTCTGGCGACGGGATGAATTTTGGGCAAGTTGCTTAATGTAATCATCGATAACTTCTGTAAGCCTATACTCAATAGATCCCTAATAGGATTTTAGTCTTTCCCGCTCCTGTTGAGATCATCTAACTCTCAGAATTTTCTCTCTTGCCATTGTCATCATTTGAGTGCAACAACAAGTATTACAGGAAAGGTAATCAACCTGTCTAAAAACCTAGTAACTTTAAACTTTACATAGCTGAACCTTGGCAACTGAAGATGTAGGGTTCTATTTCATAGTTCTAGTTCTTGCCCAGAAATAGGTAAAATCTTCATGGGAGCTAGACGAGAAGCATTTGAGAGAAAACAAATTTTGGAGTAATCCAACTACCGTAGGGCATACGGAAAGTTACGCTGGGGGAGAGAACCACCTCTAAGTTAAGTAGCGCAATTTCGCTTTCCGTAAACAGCCATTGACGAGTATCTGTTCTGGTATATTGTTCGATGTGCATTGCATATTGATCGATTAATACATATTCCTGAAAACTAGAAATAGTGCGATATGCCTTGAATTTTTCATCTCTGTCATAAGCTTTGGTAGACTCAGATAAAACTTCAGCGATTAGAAGCGGATTAGTAACTATATCTTTGCGTCCTTCTTGTAGCTGCAAATCGCCTATTTTTTTGATTTTATCAAAAGTTTTGAACATCACCTTTAGATGACTGGGAGAGCGTTCGAGGATATTAATCAAATAATTAGTTGCATAAAGAAATATGTGCATACGACTTAGCTTGTAAACTTTTACAAACTTAATTTCTACCCCTTGGATAGGAATTGATAGCATTATCGATATTTTATTGTGTGATTAAAAATGACATCAGAAAACTTTTTGTCATCGGAGGTTTGGGTAGCTCGGATGAAGACTTACTTCAAGCTTATGGATGTTAACGGAGATAGGGTTTTGTCGCTTTTGGACTACGAAACAATTGCAGATCGCTTTATCCAAATTCAAGGCGATTCATCGAACTCCGAAGTAATCAAGGATCTGTTTAAAAACCTATTTAAGAATTTTGTAGCTGGAGGGGCTGCAGTTGATGCTAACACTACAATTGGGGAAGAAGAGTTCATTAGCAATGCTGCAAAGGGTGTTTCGGTAGTAGAATCAGCAATAGAATCGGGTCGGCGAAAGAATGAAGTTTTCTTCGATCTTGTTGATACTAATCACTCCGGAGAAATCTCCTATGAAGAGTACCGCAAGTATCTGGCAATATATTCTGGAGGAGATGACCCCGAACGTGCTAAAAAGGCTTTTGAGAGTTTAGATGTTGATGGTGACGGTTCCATTACCCGCAACGAATTCATCGAAGGTCATGTGAGATACTGGTTTACACTACCTAGCGATCAAGCAGATAATCCGCTTCCCTATGGACCATTGATCGCATAGTTGCGTAGGTTGGGTAGAGGAATGGAACTCAACACTCACTGCTGTTGTTGGGTTTCATTTTGGTTCAACCTAACCTACTAGTATGTCTAGCTTATTTTGTTGGGTTCAACTAAATCTGCAAAAGCACAATTTACAGTCATTGCGCTACCCAGCATTTTAGCCTAGACGTGCTACTAACAAAGCCTGAAAACGCGAATCTGAGCGAATCTTATCTAAAAAACTGTAAGTATCAGTGAGAAAGTCTACAGACATCGGTCAAAGGTTTAGTAGAAAATCATATAATACTCCAAGTAATTATAATATCTAATTTATTCACCCTTCTAGGCACGCAAAATTGTACGTCCCTACATTCTTTTTCATGGAGGTCTATTAATTAATTAGGTCAATTGCTATGCTAAACCAATGTTCCAAACCACCCGTCGTCGCCTAGCACTGTGGTACACTGCCGTTACTGCTATCTTACTCCTCGTCTTCGCCACAGGTGTTTATTTCTATGCTCGCAACACCCTCATCGATCGCATGGATGATACTCTGAAACACGTGGTAGAAGTAGTAGAGCGATCTTTAGTCATTCAACCTGCACAGTCACCAAAAACAGCTTACCTTGTCAACGTAGAAGCTAGTTTCCGCCACAATGCTGCAACAGTTGAAGACGACCACATAGATTTGGAATGGTTTAATTCTAGTGGTGATTTAGTTTGGTCTACTCTCACAGAACCTTTACCTATTCCCCTGCAATTATACGGTAAAGGGAAAACAGTCCAATTATCCCCTGACCATTGGTTACGTCAGGTAACTAAGCGTTTAGCGCTAGATAATCAGATATTAGGTTATTTGCGTGTCAGTCATCCCTGGTTTGAAGTGACTAAACCAATTCGGAGGCTAATTATGGATTTGGCTGTAGGGACAAGTTTAATGCTAATCGTAACAGCAACTGTGGGTTGGTTACTTTCTGGGTTAGCAATTAAACCAGTGCGAGATTCCTACCAAAATCTCAAGCAATTTACCGCAGACGCTTCCCATGAATTGAGAAATCCCATCGCCATGATTCAGATGAATGTGCAAATGGCGCTTACCTACGGAGAAACTGAACCCCAATTACAGCAACGACAACTGCGAGTAATTGAACGTTTGACGCAACGTGTGGGAAATTTAGTTAATGATTTGCTTTTTCTCGCTCGCTCCGATAGCGGTATGGTACAAACTAATTATCAATCTTTACCCCTCGATGCTCTCTTAATTGGGGTAATTGAAGAACAAAGAGTAATCGCACAGCAAAACAAGATTTACCTTTCTCTCCATATCCTAGAACCATCCCAGAGTAAATCTTCTGAAGCAAACGAAGACCTTTTCAATCTTGCAGGAGATTGGGATCAATTAGCACGTTTATTTACAAATTTAATTAGTAACGCCTTAGATGCGGTAGAAAAAAGGAATCAAAGTACAACTAATAATTCCAGTAACCTCGAAGCTTCAGTAGAGGTGGAATTGCGACTGGTAGGAAACTCCCATAATCGCAACCTAGAAGTTAAAGTACGAGATACTGGCAATGGTATTCCAGCAGAAAAACTACCCTATATCTTTGATCGCTTCTTTCGTTTAGAACCTGGACGTAGTCAAAATCAAACAGGTGCAGGATTAGGACTAGCGATTGTTCGTGCCATTGTCGATAATCACCAAGGACAGATTAACGTGCAAAGTGAACTGAATCAAGGTACAACTTTTACTGTCTTGTTACCAGCAATTCGTACTTAGGGTTATATAGACATCTGGGAAAATTAAAATCTCTGAACTTTACCCATTGTAGGAACGTAAAATTTTACCCCACATTCATTCGTGTTGCTGCTGTGAATCAGGAGTTTGGGTTCC
>CAZWGS010000014.1:0-7774 GCA_964633315.1 uncultured bacterium | reverse complement strand
AAATTTTACCCCACATTCATTCGTGTTGCTGCTGTGAATCAGGAGTTTGGGTTCCTGGAATTTGTCTTAATCCCCAAACAATCATTGTCTTTAATACAGGACGCAAACTTTTTCCTTTCTCCGTTAAAGTGTAGTGCATCCGGCGCGAATGATTACTGTAGGGTTGCTTTTCGATTAACCCCTGCTGTTCCAGAGTTTTCAGGCGATTGGAAAGAATATTCGTCGAAATTCCCTCTGGTGAAGCGAGAAATTCATCGAAGCGCTGTTTGTGGAAAAATAGCATATCTCGAATAATCAGCAATGTCCAGCGATCGCCAATTAAGTCTAGAGTACAGGCAATAGGACATGGTGAGCGTGGCGCTTGCGTCATAAACGAGTTTTAGGTTGCGATTCAGTTCTACTTGCATTTTACAAGCTGTGACTACTATAATCTCAGTTGTAACTTGCAATTTAAAAGTTGATTTATGAGTCAACCTCTACCCACCTCCAAAACCGGACAAAACTTTGCTGCTGCTGATTTCGGTTCCTTTACTGCGCTTTCCCAATTCACCTTTACCATACCCAACAAATCCTTTACAGTTGCAGGTAAAGTTTTTCTCAAAGAGTTGCTCAATTTAACCAGTGCAGAAATTTCCCTCAATAATCTCCCTGCTGGTAAATCTATTCCTTTCTACCACCAACATCAACAAAACGAAGAAATCTATATTTTTATTCGTGGTGAAGGCGAGTTTCAAGTTGATGGTTGCGTCTTTCCGCTAACTGAAGGGACAGTAGTTAGAGTAGACCCTCAAGGGGAACGCTGTCTACGCAACATCTCAGACACAGAAGATTTGTGCTGGATTGTGGTTCAATCGCGAGTTAATTCTCAACCAGACCAAACAATTGTAGATGGAATCGCAGTTGAGAAAAAGGTAAGTTGGCAAGGAAAACAAAGAGTGTAATTGCTCTAAATTTTCAAACTTGAGATTAGTGATAAGCTGAAACTCATTTAAATTTGAACTTGCTAATAACTAAAATCCTTACTCTCAAAGGCTCTCATAAATAAGGCATCAGAGTTTAAATGAACAACAGCTTACACCAATTGATCTGTAACTTTTTTTAGTAAAAAAATGTATTACTCGAAAAACGTATAGTACTTAATCTTTTGTTTAATGCAGTGAAGCTACTTACCGAAAGCGCTGAGAAGCACATTTTTTCAAAGAGGGAACCGATATTTACTCAAACCTTGGTTATTTGTGATTTTTTGTTTGACAAATAACCAACAACGAACAACAAACAACACAAAATCCCTCCTACTTTAGCCCAGGGATGAGTTAATGTTTGCCATTTCCAGAATCTTTAATCCCACCCTTTCCGTAGAATACTTTCCCAACATACTGGAAACGATATCAGAATAATTCGACAGTACAACCACACCAGTTTGAGTTTCCTTGATCAAACCACAAAATGAGCGATGTCCCCCTGTACCACCAGCGAAAGTATAAACATGGCGATTGATAGCTGGAAGATAGTCCACAAACCACCCTAAAGTAACTCCTGTCATTTCATGGGAAACCAGGGAATCGCGGCGTAACTTCTGAATCAATTTATTTATCTTTCCCACCCACTTCAACACACCTGTGGATTTTGCAAACTCTTGATAGCGCAATTGATGAGTATTGAGAATCGCCTGAGTAATGGGAGTTTTATCTGGTTGCAAATTAGCGCTGATAAAAGTGAGCAAATCATTAACATTGGAACGCAAAGCACCTGCTCCTGCTAGAGTTGGCAAATCCCAGTGTTTTGTCGTTTTACCTTCATCGGAATAAGCCAAAGCAAATCGCGCCTGTTGTTCCTCATCCAAGGTAATACGCGTCTGGGATAATCCTAGAGGATTACAGATATACTCAACAATCGCCTCTTCGTAACCTTGATCGCAACTATCAGCTAATATATTGCCTAGAATACCGACACCCAAGTTGGAATAGTCAATGCTTCCGGCTGTTTTTCCTTGTGTACCATCATGACTTTGCAAGTATTCATGCAAATCATCAAAAGTATAAGCTGCATAGGGATTTTGCTTATCTTCCATGAAAGCCTGTTGGCAATTATTTGGTAGTCTCGGTAAACCAGAAGTATGAGTAGCAAGACTCTCTAGGGTGATATTATCAGGCAATCGCTCATACACCTTCCCCAGGCGATTAATAGGGGTTGTTAACTCAAGTTTGTGCTTTTCCACCAGCAAAGCAAGTAAAGTTGAGGTAAAAACCTTAGTTATTGAACCAATTTCAAATAAAGTATTACCATCAACAGTATTTGATGTTGAATCCAGAGTACCCCAGCCTTTTACCCAGCGATCTTCCCCCTGAATTACACCAATTACTAGGTTAATATGCTTCTTTTTTGCGATCCAAGGAGAAATCAGCGTTTCAATTTCCGTTGCGATTGCAGTAGTCAAAATAGCCTCCTGATGCAATATTAGGGACGTAATGTGCTAAATCCGTACACAAGTCAAATATCTATTAATCGCCCTTCTACCTACAATTTAACAGAAGCGATATTTTAAACTTGGGGACAAGATTCCAGGTATTATCAGCACCTACAACCCCTGAATCTAGAGAGACTGTCTCGAATCGCCGCGAAAATACTAAACTGAGGGAAGCTAGTCTGCTGCCTCAATAATCAACGATGAGCCTATTTAATATTCTACAAGCTGTTTTATCCTTAATTGCTAGTATCCTTTTTGGTTTCCAAGCTGTAGAGGGTTTCATGGCGCAACCACTCAACAGTGCACGTATCCTCTGGAATGTTTACATTTTAGCTGTCAGTATTGGTCTATTGGTTGTAACTTATGGTCATCTGCGCAACCAAGATTGGATTCCCCAGTGGTTAGAAAACGTTTTGGCGGTGTTTTTCATCTTTGTCTGCGCCTCTGTATTTTTTCCTCCCGTATACTCTGTAATGGACAAAAGTATTGAAATTATGGTCTTGATTATGTCTGCAACCCTCATCAGTTATGGATTACTTCAAACCAAATAAGTTTGAGAGATTTCAGCCTTCAGCTTAAAATTCTGAGAAAATATACAATAGAATTTTATAAAAGTTAAGGAAATTCTCAGTAACCATGTCAAAAAAACTAGGCTTATTGCTGTCAAGCATTCTGTTTGTAGTTGCTAGCTTCATCTTCTCTGTAGCGCCTGCTGCAGCTGAAACCTATACAGTTACAATGGGGTCAGATAAAGGTGCACTGCAATTCATTCCGGACAAGTTAACCATCAACGCTGGAGATAGTGTAGACTTTGTAATGAATAAGATGGGTCCTCATAATGTGCTCTTTAAGGGTAAGGCAAATAAAGGACTTTCCCATAAAAAAATGCTGAATAAATCAGGCGATTCTTATGCTACTACCTTTGATACCCCTGGTAAGTATAAGTACTTCTGTCAGCCCCACCGTGGTGCAGGCATGACTGGTACAATTATTGTGAAGTAATTAGCGATTTCCCAACTTAAAGCAGCCTGTTGCTCAACAAAACTAGGAAAATCTGCTTCAGGGATTTATGATATAAGCGCTCCCATTCTCTTTACTGGGATGGGAGTTTTGTGATCTAAAGGAAAACTAGCTGTGGTTCCCCTACGAGATAACAATCCAACAACTATCACTCCCTACATTACCTACGGATTAATTGTGGTTAATGTTCTAATTTTCTTCAAAGAAATTAGCCTCAATAGCCAACAGCTTAATCAATTTTTTCAACTCTATGCAGTAGTTCCTAGGGAATTAACAGCCAGTTTTACAGGTTCTGCTGCTGCTATTAATCAACCAGTACCAGAATGGCTCACTTTAATTACTTCCCAATTTTTACATGGTGGTTGGCTGCATCTGGGAGGTAATATGCTATTTCTGTGGATTTTTGGTAATAATATCGAAGAAGAATTAGGGCGTTGGAAATACCTAATTTTTTATCTCGCCTGTGGTGTGCTTGCTGCTTTGTCTCAGTGGTTTTTCTCCATGCAATCGGGAATTCCTTCTTTAGGCGCTAGTGGAGCGATTGCAGGGGTTATGGGAGCCTATATTATCCGCTTTCCCCGCGCTGAAATTCTCACCTTAGTACCCCTTGGTTTCTTTTTCTTTACTGCTAGAATTCCCGCAGTTTTCTTCCTCGGATTTTGGTTTTTGCAACAAGCTTTTTTCAGCTTCACTAGTTTAGGTATGCCCAGTGGTGTAGCAATGGAAACAGGAGGAATTGCTTACTGGGCGCATGCTGGCGGTTTCGTTTTTGGTGCTCTTTTAGGACCTATTTTCGGTTTGTTTAATCGTCAAAATTAATTAATGTTTATTTGTTGTTTATTGTTTGTTATTCGTTGTTTGAAGAAACATAGAAGGTAAACAAAGACAAATAATGTAGGGACGTAAAATTTTACGTCCTTATCCTTATAAGTATCGGTTTCCCGCCACTTTTGATACCAAATCCGGTTTAGATTTACCTTATTCTCAATGAAAACTTACGTATATAAAGCTTTTATCCATAAAAAAGGGTTGTTTTTGAGGTGGATTTTATATGTTTTTTTTAACTTACTCTATATGCCTTCGGTGTCATACCTGTAAACTGTCGAAACTTTTTACTTAAATGACTATGGCTATTAAAACCGCACTCTAAAGCAATATCCACAATTAATCTATCTGTACATTTCAACAACTGTTTTGCCTTTTCCACCCGTTGTTGACTCAAATATTGGTGAGGAGATGTACCAATTGATTGTTTAAACAAACGGCTTAAATGAAACTGACTCATATCTAATAATCCAGCCAAATCTGCAAGCTGAATATTTTTATCTAAATTTGCTTCAATATAATCCAAAATTCGTCCTAGTTGACGTGGAGGTAAACCACCGGAGTACACTGGCAATTGAGGTTTAGTTGCTGCATAGTTCCTGAGTAAATTTACAGCCAAGACATTAGTCAAAGAATCGATATAAAGTCTACTGCTATCTAATTCTTGCTGCATTTCAGTCAAAAGCATCATACCAATTGTTTCAATCTGTGGATCGCGAGTCTGAAATTGAGGTAATAATTCTAGATGATCGCAATTTTTTTTCAGAGTTTCTCTAGCAACGCTTTGTATAAACTGAGTAGTTAGTCGAATTTGTAAGCAATTTTCCTCACCTTCCCACCGAGCAAATAAAGGTATATTTGCAGGAGTAATGGAAATATCGCCTCTGCGATACAAACCTGTATGGGTTTTACCATCCTGAGCTTGCAAATAGGTAATAGGGCGTGCAGCAAGGGAAATATACAGTGTATGTTCATCCTGAAAATGACAATCACCTTCTCCTGCACTATTTTGCAACTGTTGGACTCGAAAATACTCACAACCTTGAACTTGGGGCAAACTAAGTAAAGAACTGATTTGAGTCTCTTGTGGAGCCTGTTGGATAGCTGGATTTTTCATCAATGCAAGCTCGGTAAACCTTAGGGTTAATTATATTTAAGTTTCAGGTTTGTAGTTGATATTACCCTAGAGAACTATTTGATATTGTGGGCATTAGGCTAAAGGGAAAGCAATGTATTTACTTTGGGGATTTTTAATGACAATAGCAGGACTATTCATGCTAATCTGTGGTCGTTTTTACCACGATTTTGTCGTCTATCAACTAATCGCTGCTCGCTCCAGAATATTATGGGGAGATAATGTGCATTACTTCTATCAAATTTCAGGAGCAATGGTCATTATTTTTGGAGTCTTGGTAGCTTTTGGGTACATCAGTACGAGCAAGAAACTGAAAAATTGACCGCAAGATTGTGATAGTTGCACAAGAATCAGATAGTTTCGCTTTAATCATTTCCCTAAGCTGAAAGAGTAATTGCACAGGAGAAAAGATAATGAAACTACTTATTTTTGGAGCAACCGGAGGTACAGGTAGCCAACTAGTTAAACAGTCACTAGAGAAGGGATACACTGTCACTGCATTTGTCCGCAACCCTAATAAACTCAACATTGAGCATACCAATCTCAAAGTTGTTCAAGGTGATGTCATGGATTCTACATCTGTGGAGCAAGCGCTGCAAGGTCAAGATGCTGTCGTTTGTGTACTGGGAGCAGGTAATAATATGAAAAGTAGCATTAGATCCCAGGGAACGCAGCAAATTATCCAAGGGATGGAAAAAGTAGGTATCAAACGCTTCATTTGTCAATCTACCATGGGAGCAGGAGATAGTTGGGAAAATCTGAACTTCTTCTGGAAATACATTATGTTTGGATTCCTGTTGCGCAAGCCTTTTGTAGATCATCAAAAGCAGGAAAACTATGTCCAACAAAGCCGCCTAGACTGGACAATTATTCGCCCTGGAGCCTTTGTTGAAGGGACTCACACAGGTAATTATCGACACGGCTTTCCTGGTAATGATAAAACATCACAACTCAAAATTTCCCGCGCCGATGTTGCTGATTTCATCCTCAAGCAACTAACTGATGATACCTATCTAGGTAAAACTCCAGCTTTATCCTATTAAAACTATTTTCACCGAAAGGGCTCCTAAGCCCATTTTTTTGAATATGGGTTTGTTTTTGGCAAACAACGAATAACTAACAACAAAAAACACGAAATCTCTTGTGCTTTAGACAAGGGGTAATTTAGGGAAAAAAACTCACTGGAGGCTTTATGGCTATTATTGAAAATTTGCGCTTACCTTTAATTATTTTTGCTGCGATAGGTAGTGCTTTAAGCGCCGGAATCTTCTTTGCCTTTTCCACCTTTGTAATGCAAGCTTTGGGTCAACAACCAAGTAACCAAGGCATCGCTACCATGCAGTCTATTAATATTACGGTCATCAATCCTTGGTTCATGGTAGCTTTTTTTGGACCAGCTTTAGCTTGTCTGTTGCTGACGATTGCAGCACTACAGAATTGGAGAGAACCAAATTCTATGTATTGGCTAGTAGGCAGTTTACTTTACCTTGTTGGTACAATCGGCGTAACTATAGCTGGTAATATCCCACTCAATGATGCCCTAGCAGTGGTCATACCAGATAGTACTGAAGGTGCAACCCTATGGGTAAGGTACCTTAATGACTGGACATTTTGGAATCATGTTCGCACAGTAGCAGCATTTTTTGCCGCAGCACTATTTACCATTTCCCTGTGTCAGAGAACAGGTTTACCAACTTGACCAAGCAAAAGTTTTGAAAATCATACCAAGTGCGGGTGTAGTTTAGTTAAACCGGACTTGGTATTAGTTAGAGGAAACATCTGTGAATAAGGTAGCTGTATTCGGTAATTCTGGCGCTGGTAAGTCCACTTTAAGTAAACGTTTAGCACAAATAACAGGTCTACCTTTGATCGCTTTGGATCTCCTTCAATATAAACCAGGCGGTGAACAAGTTCCCCATAAAGATTATAAAGCTGCTCACGATCAAATCTTGAAGCAAGACCAGTGGATAATTGATGGATTTGGCTCTTTGGATACAATTTGGGAACGACTGGAAGTGGCTGACACTCTGGTATATATAGATTTACCAGTTCTCCAGCATTATTGGTGGGTAACCAAGCGATTCTTTAAGGGGTTTCTAGTAGCACCAGAAAGTTGGCCTCAAGATAGTCCCCTACTCAAAGGTACGATTAACAGCTATTATACGGTTTGGCTATGCCATAGGAAGCTAACTCCAAAGTATCGGGAGTACGTGAATCAAGCCAAAGCCACTAAGCAGGTTTACCGAAAATGTTGGGTTTAAAGCCTCGCCGGATTAGGACGACTTTTCTTGATTGATTAACTCATCAACAAAATCTCTAAGCCGTTC
>CAZWGS010000013.1:0-73509 GCA_964633315.1 uncultured bacterium | reverse complement strand
TACGAGGCAATCTGTTGGGTAAGAAGCCTACGGTTTCACCGTAGGTAGTTCACTACTATCCTCCCTAACCTCTAAACTCAGTGTGTTAAATCTCTACATTCTTTTCTGACTATCTGCAATATTTATCTGTAGCTGAAGATTATTTGCCCACTGCCTGATATAAGTTAGTAGACCATAGATAAATATAATAGTGCCCATCATCTCCATTATCTCCTCTGCAGTAGCGATCAGAGCATAGGTAAGACGCTGCTGTCCATCAAATTCAGCATAATGGCTACCAATCATTTCCATAACCAAAGCACCGCCAATGTAAATTGCTGCTGCTAGGATAAAGTGGTAGCGCGATTGTGCTGGAAGTTGTTGGGTAAATCTCCAGTATTTTTTGATAAATAATGCCACCAAAATTGTTGCGGGAATAACCCACATCGAATGCAAAAACCAAGGTAATCTTAGAAATTCGGCTACTTCGGGAATAATTAGCACTTCATGAATGGTTAAAACCTCATCAATCGCTAAAAACCAGAAAATAGTCGCTAGTAGTTTCCAGTGATGATGGTAGCGATTTCCCTCTGTTTTTTTCCCCGCCGCAATAATTCCCAGTAAGACAGCACAAAAAGCTAACATCAAAGCACTATACCAGGTTGGTAAATTCATCTCCCTGTCTAAATTAAAAGTATCCATCCAATCAGCACGTTTGTCATAGACATATTTGGAAATTTGAATTCCGGTGCTAATGACAGCGAAAATTATGACTCCAATTGTCAGGCGTAGGGCGATGATTCGAGGTGAAAGAGATAGTTTAATTTGCATGCCAAGGTGCTGATAAAAAAGACAGATTTGGAGATAAATAATAGCTCCAAAATTACGTCAACGACAATGGTAGAGACGATAACGATAGCCACTTACCTTAGTTCGCAAATCGGTATCTTCTAAGCAATTAAAATCATCTATATCGTTGCTGTCTACCTTGAGATTAACTCCCCAAAGTTCCATTGGTCGTGGTATTTGTGTCAAAATTTTTCCTAGAGTTGAATCTTGAGTTACAGAGCGATCTGATTTTTTTTTCAGCAAAAGAAACTGGGTTTCGGTAAAATTTGATTTTGGTTTCAGGTTCTGAAAAACAAAGCCAAGTCCCATCAAAGCACGAATTTCCGAGTGAGTTTCGTAGCTGCTTGCGATCAATACTGGCGCTGTTGAGTTATGTTGAATTAGACTCGCCAGAAGATCGGAACGCTGAGATTTTTGATAGCCGTAATTATTTACCACAGTTAAAGCACCACAAAAGCCTAGGATTAAAATAATAATTACTACTTTCTTTCCTTTGACTACAGGAACAAGATAATTGTGCCAATGTGCAGCAAAAATAGCAGCAAAAAGAACAATTAGTGCGGGAAAATAGACGAAGTGATAGCGAGCAGCAAGGGATAAATCTTTACCTACAACGTAGATCAGGAAGAGGAAAATAAGAAAGGTTGCTAGTAAATATCCTCTGATCGCCTGAAGTGATAGACTCGTCAGGGCAGATGACGATATTTGGTGTTTCCAACCACTCCTGAGGATAGGAATGAGCCACAATAGTGCTAGCAACATTATGCCTGCAAATATTATCTGTACTGGGCTGCTAACTCCTTCCACTGGTAGCAGCAAAACCATTGTAATAGCCCAAACCAGAAGACGAGGTAGGGGATGCCAAACTTCATCTAGTTCAAAACTAGTTGCGATCCAATCGGTAATTTCGTTGCCAGAAATTCCTTGTAGGGCAGGGAACCATACCAGGCATCCTACCAGAGTTCCCGCCCCCACTGCATAAATGCGCCACCAATAATTTTGACTAGCTTTATCTAAATCTCTCAGCCAAAATATCGCGATAACTAGTCCTTGTGCCAACAATACCAAGCTGAAAAAATAATGGCTAGCCATTCCCAAACTGTTAACAATAACCCAGAAACATCCGAGCCATATGGGGTAGGGAATATGCCTTTGAATGCACCTAATTGCGGCTACAAAACAACTGAGGGCAGCAATTATCCAAACTATCGTCAAAGTATAATGGCGGGCTTCCTGGGCAAGATAGACTCCGTAGGGAGAAAATGCCATCAAAGCAGCAGCGATTTGTCCAACTATTAGGGAGCGAAAAGCCAAGCAGCCCAAGCCGAACATTCCTGGAATCGCAATTACACCAAAAATAGCACTTAGAGAGCGTCCTGCTGCCAGAGAAACCAATTCTCCCTCATGACTAAAAAATTTCAGCCAGAAGTGAGTGAGTAAAAAGTATAGGGGAGGATGGGTACTTTCACTCATCAGGTAGTTAATCACATCACCTGGATTTGTTGCTGCTTCAAATTGCAAGGGTAGCAGTAACTGCTTGAGAGTTATAACCTGATCCAGGGGAATGTCAAAAAAACTATGCCCTAAACTATAGCCTAAAGTTGCGATTTCAATGGAAGAGGGGGATTTCGCTCCCAAATTAGCAAAGCGCAGCGCCCAACCAAGAATTACCCAAACCATTAAAATACCGAGGTGAAACCAACCTCGGTTACTTTTATCCTTGTAAATTTTGCTTACCCAATCGCGATCTTGCATTCTCAGGTATTTACCAGATTCCAAAATATTATAGAGACGTAATATACTACGTCTCTACATCCCTACTGGCAAATTCTTGTTGCTAGAGGTAGTTTCTACTGATCGTAGCTACCACCAATACCAATCTGAGTGTTGAAAATCTCTGCATCAGTTATAGTAAGGTCATTCATTAATGCCCCTGACACATCTGCATCATAGATAATAGCAGCAGTCAAATTAACACTGTTGAGATTAGACTCTCTCAGAGTTGCGTTAGTGAGAAACGCCTCAGTTAAGTTAGCCTGATATAAATTGGCACCTTCCAAGTCAGCACCTTCCAAGTTAGCCTGATATAGGTTAGCCCCTTGGAGATTTGCTTCTCGTAAATCAGCACCAATAAGGTGGGCTCCCGATAAATCTGCTCCTGACAAATCGCATTGGAAACATTCCCCTGTAGACAGCAACTGTTGCACATGCTGGGGATTTTCTGCCTTAATTGGAGCAACCAGAAATAGGGGAGCTATTAAGCTAATAGTGGCGAGAAAACCAAGTTTCATATTGCCTCCTTCCTTTGCAATCGTGCCTATACTAATCTTTACAGGGGCACTCGGCGTTTTCCCCAATATTTTTATTATCTCTTAAAAGCAATAAAAATATCAGTGATAGGCTTGCCTTGCTCCAAGTGATTGGCAGTAGGCCATAGCTGTGACTCAGATTACTGAGATCTTCAATCTTTAGTGCTTAACTGCTCAGTATCCACTATTTTAGCCAACAAACCATCACAAGCATCAAGTAGTAAATCTATAACATACTTAAACCCATCTGGACCACCATAGTAGGGATCGGGTACATCTTGATCTGGATGATTAGTGGCAAAATCGCACATCATTTTTACTCGCTCTCGATACTTATTTTCCCGATCTAGAGACAGTATATCTCGGTAATTATCGCGATCCATAGCTAAAATCAGGTCAAATTTATCAAAATCATCTACCTCAAACTGTCTAGCTCTCCCTTGTAGCGTAATTCCTTGGTTAGCTGCCGCAGCACTCATACGCCTATCAGGACGAGAGCCGATATGATAGCTAGCAGTTCCCGCAGAATCACAGGTAATCCTATCCTCCAAACCAGCCTGAGTGATTAGGTGATTCATGATATTTTCAGCTGAAGGAGAACGACAAATATTTCCCAGACAAACAAAGAGTAATTTATAGGGCATGGATAGATTCAGTAGTAAGATTGAGCTTTGTAAGTGAGTGCTTAGGAGTATCTGCCATACATCATAGGCTTACAGTTGCCCTCAATGTTGAAGTTTCAATCAGGAAAATACTTGATGTTTAAATCTCGCCGTGGTTTTAACCCCTATTACGGCAAACGTCGCCAAAGCGTTTCACCCCTATGGATTGCCTTATCTATTCCTGCACTACTCTTGCTTTTGGAGCTATTGACTAGGATACTTGTTGGTGTCTTGGGTCAAGGTAATGAATTCGCTCTTTATCAGGGAGAACCTGCTAATTTTAGTGCCTATCGACTACGCTTTCTCAACGAAGCAGAACAGACCTACGATGGTCTACCTAATCGTGGTAGTTTAGAAGCTCAGCAACACCTAGCAATGGGTTATAAATTAGCTGGAAATCAGGAAAGCAGTTACTGGTATATTAACGACCAAGGTTTTCGCGATCTTGAACCTGTACCTTTAGCTAAACCAAAAGATGAGGTACGTATTTTTCTCCTGGGTGGTTCAACTGCTTTTGGTCAATGGAATTCAGGTAATGAAGCGACAATAGCTAGCAAACTGCAAGCTCGACTCAATGAAAGAATCGCTCAACAAAAAAATTCTCCTGAAAAATACCAACCCGATGTTCTCTCTTTCTATAAACCAGAACGTGATCGAGCGAAAAAATTAGAGAGGAAAATTCGCGGTAAACGATATCGTGTAATCAATGCAGCAGTTCCTGGTTATGCTTCTGGGAATGAACTTGCTCAATTAGCACTGGAAATTCTACCCTATAAACCTGATGTTATTGTCGTTTTAAACGGCTATAGTGATTTAATGCTCTCTAGTACACAAGAGGCGACAGAGATTCCTCATCTAGAAAGCTTTCTCAATAATGCACCCAGACATTTCGCCGCTTATCTGACTCAACCTGTTAAGGAATGGTTCCAAAATACCTATATAGTTAAAGCAACTCAACACTGGATGGTAAAACCAGAACCAACAGTTGCACAACAGAGTTTAGTTGTTACCGAAGATGATATTGCCTTAAGCGAACAACTACCCTCTAGTGCAGAAGAATTAGAACTGCGCCTATCTCGCTATCGTCAAAATCACCTGCAAATGCTGCGTTTATCTGTAGGTGGAGGTGCTTCTCTGGTGCTGGCGCTACAGCCAGAGATAACAACTCTAGAGAGTACTGAATCAGAAGCAGAACAGCAGGTTCTTAAGGCTCTAGGAGATAAATATATCCAACAAGTTCAAAATGATTATCCCCAATTTGCTCAAATAAATCAGCAACTGGGGCAATCTTTTCCCAAAAATGTCAAAGCAGTAAATTTCTATGATGCACTGCCAAAATTACTCGCAGAAAGTCAAGCCAATTCAGATTCGGAAGCTACTTTTGCTGATGCTATTCACCTGAGCGAGAAAGGTAATCAGGTTTTAGCAACACAGCTTTACTATACAATTACATCCTTAAAGTCAATCCAGATTATTCCCAAAAACTCTGAATTACGCTGACAAATAAAAATTAAAGTTGTCAGTTAAACAGATGGTAACTGACAACTTAATCTTGGCTAATCTACTAATGTTTCTCACACTGAATTCTATTGAAAATAGAACAGTAATTGCATTATTTAAAAGCCTTTATTTGATTAACTGGAGCAATTTTGTGAACAAGAGCTATCCTGGATTTTTATGAGAGCTTGCTACCAATGAAGCATGGCTTACAAGGATAGCCAGGGAACTATTGCTCCCTCAGGTATAGTCGAGAATTACTGGAATGGGGAAGTTGGGAGAATTCAATAATACTGAAGATGATAATTTAAAAATCACTCCATTTCTAAGTTTAAACACACTTAAAGTGTGATGTTTACAAGTGGTGGAAAAATCTTATATTTTTCTCCATATCTTCCCAACTTCCTATTGCTATCAATTGCAAACCAAAGGAATAGCACTAGCCAAATTAGCTAGGTTGTGATTGGAGCTTCAGCCTCTACAAACCAGGAATTTTCAGTCCGCTAGTTAACTCTTCCATGCGCAGGCGCATGGTTTCTGTAGACTTGCTGTAAGCATCCTTCATCGCAAAGGAAACCAATTCCTCAAGAGCTTTAGCTCCCTTCTCCAGAGCCTCTGGAGCAATTTCAACCTTGCGGGGCTCTTGGTTACCACTGACAACCACTTTAACCAAACCAGCTTCACTTTCCCCCACAATTTCCATCTGCTCCAACTCAAGTTGGAGTTGCTGAGCACCTTCTTGCACTTGTTTAGCTTTTTTAAAGGCATCAGTAAATTCTTTCATTTTGCCTAAACCGAAGCCGAATCCTTGTCCTTCACTCATGTTTGTTTTCGTTTTTAACTTTTGGATATCACTACTGTGGGTATAAGATAGCCACAGATATGGAAAAATAAGCAGAGGAAATTACTGCCAAGATATTCAATCCTAACCTAACCTCATAAACTTATCTTAGAACTCGCCAAGAAGTTTAACCTCTGGTTCTAGAGATAATGACCAATGATGCTCGACTTGCTCCTGAATATGGCTAATGAGACGAAAGATATCACTCGCTGTAGCTCCGCCACAATTAAGAATAAAATTGGCGTGGCGATGGGCAACTTGGGCAGCTCCAATCTGATAGCCTTTTAAGCCCATTTGTTCAATTAACCAACCAGCAGCATAGGGTTTTGGGTTACGAAAAACGCTGCCACAACTGGGCAGATGATAGGGTTGGGATGTTTTGCGCTGGCGCAAGTTATGATTACTTGCTGCCATAACTTCTGCTCTACTACCTCCTGGTTTTAGTTGCAAAGTCACTTGGGTAACCAGCTTTTGCTTGCCCTGCAACGAAGAGCTACGGTAGCTGTAAGAAAGTTGCTGTGCATCCATCTTTTGCACACTACCGTCGGGCAAAAGTACTAGGGTATTAACCAAGCTATCAGCAATACAGGAGTTGTGAGCGCCTGCATTCATGACAACAGCACCACCTAAGGTACCGGGAATGCCCACTGCCCACTCTAAACCACGCCAACCGCGTTTAGCTGCTAGCCAAGCTAGACGAGCAATTGGTTCACCAGCTCCGGCAACAATTTGCCCTGTTGCTTCGTCAAAATGAATCTGACGTAAATAGCGTGTACCAATTACTAAGCCAGGTAAACCTTGGTCACTTACCAGTAAATTAGAGCCAGCACCTAGTAATGTAATGGGCAAATCTAACTTTTTTGCCCAGGTAAAACTAGCTTGCATATCTTCAGTTTTCCGGGGTGCTACATACCACTGAGCAGGTCCACCGACCCGAAATGAAGTTAAGTTAGCTAAAGGTGCTTGAGCTAGCACTGGACAATCGGTGCCAGGTAAATAAAAAGAAGAGTGGCGATTCTCTTGGATGAGAGAGATACTAGTTTTCACCGTTCTGGAAACGTCAAAAGACAAAGTCATGGTAAGCGTGCTGTGTGTGTTTTTTCGATTTTTGCCTCAAGTGTGGCAGCATCAATCAAGCATCGCGCTGTTAACGATAAAGCTTGAGCTATCAAACCAAGATGCTTATGTGGTTGATGCTGCTGTGTAGGATTGAATCAAGTCAGGAATAACTTGGTTGAGATTACCTGCCCCCAAAAACAATGCCAAATCTCCTGGTTGGAGAGTTTGAAGTAGCAAATTTATCAATTGCGGAAGAGACTCTTGGTAAAAAACCTCGGGATGATGCTCTGCAATCGCTGCGGCTAATTTCTGACCATTAATTTGCCCAGAGTTCGCTTCACCAGCACTATAAATTTCTGTAAGTATAACTAAATCAGCATCAGCAAAAGCTTTGGCAAATTCATCTTGAAAAGTTAAGGTTCGACTGTAGCGATGTGGTTGAAAAATTGCTACCAATCGCCCTTGTCTGTGCTTTTGCCACTCATTAACTCTTAACCTAGCAGCAGCAAGGGTTGCACGAAGTTCACTAGGATGGTGAGCGTAGTCATCCACAAAGACAATACCTCCAGCTTCTCCTCGATGCTCAAAGCGACGCTTGGCACCTTCAAAACCCTCTAGGGCTGAGGCAATTGTCTCAAAGTCTAAACCTAGCTTGCGCCCCACAGCTACAGCAGCTAAGGCATTAGCCAGATTATGCTGACCTAATAATTTTAACTTCATCGTACCCAAAAGTTGACCACGCTCCCACACTTGAGCGATAGTGCCCCAGGCATGATACTGAACTTCGCGCACACTATAGTCTGCGTCTGTTTCTGGCGTGAGACTATAGCTAATATCTGGCTTGAAAGTTGTGGCTAATGTGGGACAGTCAATGCAACCAACTAAAATTGTGCACTGTTTAACAAACACATCAAAAGTGTTAATTACCTCATCTAGATTCTGATAGTGATCAGGATGATCTAGCTCAATGTTGGTGATAACACCGATAGTGGGAGATAGTTTGGCAAGGGAACCATCTGACTCATCAGCTTCCGCAACTAACCACTTACCCTCGCCCAAACGAGCATTACCATTCCAAGCACTTACTTCACCACCAACTACTACTGTGGGGTCCAATCCTGCTTCGAGCAAGAGGTAACCAATCAAGCTACTGGTAGTGGTTTTACCATGAGTTCCTGCCACTGCAATACTCTGATAATCTTGAATTAGAGCTGCCAAGACATCAGAGCGATGAAAAATAGGGTAGCCTCGCTCGTGGGCAGAACGATACTCTGAGTTATTTGCATTGATAGCTGTGGAACAAATCACCTGAGGTAAGTTTTGAGCCAACTCAAGACAGGTACTTGCCGAAGCACTACTACTCATACGTGAGGCTGTATCAATGCTTTCGGTGATGGTTTCGTATATCCTTTGCTCCGTTTTCTGGAAGAATTCAAGATTATTTGCTTCCTGAGAGCTAAAAATATGTGCCCCTACTGCTTGTAAACGCTGAGTAATGTGCGTTGAACGTAAATCAGAGCCAGATACAGGCAACTGACGCTTAGCCAGAACATAAGCTAAAGCCGACATTCCGATTCCACCAATACCGATGAAATGGAAAGGTTTACCATTGAAATCGACAGTCTTTGACATTAAATCTCCTTACACACCACATACCAGACCGTATCAATAAACCAATAACACGCGTTATAATATCAAGAATTGATTTTTACCGATACTGTGAGTCCAGATTTTTGCTCTTCAAGGTACTTTAGTCTGTATGCAGCGCTACCGCTAGTTGTTGACCTATTGGATTGATAATAGATGGTTTGTCTCATTAATCATCACTAGTGAGATGGGATCCGGTGATATTTCTATATCCGTAGGCTAAGTATAGTTCGAGTTCCAGACAGCTATCGGAATAAAGCTTAATCACTTATACTTAAGTGTTCCCCAATCAGCCTGGAAAATTAACTTCTGATTTTTCTGTGATCTTTAAAGTTCGAATTGTTCGCTCTTTGCGATATGATTTGAAATATTAAGAAATAATTTAATCTATCGAGCTTAGATACAGAGGGCAAGACGTAGTGATTAGAGTAGCGATTAATGGCTTTGGACGTATTGGACGGAACTTCCTAAGGTGCTGGCTAACTAGAAATGACAGCCAATTGGAACTAGTAGGAATTAATGATACCTCTGACCCTGGAACTAATGCTCATCTCCTGAAGTATGACTCAATGCTAGGCACGTTGGATGCACAGATAGAAGCAGATGACAACTCCTTAATTGTTAATGGTAAAACTATTAAATGTGTGTCTGACCGCAATCCTCTAAACTTGCCTTGGGAAGAATGGGGTATTGATTTAGTAATTGAATCCACTGGTGTTTTTGTCAAAGAGGAAGGAGCGTCTAAGCACTTAGCTGCAGGTGCAAAGCAGGTTTTAATTACTGCTCCTGGTAAGGGTGGAAATATTGATACCTACGTAGTTGGAGTTAATGATAAAGACTACGAACATGGTAAAAACAAGATCATTAGCAATGCAAGCTGTACTACCAACTGTCTAGCTCCTTTTGCCAAAGTCATCCATGAGAAATTTGGTATTGTCAAAGGAACCATGACAACCACCCACAGTTATACTGGTGACCAAAGACTTTTAGATGCTAGTCACCGAGATCTAAGGAGAGCAAGAGCAGCAGCTCTAAATATCGTACCTACTTCCACTGGTGCTGCCAAGGCTGTGGCTTTAGTCCTACCAGATCTCAAGGGTAAACTTAATGGTATTGCTTTGCGTGTACCTACTCCCAATGTTTCCATTGTTGACTTGGTAGTTCAGGTAGAGAAAAATACGATCAAGGAAGAAGTTAACGATGCTCTGAAGGCTGCTGCTGAAGGTGACATGAAGGGTATTTTGGGTTACAACGATTTGCCTTTAGTCTCTTGCGATTACAAAGGTACAGACTGCTCTTCTATTGTAGACGCAAGCCTGACCTTGGTTATGGATGGTGATATGGTGAAGGTTGTAGCTTGGTACGACAATGAGTGGGGTTACTCACAGCGCGTTGTCGACTTGGCAGAATTAGTTGCTCAAAAGTGGGTAGCTTAAGTTTGTAGTGATCAAACTATAGTGATTTCGACGCATAAACTCAGTTAACCAGGGGTGGCAATTTGTCCACCTCTTACTTTCTCTGTATTCTATTTTTAGGGCTTTTTGCTGGTGTATTTACCCATCTTAAGTTTAATGAGTAAAGCTTAAGAACATATATACCAATATAGGGCGAGAGCGACTTGCTTGATCCTTCAAATCTTGCTTGGCTGAGCAACCTGTTTGAGAATCTCTAAAGCTCCCTTACTCTTAAGGAATTGCATTTGTTCCACATTCCGGACTAAAAGAGTCCCAGCAAATCCCAAAGAGTTAACTCCAATGCTAGCAAAACTAGCTTGTGATCGTGGTATTACTAACATCCATTCTCTAGTTGCAAGCCAGTTATAGGCTCCTGTTTGTTTGCTACCTTGTACTTCTAAACCTACTGCTGATAAGAGTTTGTGGTAACAATCGAGAATTTGAGGAGCTGCTTGGAGAGGATTTTCTACCCAATTGGGGTTTAATTTTGCCAAGGCGTGACGGAAGGGAAAACTGGCTACACTACCAATACCATCTGTAAACTGGGCAGAGTCGAGGGCTGAAGCGATGGGAATGGCTTCTCCTTGGGGAACTAAGGGTAAAGGTACTATTTGCAAGTGCTTGTGCTTTTGACTTGCCCCTGCAATAGTTCCACCATTGTAGAATGCTAAACCATCAATTTGCTCTAAACAAGCCCACAGAGCCTCTAAATCTTTTTCATTGAGCCAATCATCCTGCTCTGCAAATTCCCGCGTTACCAGCAGCAAATGGTGGTCAACCACATTATATTTGTTCAACAGACACACATGGGTTGGAGAGATATCTGCGACAAAAAGATCTTCTTCGTAGGGCAAAAAGGGATTAAAATCTTTGCCTGTGACACTACTTGTGCGCTCTTGTTCTTGTTTTGCTTTGTCCTTGCGGGTAAGATTAGCCACAATCCTGACTAAAAATTTAATACCCTCTTCCTCCACCAATTCATATTCTGTGGGAATTGAGTGCAAAGCACCGCAATCGAGGGCTAATTGGGTTTGTTGGCGCACTCTATGCCACAAAGTACCAGGTTTGAGTTGTTCTGACATGATCAAAAAAATTACAGAAATTGAAGCAAAGCCCACCACATTTATGGGTGGGATGTAGCGTTAGCGCCCCTACCGCGCCATCAATTTTTCCTCTGAGACTCAATATACTTCTGAATGGTTTGAGAAGAAACGTTTCCTGCTGTGGAGACAAAATAACTTCGAGTCCACATTGACGGTAACTTTAATAGTTCAGGAAATTCCTGCCTCAAAGCATGAGATGATGCACCTTTGATGCGGTGCATGATTTGGTATGGAGCAAGGTCTGGGGAACAGTTGAGGAACAGGTGAACATGATCAGGCTCGATGGCAAGGCTAATCACATCACAGTCTAACTCCCTAGCCTTGTCATGAATTAAGGTTTCCAGTCGATGTTTAACACTTCCGGTGAGGATCTTCTTTCGTCTGCGAGGTATCCAGATGAAATGGTAGTTAATTAATGAAACCGAAGTCTTTTTTCGTCGATAATTTTGTCCCATTTGATAGTCATATTGTCTATGGCTCATTATAATAGACAATATGAAGACTCTGAAGTTTAAGTTATACAGCCACAAGCGCAATAGATACCTCAAGGGCACAATCAATGCCGCCGGAGTAATCTAAAACCACTGTATCGCCCTACATAAAAGGTACTATCGGATGTGGGGCAAGCACTTAAATTGCAACAAACTTCAGAAGCATATCGCCAAGTTGCGTAAACAAAAACCGTTTTGGCAACTGGTAGGCTCTCAGGCTGTGCAAGATATTTGTCAGCGCATAGATAAAGCCTACAAACTGTTCTTTAAGCATCACAGCAAAGGAGTTCGACCACCCAATTTTAAGAAAGTCAAGAAATACAAATCATTCACTCTTAAGCAAGCAGGGTATAAATTTCTAGGGGGCAACCGAATCAGAATTGGCAAGCGCATGTTTCAATACTCCAACTCTAGAGCAATTGAAGGAACTGTCAAAACCTTAACCATTAAGCGTACGACCCTAGGGGAGTTATTTATGGTTGTGGTCACAGGCAGCGCCCTGGAACCAAAAATCAAATTCGAGACAGGTAAAATTGCTGGATTTGACTTTGGCTTGAAAACGTTTCTCACTTGCTCCGATGGCTCCCAAATTAAATCACCCCAATTCCTGAAACAGTAACTCAATGCTATCAACAAAGCCAGCAAACAACACTCAAAAAAACAAAAATGCTCTGCTAATCGAGAAAGAGCAAGACTCAACCTGGTTCGTAAACATGAAAATGTTGTTAATCGCCGTACTGATTGGTTTTGGAAGTTAGCCCATAATCTCACCAGTCGGTTTGATGTGCTGTGTTTTGAGACACTCAACCTTAAAGGAATGCAGCGTCTGTGGGGAAGTAAGATTTCAGATTTAGCCTTCGGGGAATTCCTACAAATTCTCCAATGGGTTGCAGCCAAGAAGGGGAAGCAGTTGGTCTTTATTGATCAATGGTATCCGTCCTCTAAAACTTGTTCTCATTGCGGTCATGTCCTAGAAAGCCTTGATTTGTCTGTCAGAGAGTGGCGATGTCAGACAGTCCCAGACTGCAATTGCTGTTTAAGCTTAGAATCCCACGCGGTTAGCCCTTCGGGGCGCACTTCGTGTACACCCGTGGGAGTATGTCAAGGAGATAGAAGTAGTGTTACAGGACCATCATTAACAATGGTTACCTCCATCGTGGCACCAAATTTGCCTGTTTCTACCCGCAAGCCACTGCAACGCAACTGAGCGACAAAGTCTTCGTATAATGGCTGTGCAATGGCTGGTGTGGCAGCATTACTGAAGGAAGGACGACGACCTTTACGACAGTCTCCGTAGAGGGTAAACTGGCTCACTACTAGTAATTCACCGCTAATGTCGAGAACTGATTTCTGCCAATGATTCACGTTTTCTTCTGTGGCGGGAAAAAGCCGTAAATTGAGGCATTTGCGCACCATCCAGTCAATTTCACTGCTAGTATCTGTGGGAGAAATGCCAACAAGTAGGTTTAGCCCTCGCCCAATTTTGCCCACAATTTCATCATTGACGATGACTTGGGAGGATTTAACCCTTTGGATCAGAACACGCATGACACAATTTTACTTTTTTTTAAGATGAGGGGAATTCGTGGCGAGAAATTGAGCGATGCGTTGCACTGCTTTTGCTAGGATAGCTGGTTCATGTACTAAGGCAAAACGGATATAACCCTCTCCAGTTTTACCAAAACCAGTACCGGGAGAAGCGACAACTCCAGTGGCTGCAACTAGTTGGCGACAAAATTGCACAGAGTTATTTTGCCAAGGTGATGGTAGTTTTGCCCAAACATACATTGTTGCTTGGGGCATAGGTACTTGCCAACCAATTTGAGCTAAGGCTTTAACAAAGGTGTTGCGGCGCTGGCTAAAGGTGGCTACAGTGTGGGGTACAATTTCCTCTGAGTTAGACAAAGCTGTCATTGCACCTCGCAGGATGCCGCGATACTGGTTAAAGTCAATTACCGCCTTAACCTGGCGCAAAGCCTTAATAAGCTGGGCATTGCCAATGGCGTAGCCAATGCGGAAACCACCCATATTGTAGGATTTAGAGAAGGTAAAGAACTCGATCGCAACTTCTTTGTTAGGATCTGCCTGCAAAACTGAGGGTGCTAAAGATTGAGTTTTGGCATCAAATACCATGTCAGCATAGGGGAAGTCATGGACCAATACCAAGCTATGTTGACGACAAAAAGCGACGGCTTCCTGGAAAAAAGATAGAGGAGCAGTTGCAGTGGTGGGATTATGGGGGTAACTTAGTACCATCAGTCGTGCTTGGGCTAAAACTGATTGGGGAATATCTGCCAAGACTGGTAAAAATTGATTTTCCGCTAATAAAGGCATGGTGTAGATTTGACCCCCAGCCAAATTTACACCACCTGCATGGGAAGGATAACCAGGATCTAGCAAGAGGGCAAAATCTCCCGGATTCATGACTGCTAGGGGTAAATGAGCAGTACCTTCCTGACAGCCAATTAGAGGTAAAACTTCCGTTTCTGGATCTACTGCAATTCCGTATTTATCGGTATACCATTTGGCTGCTGCTTGACGAAAGGGGAGGGTCGCGTTAAACAGGAGATAGCCGTGAGTGCTAGGATCGCGCAAAGATTGAGCAATAGTAGCCAGAATAGGCTCTGAAGTTGGCAGGTCAGAAGAACCTAAAGAGAGATCAATAATTTCCTTACCTGCCTCTTGAGCCTTTGCTTTCGCCTGATCCATATCAGCAAACACATTGGTTTGCAGAGCTTGTAAACGCTTGGCAAATTGCATTTTTTGATTAATTTAAGTTACTCTCCAATACTTCTTGAAGTCCCTGTTTGCCAATGGCACCTTCGTGGGAGTAAATAAGATCTTGATTTTTAAATAATCTTAGTGCTGGGACTCCTTCAACCTTGTACTCAGAAACAGTTTCGGGGTTGGGGTCAACTTCTAGTTTCAGAACTTTGAGACGCTCGCTGTAGGTTTCGGCAGCCCATTTAATCGTAGGGGAAACTAAGCGACAAGGTCCACACCAAGTTGCCCAAAAGTAAGCTAAAACAAATTCAGAACCATCGGTAAGTTCTGTTTTAAATTCAGCATCTGTAATTTCAATAACTTCGCTCATTTACTTACACCTCATTGCTGTTCAAGTTTTTACCTTGACGCTTAACTCTGGCTTTAAAATTGCGATTCCAGACAAAAAGCAGCAGGCAACTAAGATTAGCCAAATCCTTGGCGAGTTGCTTGCTGAAAGCGCCACTGGTTTGATGACTCTTGTGTGAGTCACCCTTCAGGATTCTAAAATACCTGTTAGTTTACAAACTGTCTAGTTGCTTGCGTAGAGCTTCTAATTCTGCATCTACAGCCTCCCCAGACGAATCTTGTTTCTTAGTATTCTGTCCTTGAGATGAAGCTGGTAGGGCTTCCTGGTTAATTGAGCCACCACTGAGTTGAGCTTTCAGAGCTGACAACTCGTCATCAACGCCACTACCCGCCTCTAGCTGGGCAAACTGTTGCTCTAAACCAGTACCACCAATCTCTCCTGCGGCTTGGGATTCGGCTTCTAAGGACAAAACCTTCTCTTCCATCCGCTCGAAGGCTGCCATGGCACTACTAGTACCAATATTACCAATTGTATTTTGCAACTGGCGATTTGCTTCAGCAGCTTTGGCTCTAGCTTTGAGCATATTTTTCTTGGTTTTTGCCTCAGAAATTTTGCTCTCTAAGCCAATCAGGTTACGCTTAAGAGTATCAACTTGATTTGTCTGCTGTTCTAGTTGAACTTTGAGCGTTTCCGCAGCATCAGCGTAACTTTTTTTACGCATCAGGGCTTCACGCGCCAGGTTTTCATCTCCTTTTTGCAGAGCTAGTTGAGCACGTCGCTGCCAATTACCAGCTTCAGTGCTATTTTGATTCAGTTGCTGTTCACTACGCTTCTGTTGCGCAATAGCCTGGGCAACTGCTTGGCGCAATTGCACCAAGTCTTCTTGCATATCAATAACGGCTTGTTCCAGAATTTTCTCTGGATCTTCAGCCTTACTGACCATATCGTTAAGATTAGCTCGGAAAACTCTGCCAATGCGATCAAATAATCCCATAAATCTTTTTGTCCTATTGGAGTTTTGTTAGCGTGTACAAAGTGTTGGCTTATGCCACGGAAAACATTTTAGATAGGATTTTAGTTTAGGATGTTAGCCACAGAAGCTTCAGTCCCAAATAACCCAAAAACTCAGCTCCTAGTTTAAATTACAGTAGATGCTGAAGTTTCTTTTTGGAGTAGGCTTTCGTGTTTTCCGCCTCTGAATCAGCGCAGTAGTTGTGCTACACGGACTCATTCGCGTAGATCCATATAACTTAGTTTAACTAAAGCCCGCGACTAATTTGTAGTGGGTAATTCTTAATTGTGACATGGGAGCCGTTGATAGTTGTGAAATAATCAGGTCTGAGAGTTACTTGACTCGCCTTCAATAGCAGACAATTTCAACTTCGAATCATTGCTCTCTAAACTACCGAGGATTTCGGCTTTGGCTTCTAGAAACAATACCTTATCTTCCATACGCTCAAAGGCATTCAGGGAAGTGTGACTATTGCCTTCATGGATTAATTCCCGAATCTTTCCAGATGTGCTAGCAGAGCGTGCTCTCAAGATATACATATCTTTTGTACTTTTAGCATTGCTCACCTTTTGCTCCAGGATACGTAGATCATGTTTTAGTTTACGGCTCATCTCCTGCTGTTGTTGGGCTTGCTCACTTAGTGCTTGTGCTGTTTTGAGATGAGATTGACGCTCGGTTAGGGCTTCCCTGGCTTGGTTTTCCTCACCTCTAACCAAGGCTTGTTTAGCACGCTCATGCCATTGCTGGGCAAGGATTTTGGCTTGCTGACTTTGACGCGTGGTGCGTTTATAAGTAGCAATTACCTGGGCTACAGCCTGTCGCATTTTTCTCTCTTGTTGCTGCAACTCTAACACCACTTGCTCTAGAACTTTTTCTGGATCCTCTTTTTGTGTGAGCCAGCTGTTGACATTCGCGCGAATCAATCTTTCAATGCGATTGAGCAAGTCCATCTCCAACCTCTGAAATCCCTCTTGTCATGATATTAATCTAAAATTTAGGGGCGATAAACGGATGCTTCAATACCCTGGGCTTTCAGTTGATCTACTAACCTTTGAGCATCCCTTTGACTTAAAAAAGCACCCATTTGAATGCGATTACCAATAGCAAATTTTCGCACATAAGCGTCAGGAACAACGGTTCTTGCTTGCGCCAGGGAGGAAGAATTTGTGTAGTTTACCAGGGTGTAGTAATAATCACTTCTAGTTGGTGCAGGTGCAATTTCTATCACTGGAGGTGCCGTTTCTACAGGGGTTGGAGCTGTGGGAATATTACTAGGATTAGGTAAAGGTGTAAGAGAGGGTTGAGTTGTTGGTGGTTGTTGTAGAGAAGGCAGTAGAACTTGACCTAAGTTAGAATCAGTTGCTGATACTGATGGAGTAGTAATTTGAGTTGGTGTATTGACTTGAGGCGAGTTTACAGGTGACTTGGGAGCAGGTGCAGGTTTACTGCTACCTTCTAAATTAGGCAATTCCTCTAAATTAAGGTCTTTTAACTCTTTTTCTGTCAGATCTGGAAGTATAGGTAAATTCTTCTCTGCTTGAGAATTGTTTGCTGCTGTTGGCTCCTGTTCCTCAGCATTTGGGACTCCTGTCTCTCCCCGAAATAGCTGACTAACAGACTCGAAGCTTTGGGGTTTAAGCAACGCAGTAGCTACTAAAGCACCTGCAGCTAGCATCATCAAGATTGAGCTAATCCCCAAAGGAGTTAAAAAAGTTTTATTTCCAGAGGCTTTAGATGCTTCTACTGGTGTTGCTTCATCCAGACTATTCAATAGCTGTTCTGAGGATTCGAGGTAATCTTCAGGTGGGGTTGTGCTGGAAGCTAAATCTGCTAAATCTCTCTCTTGAGTAGTAGTGTCTGGTTGATGGATCATGCTGGAAGCGGGAACCAAATCTTCCTCTGGCTTCGATTCAACAGGAGTAAAAGCTGCGGGTGTGGGTTCGGGATCGCCTGTAGGTGAGGCACTAGATTGCCTTGAGGGACGACTAATTTTGTATTTAGTGCGATTACGCTCATAGCGCTTTAACTCCTCTTCTAGGCTAATATCTAAGCTACTGAGAGCAGCTTTGACAATAGGGTTAAGTGCTCTTTTGTGGTCAATGTCAACAGAATCAGTGGATTTCATGGGATTAAGTTACTTTATGCTCACTGGGAGCGATTAATTAATACTTGTCAAACAAGTATTTTTTGCCTTGAGTTTACCCTAAGTTCATTCCCTCTCAAAGATGTCTTTTCAATCCCTAGATCGAGTTTTTCAAGATGTTATCAGCCAACCTGGTTGGGAAACACAGCGCCAATTCCAGCATCTTCTGCGAGAATGGCAAGCGGTAGTTAAGCCCAAAATTGCAGGGCAAACTCGCCCTCTTTACATATCTCGCAAAATTCTCTGGATTGCTACTTCTAGCTCGGTTTGGGCACAACATTTGACCTTTAAGCGTCACCAGATTCTCAAACAACTCAATGCCAAATTAGGCCTGTCTCTGGTGGATATCCGTTTCTCCACTGCTAAGTGGCATGATCAGTCTAATTCCCAATCTAAGAATAATTCCGAGGCTGCGCAATCCTCTTCTCATCCTAGTTCTCTGCCTCCTAATTTACCTACTCCTGTTTCTAATGCCTCCTCAAACCAAGTTCAAGCTGTGCTGCAAGATTGGCTATCAGCCCTTGAGATGCGATCTCAATATTTACCGACTTGTCCTCAATGTCAATGTCCCACGCCCGAAGGCGAATTACAACGCTGGCAAGTTTGCGCTATCTGTGCCACTCAAAAATGGCAAGGTGAAGATCCATAGAAAAAGTTACAAGCCACAGATTGGTAATCACAGAGAAATGAGTTATTGAGGCAGAAAGTAAATTGCCTTTTAGCCTCAATCATAGAGTTTCATTATTTACTAAATATGGGCTTCAATGGCTACACAGTGAGTACTCACAGATTCTCATAATAAAGAGTCGAAACTCTTTTTTACTGTTGTATCCACTAAGCAAAAAACACCAAAAAGGCTAAAACGAACCAGCTTGTATTCTAAATAATCAATGTGTTTGTTTTTGATCCCCAATCTTTTTATATCAAAAGCAAAGCTTTTATTTACCTTAAAGGAATGCTAAGTGATCTTACTGAAAACTAGTTTAATGTATCTGTTTGTGTCTCAAACATAAAGAAAAACAAAAAAAATAATTGGCCTTTAAGATCTACACAAAGTAATAATTCATCATTAATTGCTCCAGGTTTGGAGAGGAAAAATCTTGATCTTGGACAAGAGACAATAAAAATGGAACCTGATATTGACCAATTCGCCAAAAGTTTAAGAGTAATCTAAATGAAAACCGAGGTTTTTTTTGTATCTGTTTGTCGCCATTGTCACTTTTACACTACTGAAGGACGTAGAGGTGGTATGTGCCACAAATTGAGCGTTCCCGTTCAAGGCAAATGGAAAGCTTGTCCTTTAGCAATGCCACCATTTACTTCCAGTTGGCATGATTTAGATGAAATTTCGGTTTTGGAAAACTCATTTGCTCTCAATTGTTCAGAAGTTGAAGCCAATCCAAAAGTTTCTTCCTCCCCAACTGAAGCCAATATTTAATAAAAATTTCTAAACTGACACTCGCACTTTCAGATGATTGAAAGTGCGATTTTGCTTTTCATAGGGCATGGAAACATGACAGAACCGTACCAATTACAATAATTAGAAGAACGGTTACCCACACTAGTGCAAAAATCGAAAAATCAGGGAAAATAAGATTAATATCAATCATCATTCCCTGTATTAAGATACAAAGTTCAGACCAAAATTATATGAGTAACACAAGCAACTTTAGAGAAGCGATGCTGCAAGCGAAGCAGCAAAACTTGGTTGGTCCTAACGTTATTGCCAATGCCCTACCCTATTTAGGGGGTGGAATGCTACTAACAGCATTGGGTACCTACGGCGGTTTAGGAGTAATCCAGTCTTATCCCAGCATTTTCTTTCCCACTGTAATCGCAGCCGTAATTGCTGAATTTGCGCTCTTTTTCGTTGCCCGTGGCGTAGCTGAGAAAGGCAATAACAGCACAGCTTTACCTTTACTTGCTCTTTACAGTCTCCTTTCTGGTTATACTCTCAGTGGTTTAATTGCTCTCGCCCTGGGTACTCCTGGTGTTGGTTTCGGTGGTATTGGTATTGCAGCCCTAGGTTGTGGTGTTGCCTTCATCGCTGGGCGCAGTATTGGTTCTAATTTATCTGAGGAAGACGGTTTAGCACTTGCGAAGACTGTTAGCTTGGGTGTGATTGCCCTAGTTGTTGTCATTGCAGCCCAACTACTATTTGCGATTTTCGGTGTCTACACACCTACCTGGTTAGAAATTAGCATTTCAGGTATTGGAGTCTTTCTCTTTGCTGGTGCAGCAGTAGTAGACTTTTTTGTACTACCTCGTACCTACACTGACGAACAGTATCTATCTGCCGCCTTGTCGATGTATCTTACCTACATCAACCTCTTTGTCTTTATTCTGCGTCTTTTGATTGCTATCAATCGCGATTAAGTCACTTTTCCCATAGCTGAATAATTTCTCCAGTCAGGGGCGCATATTCTGCGTCCCTGTTTGATTTTTCCAGTTAAATTTCCAGCTTCTTTCCACTAGCAATAAGTTTTTCAAACTCAGCTGCGGGTAAAGGGGGACTAAAGAGATAACCTTGGATTTCATCGCAGGGATACTGACGCAAGAAAGCTAGTTCTGCTTCTGTTTCTACCCCTTCTGCAATGACGCGGAATTGCAAACTATGAGCCATTTGCATAATTGCAATTGTAATCGCTGCATTTTTGGCATCATCGGTAAGGTTACGTACAAAGCATTGATCAATCTTTAAAATTTGGAAAGGGAATTGCCGCAGATAGCTTAAGGAAGAATAACCTGTGCCAAAATCATCAATAGCAACCTTAATTCCTAGAGACTGTAATTCCTGTAACTTTTGAGTTGCAGCAGAGGGATTTTGAACTAAAATACTTTCAGTCAGTTCTAATTCCAGATATTTTGGATCTAGTTGAGTAGCCTGTAAAATATCCACTAGACGTTCGCGTAAATCTTCCCTGAACTGACGACTAGAGATATTAACCGCAATTGCCAGAGACTGATTAAATTTCTGATTCCAAATTTTGGTTTGCTGGCAAGCAGTGTGGCAAACCCACTCTCCAATCGGTACAATTAATCCTGTCTCTTCTGCTATGGGAATGAATTGATCAGGAGGAATTTTACCTCTCTCTGGATGATACCAACGCACCAAGGCTTCTGCACCTACAATCTCACCAGTTTCCATACAGATACGAGGATGGTAGTAAACTCGTAGTTCTTCCCGCTCTAAAACATAGCGTAGACTGGTCTCTAGAGCCAAGCGATCTGCAGCACCTTTTCTGTGGTTGGTGGTGTAAAGCTGAACTTGATTTCCCCCCTGTTGCAAAGAAAAATCCATGGCTTGACCAGCACACACCAGTAAACTTTCAATATCGCTGCCATGCTGAGGATAAAGACTCATGCCGATACTAGCAGTAATAATGACTTCCTGCTCATTAATTCTAAAAGGTTTAGCAATGTTATTGAGAATAGCTAGCGCCACATCTTGAGCGCTGTTTTCCTCCTCAGTTGTACCTAAAATCAGGGCAAACTTATTATCACTTAAGTAAGCAACTGTATCGTGTTCACCAACGCAACTTTTGAGACGCTGGGCAACTTCTTTAAGTAATAAATCCCCTGTTTTTGAGCCAAAACTTTGATTAATCAAGTTGAAGCGGTCTAGACACAAACATAATACTGGAATTATTTGTTGTTCTTGATTCTGGTTATTTGTACTATCAAGAATCTGGGTAAATTTTTCACGCAGAGAGAGGCGATTGGGTAGATTAGTCAGACTATCGTAGCGAATTGTATAGTCCAACTCCTGTTTTGCCTGCTCTAGTTTTCTATTATAAGTAGCTGCAATTGCTGCTTTCTTATTCAGTTGAGTATTAACAGCTCCCAATAACTCTGCTCTGGTAAAGGGTTTCGTCAAATAATCATCTGCGCCTAATTCCATCCCTGCACGAAAATCACCTTTAGCAGCCTTTGCAGTTAAAAAAATGAAGGGAATAGTCATAGTCTCTGGATTTTGGCGTATCTGTGATAGTACGCCATAACCGTCAATTTCAGGCATCATCACATCACACAAAATTAAATCAGGAATGTTGTGTTGAGCAACTTGAATACCAATACGACCATTTTCTGCTAATAATGAATCAAAACCTTCAGCATCCAGCAACTCCAAGACATTTTCCCTGACTAATTCGTCATCTTCAATTAAGAGAATTTTGACCATTTTTATCTAACCCTTCACTGAGTATTCATATACATCTACCTAATCAATAGAATGCCCAAGCTAAGGCTCAAAAAGCATACTGAAGTTTATTAGTTTACAGGTAGAAGTACTGTAAAGGTAGTCCCCTTGCCCACTTCGCTTTCGACATTAATTTCCCCTCCATGAACATCAACACACTTCTTGACAATAGATAGACCAAGACCTGTACCTTGAATATCGCCCACATTGTTCGCGCGATGAAAAGATTCAAACAAATATACTTGATCTTCTGAGGGAATACCAATACCTTGATCTCGTACTTTAAAAATAGCTTCTTGGTCCTGGAGATTGCAATCAAAACTAACAGTAGTACCAGCGGGAGAATATTTAATCGCATTAGCAATGAGATTAGTAAAAATATGCCTAAGTAGTTTTTCATCTAGAGCTACTGAACGTCTTTTACCCTGATATTTAAAAGCGACAATGTGTCCATTTTTACTGTATAGCTGTAACTCTTGAGCTAGCTCCTGACAAAATGGTTCTAGGTTAACTGCTTTTGGTTGACAATACATTTTGCCTGCTTCTGCCCTGCCAATAATCAAAATATCATTGAGAAGTTGAATCATCTGTTTCACCGATTTTTGAATGCGATGCAAATGGGTTAATTGCTTTTGTTCACTCCAACGGTGACGATAATATTCCAACAACTCTGAGGAGGACAAAATTGTGGTGAGGGGAGTGCGGAACTCATGGGAAGTATTGGTGACAAAACGGGATTTGAGTTCGCCTAGTTCTTTTTCTTTAATCAGTGCTTGACGCAATTCCGCTTCTGAACGTTTGCGTTCAGTAATATCACTATACATCCACAGATGTCCGCAATAGTTACCAGCCACAATGATAGGAATATAGTCTCGTGCTACAGTTCTACCATCAGTAAGTTGAATTTCTTCATCTGTAACTATTTCCTTGGCATTGAGAATTCTTTGATAGCGCTCTAGGAATTTTTCTGGTTGGGTAAAGTTATCTTTGTATTCTAGGGCAAAATTATTAAAGTCAGCTCCAATTAGAGCTGCTGGAACCATAGGTAGCTTGAAGAGTGTGCAGAAGACTTCATTGATTAAGACAACTCTACCCAACTCATCTTGAACTATAACTCCCGCTTGCAGATTTTCAATTAAAGCACTGAGGCGCGAAGTTGCAGTTCGTAACTCTTCTTCAGTTTGGCGACGATTGGTAATATCAATTCCTACAGATACCACTGCTTCACCTTGCTGATATTTTTGTGCTACCACCAGATAACTGCGTTGTTCATCCCCAACCCTAGTGATAATTTCTCTGGTAAGTTTTTGGGCACGACTAGCAAAAAATTGCCGCATATAGTTACTGAATTCGGGGCTACGACCAAGGAAGTTAACCTGTTTTCCGACAAAAGCTTCCGGCGGTAGATTATAAGTACGAGCTAAGTGCTGATTAACTCCCAAATAACGCCTAGAACTATCAACCCAAGATACCATTCCTGGTACCGTATCCAAAACTACTTGCAATTGCGCCTTTGCTTGTTCTAATTCTTCAACAGCATGTTTACGCTCAGTAATATCATTTTGAATACCAATGTAGTGAGTAAGATTGCCATTATAATCGTAGATGGGAGAAACACTGAGCTCATTCCAAAACGGAGTGCCATCTTTGCGATAGTTACGTAACACTACGGTACATGATTGATGTTTTGTCAAAGCTTGGCGCAACTTTTGCAATCCTTCTTGCTCATGGCAATCACCTTGGAGTATACGGCAGTTGCTATTGAGGACTTCTTTGGCACTGTAGCCTGTAATGTCTTCAAAAGCCCGATTAACGTAGATAATAGGCATCTCTGGTTGAGTGGCATCGGTGATGACGATACCATTGTTGCTGGCGGCGATCGCACGCTCTTGTAATCTTAAATTTTCCTGTGCTTTTTTACTGGCGGTAATATCTCGACCAATGATCACAAAGCCAGTAATTTTGTGCTCATCATCACGTAAAGCACTAATGCAGAGTAAGGCTGGGAAAGAGCTACCATCTTTGCGGATATAAGTCCATTCCTGTTCCTCCACTGCATCCTGTTGTGCTTTGGCTGTTAGTGAGGTAAATTCATGGACAACGGGTAATCCTAGCTCCTGAGATAATTGTTTTGCTCTCAATTGCAATTCTTCAGGCTCATGAAAGATTAGAGGAGTGGTAGAACCAATTACTTCTGCAGCTGTATAACCCAATAATTTCTGTGCCGCTTGGTTGAAGGTAAGAATCATTCCTGAGGGCGAGGTGGCAATAATCAAATAGCTTGCACTATCCAAAATTGCCTTCTGTAGCATCATCGTGTCGCGCAATTTAGCTTCGCTCTCGACTAGTTGTCTGGTAAGGAAAAAACGCTTAGCTATTTCCTGGCGTAGATACTGATTCGATTGAGTAAGGGCAATGGTGCGCTCATCAATTTTGGCTTCGAGGGCAGCATTAACTTTTTTCAAAGCTTCTTGTGCCAGAATTCGCTCCGTAATATCTTGACCTATGGACTGGAATTCTTGTAACTGCCCCTGAAGATTAAAAATAGCTCGATGAGTCCAATGTTGCCAGCGAATTTCTCCTTGGGGTGTAAGAATACGATTTTCTAATTCGGCAACGGGACATTCTTGGCTTAGCCTAGAAAGGCAGGTCAACCATTGATTTTGTTCACTTTTGGCAATTAAAGGCAAAAAAGATTGACCTAACAATTGCTCACGCTCTTGACCAAAATAGCGACAATAGGCTTGATTGACAAAACTCAAGCGGTAGTCAGGGCTAAAACGGCAAATTAGTTCCTTTTGATCTTCCACCACCAGGCGATAACGAGCTTCACTTTCACGCAAAGCTGCCTCTGTTGTTTTACGTTGGGTAATATCCAAACAACAGCCAATATAACCAGTAAATTGACCATCAGCAGTAAATCGTGGCACTCCTGTCTCTAGCAGCCAACAATACTCACCATCGGCACGCTGGAGTCGATATTCATGTTGCAAGGTTTCTCGTGCTTGCACTGCAGAGGTCGTTTTGACATACCAAGAAGGAAAATCTTCTGGATGAATACCCAACTGCCAACCATTTCCCTGTTCCTGAGTTAGGGTTTTACCCGTGAAGTCTAGCCAAGTTTGGTTGAAAAAGTTGTATTTTTGCTGGGCATCAGACATCCAAATCAATACAGGTGCAGTGTCTGCTAGGCGGCGAAATCGCTCTTCACTCTCCTGCATAGCTGCAATTGCCCATTGGTGTCCAGTAATATCTATACCCACAGCCACTAGAGCTTGATTAAAGTCATATTTTTGAGCTGCCACCAGATAAGTATGGGTCAAATTATTAATTTTTGACTCTACAACTTGACTCACGCTCTCCTGATCTGAGGCAATGAATTGGTGTATAAAACTTACAAACTCGGGACTGGTTTGCCTAAAGCCCAATTCTTTACCTATAAATTCTTCAGGAGCGGTTTTTAAAGCCTGGGCCAGATAGCGATTGACTCCTAAATATCGAGCTTGGTTATCCATCCAAGAAACAAGACCAGGTACAGTATCTATAACTACCTGAAGATGTGTTTTTACCCGATTTAATTCTGCTAGCGCCTGTTGTCCTTCCTCAATTTCTGTTTGGGCTTGAGTGTAGATCTGGGCGTGGTTTATGGCTGTGGCACAATGATCTGCAACTGCCTTAACTAGGTCGATTTCTGTGGCACTCCAATGCTTTTCTCTAGAACATTCAAAGATGCAAATACATCCTAGATACATTTGCTGGACTTGTAAAGGAATGAGCAAAAAAGATTGAAGCTGATTTTGTGGGCTAACAGATTCTCTAACTATAGGAAAATCTTTAGGGATTTGAGGCACTATAATTGCCTGTCCTTGGACAAGCAAATTCTGGTATTGATGGTAAATTGTCTCGCCCATCTGGAGCCAAAGTTGCGCCTCAGACAGCATAGATTGCGAGAGTGTTACACTTAGCTGTTGCTCTTCCTCTAACATCACCAAACAGTGGCTAACTGCTAATGTTAATTGCAGTTGATTCGCCATTGTTTCCAGCACTTGTTCTGGCTTTAGACTAGCTCGTATTTCCGAGAGCATAGAGTTGAGAGAAAATGGGGATTGGGGCGAAGAAAATGGCTGAATTTCGAGATTTTGACAAAGTTTTTGAGTTGTTATGTAACCTAAAGGTTCCCTTTGGCGGTTAACTACAACTAACAAATTGAGCTGATGTTGTTGCAATAGTAGCAAAGCTTTAGTTGCATCAGTGTCTTCTGTCAATGTTAATGTGACAACAGGTTCTTGAATTAACTCACCCACACTAATTTGACCTCGATTTTGCTCACAGAGCATTAGAGGTAGTAAATTAGTGGTATCTAAAACTCCAACCAACTGCTTATTACTCACTACCAAAAGCAAGTCCGGAGTTGGACCAGATTGAGGCTTACACAGGGCTATAACCGCATCAATTACTTTAGTTTCTGGAGCAACAGCAATAAAGTTGCGTTCAATCAGCAATTCTAGGGCTGGAAGAGAAAGAAACTGGTGGGAAATTACCATGTGTTCACTGGGTGATGGACTCTGGTGGTAGGGATAAAAGTTAATTGGCTCAGGCAATGGTTTTCCTGTCTAGACTAGTTGAGACAAGCTACACAGAAAGTCTGATATTGATCAAACAAACCCCAAGATTTTATTTTTAGAAGTAGAAATACCAAAAATACACAACCTCCTATCGGACTATTTTTAGATAAATCTGAAAGGTCTGATCTTAGCAGTATCTCATCTATGTGAGACACACTACATCTGGTAAATCTTGACATTGAGGTAGATAAAATGGCGGTGATTGCACAATTTAGGGCTTCATTCCCTAGAATTCCCAGCTTATCCACCCGGAATAACAGTTAAAAAATAAAATTTGAGTTTTTAATTCCTCATTCCAATTGGCATCTTGTTCTCAATGGGAGATGATAAAACTGGCAAAGTTGCCATTAGATAGACAATTCAATTCAAAATCATGCCGAAATATATAGTTTGGGGAACCTACTGCGAAGATGTGCTCGAAAAACGTGCTCCCTATCGCCAAGCCCATCTCGATGGTTTGGCAGCACAAAAAGAGAGTGGTATTTTGATTACTATCGGTCCCACCAAGGATTTAAGTCTATTTTTTAGTATCTATGAAGCTCCCGAAGCAGCTAAAGTGGTTGAGTTAGTGGAAGGGGATCCTTACTGGCAAAACGGTATTTGGACTGGATACGAAATTAAGGAGTGGATTCAGGCACTGTGAAGATAAGTGGATCTATTTGGGTAAGGCATCACCTAGAATAGAAAGGCTGTCTATCTAGCTCAGATTAGCAATCATGGCTGTCCCAAAAAAGAAAACCTCCAAATCAAAACGCAATCATCGCAAAGCTCATTGGAAACGCAAGGCAACTTTGGAAGCACAAAAAGCCCTATCTCTGGGTAAATCTGTTCTCACAGGGCGCTCCAATAGCTTTGTCTATCCTAATCCAGAGGATGAGGACGACGAAGAATAAATTTAGCTTTAATTATTAAGTTCCCGGCAAACTCTTCACTCATAAGCAAAAGATTTACCGGGAACTTATTATTGCCACATCGTAAAATATTCCAGTTGCATAACCTCTGACAAGTCACGGGACTTTCTAGAGAAGATAGTTAAATTTGACTCTTAAGCATGATTAGGAGTAAATAGTTGAAATACTTGACGGCTAAAGTGTTTTAGCTTTTCCTTGACATCCTCTGCTGGCATACTTTTACCTTCAAATTGCCATTGAGCCACTGTAGATAACCTCCAGGCTTCTCCTTGGTGGTTAAATCCTGCTGTTTCCAAACCAATGAGCCTCTGTTGATGATCTAAAGGATCTTGATAAAAGCGAACCTGTACTAACATACTGCGACTTTGAAAGCGCCGGCTCCAACCAGGAAAATGGAAGCCGATATCAATGGAATCTGGATCTACTAGGTTGCGGGTTTCTGGGTCATTGGTCCAGGGTTTAAGATCTGCTGTAGCGTCAGGAAATTCTGACCGAAATAAACCAACAATCGCTGCAATTTTAGTAGTAAGTTCTAAACCTGTTGCTCGTTCTGCTGCGTTCACACAAGATCTCCCTTAGTTAAGTGAATTTAAAGAACTTTTTAAAAAAATAAAGCAACTTAAAGCTAAGTTAGCAGATTCTTTGACAAGATTTTATGTCTCACTAGAAGATTTTTTTTAATCTAACGAGATCTAATTGATTACGGACACTCTCATGCTGAGCTTCACGATTGCGAACTACTAATAAGTGTAGATGAGTTTGCACTTGCTCTATACCCTCCTTCCTTGTAGACTCATCGTTAACAAAAGGTTATGAACAAATTAAGATAAATTTAATTCAAGCCTATTGACCAACACTCAGGCAAGCCCCATCGAACTGCGGCGGGAAACCTGGCCTAAAACACCTCAGCATTGTCTCTAGTCAGTGGTAGAAGCCTCTGACTTTGGGCGGAGGTGAACTTAACTTGTAAATCTCAATAAGCCAAAGGAAGAGGAACAATGACAACCGCTCAAGATATGTACCTTCATTTCTCAGCAACTGCATCTAGCTATCGACAGGTACGCACAACAGATCCTGAGATAATTTTATTTATTGCTGAAATCCTTAAAGATAGAGAAGAAATTAAAGCAGCAGATATTGGCTGTGGTACTGGACGTTATGATCTGCTACTTTTTGAACACCTCAAGAATTTACATCTAACCTGTATTGATGCCAATGAAAATATGTTGGCACAAGCTTCAAGTTATTTACAGGAGAACCAGATTAGCAATTTTGAAGTTGTCAAATCACAGGCGAGTAAACTTCCTCTGGAAGCTCATTCAATGGATTCTATTTTGACTTTTAATGCGATCCATCACTTTGATTTTGCCCAGTTTATAAATGAGTGCTGGAATGCACTAAAAAAAGACGGGAGAATATTCATTTATACTCGTCTGCGCAGTCAAAACGCAAATAATATTTGGGGGTCTTACTTTCCCTACTTTTCAGAAAAAGAAACTCGCTTATATGAGTTTAATGAAATAGAAGCCTATATCCAAGACAATCCCTTGCTAGAAATGGAGACGAGCAAAAGTTTTCGCTTTAAACGCAACAGCACTCTAGATCGACTTGTAGATCAGGCAAAGGCAAAACACTACTCAACCTTTTCTCTATACTCAGAGAATGAATTTAGTGAATCTCTCAATATTTTCCAAGCAAATATCAGGAAAAATTTTCCTAACACTAATCAAGTTGAGTGGATGGACGAAAATATTTTACTGGTGTTAAAGCCGAATTAATATAGTTAATAAACAATAGACTTACAAGTGCAATGAACAGATGTAAGGCTTAGATAAAATCTCAATTTGCCTAGGGTTAGGATTGTCGATACTATAGTTGCTACTTTCAATTAACATTGCAAACGCACCATAGTAACTAACAATCTAAACATGACTAATTTTAGCTATGCCATCATCGGCACAGGAGCAATCGGTGGTTATTACGGCGCTTGTTTGCAAAAATCAGGTAAAGAGGTTCACTTCCTGCTACGCAGCGATTACGATCATGTGCGAGAGAAAGGTTTGGTGATCCAATCATTGCATGGTGATTTTAATTTACCTCAAGTGCAAGCCTATCAACAGGCAAAATCTATGCCTAAGTGCGATGTGGTAATTGTGGCGCTTAAAGCTACTCAAAATCACGAACTCAAAAATATTTTGCCCTATGTAGTCAAAGATGATGGAGTGGTGTTGCTGCTGCAAAATGGTTTAGGCGCTGAAGCAGAAATTGCAGCCATTGTTGGTCAAACTACGGTTATGGGAGGGCTATGCTTTATTTGTGCCAATAAAATTGCTCCAGGACACATTCATCACATAGACTACAGTGGGATTATAATTGGTCAATATGCGCCTAACTATAAAGCTTGTGGCATTACTGTAGAAATGCAGCAGGTAGTGGAGGATTTAAATGAGGCGGGGCTGGAAGTTTCTGTGAGTGAAGATTTATACGCCACTCGCTGGGAAAAATTAGTCTGGAATATTCCCTACAACGGCTTATCGGTAGTGCTGGATGCAACCACAAGAGAAATGATGGCAGATAGCCAGATTCGCTCCCTAGTAGAGAGTTTAATGCAGGAAGTGGTTTTAGGTGCAAAGGCTTGTCAGCGTGAGATTAGCGACGATTTTGTTCGTTTTATGTTCAAAAGAACAGAGCAAATGAAACCTTATTTAACTAGTATGAAGCTAGATTATGATGCCCATCGTCCTCTAGAAATAGAAGCAATTTTTGGTGAATCTTTACGATTAGCTAATGCTGCGGGTGTAGAGTTACCCCAAATCAAGATGCTATATCAACAGTTAAAATTTATTGATTCTCGCCAAAAGACTTAAAACAATCTGGTATTTTTGCTGTGGGTTTCATCATTAACCCGTAAGATAAATCTTTAATTATTCCTTCAGGTTAGTGCATTTGCTAATTACTCTGTGCTTCTTTTTTAAAGAAGGATAGCACCATAGCCACAATAAGAGAATGGAAAATATTACTGACGAAACTACCTGGGAAGATAGCCACTTACAAGATTACTGGGATTGGTATCGACAAGGCAAAGATTTAGATGATCAAGGTTGCTATGCACAAGCAATCGCCTCCTATGAAAAAGCTCTCGAATGTCGCCCCCACGATTACTGGAGCTGGTATCATCGAGGCAATATGTTGTATGCCATGGGTGACTATGAGGAAGCCCTCAATAGTTTTGATAAGGCTCAAGAGATAAGAGGCAGTGACTATTGGGCTTGGTATAGTCGTGGTTGTATTGCCTTAGAAGAAATGGATGCATTTAAGGAGGCTTGTGATAGTTTTGATCGAGCCTTAGAAATACGTCCTGATGATTACTGGAGTTGGTATCGTCGTGGCGATGCTTTGCGTCATCTGGGAGAATACGAGGCGGCGATTGCTAGCTACACTAATGCTTTGGAAATCAAGGGTAATGACTATTGGGTTTATTATCGTCTGGGTGATACTCTAAGGCACTTGGAACGCTATGAAGAAGCTGTGGCGAGCTATGATAAAGCTTTGCAGATTAAATCCCGCGATTATTGGATTTGGTATCGACGAGGTGATGCTTTGCGCCATCTGGGAGAATACGAAGCGGCGATTGCTAGCTATGATGAAGCTTTAAAATTGGACCCACAGGACAGCTATGCACACTACAATAAGGCTTGTTGTGCTGCTAAGCAGGGTAAACGACAACTAGCCCTGGCTAGTTTAACAGAAGCGATCCAGCTCAATCCTTCAGAAAATTTAACATTAGCTCAAACAGACCCGGATTTGGTCTCGCTGAGGGATGATAAATTTTTTCACAGTTTAATCGATAATTAGTTTGCTAAGAAGGTTTTGAAATTCAGCAATCATCAGATTTTTCATGGAAGTGGGTTTTAGATTCTTGTCCTGAATTTCAGTGGTCAAAAGAGAACAATGTTGTAGATATCTATCGCAACTTCTATTGCCACTAGCCTGCCGTGAATGATACTGATTCTGCTAAAGTCACTAGCCAAAACTGGCGCACTCGCCAACGTCTTAAACTATCCTTAAGCTTGGGTTTGCGCCGTCAAATTTTTATTGCTGTCTGTGACAATTTACGTCTCAAGGATGAAATAGTTAAAGAGTTAGGCAAAGAACTAGGACATCCCACTAAACCAGAACAAATTAGTCTCCAGGGTTACCCGAAACTGGTGACATTAAATTTGAATTTGGATAATCCCAATATCTT
Source organism: uncultured bacterium (assembly GCA_964633315.1). GTDB lineage: Bacteria > Cyanobacteriota > Cyanobacteriia > Cyanobacteriales > CAWCAG01 > CAZWGS01. The sequence continues at coordinate 41,410 of CAZWGS010000013.1, read as the reverse complement.
GCTACAAATTGCCCAGTGGTTGAAACAGCACCCTTTACCAGCCAATGCAAACCCTCAACATGCTGTTCCTCCTAGTTTTCAGTTTTTGGGTATTGATTTATTGACAGGACAACCGGGGGAAGTGCAGCAAACTTTTTTGCGCCATCTACTAGCAGTGGAACGCCATTTACCTCAACTAGAGTCCAATTTACTACTATGGGTATCTCGTTCTTGGCTACATTTAATTCGGCAATCAGTACCGGAATTTTGGCGTTGGCATACTAGTGTTTTTTGGTTCCAAAGAGATAGTTTACCAGAGTTACCTCCGGATCGCTATATGCCAGTGCAGGAGAACTTGGGAAATAATAATTTTGATTATTACAGACAAGAGCATCAGAACAATCAAACTCCAGTCCACAACAATCACAACCACACAAATAATACTGCAGCTAATCACACTTTAGCCTTAACTCAGTTGAGTCGCGAACGACAGGAGGAGGAAACATCATCTGTGCTGTCTCCCCTGAAAACAACGGTACAATTGGAGGCAGAACTTTCTACACCAGAGCCTGATCATATCTATAGTCTGCAGGAAATTGCCCAATTGCAGCAACAATCGGTTGCTCCTGCTTTTATTGCTGAAGCTTATCTACAATTAGGAGATTACCATCGAGATCGCGTGGCGGAGGGAGAGAAAACAACGGAGAATCTCACCACCTCAATTCAAGCCTATACTATGGGTTTGCAGTGGATGGATGATGAAGATTCACGCATCCCAGAGATCCTCAATGACAAGGGTAATCTTTACTGGATGCTGTCTCGACAACCTAAACTGATGAATGAGGCAAGTTTGTATCTCGAACAGGCGGTAGAGTCTTACCAGCTGGCTTTGGGGCAGTTAACTCCACTGTTAGCACCCCAAACCTATGGCATGATTCAAAATAATCTGGGGGCAGCTTACAATGATTTATCTCGCTATCAAGAAACTGCTGCTAATCTGCAACTAGCAATTGAGTCCTATCATGAGGCTCTTAATTATCGCAGTGTAGCTGCAGATGCCCAAAAATATGCTTCAACACAAAATAATTTAGGTACAGCCTACTGGCACTTAGCTCAACAACAAGAACCTATTAATAATTTACAAGCGGCGATTGCCTCCTATCAAGAATCCCTGGCACAATATCAACCAGAACAAGATGCTATCAGTTGGGCAATGGTGCAAAATAATTTAGGTACAGCTTACTGGAATCTGGCCCAGTATGAAGAACCAGAAAAGTTTTTGCAATTTGCTATTAATGCTTATAAAAACTCTTTGCAATATCGCACTCAAGAAACTGAACCCATTGCCTGTGCTGCAACTCAGAATAATTTAGGTACTACCTATTGGCATTTGGGAGCCAAATTTACTGAGGAATCCCAAACACAACAAAAATATTTCCAGCAGGCAATCGCCGCCTATAATATTGCGATTACTATTGCTGAGCGTCTGAGCTTACTCGAAACTCCTGTTGCTGTAAACTTTGATGTCTTGGTGGCGAAAAATAATCTGGGTTTAGTTCACTACCAGTTAGCAACTGATCCCCATTTTTATTTAGAGGAAAACCTGAAAAGGAATCATCTTGAAGCGGCATTGCAAGCCCATCTCCAAGCTTTGCAAGATGCGATTCCAGAAACAGATGTTTATAAAAATACTTTCAACTATATCGTGAACACGATACGCACTTTCTACAAAGATAATGGCATTGAAGGTCAAAATCATGCTCTGTCTCAGGTTCCAGGAGCACTATTACCGGGGATTTTACCTTTGTTGTAAGTTTGTTGTTGTAAGTTTGTTGTTGGTTGTTTGTTGTTTGTTTTTGGTCAATAGCTGATACCAAATCCGGCTCTTTTGGATACTCTATCTTCAAATGATTAAGCTATATCTGTATATCTATTTCGTGGACTTTTGAAGAAGCGGATTTGGTATTATCCGTTGTCTTATTTGTCTGGAATTGGCAAACAAACCTTAAAACAAGTTCGTCCTGGATGTGAGTCTACGGTGACGCTACCTTGATGTCGATTGTGAATAATTCGACTAACTGCATCAAGTCCTAAACCAGTACCTTTTCCCATCTCTTTGGTGGTAAAAAAGGGTTCAAAAATGCGACGTTGAATTTCAGGGGGAATACCCTCTCCAGAGTCAATCACTTCCACATGAACATAATTACCGTCTTGATAGGTTGAAATCTCTAGCATTCCCTTCTCTCCCATCGCATCAATTGCGTTGTCAATCAGATTTGTCCACACCTGGTTTAATTCGCTGCCATAGGCGCAAATTTGTGGCAAGCTGTGGTCATATTTGCGGCATACTTTAATGCCATGTTTGAGCTTATAGGAAAAAAGTTTAAGGGTGTCTTCGATTCCTTCGTGAACATCTACAAACTGCTGTGCGCCGCGATCTAGGTGGGAATAGGATTTCATGGAACCCACTAAATCGGAAATGCGTTCGGCTCCTCTTAGCCCATTTTTGAGCATTGACATCATATCAAAAGATAGGGCTAGCCAGCGAATACCCATATCCCTTAACTCATCGGGGCGGTTGCGCCAAGGTTCAGTTAATCGCTCTAGGGTGGAAATCTCAACTCCAGCCACTGCAAGGGGTTCACTAAATTTCCAAGCATCGGTGACACCATAATCTTCTAACCACTCTAGCAATTCATCTTCGCGATCACTCAAGGTCATGGCATCCACCGTTTGGCTTAAGATTGCCTCATAGCCGCGATCGCGAGTATTTTCCCAATCTTTGGTATGTTCAGGATCTGGATTTTGCTGCCCATAGGTCAAATTCATATACTCTAGTTCTCGAATCGCAGGTACCACGTCCCGCAAAGCCCGAACCAAGGCGGCTGCGGGGTTGTTGAGTTCGTGGGCTAGTCCCGCCGCTAGGGTACCTAAAGCTGCCATTTTTTCCCTACCACGAATGAAGGATTCTAGTCCCCTAGTGCGTTGGTAGAGAACACGAAAAATACAGCGTTCAAAGCCTCGGCATTCATGCATTAAGGTGAGAAAATCACAGCAGTTAATTTGGTAGAGATAGCACTCACTTAGGGTTCGCATCGATACCAGCACAGGATTTTCTGTTAGCACCGGAATTTCGCCAAAAAAGGCTGGTGCTTCTTCTTGTCCAATGGGCATTTCTACCCCTTCACTGAGGCGAGTCAACATTACTCGCCCTTTAACCAGAATAAAAAAGCCGTTGGGATCATCCCCTTCTTCTACTATGGTGCTTCCCGGAGGTAGTTGTAGTTCCTGGGCGCGATCACACGCCCACTCTAGTTTTTCTCTGGGTAGTTGTTGAAAGGGTTCAAGTTTGAGTAATTCGTCGAGACAAAGCACAATTAATTACCTCAATTTTGTCGATAGTTATTGAAAGTGCAATCACAAATTGCTGAGATGGTGGTGGACAAATTGCACACAAATACTGCCCTCCCCAACTCCCGAAGCAACGCGTTTGACTGAACCATGGCGCACATCACCCACTGCAAAAACTCCGGGAATATTGGTTTCGAGTAGATAAGGTTCTCTGTCTACTGTCCAACTTACCTTGCCATTTGCTTTATGCTTGAGATCGGAACCAGTAAGGATAAAGCCTTTCTCATCTCGCTCCACAAGTCCTTCTAGCCAGTCGGTTTTGGGAACTGCACCGATGAAAATAAACAGGGATTTAGCAGGCAATGTTTTCACTTCACCTGTCTGGGAATTCTCAATTTTCAATGCTTCGAGACTACTATTACCTGTGGCTGCAATGACGCTAGAGTGTGTCCAAACTTCAATGTTTTCTGTGGCATCAATTTGGTCAATTAGGTATTGGGACATACTTTTGGTCAAAGTATCTGCCCGCACCAGCATAATTACCTTACTGGCAAAGCGTGAGAAATACATGGCAGCTTGTCCAGCAGAATTGGCACCACCGACGACAAAAACCTCTTCCCCAGCGCAGGACATGGCTTCGGTTTGGGCGGCTCCATAATAGACTCCAGCCCCTGTAAAGTCTTGAATTCCTGGTACTTTGAGCCTCCGCCATGATACACCTAAGGCAAGAATTACTGCATGACCTGTTAGTTCCTCGCCACTCTCTAGGGTAACGATGCGATAATCGTTTTCGAGGCGAATTGCTGTAACTTCCTGGGGAGTAAGAATTTCCACACCAAATCGCTTTGCTTGAGTTACCGCCCTGCGCGCCAAATCACCGCCACTGAGTCCTACCGGAAAGCCGAGATAATTTTCAATGCGAGAACTTGTACCTGCTTGACCTCCGGGTGCTTCGCGTTCAATCATAACAGTACGTAGCCCTTCTGAGGCACCGTAAACTGCGGCAGCTAAGCCACCGGGACCTCCACCAACGATAATTAAGTCGTAGAAGGGGTTTGTAGGCTGGGTTTGCAGTCCAATTTTTTCGGCGATTTGTATATTTGTGGGCTGGGAGTGGTATTCACCGTCGGTAAATAATACCAGGGGTAGAGAGGGAGATTCGATTTGGGCACAATTAAGTAACTTGTTGGCTGCCCCATCTCGTTCAATATCTAGCCAACGGTAGGGAATCTGATTGCGGGCGAGGAAATCTTTGATACGGTGAGAATCTGCTGACCAGCGATTGCCAATTACCCGAATTCCCTTGAATTCTGGCTGAAAATGGGCAAACCAATCCTGGAGCAAGTCGTCTAACACAGGATAGAGTTTTTCTGCTGGTGGATCCCAGGGTTTGAGTAGATAGTAGTCTAGGCGGGCTCTATTGATAGCACGAATCGCAGCTTCGGTGTCGGCGTAGGCGGTAAGTAATGCTCGCTTGGCTTCTGGAAACACCTCACTTGCTTTCTCAAGCAACTCAACTCCTGTCATTTCTGGCATTCTCTGATCCACCAGAAACAGAGCAACTGTGTCACCGCGCAACTTCAACTGTTGCACTGCATCTAGGGCTTTTTGCCCTGAATCGGCACGAATAATGCGAAAGTCTTTGGCATACTGTTGTCGCAAATCCCGGGCAATTGCTTGCAAAACTTCGGGATCATCGTCAACAGTGAGGATTACAGGTTTGTTCATGGCAAAGTGCTTAAGAAATCGATTAAGTCAAATTTTTGGCAATGAAGCTAGCTATTTCGCCATCATTAATTGCACCACAAGAAACAAAATTTTGTCTGGAATATCGAGGTTACCTAATCGCAATGGTAGGATATCTGACAGCAAATGAGGTCATTTGTGGTTTATGGTTTGTTGTTTGACTATCTTCCCCATCTGACGATTGTCTCTAGAGCCTGTTTTTGACTCTAGTGAGAAGGAAAAAACAAGCATTTCTCCCTCAACTTCCCCAGCATCGCCAACTCTCCCCAATCCTTCGTATCTTGAAAGAAGCAGGAATCGTTATTATTAGTAAGCAATGGCTCCTTTACCAAACTACCGTCCGCAACAACTTTCCCTTGGTCCTTTGGAAGCGGAAATTTTAGAAATTGTCTGGGAACTTGGCAATGTAAGTGTCAAAGATGTACACGAGCGTATTTTAAGCGATCCCGAACGCGAACTTACCTATAGTTCAGTGACTACAGTTTTGCGTCGTTTAACCAAAAAAGGTTGGTTGAGTTGCCAGAAGCAAAAACGTGCTTTTTCTTGGCAGCCTCTAGTTTCTCGCGAACAAGCCCAGGCGATCAAGGCTCACGAGAAGTTGCGTAGTTTTCTCGCAATTAGCAATCCAGATATTGTTGCTTCTTTTGCCGATAGTCTCGACACCGCTAGTTTAGAGCAAATTGATGCTATTGCCTCTCGTATTCAAGCGATACGCAAACACAGGGAGGATCAACAATAATGCATTTAATTATGATTTTATTTGCTTTAGGCTGTGCTTTTTTGCTACGCTTCGCTCAGCTCTATTTTTCTAGTAACTGGAGGCAAAGATGGCAAAAATCGCTGTTTTTATTCATTTTTCCTCCTCTAATCTTGCTAACTACTGCTTTAGCTGTGCTTTGTATGGGAACTAGCGGAGAAATGCTGGGTTTGCAGGCCAGCTGGTTTAGTTATATCCTAGCGATGGCTTTCTTGGGCAGTGCTGTTTTTTCTCTCCTGAAACTAGGCTATCAAGCATGGCGATCAATGCAAAAAATTGCCACTTATCCCCAAAAATACATTGCGGGGAAACTGGTGCGATGGCTTGACTTCGAGTCGCCCTACAGTGCTCAAATTGGCTTGTGGCGGCCGGAATTGGTGGTTAGCAAGGGACTCCTAGACACCCTAGATAAAGCTCAATTAGAAGCCGTTTTTGCCCACGAACAAGCCCATTTTGATTGCCGCGATACCTTCTACTTTTTCTGGATGGGTTGGCTGTATTCTTTCACTGCTTGGCTACCCAATAGCGAAATCCTGTGGCAAGATTTACTGTTATGCCGGGAAATTAGGGCAGACCGAATAGCCACTAAGCAAGTGGATGCTTTAGTTTTAGCAGAATCTCTTCTGGCGGTGGCGAAAGCGCCGATGAAATCATCAGCTAGTTTTTGTACGCCTTTTTACACTAACCGTCTTCCTCTGAGAATTGAAGCTTTATTAGCAGATTCTGAACCAGCTATAACCACTACAAATTGGTGGTTTTGGAGTGGTTTAGTTCTAGCGATGCTTCCTTGGGCAACAATTCCTTTCCATTACTGAATTAAACGTCAAAATGTGACATACTGTCTTTTGACGCTTGCTAGTAGATCGGGTCAAACTTAACATTTGACTAATAATATTAATGAGAGGAGATTCTTTGATGAAAAAGCTAGTTTTATCAGTACTAGTACTGTTGACATTTGCATTATTTAGTTTCAGTAGTCCTGCTTGGGCTGGAGATGCTGTTAAGGGTAAGGCCGTTTTCAAAGCCAACTGTGCTGCTTGTCATGCTAAGGGACGTAACACTGTTAACCCCAAGAAAACCCTCAAAAAAGAGGATTTGGAAAAGTATGGAAAGTATAGTGAGGAAGCAATTATAATGCAGGTTACCAATGGTAAGGCAGCTATGCCAGCTTTTGGAGGACGTTTGAAACCAGCACAAATTGAGAATGTAGCTGCATATGTTCTAGAAAGAGCAGACGAAGGCTGGAAGAGAAAGAAGAAGAAGTAATTACAAAACTTAAAGTACGACAGCCTGTCTTTTGACAGTAGCTAGCATTTTACTAACAATGGGGAGTAATGTTAAGACTCAGCCAATTCGGTTGTGTTTGATAGATTGCTCCCTATTTGTCAGAGATTTGTTGTTCAGTCCATCGGCTTAAGTTTACTCTTCAATTTACTCATATCACCTCTGCTATTACCAGCGGAAGCAGCGCCTGTATTTTTCTCTTCGCAGGTGCAAGTTTCATTTTCAGAGGCTGATAATGGTGATTTTAAAACTAAGCTGAAAGATTTAACCGAAATTATTCAACTACAGCCCAGTGGTGATGCTTATAGCCACCGTTGCCTTCTCCAAATTGAGCTTGCTAACTACACCCAAGCCCAAGAGGATTGTACCTCAGCGCTGAACTTGGAACCAAACCACTACCTTGCTCACCTCAATCTTGGTTTGGCTAGTTATAGGCTGGATGACTACCTAGGGGCGATTGCTAGCTATAATCAAGCTCTTAAGCTCAAACCTTACGCTGCAACAGCTTACTACAATCGCGGTTTAGCCTTTGCTGCTCAAGAAAAATATTTAGAGGCGATTAAAGATTACAATCAAGCAATTGGTCAAACTACTGTTCCCAATGTTGCTCAATTAGCGAATATATACAACGATAGAGGTATTGCCTATCTCAGTTTAGGCAACTTGTCGGCAGCGATTCGAGACTTTGACCGGGCTATCCACCTCCATGGTACTAGCTCCAGGAGCTATTATAATCGCGCCTGTGCTTGTGCTCAACAAAAGCAGCATCACCAGGCGATTCGTGATTTTACTAAAGCAGTACAACTTAATCCTCAGGAAGCCTGGGCTTATGTTAATCGAGGCATGATGCACTACCAATTGGGTCATTATAAAACTGCTTTGGCAGATTTGCGCCTTGGTGCAGAGTGTTTTTATCAGCAAGGTGAAATAGATGCTTACCAAGAAGTCCAGCATCTTATTGCTCAATTAGAGCAAAATTCCGCTGACCATGGCCAGATTTTAGTATAGTTTACCTGGCACTATCATACGCAATTTATGAAAATCCAAAATCTATTTCCCCCTGCCACAATAATTAGCTTAAATTTGTTTGGTTATGCTGCTAGCGCTAATTATAATGCCGATAATCACACTCATGTGGAAGAGGGACATCAACATGGTGTTTTAGAAATTCCTCAAGGTGCAACAGTTCCTCAGGTAGACTTAATTGTGCATCAAGATGCGAAGCGGGGTTGGAATTTGGAGATTCGCACTACTAACTTCAAATTTGCTCCAGAAAGTGTCAATCAAGCTAATACTTATAATGAGGGACATGCTCACCTCTATGTCAATGGTCAAAAAATCACACGTCTCTACAGCAATTGGTATTATTTATCTCAACTAGAACCAGGACGTAATGAAGTCAAGGTTAGCTTAAATGCTAATGGTCATGAGGCTCTGAGTTACCAAGGAGTAATGATTGAAGACTTGGAGATTGTTGAAGTTAAATAGTTTTTAAAAAATCTTAGATAAGTTTAAAACTCCATTTTCCTAGACTAGATTTAGTATTCTCCACGAATATTGGATCACTCTTCCGGCTGCAGAGTATCATTGCTAAATTCTTGATGATTACTATTATCAGAAAGCGCCCTAACTTTGTCTAGCCAATTTTTTTCTGCTGCTTTTAGCGCTTCGTTAGAATAGCGTTGCTCAAAACCAGCGAGACTTGATTTAAGCTGGCATAAACGGGTATTAGTATCTACAGGTAATCGTGGCTGAGGTAATTCTGTATTAGGCCAGTTTGGTAAATCGAAGCAAGGACAATGACACATCGAGATCCCAGCACATTTTATCGGAATTGGCATGTCACAGCGAGCGCAGGGCATAAGTTCCCAATTTTCTGAAAGTAACTCTTTTAAGCTTTGTTCTGTTCCTTCTAGGTGGCAATCTTGAGCCTGCAAAAGTTGCTTCCAGCACCTTTCAAATTCTTGAGAGTAGCCATTACCCTCAATTACTTTTTCCGGTTTAATACTTTCTTGACCATTGTCAATTAGGACTTTTTTTCCCAACTGGAACCAATGGGCAAAATAGAGTTTTACCTGTTGTGTAGTAGCCATGGTATTACAGAAGGGTTAGTTAACTATAAATTGATCGTAACGCGATAAAGCTGCTAGTACCTGATTTCTTTAACTCCATGAAATGATTGGTTAATTATCCTTGATTTTCGATGCTGGGTAAAGGTTGACCCAAAGTACTCAAATTTAGAGCATAACCTCCAGTAACGAGGTAAACAAGGTTTGCCTGAGTACCAATGTAGCGTACAAGTTTTCCTAGGCGATCTCGAAAAACTCTTCCAGATTTATAAGCTGGTACAACTCCCCAACCAGTTTCCTCTGCTACCAAAATTACATCTACGGTTGCCAATTGTAAAGTGACTAAAAAATCTGCTACTATTTGCTCCCAATTAGCTTCTTCTTCTTCAAGTAAGTTAGCCACCCAGGTTCCTAATGAGTCTATCAGTAAACAGCTACTGGAGTTAGCTTCATTAATAGTTTTTGCCAAATCTAAAGGAACTTCTAAACTTTGCCAACTTGTAGGACGACGCAGGATATGTTTGGCAATGCGTGCTTGCCATTCGTGATCATTAGGGTCAATAACAGAAGTTGCAATGTAAGTTACCACTTTTCCTGTCTTGGTGGCAAGATGTTCTGCCCACTCACTTTTGCCAGAACGTGCGGCTCCAGTCACTAATATAATCATAAAAGTTACAATTTTTCTGGCTTTAGCAATTAGTTGTTTGTTGATATAACCGGCGTTGTAAAGTTACTTGTTCCCTAGATTTATAGAGAGTTTTTAGTCTCAATTCTACCTCTGGAGGTATGGAAGTGAAATGGATGTAAAAACAGTTGGGAGAATCTCCTTGTCTTTCTAAGACTTTGCCATAGATGTCCTCACTAATTTTCCTGATTCCGTAATATTTTTCCAATAAATTGAGTCTAATATTGGTAAATGGGGATGGTATGGGATGTTGTCCTGGCTTAGGAAAACGTATCTTAGCTCCTTGAGCAGAAAGTTGAACTAAACAGCCATCAAATACCTGAGTATTAATCTGCTTCCCTTCTACAATTGTGTACTGTATGGGAATTGCTTGAACTAAAGGCAAGAAAACTTCTTTTTTCATTGCTAAATAGAGATTATAGGAACCAGCAATTCCTTCAATTTCGTAAACAGTAATTGGTTGTTTTACTCCTTTTGCTGTGACTCGTATTTGCTCACCAGTTTTAACAATTGAACCAACATCTTTTAGAGTTTGCTCAGAAATAAGAATTTGACCACCTGTAGTGTAAGATTCGATGCGATAAGTTAGATTCACTGGGTTACCCACAACACTATACTCGGTGTGTTTTTCCGAGCCAATATTACCTACTACCACCTCACCTGTATTGATGCCAATACCCATTTCTAGTTTTGGGAAGCCTAAGCGTGCCATTTTCTCATTTACAGAAGTCATAGCCAATTGCATAGCACAAGCACAAGCAATCGCCCTAGCACTATCATCTTCTTTGGTAGTAGTTATACCGAAAAGAACCAAAATACCATCACCCATAAATTTATCAATAGTTCCTTGATAGCGAGCAATGACATCTGCCATTTCCTCGAAATATAGATTGATAATATCTATGACTTTTGCTGGATGAATTTGTTCAGAAAGGGCGGTGAATCCCCTTAAGTCTGACGTGAGTATTGTAATTTTACGGCAATCACCACCAAGTTTTAAGTTGTCAGGATGCCTGAGTAGATTGGCAACCACTTCATCACTGAGATAGCGACCAAAAACTTGTCTAATTAATCCATTTCTTTTCTCTAAATCGCTGTTTAATTCTGCCAAATCAGCTGTACGCTCTCTGACTTTACCCTCTAATTCCTTTGTATTTTGATGCAATCTAGCAATGACTATGGTTAGCGCAAAGACACACAGAACAGAAAATACACCTAGCATCAAAAATATTCTTTTTAAACCTTGTTTAGTTTGCTCAAAAAATTGATCTAAAGGTCGGGTAATTTCAAAAACTCCACGCACATCTCCAACTTTCCAATCTCTTTTAGGACTATCTGGAGCGCTATTATGACAAGCAACACAGCTAGCTGTCATAATAAGAGCTTTCCCATATCGTAGTGACGAACGACCTTGAAAATTTTCCACACGAAAAAATTCATCTTGGTTATTCTTCCTAAAGTAATCTAGTGCATCTTGCTCAAACTTATCTTTGACACCACCTTCCTCTTGGCGATGAGGAAAAGGATAGTCACTATAGACACGAAATAAACTTTTAGGATTATTTTCAGTAATACGTGAACCAAGTTCAATAAGATAGGTTGCTGGATGAGGAATTGCTCCTTCTAGAGAACGATAGTGTGGGCTAATTTGTACTTCCTCAATACCTTTGATTCGCTCAGTAACTTCTTCTTTATATAAATCGTGCGCTTCCCTAATTGATGTCACTTCTACTTTAGCTCTTTCGAGTGCTTGCGACTGAATCAGGTCAAAGGAAAGACTAGACATATTAGATAAGGCGATTCCCACTCCTATACAAAATAAGAATGTCAAAATCAAAATCGTGTGCTTAAAAATGATTTTGAAAATTAAGTCCCAAGTTTGCGAAAGTCTATTGTGCATCTCATCTCTAGGGCAAAATAGAAAAGCTCAGTAAAAACAAGTAAAATATCTCTTCCCTATACTATCTTCCTTGGCTAAGCTACGTAGTTTTTTAACGATTTACTACGTATTTACCTGCATAAAAAGAAAAAATTAGCTGAGTCTTCATGATAAAACTTACTATTTTCAGGGTTATTAACTACATGCAGACAACCCAATCTCAACTGGCAGAGAATCAAGCTAGAGGCGCTTTTGTGGGGTAGCGTTGGCGCCAAGATTTTGATTTATGGTCGTTTTGCTGTGGCGATACAAACCTTATTAATTGTGGAATTTAGGGTAATCCTTTGTGTCAGTAAACCATTGTTCCCGATAGCAATTAAGTTCATTGTTGCGATATATACTCTTTTAATGAGTACCTGAACCCTGAGTGCTCTTAGGAGGAGAGTCCTCCGGAGGAGTAAAATCCTTGTGATGTGTGTTCTGATCGCTTTTTTCCTGCTGGCTCCAGCTAGACTTAATTTGAGGGCTGCTGAAATGATTTGCTGGCCCAGCTAATGCTACTGTGCTAAAAGCCCAGAAGTGTGAGCTAATTAAAATTACAATCTTTAAACTGGATAAGTGTCTACTTCCAAACATTTTATTCTTACTTGATTTTTTTTCAGTAGAACCACCTCTCCCCATCAAGTTTGTATAAGTCTTATCTAAGATAATTGACTTTTTATTATATTTTTTTCCGTTTCATCTATCTTAAGGCATATTTATTGATTTGTCGTGAAGGCTATATCTAGTTTTTCTTTAATTAATACCTCCTGATTTTTAATTACTTGTAGAATTAATTTAGTTACCAGATGGAGAAAAATAGCCTTTTATTTTATCTCTAAATAGAGAATCAAACCAGAGCTTTAAAACAAACTAGTAACAACGCATTTTCAGGGTGTAAATAAATCTTGAGGTTAATCTCCCCAACTTTTTTACCATGACAAACGAAAAATATGAAACTGATTCGGATAAATCTGAATCAAAGCCTCCTTCATTAGAAAATGAACGCAAAATAGCCCGTAAATTTGTTCAAAGTTCGACTCAAGCACTTATTCAGTGGATACCTTTAGGAGGTAGTTTAGGGTTCTTTGTTTCCTTTCTTCTGGGAACACAATGGCTACAAGCTTTGCTGATGTTTCCAGTAATGGCTGTGACAGTAGTTTGGGCTGCTTATACAGAAGCTTTTCTGACGCGATTACGAGAAGTTTATCAAGAAAGAGGCAAACAAGATGTTGATTCCTTCATGGTATGTTTGGAGAGATTAAACCAGGCGCTTATTTGGCAATTAGCAGGAACCGAGGATAAATATCTGCGTTGTCAAGGAAATGCCTGTAGTGAATATCGCACCGATGGTTATCATCGCGGAACCTTTGTGCCTTTGTTAAGTGAAGTTTTTGTTTCACTGGAACTTAGTAGTGCTTTTATCAAGGGAATTAATGGGGAAGAATTACCGATGCAGCCCGGTTTTCGCCTTGAAGATTCAGAATTTAGATGGACAGCAGTCAAAGACGAACTGCAAATTTGGAATTTGTTAGCGAAAGTTAAACGATATCCTGCTTTTAGTCGTATGGCAATTTTGGCCTGGGGTGGTTACGGAAAAACAACACTATTGCGACATATGACCTATACCTATGCAAAACACCGCCATCGTCGCTACAAAGTTCCTAAATTTTTACCAGTCTTTCTAACTCTTCGTAAATGGCAAAAAGTAATTGCTACTGAACACAATTTAGATTTACCTAGTTTGATTGAAAAACATCATATTCCCAATTTACCAGAAGGAAATCGCCTCAAGTTACCACCAAATTGGGCAAAAAATCAGCTCCAAAATGGCAACATGCTGGTTATGTTTGATGGATTTGATGAAATAAAACTAGAATGGCGCGAACTCGTCAGTAAATGGTTGGATAAACAGATGCGAGATTATCAAAAATCTATTTTTATTCTCACTTCACGCCCTGGTGGTTATAAAGATTATGTTGCAGTTAATCCACCCAGTAGTAAGCTCTATATTAAACCTTTCAGTGCTGACCAGAGAAAAAGGTTTATACGAAAATGGTATCTGACTCAAGAACGCTACGCCAGGGCAGGTAGAAATACACCAGAAGTGAAGCAGATAGCCAAAAGTAATACAGCTAATCTTCTACAACAATTAGATAAACGCCCCAAATTAGATGTTTTAGCAAAAAACCCTCTTTTACTGAATATGATTGTTAATTTGCACCGCAGTTATTCAGGTGAACATTTACCGCAACGACGCAGCGAACTATATCAAGATATCTGTACTTTACAACTAAAAGACCGACCACGTTCTAGAGGTATTGATATGTTAGTGCCTTTTCCTGAAAGTCAACATATTTTACAGAAAGTTGCTTTGAATTTGGTCACTCAAAACCAAACTTCTATCAAATGGCAGGATTTAAACAATTTAATTTATAGTTATCTACAGAGCTTAGATTTTGCTGATATTGTAGCCTCAGAATTTTTAAATAAAATAGTAGATGTCAGTGAATTAATCGTTAAGCGAGATGAGGATTATGAATTTGCTCATTTGAGTTTCCAAGGATATTTAGCAGCAGCAGAAATTAAAGCACAACAACAGGAACAATTATTATTAGAGCATTGGCAAGAATCCTGGTGGAAGGAAACCATTCTGCTCTATTGCGCCCAAGTTAATCCGAGTAATTTAGTTCGTTATTTGGCAAATATCGGAGAACAAGAAGCTGTTAACTTAGCTTTTGATTGTCTCAAAGAATCATCTCGCAAGGTAGACCTAAATTTGGAAGCTGAATTAAAAAAATTAGAGTTCAATGTTCGAAATATGCGCTACCAACAGTTAGAAAATTATTTGAAGGATAGGGAATGGCAAAAAGCTGATCAAGAAACTAGTCGAATAATGCTACAAACCTTAGGAAAAGAAGAAGATCAATGGTTTGATACAGATGAAATAAAAAACTATCCCTGCAGAGAATTACGAATCATAGACCAACTTTGGACGCAATACAGTGAGGGTAAATTTGGTTTTAGTGTTCAGAATAAAATTTGGCTTGAGTGCGGTGGCAAACCAGGTAGATATGCTTCCCAAATAGAAAAAAAATACGCCAAAAAAATTGGTTGGTTAGATGGAGAAGGTTGGAAAAACCATAGAAATCTTATATGGAAAAAAGAAGTAGAGAATACTCCATCAGGACACTTACCATGGACTATCATTATGAGCAGTCGTAAGATGGCTGTGTACACGGTACATGCCTGGTCGGGCCGCGCAAAAAACTGTAACCTTTAACCATTGCTGCTGTAATTTTTTAAACTTTTAAATATGCGTCTTTCATCTACGAAAATATAAACTCTTACAGCATTAGACACCTGCTATTATTATAATGAATCTGCTTGCAACAGCCACTTTTTTACAATATACGAATCCTTAGAATACAATAATTATAGCTATTGAGAGAAGAGGGGTATGGAAAGAAGATTTGATATTACTCACCTATTAGACTTCTGTGACAAAGAATGTAATGTAGGGACGTAAAATTTTACGTCCCCACAATGGGTAAAAATTCAGATAATTTAATTTCCCAAAGAGGTCTATTCAACCATCATCAAACAGCAATCGCAAACATCTCCCCTGTGTTAACCGCCTCAACACTATCAGAGACCGAACAGTAATGTTACGATGAGATGTGCTGCATATGATGAGGCAATTAATGGCACAAACTCTGTTCTTCAACGCTTTGCGTGAAGCTACCGATGAAGAAATGGCTCGCGATGACACCGTATTGGTACTCGGAGAAGACGTTGGTCACTACGGTGGTTCCTATAAGGTAACAAAAGACCTATACCAAAAGTACGGCGAACTGCGGGTTCTCGATACCCCAATTGCAGAAAATAGCTTCACCGGAATCGCAGTGGGTGCGGCGATGACTGGTTTGCGACCTATTATTGAAGGTATGAATATGGGGTTTTTACTCCTCGCCTTCAACCAAATTGCCAACAACGCAGGTATGTTACGCTACACCTCCGGCGGCAATTTTAAGATACCAATGGTAATTAGAGGTCCCGGTGGCGTAGGTCGTCAGTTGGGTGCAGAACATTCCCAGCGTTTAGAAGCTTATTTTCAAGCGGTTCCCGGACTCAAGATTGTGGCTTGTTCCACACCTTATAATGCTAAGGGATTATTGAAGTCGGCGATTCGCAGCAACGATCCTGTACTATTTTTTGAGCACGTTCTGCTCTATAACTTGAAAGAAGAGTTACCCGACCACGAATATTTAGTACCCCTAGATAAAGCGGAAGTGGTACGCTCAGGCAAGGATGTGACTATTCTCACCTATTCAAGGATGCGTCACCACTGTTTACAAGCAGTTAAAACCTTGGAACAGAAGGGATTTGACCCAGAGATTATCGACCTCATTTCCCTCAAACCCTTGGACATGGAAACCATCAGTGCATCAGTACGCAAAACCCATCGCGTCATTATTGTAGAAGAGTGCATGAAAACTGGTGGTATTGCGGCGGAATTAACAGCTTCAATTAACGACCAACTTTTCGATGAATTGGATGCACCTGTGTTGCGTCTCTCTTCCCAGGATATTCCTACACCTTACAATGGCACCTTGGAACATTTAACAATTGTCCAACCCCAACAAATTGTAGAAGGGGTAGAAAAAATGATGGCATTGCAGGTCTAATAGTAATTACTAATACTCTCATCTCTCAAGGGTATGTTTTTAACCAAGTAAATGATTTCTCAATCTCATGAGAATGAAAACACCAGGTTTGCTTCTACCACATCGCCTGCTTCCTTTGCTATCCTTGCTTCCCTAAACCAATCTAAAAATCATACCCTTGTAAGAATTCCCCCATTCCTGATTCCCCATGATGCAAAAACAGCGTTCCCTAGTTGTCCTAATTCTAGTACTGGTGGTTGCTGCGATCGCCATTCTAGTGAGATTTCCCCTTCTTTTAGGATTAGATTTGCGGGGTGGTTCCCAACTAACAATTCAGGTTCAACCCACTGAACAAGTGCAAACCATTAGCACCGAAGCCCTTGCCGATGTTAAACGAGTGATGGAAAATCGGGTTAATGGTCTGGGTGTATCTGAACCTGCGATTCAAACCGTAGGACAAGATAAAATAGCCGTACAATTACCAGGAGTAAGCGATCCTGAACAAGCGGAAAGGGTTTTGGGGGGAACAGCGCAACTGGAATTTCGCCAGCAAAAACAGGGAACAGAAGGACAATTTAATGCTGAATTTCAGGTACAACAGGGATTACTACTAGAACAGCAGGCGCTAAGATCGCAACCAGAACCAGATGCAGAAGCGATAGCGGAAAATGCGGCGAGACTAGAGGAATCAAAAGAAGCGATCTTACAACTTTTTGACTCCATTGGTTTAGAGGGTAAAAACCTCGTCGATGCACGTCCAGAACCAATGCCACGCAGTACAACTTGGCAAGTGAATATCAGCTTCGATAATGAAGGAGGCGATAAATTCGCTGAGCTAACTAAAAATATAGCAGGAACTGGTCGCACTATTGGTATTTTCCTCGATGATGTACTAATTAGTGCTCCCACCGTTGGTCCTCAATTTGCAGCTACCGGGATTACTGGTGGTGGTGCGGTGATTACAGGTAACTTTACCGCAGAAAGTTCCAACGATCTTGCCGTACAAATTCGTGGTGGTGCCTTGCCTTTCCCGGTGGAAGTGGTAGAAAATCGTACCGTTGGTGCTACCTTGGGACGCGAAAGCATCAATCGCAGTATTATCGCTGGAATTTCTGGCTTAATTTTGGTTTTGATATTTATGGCGGTTTACTATCGCTTACCAGGGATGATTGCCGATGTTTCTCTCGCGATTTATACCCTACTCACCTTGGCGTGCTACGCTCTGATTGGCGTAACCTTAACCCTACCAGGAATCGCTGGCTTTATTCTCAGCATCGGTATGGCAGTAGACGCTAATGTGCTAATTTTTGAGCGTACCCGTGAAGAATTGCGTGCAGGAAAAACCCTATACCGTAGCGTAGAATCAGGCTTTTTCCGAGCCTTCTCCAGTATTCTCGATAGTAACGTTACCACCCTAATCGCCTGTGCTGCGCTATTTTGGCTTGGTTCGGGTTTAGTCAAAGGATTTGCCCTTACCCTTGCGATTGGAGTGCTTGTGAGCCTATTTACAGCGGTTACCTGTAGCCGTACCCTACTATTACTAGCCGTTTTGGGTTTACCAGGAGTGCGCCAAAAACCAGAATTATTTTGCCCCAACCTAAAAAACTCCGCAGGGGCATAAAATTTGGTATAGCTACCTGAATAACTGACCAGTGGGAGGAAAATTTGAAACTCAGTATAACTAAGCAAAGACGTATCTGGTGGCTTATTTCTGCCTTGAGTGTTTTAGGTGGTTTGCTCGCGATGGCAATCTCCTTAACTCAATATAATGCTCCCCTGCGTCCTGGTTTAGACTTTATCGGGGGTACAAGGCTACAACTTACCCTAGATTGTGCCGCATCACAAAGTTGTCAAGAACCAATCCCCAGCACTCAAGTAAGGGAAATTCTGACAGCACAAGAGTTAGGTGACAGTAGCGTTCAAATCATTGAAGACTATACCATCTCCATTCGCAGTAAAACCTTACCAGTAGAACAGAGAACAGCACTACAACAAGCGCTAAGCGAAACAATAGGTTCTTTTGACCCAGAAACCCTCCAAATCGATACCGTAGGTCCTACGATTGGTAGAGAGCTATTTGTGGCTGGTAGCTTAGCCCTCATCGTTGCCTTCTTTGGCATTATTGTCTATCTCAGTATTCGCTTCAAATTCGACTACGCC
Organism: uncultured bacterium; assembly: GCA_964633315.1. Lineage (GTDB taxonomy): Bacteria > Cyanobacteriota > Cyanobacteriia > Cyanobacteriales > CAWCAG01 > CAZWGS01. Next base: position 22,794 of record CAZWGS010000013.1, on the reverse strand, counting down.
TTCTTTGCGATTCTGGCATTATTTCACGATGTTTTAATTACTGCTGGTGTCTTTGCGATTCTCGGTTTAGTAGCTGGCGTTGAAGTCGATAGCCTCTTCCTAGTAGCCTTACTCACAATTACAGGCTTCTCCGTTAACGATACAGTAGTTATCTACGACCGTGTACGCGAAGTGAGTAAGCAACGCGCTGCAGAATTAGCTGACCAAAAAGGGGAAAATGAAAGTGTCGAAACAACCTCTAAACTTAATATGGGAGCCATAGTTGACGATGCGGTAAATCAAACCCTCGGTAGGTCAATTAATACCACCGTAACAACCCTACTACCTCTAGTCGCAATTTTTATTTTTGGTGGCGAAACCCTCAAATATTTTTCCCTTGCATTAATTATTGGCTTCATTTTAGGTGCTTACTCCAGTATCTTTCTTGCTAGTACCCTTCTAGCTTGGTGGCGAGAACGCTAAAAATAAGTAATAAGTAATAAGTAATAAGCACCTAACGGGGAATTCACGCGTGAACGCGTTCAAAATTTAAAATTGATGAATCGCCGAAAAAGAAGTTTAGAAACTAGTCATCTCAAAGGATTCAGACATCTTGTAATCATCTATAGTTTCCACAAGAGTAATAAGTTTAACTTCTTCTTGAATCCTTAAATTAACAAGATTTTAACTTTGTTACCCCTGCTTATTGCTTAAAAATATCCTGAATCGATTCACAATTATCCACTGTCAATTCACAAACAACCAACAACCAACAACCAACAACAACGAACAAAAATGACCAAACTCGACTCCGAGTTTCACAAACAAGTAGCAAAGTTACATCAACTAACAGTTTACGGTCGATGGCTATTTGTAATTTTAAGTTGGCTGAGTTTAGGTTCCCTTGGTATTTGGGGTTTGCGACGAGAAATATCTCTGTTGTTAGAGCATTTTACTTGGGCAGCAGTGCGCTATGGTTTGGCGTACAATCAGCTACCTGCTGTGTGTCTACTCTTTTGCGTTGGTATCACCACTGCTGTACTAACATGGCAAAGCCGCAATATCCTTTGGGGTATGCCTATTAAAGAACGACGACGCTTAGAAAAGCAAGTAAAGAAAATTCGTTCTCAAGGACCAAGTCATCCTTTGTGGAAGTGGATTTGCCAATAATACTGAATCTGATTACACAAAAGAAAAAGTAAGGAAATTGGCGAATCACCAACAACAAATTCTAATTTAGGCTTGATTACCCAGGAATTGCCTAGTAAGCTATTTCATGGAGTAAGCACTACTGGTTGGGCGATTACGAACTAGCAAGGCGCAAAATCTCCCTTCTGTTGTGACCAGAGACAGTATAAACTATATAAAACTCAACAGTAGATTGTAAACACACACCAGGATAAGAACAAGGTGCTGAAACAATTAGACTACAAAGTAGGTGTAAACCTAGATGAGCCAGAAAGCAACATTCAGGCTTGGAACCAAAATCTAGCTAACGCCAACGCCACAGAAATTATTGAATGGGCTGCCCAAACCTTCGGCAATAGTATAGTGATGAGTAGCAGCTTTGGCATCCACTCCGCAGTGATGCTTCACTTAGTTACCCGCATTATTCCCGACATTCCCATAATCTGGATAGATACAGGCTATTTACCTCCAGAAACCTACAGATTTGCCGAACAGCTAACCGAAAAACTCCAACTGAATCTCAAAGTCTACCAGTCCCCCATAAGTCCAGCACGGATGGAAGCTTTGCACGGTAAACTATGGGAACAACAAAATGTGGAAGCACTCAACCACTACGACCAAATCCGTAAAGTTGAGCCGATGCAGAGGGCTTTGCGAGAGTTGGGTGCAACTGCTTGGCTAGCTGGATTGCGCAAGAATCAAACAGCCCATCGCCAAACCCTTGAAACAATCAGTTGGCAAGGAAAACAATACAAAATTCTACCTATTCTTAACTGGCATTCCCGCGATATTTATAACTACCTAACTGCCAACGACTTACCCTACCATCCCTTCTTCGACCTTGGCTATACTACCGTAGGTGATTGGCATTCCTCTCGCCCTTTGACGGCGGCGGATACTGATGAGCGCGACACTCGCTTCCACGGCTTAAAGCAAGAATGCGGCTTACATCTACCTCAAACAGATGAAGAAGCCCAAAGCCTAGATTCGAGCTCTTTATAGCGATTGTAAGTCATGAGCAAATGCCATTAGGACTCAAGCATCTAATTAAGGCTCAAACTCTGAGGATTGGCAAACTATTTTGTTTGTGTAATTGAGCACACCAATTTTATCCGTGTCAATCCTGATAGCAAAAACCCTTAATTTTTGGTCTAACTACGTAAGTTATATTAACTACCACCAATTACAATGTTTTTGACTAATTTGTCAATTTAATTCCGCAGAATCACTCAATTTGTGTTATTTCAATTAAGTTTCTTCCAAGTAATAAAGACAGACTTAGCAAAATCTGAGCTGTCCCTTACAATATAAGTAGCGGAGACAAACGTTTCCGTTCACTCCTCACACCACACCCCGCCCGGGCAATGTCCGGGCGGTTCCTTATCTAGGCTATTGTGAATTTTGATAAACTGGAGGCCTGAGAAGTAATGATAAAAAATCATTAAAATATACGTCTCATTGCGCCAAATTAACATCGTTTTTGTTATGGTAGAATTTCTGAGAATTGTTTAAAACACTATCAGTAAACCATAGAATAAGGATTCCCAGAATGTCAGAAACCAAGGTTGAAGAGGTTAAAGATGACAAGTTTCAAGAAGAAGTTCTAGACAGCGCTCTTCCAGTACTAGTGGATTTTTGGGCTCCTTGGTGTGGTCCCTGTCGCATGGTTGCACCCGTAGTAGAGGAAGTTGCTCAGCAATACGAAGGGAAAGTTAAAGTGGTGAAACTAAACACTGACGAAAACCCCAAAGTTGCCAGTCAGTATGGTATTCGCAGCATTCCCACCTTGATGATTTTCAAAGGTGGTGAGAGAGTCGATATGGTAGTTGGTGCGGTACCCAAAACTACCCTTGCCAACACGTTGGACAAATATCTTTAGACTTCTACAAACTCAAAGTTGTCCTGGTAAATTTCACGAGTCAGTGCTATCTATACCCTCTCTGTGTCTAGATAGTTCTGACTCTTGTCAGTTAAATGGAACTGTAGAAATTTGAGTTATTTTGCTTTAGTCTTATTGGCAATTGGGGGATAAGGTTGAGTCTGGTTATCAGTCCTGGGAGTAACTACTAGCTGGTTGAGTTGAACCTCTAAATCTTGGCTAAAGCCATAGGTTGGCTCTTCAAGGGCTATTTGCAACGGTTCTAAAGCTTGGGCTGTATAGACAAGTTCCTCTAGTTGATCTGCAGAAGAAACCAAATCGCTTAAACCATTAACCAACTCTAGCAGATTGCTGCGGAAAGTGGGATTACCAGTTAATTCATCCAAGTCTGCGGTAATTTTTTGGGCATTTTCAAAAGTAGATCTAGCAGAATCGAGAATCTGCTGCAATGCAATGACATTAGTGGGACTGTTGAGACTTTCAGAGAGATTACGCAAGTCATCAGAAGCAGAAGCAGCATTAGCAGTCACAACTTCTAGATTTTGAATTAGTTGCGTGGTATCCGCAGCACTAATAGTAGAGTCAATATTTCCCGATAGGGAGGTAAGATTACCCGCTAACAGACGTAGTTCATCACTAGTAGCGCTAATACTATCTAAAGTAGCGACTAAACTCCCTCGATTTTCCAAAACCAAGTTATTGATATTAGTTGCAAACTCATCGAGTCGAGCCACAGTGGTGCTTATTTGCTCACCTGTTTGCGCGATTTGTGCACTGGTAACATCCGCCGTTTTGGTAATAGCCTCAGTTGCAATGGAAATCCCTTGAACTTCTTGGCGAATTGAACCAGAGAGGAGTGTTAATTCCTGACTTAATTCAGCAATTTTCTCGGCTGCTAAACCTGCATTAGCAGTAGCTTGGTTGATATTCTCAAGTAATTGGGGATTGGCAAGTTGATCAGCAAGTTCAACCGAACTATTTACTAGTTCCTGGAAACTTGCCCCTGTATCCCCTTGAAGGCGATCATTATCACAGATAATGACATTAGAGTTACACTGACTATCTAGAGGGCTTAGAGCAAGATCGCTGCTGGAGAGAAGAGATTGGGGTTGAATATCAATAGAAGTTTCACCCACCAATCCTGCTTGGTTCACATCAACCGTTGCATCCTTAGGAATACGCAGATCCACCGATTCAATTTCCAAGATCGCATCTACACCATTAGGTCGAGCTTCAATAGCCTTAATTTTACCCACAGGAACACCACGGTAGCGTACTACAGCTCCTTTTTTGAGACGATTGGCATCGGCGAATTCTACAGTAATTTTATAGGTTTCTTTTGTAAGAGTCACATCCCGCAGCCAGAGGATTAAGCCACCAATAGCAGCGAAGAATACCAACAATAAAATACCCACAGAGCCTTCTCTAACAGTTCGCAACCGCATTTTGTTCTCCTTATGCTAATTCCCATCATTGGTAGAAACCCGGTTTGACATTGGCAAAATCCCCTATGAAAAAAATGCTCCCTTAGTGAGTTGTGTCAATGACCTTAATTGGACCTTCAACACTAGCACTAAAAAATTGTCTCACTAAGGCATTATTTGTGGTATCCACCTCAGTAATATTTCCTTGCCACTGTACCTTACCCTGATAGAGAAAAATAACTCTGTCAGCAGTGCGACGAATTGTACTTTCTTGGTGAGTTACCATCACATAGGTAGTGCAACAAACATCAACTGCTATTTGCAAATTTCGCACCAAATCTTCAATTACCGTTGAAGCAATGGGATCTAGACCTGCAGTTGGTTCATCATAGAGAATAACTTCTGGATTGTCTTGAGGATTTTCTGGATTGGACATAATCGCCCTCGCAAAACTAACCCGCTTGCGCATACCACCGGATAATTCAGCAGGGTAGAGATTACCAATCCCTGGTAAACCAACCATGTTCAATTTTTCAGCGACTAACTGAGAAACTTGGCGTTGCGGTAGTCTTGAGTGCTGGAAGAGAGAGAAACCAACATTCTCCTCCACCGTCAGGGAATCAAACAAAGCTGCTTGCTGGAAAACCATACTGATACCAATGGGATCTTTTTTATCTTCAATTAATCCCTGGCGCTGTTGTCCTTGAAGATAAACTTCACCTGAATCTGGTTCCAGCAAACCAGCAAGAATCCGCAATACCGTTGATTTTCCAGTTCCAGAAGGACCGATAATTACCAAAGAATCACCTCGGTAAATTTTCAGATCTAGCTGATCTAGAATTACCTTGCCACCAAAAGCTTTGGAAACTCCCCGCAATTCTAGCAGTGGTTCTTGATTATTCGTCATTGGTAATTGGTCATTCGTTGTTGGTTATTGGTTATTTTTCATTGGTTGATTGTGAATAGTTGATGGTTAATTGCAAGCAGAAAGTCGAAGGAAAAAGACAGCTAGTGTCGGTAAGTAAGTAGTAAGAATACTTATTACTTATTACTTATTACTTATTACTTCCTAAATACCCGCTCCTCTGTTTCCTAATTAATCTTGTGTTTCCAATCCAAATACCCGTGCAAAAGCTTTTTCTACCTTATAGCCCGAATCAATAGATTCTAGAGGATCTTTGCGTAGACGATGACGTAAACACAGGGTCATTACTCGTCGGATGTGTTCAACAGTAACTTCCTTTTCTCCTTCCAAAGCAGCTAAAGCTTTAGCGGCGCGATTGGTAACAATATCACCACGCAATCCATCCACATCCAACTGTGAACAAACTTCAGATATAGACAGACGCAAATCGTAATCCAATTCTACTTGGGGTAGTAGCTGTTGAGCCTGAACCAGTTTATCTTGCAATTCTTCCTGCTGGGATTGATATTGGGCGAGGAATTCCTCGGGTTCCTGGTCATAATCGGCTCTTTGTTCTACAATTTTTACTCGCAGTTCTGGCTCTTTAACAGTGTGGATTTCTGCATGCATACCAAAGCGATCAAGTAATTGGGGACGTAATTCCCCTTCTTCGGGATTTCCAGAACCAACCAGGACAAAACGAGCCGGATGGCGAATGGAGATCCCTTCGCGCTCAACGGTATTCCAACCACTAGCTGCGGAATCTAGAAGCACGTCCACTAGGTGATCGTCGAGGAGGTTAACCTCATCAACATAGAGAATGCCACGATTTGCTTTGGCAAGAAGTCCTGGTTCAAAGGCTTTAACCCCTTCAGAGAGGGCTTTTTCAATATCAATGGTGCCGCAAACTCGGTCTTCAGTTGCTCCCAAAGGTAAGTCAATCATCTGCACTTTGCGCTGGACGGTTTCTAGAGGTAATTGCTTCTCTAGTTGTTCTTTCACCTGATCGCTCATTAAATCTGGATCGCTAGTAGAGCTATTAAAGGGATCATTAGCAACAACTTCAATTTCCGGTAGTAAGTCAGCTAAAGCACGAATTGTAGTGGATTTACCTGTTCCCCGATCACCCATAATCATGACACCACCAATTTTAGGGTCAATGACATTGAGCAGTAGGGCAAGTTTCATTTCTTCTTGACCAACAATAGCAGTGAAGGGAAAGACAACACGCCGGGTTTTGGGAGGTGCAGGAGCAGTTACAGTCATAGGTTTTTAATTATTTGTGGATCGCAAAGACAGGAGGAGCGATATGGAGTGCAGCAGTTGCGTCAGCTCCAGATTTTTTTTCCAGAACGCCTCTAATTGTGCCACAAGACATAGCCTTTCTGAATGCCTTACTCCAAGGACAATGGAAGATCTGTCATAATTTTTAGCAGGAGGCAAGTAAGAAAAAAAGTATGCTTGTCTTCTGCAAGGGAGTAGTGAGAATTAGGAGAGGAAGATGGCAGTGAGCATACGTAAGCCAATTTTAGTTGGTGGTGTTAGTCTTTCTATGATGTTGTGGTTTTGGAATAGTTGGCAACAGTCACTTATGGAGGTGGGAGAGTTTGGTTTTTGGGGTATGTTAGCCCTTGGTGGTGGCTGGTGGTGGTGGCAAAAACGTTCCTCAAAATTGCTCCCAGAAGAAACAGTAATTGCTCCGCTGGATCGAGCTGCAATGACAGAAGCAATTACCCAAGTTGAGAGTGTGCTTGAGGTTGTAGCCAAGGAAGTAGGAGAGAGTGCAATATCCCCACTGCAACAACAGCTGAGCCAACTTTCTATAGACTCCGAATGGGAGCAGCTGCAGCTAACTATTATGGGAGGTCAAGGGGTTGGTAAAACCAGCCTGGAACAGTTGTTAGCTGCCCGTGAAAGCTCCATTAAACTGAATTTTGTAGAAACTGCTTTGGATGGTACTCAGGCAGCAGAAATCCTCAATAGTGACCTGGTTTTATATGTGGTGACAGGGGATTTAACTGACTCCCAGTGGCAGACTTTGCAACAACTGCATCGCTCTCGCCAGCGCATCCTCATTATTTTTAATCAGCAAGACCGCTACAGTAGTGATGAGCGTATAATTTTGCTCCACCAGTTGCGTCATCGGGTTAGTAGCATTATTCGTGCAGAAGATGTTTTGAAGGCTGCTGCTGCGCCGCAAATGGTCAAGGTGCGCCAGCATCAAGCAGATGGTGGGGTGCAAGAATGGCAAGAGCAACCGGAACCGGATGTGGAAGGGTTATATGAGCGTCTGGATAAGATTCTCAGCCAGGAACAACAACAGCTGGTTTGGGCAAATACTTGGCGTCAGGCGATGGCAATTAAAGCCCAGGCTAAGGAAATTTTAAACCAAGACCGACGTGCTCGCGCTCTACCCCTAATTGAAAAATATCAGTGGATTGCTGCTGCTACTGCCTTTGCTAATCCTGTTCCTAGCCTGGATTTATTAGCTGGTGCTGCGATTAGTACCCAAGCTGCTATCGATTTAGGGGCAATTTATCAACAAAAATTTTCCCTAACCCAAGCCCAAACAATTACCGGAATTCTTGGGAAACAAATGGTGCAGTTGGGAATTGTGGAAATTTCCACCCAAACCATTGGTAATTTACTCAAAAGCAACGCCATGACCTATGCTGCTGGTGGTGCGATTCAGGGAGTCAGTGCTGCCTATTTGATGCGTCTAGCGGGTTTAAGCTTAATTGAATATTGGCAGGAGCAGGAAATTAACACTACCAGTGAACAGGTGAATGGTGAGGGCTTAGCAGGAAAGCTGAAACAGGTTTTTGAGCAGACGAGAAGAGTTGACCTGCTACGGGGCTTTGTCCAGCAAGCACTGGCGCATTTTAGTAGCCAGAAAAGCAATCCAGCCAGTAAAGAGGGTAATTTAGTCCAGGGTGCAGGAGTTGAACCTGCCTAGGGCGAATTATGAGTTCGCTGCCTCAACCGCTCGGCCAACCCTGGCGGCATACTCTTAGTTTAACTAAAAGAGGAACTAAGGGTAGTATTGTGCAATCATTATATCTTAATTGGCCATGAAAATAGAAAGCACAAAGCTAGACTTCTTTAATAAATTGTTACCCAATAGTGATGAGATTTAATTCAACTGTAGTCCTAACCATGACCTTACTCGGCATGATGGTGGGTTCGGGTGTTGCTAGTGGCTTAGTAAGCTTTTCCTTTGGTCGTGAAGCCCTTAAAGGTGTTACCCAACCAGATGTTAGCCCCACGAAAAAGTTAGCCAGTGAGAACCAAAATCCGGCTGCAAGGGAAGGTTTAATCTTACTCAAGGAAAACGACATCCTCAACCAAGTAAACGCCCACATTCGAAATAATGGCAAGTCGCCGGAGCCAAAAAAGAAAGAGCCTAGTTTTATCCAGTCTACGGAACTAGAGGCAGATTCTCTGGTAGAGGTACAAAACGCCAGCAATAACAAGCTCAATTTACCCCTCAAAAGTGAGGATGAGGGGGTACTTCTGGAAGTGGTTAATGTGACTCAAAAAGGTGGTTCTCTCCTTTTGGATGTAAATTTGAAAAATAATGGGGTTCGAGCTGTAAGATTTCTCTATAGTTTCTTGGAAGTCAAAGATGAGCGAGGACGTAGTCTCAGTGCGATTACAGAAGGTTTACCGGGAGAATTGCCTGCTAATGGTTTAAATTTTTCTGGTACGATTAAGATTCCCACTGCCCTACTCGAGAACGCCCAAAAATTGTCTTTAACTCTCACTGATTATCCCGACCAAAAATTGGCATTAAAACTCTCGGCAATTCCTGTGGTGAAATAGGCTCATAATGCACCTCTTTTAACTTTGCATGGCTACCCCTGGTTCGCTTTTGCTCTCAGTCAGCAGTGCACCCCAGTCTACGGGTCAAGATTTCTGGTTTCGCTTGCTCTGGGTACTGTTGCTCATTAGCATCAACGCCTTTTTTGTCACCACCGAATTTTCTATGGTTTCGGTGCGACGTTCACGGATTAATCAGCTAGTGGAAGCTGGTGATGTGCCAGCGCAGACGGTACAATCTTTGCAACGCAGCATTGAAAGGCTACTCTCAACCACCCAAATCGGTATTACTCTCTCCAGTTTAGCTTTGGGATGGATTGGTGAGGATACAATGGCGGTTTTAATTGGTGACTTGATTAAAGGTTTACCTCTCCTCCCAGAAGAAGTAGCAATGCGAATCGCCCATTCCTTGGCTATTCCCGGCGCTTTTGTGTTGATTGCCTATCTACAAATTGTACTGGGGGAATTATGCCCTAAATCAGTAGCTTTGCTCTACTCTGAGCGATTAGCAAGATTTTTAGGTGCACCCAGTTTAGCGATCGCTCGTTTTTTCAATCCCTTTATCTGGGTTTTAAACCAATCCACCCGTTGGTTACTCACGCTAGCTGGAATTCAATACACAGGTCAAGGTTGGTACAATCAGGTTACGCCAGAGGAATTGCAATTAATTATCACCACTGAACGAGAATCAACTGGTTTAGAAGCGGAAGAGAGGGAATTACTCAAAAATGTCTTTGAGTTTGGGGAAGTGCAAGTTTGTGCGATCATGGTACCCCGTATTAGCATTAGAGCGATTCCTTGTGGTTCAACTTTTGAGCTATTACTTGAGGAAGTCGCAAAGAGTGGATATTCCCGCTATCCAGTGATGGGAGAATCCATAGATGATATTCGCGGCATTATAGACTTTAGGGAGTTAGCCCTACCTTTGGCTCAAGGTCAACTTAATAAAAAATGTCTCATAGATACCTGGATTCGACCAGTACGTTTTGTGCCAGAATTTACCTCATTGAGTGAGTTATTGCCCTTGATGCAGCGCTCACAAAGAACTATGGTCATGGTAGTTGATGAATTTGGTGGTACAGCCGGGTTAGTTACTCTCGATGATGTAATTGCTGAAATTATTGGCGATGATAGCGACAAAATAAGTCCAGAAGAAACTGCTCTCAAGATACTCAATGAACAGAATTTTATTGTACAGGCGCAAATGGATGTGGAAGAGGTTAATGAGTTATTAGAGTTGGATTTACCCCTTGCAGATGAATATCATACTCTTGGTGGCTTTATTCTCTTTCAATGTCAAAAAATACCTTCTCCAGGGGAAACTCTACACTACAAAAATTTGGAGTTAACTGTAATTTCTTCTGACGGACCACGTCTTAATCAAATTAGCATTCATCGTCTAGATAATTCCTCTTCTATAAGCTTGGATGAGGTGCCATCAACAGATAGTCAAAACCATCAAGTTTCGAAGGATACTCTGATACAGGACAAATATTTAAGGGAAACTGATGGTAATGGTGGCTAATTTAAAATTCTAGGGTTTATAGAGGTAGGATAAACAAGGTAAAGAAGTTTTTTTGTAGTTTTTGCTAAGTTTATAAATTGCTAATTTGTTAACAAAATATCATTGATAAAATGGGTAATTTGGTTTAGATATTCAGACTTATTTTCAAGCTTATTTTGGATTTTTGAGTTACCTTTTCTACAAATTCTCTGTTTAATTACTACTTATCAATAATTCTCTCAACGCTTTATTGATAGTAGTTTATTTAAAGCGGATCTAGTATCAGTTTTCCAGACTTCCACATTTCCCTAATTACCCAAGAGGAAACGAGTTTTGGGCTATGAAAAAGCTCTATTTAAGTAGCTAGGAATAATTAAATTTTCTATTAGACCTCTCCCCTATCCCCTCTCCTTTAAGGAGAGGGGTAATCTTATTCTAGATCTTGTTCACAGAGGAGGCTAATACGCAAAACTTCAAATCTTCCCCCCAACTCCCCATTTCCCCAATTCCCTACAAGGGTAAAAGATACTTTTACAACCGGATTTAGTATTACTCTCATCCTGCTGTAAAACTACCAAAGTAACATTACTGTACATTAACAAAATAAGTGTTGCAGTTAAGTAATCATCGACTGGGAAGGGAGTAGGCGGGGAGAGATTTTATATTTGATTGGGTCTACTCACTTATAGCAACTGTAGCTAATCAAGTAATTTATCTGTGACAATCTATTCTTGCATCCCTGCATACAGTAATCTGGCAAATAACCTGGCTCCATCATCTTTTTTTAGCTCTTGATAGGAAGGAAATTCGCGAACACCTATTACCCGCAGGTCAGATAATAATTCTGGATGAAATTGACAAGTGAAAGAACGACGAACTTCTTTACTTTCAAAGTCTTTATAGTTAATACAGGTTGCAGAACATTCGGTAACAACCTCACCATGTTCAGAAGTTGAACATAAAATTTCAATTGCATCGGGTAGTTTAATTAACCATGATAAAGGACTATTAGCCACTAAATGCCGACAGGGAATTAGAGCATCATGAATTAAACGATAAGCCCAATTAGCGAATAAAACTGCTTCTTCATTAACTTCATCGGAGTGAAACATGGCAATATTCAATTCGTTTTCGTATTCAATTGAGGTATCAATTACTCCTTCATGTTCGTCAGCAGTTACTTCATGAGCTATAATTAATTCTTCAGGAACACAAGAATTCTCATGATCAGGAGATTCGTAATGTTGTAGTTGGCGATCTCCGACTTCTTTAACTTCGTTGCGAGCAACGGTGAATTCTGGATGTTCCCAATTATCAGCAACAGTCAGTCCATTGTTTTTCTTAATAGTTAATGATTCACCAACTGCTTTAATTTTTTGTGCTACCCTTTTGAGAATTCTTAAGGCTTTATCATCAACATCAGCTATTAACTCATCCAACTCTAAAATCGCTGTTACTGCTTTTCTAAGTAGACTAATATGAGCTTGGGCAGCTAGTTGATGTCCCAGACAAATAAACAAAGCTGGTGCGCTGGTGGGGGTGCGCGCGAGGAGTAATTGTTCCACAAATTGAATCATTTGAGCATGGGAACATTGAGAACCAGCAAAGGTTTCGGGATTGTAGACGGAAGGATCTCCTCCTTCTACCACAATTGCTAAACCAGAACTAATTACAGGAACAAGTTTATCAAGATCTAAAGGTCCAGAAGACCAAAGAGGAAACAAAATTGAGTCACAATCAGCCAGTTTCTGCATTAAATAGGCAACATTGATTGAAGCACGAACTTCTTCTCCAAGGGGATTATGACCCACATGCTGCCAAGGTTCAACAATCGCAACCGCATTGCGAAATAGCTGGGGATTAGTCAGTAAATAGTCAAAAGCTTCCTGAGAATCAATTACTTTTTCTAAAGGTTTACCAGTTCCCCAGGTAAATTCGGGATTATCTGCTAATAAGGAACTATGGGATAGGGGATCTGGTGAATGGCGATCTGCTAAAAATTTACCTAGTAGAATATGGATAGATTCAAATTCTGATCCTCCTTGGCTTAAATAACCAGGTTTGAGTCGCCAATTATCAGTTTTTTTTGGAGATAGTTGAGAAGTTTCAGAATTAGACATGGTTAATTTTTTTGTTAAATCTGTTGATGTTATATAACTAAACTGGCTCAATTATTAACCTCTAAATTTTAGTTCAAGCTATGAGACTAGCATAAACAATAGCTCATATATTAATCACATATTTTCAGGATTTATTAGTATTTTCAGTATTATAATTTTTCGGAAAATTAGGCAATAAACGAAGAAGGTATAATAGCTAAAATTTCAATCAAATTAACATAATTATTTTGATAAACTTATGCAACAATTACTTTATATTGTGCTTTGTATTTTAGGTTTAGCATTACCCTATCCCCAGCTTGTACCTTTTTTGTTGAACAATGGAATTGATTTACAATTATTTTTAACACAACTTTTTGCCAATCGCATCTCTAGTATGTTTGGCATAGATTTAATTATTTCTTCTTGAGCCTTTTAGATTTTTGTCTTCACAGAGGGTTCACGACTCAAAATGCGCTGGTTGTGGATTTACATTGCCAGTAATATCCTTGTTGGTTGGTCTCTGGCACTTCCTCTATTTTTACTCGTGCGACAGCGCCAAATTGAACCAGATACAGAAACAAATTTAGCTTCAATAGCAAGCCAATGATAGTCAAGAAACTTTCATACCAAAGCTGGAATCTTGTTGCTTGGGTGGCGCTAGGAATCAGCATCATGCTGGCGATTATTGTTATAATTCATGGTATTAATGAGCCAAGTATGCGCTTAGCCATCAGAGCCACAGCTCGCACTTCCTGTATCTTATTTATAGCTGCTTTTGTCGCTGCTCCACTGCAACAAATCTGGAGAAACTCTTTTACTCAATGGTTGAGGAGAAATCGCCGTTATTTAGGAGTTTCTTTTGCAGTTTCTCACGGCTTCCATGCGATCGCAATTTTCGGTTTAGCAATTGTGACTTCTGGAGATAGTTATCAAAGCGATCCTGGTGGTATGTTAGGTTATCTTTTCATTGTTGCAATGACCTTAACCTCATTTAATCGCACCGCTGCTTGGCTTGGTCAACGTCCTTGGCAGATTTTACATACTGTTGGCATGTATTATCTATGGTTGGCTTTCCTGATTGCTTTTAGCGGAAGATTATCGGAGTCAATATTACTTTATCTACCCATTGTTATCTTGCTAATTCTGGCAATTATGCTGCGTTTACTGAATTTAAAATTTGGTCATAAATAGGTTGTAATAAAATAATTAAGCTGATAATTACTTCGCTTATTTTTTAGGCATCTGGGAAAATTAAAATGTCTGAATTTATAACTCTTGTAGGAAAGCAAAATTTTATGATTCTACATTATTTTTTATAGATGTTCTTGGTCTTGCCAACGAAAAAAAATAGCAAAAAACAACACTTTGATCCTACGACTAGAGTGTGTTGTATGAGCTTCAACTATAAATTTATGTGTAGTTTCGTATAGAATTAAGCGTAAAGCTTCACTACACGAGAGAAACTAATGACTGAACAACCTCAACCCACTACTACGCCTAATTTAGAAGAACCAAAATTTGGCTTCAATGACTATGCTGAACGTCTCAATGGTCGAGCTGCTATGATTGGATTGACCTTGACTATAGTTATTGAATATTTTACTGGTCAAGGCTTGCTCTCTTGGTTGGGATTACAGTAACAAGTTAAACTAATCCCACGCGCTACTGTCGTGGGATTATAAATCAACTTGCAATCGAGGGGCTAAAGTTGCATATTTTTCCGGTGGAAGTATCTGGAAGAGGAAAAAAGAGTTGTAGTGCTTAGTGTGTAATCAGTATCAGCAGCTAAAGTGCTGGTAAGATAACCTGAAATTAGAAGAAGAAACGATTGCAACGAAAACAACGTCATGACTCCTTTATTACCTCGATTACTGAAAGTGACGTATCGAAGAGAACCAATTTCCAGTTTTATCCTTATAGTTGGCATTGTTGATGCTGTAATTGGCGGTGTTGGTGGACGCTGGACTCTTCTAAGTTTAGGTTTAACTATAGCTATCTTAGGAATCTTATTGCGTTTGTGGCGCAACCAACAATCACATGAAATATCCCAAAGAGAATCACCAAGGGGATATCTACCACCCCAATCATCCCAAAATCCCCTACCGATATTGGGTAATGATAAGCATCGTCCACCCTATTAAGTGGTAACTATCAAAAGATCGCAAGCTTTAGGACTTAGTCTCAAGGAAATTAAAACGATTCTCGATATCCATGATTCGGGAGAATTACCTTGTGGTGTCTTCAAACAACATCTACAACTAAAATTGCAGGCGATTACTGAGCAAATTGCAGCCTTAGAAATTCTAAAATCAGAGTTAGAAGGAATTCTCTTTAGTTGGCAAGAAATTCCCCCCAAAAATAAGGCTATCCCAGACTATTTGCCCTAATATTCAAGGTAAATTATGAAGTTACAATACTCAATCTTGCTTGTAGCAATGGTGATGGGTGGGGTTAATATGTCTAAGATTGTTTTTGCACAAACCACACCAGAAATCACACCTCAACAATTAGAAGAAGCATCAGAACAAGAAAAAATTGAGCAAGAAATTGAGAAATGGCGTAATGTAGAATTAGTGCGTACTCTTAAAGGTCATTCTTCTCCTGTAGATTCCCTTGCTTTCAGTGCAGACAGCGTCAATCTTTTCAGTGGTGGTAGCTACAATGAACCGAGAGTTAGACTCTGGAGGGTAGAAAATGGTCGTCAAACTCGCGATCTTATAACACAGCGCTCCGCTATACTGAGCCTAGCTACTAGTCCCGATGGTAAGATTCTCGCTAGTAGTGGTGATGATGGTGGTATTAATTTATGGACTTTGGAAAGGGGACATTTCAATCAAACCTTTCTTGAACATTCCACTAATATTTTATCCCTAGCGATTACTCCCGATAGTGAGAGATTAGTTAGTGGTGGTTTAGATGGTATTCGTGTCTGGGATTTACAAAAAAAACGCCCTCTCTACACTTTAGTGCGCTTTGACCATCTTACCTACGCTCTGGGAGTTCATCCCAACAATTATTTATTAGCTAGTGGCGATAGTGAGGGACAGATTAAATTCTGGGATTTGCGCACAGCAAGACCTATATCTGGATTTTTAGCCCATGATAAGAGGGTAAATAGTCTCGCTTTTACTGCCAATGGAACCATTTTAGTCACAGGAAGCCATGATCGCACAGTCAAGGTTTGGAATCTTGCTACTGGACAGCAAATGCATACTCTGAGGGGACATCCTGACGAGGTAAGGGCGGTAACAGTGCATCCCAACGGTAGAATTATAGCCAGTGGTAGTCACGATGGGATTCGAATTTGGGATTTGCAAACGGGTGAATTACTCAGCCAATTTCAAGGACATGGCGATTGGGTACAGTCTCTAGCTTTTAGTCCTGATGGTAGTATTTTAGCCAGTGGAGGTTTTGATAAGGTGATTCACCTGTGGCAAGGTAAGTTGGAAGAGGAAATGGAAGAAGAGGCTTTGTAGATAAGTAAGCCCACGTCATTAAACGTCAAACTATATAATTTCCCCAAACTCCCATATTCCCAGGGCTATTTCATCCTCACAAAAAACTTCCCATCTTGGGGGTTGAGTTAGTAATAGCTATTAATCTGTTGTCTTATTTTAATCCAGTAGAGTTACTTATTAGGCTTTTCAAAAATTAATAACTTTACACATCCAATTCCCTCTGTGAAGTAGCTGTTTCCCTGGGAATTTTAATAATTAACTCTGTACCTTCTCCTAATATCGAGTGACAATGCAACTTCCCGCCATGCTTTTCTACAATAATTTTATAGCTAATTGATAAACCTAATCCTGTTCCTTTACCCACACATTTAGTAGTAAAGAAGGGGTCGAAAATCTTGTTAAAGATGTTTTCTTCAATACCTGTGCCATTATCAGAAATTCGGATCTCTGCCCAATTTTCCTCAACCATTCTTGTCCGAATCACTATTTGAGGAGTAGTTGCGGCTTTGTTACTATTTGAGTCACAATTACTAGGAATCTGTCTGCTTTTATCTAAAGCATCAATTGCATTAGTCAAGATATTCATAAATACTTGATTAAGTTGACTGGGATAACATTCAACAGGAGGTAATTTCCCATAGTCTTTAATCAGGTCAATCGCTAATAATTTGCCTTTTGCTTTAAAGCGATGTTGCAACATTAGCAAAGTATTTTCAAGTCCTTCATGTAAATTTACATTTTTTCTTTCTGCCTCATCCAGCCGAGAAAAATTACGTAGAGATAGTACAATTTTACGAATACGTTCTGCCCCAAGTCTTAAAGAGTGAAGAATATGGGGTAAATCCTGAGCTAAAAAATCAAAATCTATATCTTGACTTTGCTCAATAATTTCTGGTTTCGGCTGCGGATAAGCAGTGCGATAAAGCTGTAATAATTCCAGTAAGTCGTGGCTATAGTTACTTAAATGCTCCAAATTACCATAGATAAAATTAATCGGATTGTTAATTTCATGGGCAATTCCAGCTACCAATTGTCCCAAACTTGACATTTTTTCGGTTTGAATCAATTGGCTTTGGGTCGCCTGCAGTTCACTAAATGCTTCCGCTAGTTCTTCTGCTTGGTTTTGAGTTTTCTCTAACAGGGAACCTTGATGTAAAGCTACTCCTAAATGGGTTGCTATTTGTTTAACAAACTCAATAGCAGATTCTGACCAAGGTTGGGGATTTTCACACTGGTGAATACATAGTAAACCCCAAAGTTGCTCTCCTTTCATTAAAGGTACTGCTAAATTGGCTCGTACCTGCAAACGAGCTAACATTTGTCGATGGCAATTACTTAATGGTGCTGCTATTACATCATTAATTATTTGAATTTTACCATTGCGATATTGAGCGGCATATTCTTGCCCAAAGCATTCATCATTAACTTCTAGATTTAATACTTGCCTCAAACCCTCTTGCACATCCTCAGAAATAAATATTCCCTGCTGATAATTAGATTTGGGAATAAAGCGAAAAATGGCAACGCGGTCAGCAGATAATAAACGTCGTACTTCCTTAGTTGCTACCTGAAAAATTGTCTTCAAATCTAGAGATTCACGAATCTTACTAATAACTCGAAACAAGGTTTTTTCCTGTTCCGCTGCCTGTTCAAGTTGAAAAGCTTTTTCTGTAGCAATGGTTGCAATTTCATTACTGCGTTTGTATATTTGTGCTTGGTTAATTGCTACTGCAGCTTGATCCGCTAATTGTTGCAAAATTTCAATTTCTTCGAGTGTCCAAAACCTCTCTTCCTTACACTGGTGGGCAATTAGCAGTCCCCAAAGCTGCGAACCAATAGCAATAGGAACAATTAAGTTTGCTTGAATCTGGAGACTATATAAAAATCCTCGATGACAGGGGCTTAAATCTGCTTTCTCTACATTACTAATTGTCCGTACCCGTCCCCTGAGGTATAATTCTACGTAATCCTCCGGAAAGCAATCTTTGGGACCACGCAATCCCAGCAGAGAACACCAATCACCCCTAACTTCTTCTACAGTGACTTCTCCCCAGGAATCCTCTGCGAATTGGTAAATTAACACTCGGTCAGTATCGAGTAAATTCCTTACTTCCCGTACTAAAGTTTGCAATGTTGTGTGTAAATCTAGGCTACTGCGAATTTGATCAGTTATCTGTCGCAGGGCGTTTTGTAAGTCAAGAGATTGTTGTAATTTCGCTGTACGTTCCTCTACTTGACGTTCTAAATTATGATTTGAGGAGTTAACCTGTTGGTAAAGTTGATGCTGTTCGATGGCGCGAGAAAAATTATCTGCCAAAATGTTTCCCAAGGCTAGATCTTCATCATTCCAGGGTTGAATCTGACTGCGTTTTCGCTGTCTCCAAACCTCAAATGATTGTCTGGGTAATTTCTGTTGTTGGCTAGGGTCAAATTGTCCCGCCCACAGGGTTTCAGTGTCAATTTCTTCTCGAAAAACCGTTAAATAACCCAAAGTGCGAGAGCGGTAAACTAGGGTTAAAATTAGGAGGCTGCGAATTTTTGTTTCTGCAAAGGCGGGAGTGAGGACTCGAAATACTGGTTCATCATAAATGTTGGCAATGGAGATGCTTGAACTAGTTAGAGATTCGCTGTTCTCGGAACTGGCAAGTTGGAGTAAACTTGACCATAAAGGATGTTCTTCTAGGCAAAAGGATGGAACACAATTGCCGTAAGTGTATAATTGTGCCTGGGAAATGTTAGCGTGAGCATGAAGATAGAGTCTACATCCGCAACCTTTAAGGGCAGTGACAGTTTCTTCGAGGGCTTCCTGTAGTTGGGTTATGGGAAAAGAATGAAGCAGCCCCGAAATGCGATTGATAACTTCTTCCTGCTGGGCTTTGCGTCGAACACTAGCTAACAAATGAGCCTGGGTAATAGCGATTGTACTTTGGTCAGCGATCCACTGCAACAAATTGAGTTCTGCCACAGACACATCTCGCGGTTGACTATGATGGGAAATTAGCAATCCCCATAATTCCTTGAGTATTTCCCTCTCTGCGTCGTGGTGACGTAAAATTATAGGAACTGCGATTGAAGAGCTAACTCCCATCGCCTTAAGGTATTCTAGATGACACAAATCTACCTGGCGATAGACAATTTCCTCAAATTCCAGAGTTTCTCCTGATTCTGGTTCTAGGGGACTGAAACCAATTTTACCTGTGGCAACATTGACGATAGAACGTAAACCCAAATCCATTAGTGACTTACGGGCAAAAGATGGTATATCATCGACGGGGAAGTGTAATCCTTTAAGAGAAGGAAGGCGAGTTGAATCTAAAGCCTCTGCAATTACTTTGCCACTGCCATCAGCAGCAAAACGATAGATCATTACCCGATCTGTTTGCAGTAAGGATTGGACTTCATGAACTGTTGCCTCGACAATATGATTTAACTCTAAGGATTGATGAATACGTTTGGTGATTTTTTGTAGCAGGGCGGCTTGGTTTATTTCCTTAGTAACATCGGCAAGTCTATTGTTATCCCAGCTCATTATTTTCTTTCTAAAAAGCTTAAATATTCGATTAAAAAGCGTATTTTGGCAACCTGTCTTGATTATGAATATTCTCACCCTTAGCTATACACGAAGCATCAGTGGAAACACAACATTTCTCAGAAATGTTAATGCCTGATGATAGTAAATACTTAAGTATTCTCTTAAAAAATACTGACACTTGATAGCTCAAATGCACACTGAACTAGAAAATGCCGTAGAAAGCAGACGCAATTTTGCGATTATCTCTCACCCCGATGCTGGTAAAACTACATTAACAGAAAAGTTACTGCTCTATGGAGGAGCAATTCACGAAGCTGGCGCAGTGAAAACACGAAGGGCGCAGCGTAAAGCTACTTCTGACTGGATGGAGATGGAACAACAAAGAGGTATTTCCATTACTTCCACAGTCTTGCAGTTTAGCTACAAGGACTTTCAAATTAATCTGCTAGACACTCCTGGACACCAGGATTTCAGTGAAGATACTTACAGAACACTGGCGGCAGCGGATAATGCGGTAATGTTAATAGATGCTGCGAAAGGTTTAGAACCGCAAACACGCAAACTTTTTGAAGTTTGCAAAATGCGATCTTTACCTATCTTTACCTTTACCAATAAACTCGACCGTCCCGGACGCGAACCTCTAGAATTATTAGATGAGATTGAACAGGAATTAGGCTTACAAACCTACGCTGTTAATTGGCCTATTGGTATGGGAGATCGCTTTCGGGGTGTTTTTGATCGCCGCCAGCAACAGATACACCTGTTTGAACGTCGCGCCCACGGTAGTCAGGAAGCCGCAGAAACGGTCTTAGACCTAGGTGACCCCCAAATTGAACAATTACTCGAGCAAGAGCTGTATTATCAGCTAAAAGAGGAGTTGGAAATTCTCGAAGAAATTGGTGCGCCTTGGGATCTCGAAGCGATTCATGCGGGAGAAATGACTCCGGTATTTTTTGGTAGCGCCATGACTAATTTTGGCGTACAACTGTTTTTGGAATCTTTTCTCGACTACGCCCTCAAACCAGAGGGACGTAATTCCACATCAGGCAAACTAGACCCTACCTACGATAATTTTACCGGGTTTGTCTTCAAGCTACAGGCAAATATGGACCCCAAACACCGAGATCGTGTGGCGTTTATACGCGTCTGTACTGGTAAATTTGAAAAGGATATGACTGTAAGTCATGCTCGCACAGGTAAAACCGTTCGTCTATCTCGTCCACAAAAATTATTCGCCCAGGGTAGAGAATCGATTGATACCGCCTATCCTGGAGATGTGATTGGTTTAAATAATCCTGGTGTGTTTGCCATTGGTGATACGATTTACAATGGCAAGAAGGTTGAGTATGAGGGGATTCCCTGCTTCTCTCCCGAACTTTTCGCCTATATGAAAAATCCCAATCCCTCTAAATTCAAGCAATTTCAAAAGGGAATTAAGGAGTTGCGTGAAGAAGGCGCGGTACAAATTATGTACTCTAGTGATGACTTTAAACGCGATCCTATCTTAGCGGCTGTGGGTCAACTGCAGTTTGAGGTGGTACAATTCCGTTTGCAAAGTGAATATGGCGTTGAAACTCGTCTTGAACCCTTACCTTACAGTTTGGCACGTTGGGTTACTGGTGGCTGGCAAGCGTTGGAAAAAGTTGGTCGTCTCTTTAATACGATGACGGTAAAAGATAACTGGAATCGCCCAGTGTTACTCTTTAGAAATCAGTGGAATTTAGGTCAAGTACAAGCTGATCATCCTGATCTAAAACTCAATTCTATTGCACCTGTAGGTTCAGGAATGGAACCAGGAGATAGTTAATCTCAGCATTATCTTTGTTTAATGGAGGGTTGATCTTGGGAAAGATTAACCCTAATTTTACCTTGGTTATAGATAGTCTTGGTCTGGAGACTTGAGGATCTGAGGTTTTGATACTAAATCCTATTCTGTGAGTAGTCTGATACGCTTTCGCCTCGAACCCTCCCCCCAACTCCCTACAATTAAAAAAGCTATTATCACAACCGGATTGGGTATGAGAAATTAGTTTGACGTGTTTAATAAGCTGGAATTACTTATGAGGATAAGATCGCAATCCTCAATCCTATTGTCACAATTCCTTCCTTGTCATCTACCTTTGATACCTAGTCAGGCTTTTTCCTGCTGTTAGGGAAAATTGGGTCCAGAAATCTAATATATAGTAATCTTTAGTTGAGTAAACACCA
Source organism: uncultured bacterium (assembly GCA_964633315.1). Lineage (GTDB taxonomy): Bacteria > Cyanobacteriota > Cyanobacteriia > Cyanobacteriales > CAWCAG01 > CAZWGS01. Next base: position 797 of record CAZWGS010000013.1, on the reverse strand, counting down.
AAATTGAAGCAGCTAAAGTTAATAGTTATCGATACGGATTTACATACTGTAGTTTATTGATGAAAAAATAGCTGTTGTCTTATTGCAGGTAATAAATTTAAATTGGCAATTTTTCTTCACTATAACTTCATAAAAAAAGCTTCTGTGTCGATATAAATACCACTACAGTGCTGCTTGATAAGATTTTTACACTTATCCCTAATATAAAGTTTTTGTCAAGTTTACTGTGAAATGTAGACTAACCTAGGTCAATAATGTAAGTATATTCTTGAATAAAAGCACGTAAAATTTCGGGAAAATACATTTAACCATCGGTTTTTAGAGCCAAAGCCAGTATTTGCACTAGCAGATTATGCTTTTGGCGACAATTAATCATGGGTAAAACATTAGTGACTGGAAAATGATTTAACTCAAATTTAAATTTCCAGAAAATTAATAAAATTGCCAGTCAGTGGCGGAAACTAGAAAGCTACTGACATGGAGAAGTATGGATTTTTTTTCGAGTTTTTACGGTGCCAACATCGAGTTTTTTGGAGTGCAAAATTTAATGAAGGTAACATGTGTTAATGGCATAAAATTAACTGCAAGTGCAGTCAGTTTAATTGGTATAGCCAATCTTTTTGGTGCTAGTTCAGCTCAAGCACTAACTAACGGTAGTTTTGAAACTGGAGATTTTACCGACTGGGAGACTATTGGTAATACCAGCATTGAAACATCAGCTTTTGGTAGTGGTCCTACTGATGGTAGTTTTGAAACTGGAGATTTTACCGACTGGGAGACTATTGGTAATACCAGCA